>CAYYIT010000001.1:0-111218 GCA_964472035.1 uncultured Ruminococcus sp.
GGCAACGGCAGAAACGGCAAGTCTACGTTCCTTGAAATCGTCCGTGCCATTCTCGGCGAATATGCGACTAATATCCAGCCGGAATCCATCATGGTCAAAAACAACAATTCCTCCGCCAACACCGATATTGCCCGTCTGAAGGGTGCAAGACTCGTGACCAGTGTAGAGCCAAATGAGGGTATGCGACTGAACGAAGGACTTATCAAGCAGCTGACCGGCGATGACATGGTAACGGCAAGAAAGCTGTATGGCGATGAATTTGAATATCGTCCTGAATTCAAGCTCTGGCTTGCGACCAATCATAAGCCGACCATCCGTGGCACTGACCTTGGTATCTGGCGCAGAATTCATATTATTCCGTTTGTGAAGAGCATTCCCGAAGATAAGGTGGACAAGAATCTCGGCGAGAAGCTCCGTGAAGAAATGCCCGACATCCTCGCCTGGATGATGGACGGCTACCGTCTGTGGAAATACGAAGGTCTGCATAAGCCGAAAGCCGTCGAGGATTCCGTTAAGGAGTACCGCAACGAAATGGACGTAATCGCCGCATTCCTCGCCTCCGACTATATCGCTGAAGGCGGTGAAATCAAGGCGTCCGTGCTGTATGCGATTTATTGCAAGTGGGCGGCGGAAAGCAACGAATATAAGATGCCCTCCCGTAAATTCGGCATTGAACTCAGCAAGCGGCTTATCAAAAAAATGAAAAATGGCTGCGTTCACTATCAGGGCATTTCCTCACCAGTTTCTATCAAACAGTAATTTCAGATAGAGTAAATAGAGTATATTCTTCTTTTTCTTACTTCCTCTTAAAGAAGAAAAAAAATAAAATAAAGATTATATTTTATATATTATATTCTATATTACTCTACTTAGGAGGCAAAATGAGAACTATTCTCAATTTTAAGGATAAGGACACATTCCGTAAGCTGGAACGCCAGGCTTACGACGGTACAATTGATGTTACGAAGTTTCCTCCTGCGGAATATAAGTATTTTTCCGAGCTGAAGAAATTATACTATGCTTTCAAGTTTGAGGAGCTTTCCAAAGAGGAAGCTTCTCAACGAAAGCAGATGCTTTTTCGCAAATATACCGAGGATATTTCCAAGCATGAACGATGCATTGCTATATACGCTCAGTTTCAAGAAAGTATCCGTAAGGCGGGTGAAAATATTTCCCGAATCGAAAAATCCCATGATGTTACCGAGATTGCTCTGCTTGCCTGCGAGACGCTTGGAGTTTTGATGGGTGAAGGTACATTTTATGGCAGGCAGAAAAGGAAGATTCAGCATGATTAAGACAGCGAAAAATAATATCCCTCCCGAAGATCCATATAAGAACCTTGCAATGGCGATTGTAGAACGAGCTGTTTTTGATTATCGCATTGCGGTCAGGAGCAAGGATTATACAGCCAAAAGAGAGTTACGCAAGTTCTTTACTTCCGATTGGTTTGCATTTCTCTGCGACCTTGATGGTGAAGTACTTATGAAGAATCTTGAAGATATGGAGGATGTTGCATGAATACGAAAGAATACATGAAAACAGCCAAGAAATTGATGCGACGTATTAAGCGTAAAAGAGATGAGGCTGATGAACTTCGCATTAAGGAACGTTGCCCCTCTTCCGCATCATTCAGCGATATGCCAAAAACTGCAAGTCCTAATCCACATCAGAAATATGATGGGGTATTGACTGCCATTGAACTTGACAAGGAAGCGGATGCTGCACTTGATGAACTGAATGAGCTGAAAAAGCAGTTCTGTGTGTTTATTCAGCAGCTTACAGATCCTGATGAGCGTGACCTGCTTTATAAGCGTTATATTGAATTCAAGAAATGGGAACAGATTGCTGTGGAAATCGGATACAGTGAATCCCATACAAAACGACTGCATGGAGTAGCCGTCAAAAAGTTGATACTCAATGATACGCAATAATACTTGATAATACGTTCGTTATGTGCTATACTGTATAATAGCGAAATAGAACGAAAGCCATGCAGAGAAATCTGTGTGGCTTTTTCTGTACCCGAAGGAGGTGTCGGCAATGCCGAGAAAAGCAAAGAAACCCTGTAAACACCCCGGCTGTCCGAGCCTTACGGAGGAACAATATTGTGCAGAGCACAAGCCCCTCCACCCCGACAGACCCTCCGCTACTAAGCGTGGCTATGGCAGTAAGTGGCAAAAGGTAAGCAAGGCATATCTCCGTAAGAATCCGCTGTGCGTGAAGTGCAAAGCGAACGGACGGTTTGTAACGGCAACAGTCGTTGACCATATCATTCCCCATCGAGGTGATAGTATCTTGATGTGGAGTGAAACAAACTGGCAGGCGTTATGTAAGCGATGTCATGACCGCAAGACCGGCAATGAGGATAGCAGACCGGAATATCACTATTGACTTTCGAGGAGTGAAGTACTGCACCCCCGGGGGTATTGATTTTTCTACGGAATATCGAGGAAAAGACCGGCGCCCCCTCTCACGCACAAAATTCGGATTTCAAACGGGGTATTAACTCCCGACAATATAAAAACAACGGAACATACCGAAAATACGAAACTTTCCCGACTTTGCTGTCGGGATTTTTTATGCTCATTTTTCGTGGGAATGTTTGAATTTCATTGATTATTGGAGGTGATGATGGTGTGGCAAAGGACGGCACAAACAGAGGCGGTGCAAGACCAGGTGCAGGACGACCACGAAAGGCTCTTGCAGCGAAACTTGCCGAGGGAAAAACTGCGGAAGTGATGATGCAGCCTGCAGATATTGAGTCGGTGGACACTCCGCCTGTGAGAGAGTTTATGCAGGAATTACAGCGTGACGGCACAAAACTGCTTGCTGATGAGGTGTATACCGAAACCTACCAGTGGCTGAAAGAACGCTCCTGTGAGAAAATCGTCAGTCGACAGCTGGTGGAACAGTATGCCATGAGCATTTCTCGTTGGATACACTGTGAGCAGATCGTTACCAAGTACGGCTACATTTCAAAGCACCCGACGACAAATGCAGCGATTGCGTCACCCTATGTTGCGATGTCACAGAACTACATGAAACAGGCGAATCAGATCTGGAATCAGATTTTCCAGATTGTGAGAGAAAACTGTAGCGTAGAGTTTCAGGGGAATCCGCAGGATGACATGATGGAGAAACTGCTCCGCAGTAAGCGATAAGGAGGCACTATGAAATCAAGCACAGATGTAACTTTCTGGCGTGAACTGAAAGCCAGCAGACCGATGCTCACAAAGCAGCAGTACAGAACAATCAAGGGACAGGCGGTAAAGGGAAATGTACACGAAGCCCGCCGTGGTCTGCAGCGTATCCAAAGGAGGCAGCACCGATGAAAACAACAACGGATTTTCAGCTTGTAGACATTACAAAGCTTATCCCATATGTAAATAACGCCCGAACTCACAGTAAGGAACAGATCACAAAGCTGCGTTCCTCGCTCCGTGAGTTCGGGTTTATCAATCCTGTCATCATTGACAAGGAATTTAATATCATTGCAGGTCACGGTCGTGTGATGGCGGCAAAAGAAGAAAGCTACTCCGAAGTACCGTGTGTATTTGTGGAGCATCTGACGGAGACACAGAAAAAAGCCTACATCCTTGCCGACAACCGTATGGCACTGGATGCAGGTTGGGACGAGGAAATGCTCGCTGTTGAAATGGAAGAACTTCAGAACCTCGGCTTTGACCTCGGGCTGACAGGCTTTGATGAAAAAGAACTCGCTGACCTTTTTGATACAAACAACAGTGATGATGTCAAGGATGATGATTTTGACCTGACTGCCGCACTGGAAAAAGCGGCATTTGTACAGCGTGGAGATGTGTGGACGGTCGGCAGGCATCGCCTCATGTGCGGTGACGCGACCAGCCCCGAAGATGTAAATACACTCATGGGTGATACGAAAGCAAACCTCATTCTGACCGATCCGCCCTACGGTGTATCTTTCAAGAGCGCCAGCGGTCTGACCATTCAGAACGACAGCATGAAGAATGAAGAGTTTTACAACTTCCTGCTCTCTGCTTTCAAGTGCATGGCAGACCATCTCGAGAAAGGCGGCGCGGCTTATGTGTTCCATGCCGATACGGAAGGACTGAACTTTCGCAGAGCATTCATCGACGCAGGCTTTCACCTTGCAGGCTGCTGTATCTGGGTGAAAGACAGCCTTGTCCTTGGTCGCTCCGACTACCAGTGGCAGCACGAGCCTGTGCTGTATGGCTTTATGCAGAACGGCAAGCACAAGTGGTATTCCGACCGCAAGCAGACAACTATCTGGAACTTTGATAAGCCGAAACGCAATGCAAATCATCCGACTTCAAAGCCGTTGGATTTGCTTGCCTATCCTATCGGAAACTCCACACAGGAGAATGCCGTAGTCATCGACACCTTCGGCGGCAGCGGTTCAACTCTTATGGCATGTGAGCAGATGAACAGAATCTGCTACATGATGGAGCTTGATGAAAAGTATGCGTCTGTCATTCTCCGCCGTTATGTGGAGGATACAGGCAATGCGGAGGCTGTATTTGCGATCCGTAATGGTGAGAGAATTCCGTATTCTGAACTTGTAAAGGAAGTGGAAATGCCCAATGAATAAAGCACTTACACTCGGAAGTTTATTTGACGGCAGCGGAACTTTCCCGATGGCTGGTATCCTTTCAGGCATCACTCCAGTATGGGCATCGGAAATTGAGCCGTTCCCGATAGCTGTCACTCGAAAGCGACTGCCGTTTATGAAACATTTCGGCGATATTTCAAAGCTGAATGGTGCGGAATTGCCGCCCGTGGATATTATCACATTCGGAAGTCCCTGTACTGACCTATCCGTTGCAGGCAAGCGTGCAGGCATTCAGGCAGAGCGTTCGGGACTGTTTTTTGAAGCAATCAGAATCATCAAGGAAATGAGGTGTAAGACCAATGGCGAATACCCGAAATACATCGTGTGGGAAAATGTTCCAGGTGCATTCTCCTCCGGAGGCGGAGAAGACTTCCGCTGCGTCCTCGAAGAAATCTGCAAGATTGCGGATGAGTCCGCTGCTATTCCTAAACTTGCGAAATGGCACAATGCAGGAGAAATCGTGGGAAACGGTTATTCTGTCGTATACCGACTGTTTGACGCACAATACTGGGGAGTTCCCCAGAGAAGAAAACGCATCTACCTTGTCGCAGATTTTACAGGCGAATGTGCCGGAAAAATACTCTTTGAGTCCGAGGGCGTGTCAGGGTATTCTGCGGAGAGCTTCCGTGCGTGGCAAAGAGCTGCCGGAGGTGCTGCGGATTGCATTAGAAAAGCAAGCGAACTCTGTTTAAATGACCAGGGCGGCAACCGTATGGATGTGACCGAGGATATGACCTGTACTCTTCGTGCTGAGGCACACCATCCGCCGTGTGTACTGTCGGCAGGATTTTGTACGGAGCATTCCGCTAAAGCTCGTGGCATCGGCTATGAGGAGGAAAAATCACCAACTCTCCGTGCAGGGGTTGTGCCGGCGGCGATTGCAATTGATAATCATCCGGCAGACAGCCGTGTGAGCATTTCCTCTGATGGTAATGTGCAGACGCTTACATCACGCTGCGGAACTGGCGGCGGCAATGTGCCGATGCTGCTGGAATACCCGAAAGCCTATGGCATCAGTGCATTTGAGTCCAATGCGATGAAGTCCGACAATCCTCACAGCGGTGTATATGAAGCAGACACCTCCAGAACACTGGACTGCGGCGGCGGTTCTCCTGCCTGCAATCAAGGCGGCATTGCAATCGTGGAAAGCTATGCTCTGCAAGGCTCTATGATCGGACGAGCCGACAAGAACGGCCCGCAGGGTGACGGCATCAATGAAGACGTATCTTTCACACTGAATACCATGGATAAACACGCCGTAGTTTATGCCATCGACAGAGAGTCGTATAACTGCGGACAGAACTATGCGAGGAATATGGGAATCTCCGAAAACGGAGTATCTTCAACACTGAATGCACAGGGACCGTCTGCGGTGGCAACTCCCGTGTATACCTCAAGCAAAGCTTCATTCTTCACCAATGCACAGGCAGATACAGCGAATACGCTTGTTGCTACGGATTACAAAGACCCGCCCCTCATCAATGATGTGGGATACACGGTTCGCAGGCTTACCCCACAGGAGTGTGCATTGCTTCAAGGTATGCCGACATGGTGGTGTGAGGGTATTGGAATTGAGAATCCGACCGAAGAGGATATGGCGTTCTGGCGTGATGTTTTTGAAACGCACAGGCTTGCTGTTTCTTCCGAAAAGAAGCCGAAAACGGATAAGCAGATTCTGAAATGGCTGAAGAATCCGCATTCGGATAGTGCGGAGTACAAGATGTGGGGCAACGGTATCGCACTGCCCTGTGCGTTTTTTGTACTGTCTGGCATTGCCCACTTCGCAAAGTAATAACGAGGAAAACTCCCGAAATCGGGAGTCCCTCGTCATTCCATGATTTCCAGCATCAGCTGTGCGCCGTCCCGAAAGCCTGCTGCATACAGTTCCACACTTGCAATCTCACTGCTTTTCATCTGCAAATCCGTCATTTCCTTGAACACGGTCAGCTGTTCCGGCGTGAGCATTCTCTCGAATGCATCGCACATGGGCAGCCATTTCTGCATCAGAGCGTGGTATTCGGGATTCGCAGGCGTGTGGTCGGCTCGGACGATGTTGCCGTGGTAAAATTCCTCGATCATCGGCACCTCTCCTTTCGCCACACATATTACCATACTCTGCGGAAAATAGCCATCACCAGAAGCAACAAAGTTCTAATTGCAGATTGCAGCACTTCTCACAAGTGTAATAAGCACAAATGCGAGGGCTATTTTTCTACAGTATTTCGGCGAAAAATGACTTGCAATTCTGTGAGAAAGACGGTAATATGTGACACAGCAGCCGGCATGGACGGCGAAAAATAAGGAGGTCACATTATGGAAATCAAATTCAACTGCACAGGCGCAGAACGCAAGAAGCTGGTGCAGGCAATCAGCGAGATCACAGGCGAAAATGCAGAGTACCAGTTCATGCCGACCTGTGCTTACACAATCGGAACGATGACGGTGGACAAGGAAGGCACGCTGCACTGCGAGGACGGCACAGACATCAGCGGACTGCTGGAGGAGCTCCACAAGCGTGGGTTCATTGCCGAAACGGAGGAATCTGACAACCGTCTTACCATCTCCATCCCGAAAGAAAAGCTGGATGAGCAGACCCTCACCAACCTTGACAGGATTCTGAAGAACAAGGGTACTCTCATCAGGCACGCCTTGCAGACGGATTCGCTGGAATACACGGTGACGGAATCGGAGGTACAGTTCCCCTGGTTCACACTGGAACAGCCGGAGGACGCTGACGCTTACAGCCGATTCCTCACGGCACTCATTGACATGGCGAAGAATCAGAAACGTATCAACAACAAGCCCGACACCAGCGACAATGAGAAGTATGCTTTCCGCTGCTTTCTCCTGCGACTTGGATTCATCGGGACGGAATTCAAAAGCGTGAGAAAGGTGCTGCTCCGACACTTGACCGGAAGCTCTGCTTTCAGAAACGGAGGCGTGAGTGATGCAGTTTCCGAATAAACAGCAGCTTGAAGCTCTCCGCAGAAAATATCCGGCTGGCACAAAAATCATTCTGCACCTTATGAATGACCCCTACCCCGTGCCGCCGGGTACGGTTGGCGAGGTGGAATACATTGACGACGGCGGCAACATTCACATGGTCTGGAGCAATGGTCGGACGCTGTCGCTGATCGAGGGGGTGGATGATTTTTCAAAGGTCACTGGGAGCAAAAAATAATCGAGATCCTATTCCCATTGTAGTGTATTTTACCATACTATTGCAAGTAAATCAAGGGTGTATATTACACAATGTTTCGCCCGAAATACAGCGGATTATTCTGTACATTTAGCGGCTTGATATATCCTCCGAAAGACGGTAATATGTAACTACCGAAAGGCACAGAAAACCACGAAACACGGAGGAAAACACAATGAACGCAAAGACCGCACAGCAGATCGAAAACCTCAAGAATCAGACCATCGGAGTTGAGGTTGAAATGAACAGCATCACAAGAGAAAAGGCTGCAAGAATCGCCGCCGATTTCTTCGGAACACGCCGCTACGAAAGCACAGCAAGCCGCAACGGCTACAGCACCTGGAGTGCTTGGGATGCACAGGGCAGAGAATGGAAATTCCAGAAGGACGTTTCTATCGCCGGATGCGACAGTGAAAAGTGCGAGCTGGTAACCCCGATTCTGCACTACTCCGACATCGAAACCCTGCAGGAGCTGATCCGCCGTCTTCGTAAGGCGGGTGCAAAGAGCGACTACACAAGGGGCTGCGGCATCCACGTTCACATCGGGGCAAACGGACACACACCGCAGACACTCCGAAACCTCGCAAACATCATGGCAAGCCACGAGGAGCTTCTGATTGAAAGCCTGAAAATCGACAGGGGCAGAACAGCAAGATACTGCCGCACGGTTAATCCGAAGTTCCTCGAACAGCTCAACAAGAAAAAGCCCACCACCATGGCACAGCTTGCGGACATCTGGTACGGCGCACATGGCTGCGATTACGGCAGAACCCAGCACTACAACAACAGCCGCTACGCACAGCTCAATTACCATTCGGTTTTCACAAAGGGCACCATTGAATTTCGACTTTTCCAATTCAACAAGCCGGAGAACGGCAAAATGAACGGACTTCACGCAGGCGAGCTTAAGACCTTCATTCAGCTGGCACTTGCCCTTTCCGAGATGGCAAAGGAAGTGAGAACAGCAAGCCCCAAGAAAAGCACTTCCGAAAATAAAAAGTTCCTGATGAGAACATGGCTGATTCGACTGGGCTTTGTCGGGGACGAGTTCAAAACAGCAAGAGAAATTCTGATGCGAAACCTTGAGGGAAACGCAGCATGGAGATTCGGAAATTAAGGGAACAGCCTTTTACCCCTCACGCCGCCTTCGGGCGGCTCTGGGTGGTGAAAGGGTATTCCTTTCAGAAAGGAAGAATCAACATGAAAAAATATTACATTGCCTATGGCTCAAACCTCAATATCGAGCAGATGCGTTATCGCTGCCCCGATGCAAGAATCATCGGCACAAGCGTGATTCCCGACTATCAATTGCTTTTCAAGGGCAGCAAGACAGGCTCGTACCTCACCATCGAGAAGAAGAAGGGCGGCAGTGTTCCGGTTGCAGTCTGGGAAGTTTCCGAGCGTGATGAGCTTCGGCTCGATGCCTACGAGGGCTGCCCCAACTTCTACTACAAGACCAATATGCAGCTCACGGTCAAAAGCCACATCACCGGACGCAAGAAAAAGCTGGGTGCCTTTGTGTACATCATGCATGAAGAGCGTGAGCTGGGCATTCCGAGTGCGGTGTATGTGAGAACCTGTGTTGCAGGCTACCGACACTTCGGTTTCGATTTGAAGCACCTGCGGCTTGCGATGGATATCAGTGAGAGAGGTGAATTTGTATGAAAGAACTGAAAACGGCAATATGTCCGAAATGCGGACAGGAATACAAGGGTGTGCCTGCCCTTTCCCGTGAGGACAATGCGACACTGATCTGTCCCGACTGCGGCACTCGTGAAGCTTTGGAATTCATCGGGGTTTCCGCCGAAGAACAGGAGAAAATCATCAGCATTATCCATAGCCATTACCCCACGGCATAAACCCGCCAGAGCCGCCACGTTGCCCCCTGTCCGCCGTTTTCCCTTTCTCCGTGGAATGATGCCTTTTGGAAAACGGCGGCACACGGGGGCTGTGTGGGCGGCATTTCGCAATCGGTACACTGGCATATTATACACAATAGAAAGCCTTGATTTTCCTCTATATTCTGTAGTTTTAGCCGCTTGATAATAGTCACACTATGCGGTAATATGTAACTACCGAAAGGGGTGCGGGTGTCCGGTGGACACCTCTGCCGAAGGCAGAAGCACCGACCGAGGCGACAGCCGAGACCAAAGCCCCACGGAAAACAACGAATTACGGAGGAAAACACCATGAAAGAAATCAAGATTTTTGAACAGGCAATGCACAAGGACAACGAGTTCTTCAGAACCCACCAGCTGAACCTTACGCTTTTCACCGCCTACCGCCAGCAGAAGCACACCGGCAACGAGCTGCTCGACTTTTCCGAGGTGGTCTGGGAGGATGACATTGCGGCAATCAGCGAGTTCCTCAAGGCGGAGGGCATCACGGAATTCACGATTTCAAGCACCTTCAGCAGTCTGATTCAGACCCTTGCAGAATTTGAAAAGCACGGATTCCGCATGAACGGCTTGACCGAGGTCACCGCCAACTACACGGACTTCACCACCGGAAAGCTGAAGGTTGTACCTGCCATCCGCATGAGCCTGAACTAAGCAACAACGGCACAGCCCCGAAAGGGGCTGAATGCCGAATAATAAGGAGAACAAGTATGAAAATTCTTGTAATTGAGCCGGGCAAGCACCCCTACGAAAAGGACATCGAGCATACCCTCGAAAACCTGCAGAGCATTGTCGGCGGACACATTGAAGCCGTGTATCCCTTTGAAGATGAGGTGGCTCTTGTCTGCAACGAGGAAGCACTCTTTGAACCGGAGCTTCAGTGGAACAGAATCATCAATCCCCATATGGTGATTAAGGGTACATTCTTCCTCTGCGGACTGGGAACGGAGGACTTCGCCGATCTGCCAGATGAGCTTCTTGAAAAATACAAAAAGCACTTCTGGGATATTACCCATTTTATCCCCACACCGAATGGTCTGCTGCCGATTACGGTGCGTGATATTATGCCCACGGAATAACCACTACGTCGCCCCGTGTGGCAAGACTGTGCCATTGCCGTAAACTTATCCCCAAACGAATACAAGCCCCCTGAACGCAACGTGTGCCGTTCTGGGGGCTGTGTCATATATACACAATGGTTGAGGTGTATTTTTCGCCTATATTCTGTACATTTAGCCGCTTGATAAAAGTCACATTATGCGGTAATATGTAACTACGGAAACCCAAAGGAAACGGTTTCCGCACGCTCCGCCTAAAGATGCGGAGTGTACCGAAAGGGACAGAAACCCACGGAAAAACAACGAATTTTGGAGGAAAAAGATTATGGTAAGTTACGGAGTTGTAAAGGCAAGAGCGATGGCAAGCAAGAGAAACTGGAACGAGGAAGAATACACTTCCAAGGCAATCATCACCTGGGCGGACAGCGAATGGGAATACGAACTCGAAATCGACAACGAGGACATGGACGAGGATTTCGAAGCCTGGATTGAAAATCACGCCGAGGAGCTTGCAAGAGAGGACGCCGAGGCAAACGACACAACCTTCGAGGAGGTCATCGGAATCAGCTACGAATACGATTACATTGACGATGACGCAGCATTCGACAGGGACTACGAAGCCTACGCAGAGTTTGAATGGGAGTGCAGAACGGGGAGATAACCTCCCCAGCACAAGCCCCGCAGCCGCCAACACGGCGGCGTATGAGGGGCAGCCCCGATAACAATGCCCTGCCGAAAACGGTGGCACAGGTGGCCTTTGTGGGCAAACAGGAGCGTCGATGATATGCACAAATTCAGCCCCTCATCTTTGTCACATTTATTATCCGAAACACCGTTGACTTATCGCCGGAAAGACGGTAATATACATTATGCCAAAGGGCAAAAACAACGAAAACACGGAGGTTTTACTATGTGGCATGAAGGAACGATCACAATTGGCAGGAGCGTTTTCCAATACTGGGTGAAGCACTACGATGAGCCGAGCCATTTCGGAATCGGAAACGGCAGAATCAGCAAGCTGATGCTGAAACGCAATGGCAGAATCGTATACAACTACGACCGTGGCGAGGACACCAAGGCAATCGACAGCGACACCGAAAAGGCACTTGCAATCCTGATTCGGGATTACAATTAACCATATTCTTATCCAAAATATATCGAGAAGGCTCTACCGAATGGTGGAGCTTTTCTCATATTCATATACTTCACGCTCGCATTTGGTGAGCTTTCATTTTATTCAGAGGAAGGAGCAGTTGTGATGAAGAATGATTTCAATATTTCTGATGACGGAAAGTATTATATTATCCATTTCAGAAATGGTGGTTCTTTTCTTGTAGATGCGTCTGATTTTCCTTTAGTTTCCGAACACACCTGGTTTAAAGGGAAACGAGGATATCCGGTAATGAAAACAAGCAGAAAATCAGCGGGTGGTATGAAAACCATAACCCTGCACCGTTTTTTGCTTAAACCCAACGATGGTTTTGATGTGGATCACATTTCAGGCAATAAAATGGATAACCGTCGTAGTAATCTGCGTATTTGTACCCATCAGCAGAATATGTTCAATCAAAAAATGCGAAATACAAATACAAGCGGATATTATGGTGTAAGCTGCATGAAATCCTGTGGCAGGTATGAAGCATATATCCATCACAATGGCAAGAAGATATATCTCGGATTGTATGCTACAGCCGAAGAAGCAGCAAAAGTCCGTGATAAAGAAGCCTTGCGTTTATTCGGAAAATTTGCACAACTCAACTTTGAGGATACTGCACAGGCGGTGGTAGCTTGAGAAAACTAAAGCGATACAAGCCCACTCAATTCATGGCAGAGGGTTCGAAATATGACAAGAAGGCGGCGGATTATGCCGTCAATTTTATTGAATGCCTGTCCCATACAAAAGGCACATGGGCGGGTGAAAAATTCGAGTTGATCGACTGGCAGGAGCAGATCATCCGTGATTTGTTCGGAGTACTGAAACCCAACGGCTACAGGCAGTTTAATACCGCCTACATCGAAATCGGAAAGAAAAATGGCAAGAGTGAGCTTGCCGCTGCAGTCGCACTTCTACTGACCTGCGGTGATGGTGAGCAGAGAGCTGAAGTTTATGGCTGTGCGTCAGACCGACAGCAAGCCTCCATCGTATTTGATGTTGCAGCTGATATGGTGAGAATGTGTCCTGCTCTCAATAAACGAGTCAAAATCCTTTCAGCACAGAAAAGAATTGTTTATCTTCCGACAAACAGCTTTTACCAAGTTCTGTCGGCAGAGGCCTATTCCAAGCACGGCTTCAATATCCATGGTGTGGTAATGGATGAACTTCACAGCCAGCCAAATCGAAAGTTATACGATGTCATGACCAAAGGCTCCGGCGACGCAAGAATGCAGCCGCTTTTCTTTTTGATTACAACTGCCGGAACAGATACAAATTCTATCTGCTATGAGGTACACCAGAAGGCGATGGATATCATCGAGGGCAGAAAAATAGACCCGACCTTTTATCCTGTGATTTACGGTGCAGGAGAAAATGAAGACTGGACAGATCCGGAGGTGTGGAAAAAATGTAATCCGTCATTAGGTATTACAGTTGGCATCGATAAAGTACAAGCAGCGTGCGATTCGGCACGGCAGAACCCCGGCGAAGAAAACGCTTTCCGACAGCTGCGACTGAACCAATGGGTAAAGCAGGCTGTCCGCTGGATGCCCATGGAGAAATGGGATGCCTGCAACTTTCCTTTTGATGCATCGGAATTGGAAGGCCGTGTCTGCTACGGCGGACTTGACCTTTCATCGACTACGGATATTACGGCTTTCGTGCTAGTGTTTCCGCCGATTGATGAGGATGATAAATACTATATCCTGCCGTTCTTTTGGTTGCCCGAAGATACACTTCCACTTCGAGTCCGCCGTGACCATGTGCCGTATGATGTGTGGGAACGGCAGGGTTATCTACTGACAACCGAGGGCAATGTTGTTCACTATGGTTTTATCGAAAATTTCATCGAAGAACTGGGGCAGCGTTTCAATATCCGTGAAATCGCCTTTGACCGTTGGGGTGCCGTGCAGATGAGCCAAAACCTTGAGGGGCTAGGCTTCACGATGGTGCAGTTCGGACAGGGCTACAAGGATATGTCGCCGCCAACAAAGGAATTGATGCGTCTGACGCTCAACAAGATGATTGCACACGGCGGTCATCCGGTGTTGCGGTGGATGATGGATAACATTTTCATCAAGCGTGATCCTGCCGGAAATATCAAGCCCGACAAGGAAAAATCCACGGAGAAGATTGACGGTGCGGTGGCACTGATTATGGCTCTTGACCGTGCGGTAAGGTGCGGTGCTGGGGATTCGGGGGCGAGTATTTATGATGAGAGGGAGATGTTGGTGTTGTAAAAATTTACCGAAAGGTCTTGACACACATCAGATATTGTGTTATAATATTAGATATATCTCCGAGATATAAAATAGAAAGGAATTTTATAGTATGGCCAGACAAAAAACAGAAAAGAAACTCATCAGCTTTGTAAAATCTACCTTAATAAACAGACTGGTTAAGGATGAAGCCGAAAAAGAAAATCGTAGTGAATCAGCAATTATTGAACAGACAATACTTGATAGTTTTCTACCCAAAAACAAGAACGCAAGATGTATTATTGAAACTTATCTTTATGATGACGAAGGAAGTATTGGTAGCACATTAGCTGCTTTATTTAGCTATAATGCAGCTGGAACAAACTGGGCTTCAGTACATGATAATTTTCTACCTCTTGTTCAATTCGCTAAAAGTCAGGAAGTTTTCTGCAATACAACATTAAGTGGCAACGAAGATGAACTGTACCATTGTTACTCGCAAATTGAATCGATTATTGATAAACTCAAAAGAATGGCTGGAGATGATTCCGAGCATGAAAAGGACTATTTGCGAGAGGCAGACTGGGCGAAACATCTTCTACAAGAACTGAAAGAGGAACCTCAGTGCAGTCGCTTAACAAATTTCTATGTGTTAATTTTGAATAACTGGGAAGACTTAAAAGGATGGTCGATCACCTATAGATTACTTATGGATTTAGCAATTCTAGAAAAAGGCTGGCGAAATGACTATGAAACTCGAACTGAACTTTTAGAACTCGTTAAAGCCATCTCCATTGAATGGAATTAATAATCAATCGAAAGTGCCTCTTCGGAGGTTCTTTTCTATGCTATGTTACACGTATTTTCCATGAATTTTCTCCATTTCTTCTGTACATTTAGCCGCTTGCTATTATCTACATTATGCGGTAATATGGTAGTACCGAAAGGGCAAAGCCCAGAAAAACAGGAGGAAAAGATTATGAACACCAACGAAATTCTGAACGCCATCAGCACGGACGCTGATATGAACACCCTCAAGGAGATCATCCGCACCGCACAGAGAAAAATGAAAGCAATTAAGGCAGAACATGCCGACAGCCTTGGCAGCAATTACGAAACACATCCATCTTACGCAATGCTCTCCTTCACTCGCTCAAGCTCGACCGGAATTGGACTGTTCGGCAGCAGCATTCCTCACGAAAATGTGATCAGAATGGTGCTGAAGCGTGGCAGTGAAAGAAGAGTCAACAACGAAAGCTGGTACTGCGGCGAGGACACCATTGCAAGCGTGGAGATGAGCTACTCACAGTTTGCCGAAGCCATCAGTTCCTTTGGAATCGGAGACGGGGTTCCGGTCACGCTGAAATACACAGAGACAGACGGCAACATTCAGCCGCCGAGCATTCCTGATACACGGGATATCATCGAAACCGAGTTTTTACAGCACATCAACAAATGCCGGAAGGATGCGGTTTCAGCAAAGAAAAAGGCTGAAGCCATTGTGGGCAAACGAACACTGACGAAAGCGGATAAGGAAGAACTGATGGGACTGATGAGCAGCCTTGTGATGGATGTGGGTTCCAACACAGAATTCCTCATTGAACAGTTCCGCAAGCAGATGGACAAAACCATTACCGAGGCAAAGGGTGAGGTTGAAGCATTCACACAGAACCGACTTCACTCCATCGCACTTGCAGCACTGCGGAAGAATCCTGAAACACTGCTGCTTGAATCGGAGGAATAACCTCCGATTCTTCCCCACGTTTGCCTGTGTGGGCTTGTAACGGCAGCACCGAAAAGGTATCCGACATTCGCAGAAGCCCCACACGGGGCAAACAGGCGGCTCCTGGGGCAGCCTATAATCTACACAATATCGCCAAAATTCGCCCCGAATGATTGTCATTACTCACACTTGATATATCTCCGAAAAGACGGTAATATGTACATACCGAAAGGGAAAACAACCGAAAACAGGAGGAAACACTATGGAACAGATTACAAAAAAAGACATCGACAGACTGGCAAAGGAATACGGCTGCGATGCCGGATATCTTATGGATGTGGTACTTGACATGGAGGGCGACGGCATTCTGGTAACAGCAGAGATGATCGAAGATTACATCCTTGATGGGACGATTTAACGAGGGAGCCGAAAGGCTCCTTTTGCTTTGAGAGGAGTTGATTTACATGGGTATTTTCAAAGGGCTATTCCGTTCAAGAGATAAGCCCCAGAACAGCTACGACAGCCCCAGCTACACCTACTTCTTCGGCAGAAGCACTGCTGGAAAGAATGTCAATGATCGCACGGCTATGCAGCAGATTGCTGTTTATGCCTGCGTAAGAGTGCTGTCGGAGGCGATTGCACAGCTGCCGCTGCACGTCTACGAATACACAGATAAGGGAAAAGAGCGAGTGCCGAAGCACCCGCTATATTTTTTGCTGCATGACCAACCGAACCCCGAAATGACGAGTTTTGTGTTCCGAGAAACATTGATGTCGCACCTGCTAATCTACGGCAATGCCTACGCACAGATCATCCGCAACGGCAGAGGTGATGTTATGGGACTGTATCCGCTGATGCCGGATAAGATCAAGGTTGACCGTGATGAGCGTAACAGGCTCATTTACAAATACAGCAGATATGATGAGCAGAACCCGAATTTCCGTGAGCAAGGTGAAATTATTCTGCCTGCAGAACAGGTTCTTCATATTCCTGGACTTGGTTTTGATGGTCTGGTGGGATATTCTCCCATTGCCATGGCGAAAAATGCAATCGGTCTTGCGGTTGCCTGTGACGAATATGGTGCGTCGTTCTTTGCAAATGGTGCGTCCCCATCAGCTGTACTTGAACATCCGGGTGTCATCAAAAATCCAGAGCGTGTCCGTGAGGCATGGCACAGGGCATACGGCAGCGGAAATGCCCATAAGACGGCAATTTTGGAAGAAGGCATGAAGTACACGCCGATTTCCATTCCCAATAACGAAGCACAGTTCTTGGAAACGAGGAAGTTTCAGATTGAGGAAATCGCAAGGCTGTACCGTGTACCGCTTCACATGATCGGCGACCTTGACCATGCGACATTTAGTAATATCGAACATTTATCCCTTGAATTTGTAAAATACACTCTTGACCCTTGGCTGATCCGTTGGGAACAGTCGCTTATGAAGGCTCTGCTTTCTGATTCAGAAAAAGGTCGATATTTCATTAAGTTCAATGTGGAAGGTCTGCTCCGTGGCGATTATGCAAGCCGTATGAGCGGCTATGCGACTGCCCGACAAAACGGCTGGATGTCGGCGAACGATATTCGTGAGCTGGAGGATATGAATTTAATTCCCGAAGAAGAGGGCGGTAATTTGTATCTGGTCAATGGTTCCATGAGCCGACTTTCTGATGCAGGAATTGCATACCAAAAAACTGAAACAAAGGAGGAAACTGCACAATGAAGAAATTTTGGAACTTCGTGACAAACGAAGATACCGATGAAACGGAACTTTTGTTTAACGGTCCCATTTCGGAAGACACATGGTTCGGTGATGAGGTCACACCTACCCTCTTCCGTAATGAACTAAACAAGGTTAAGGGAGATCTTACTGTTTGGCTGAACAGTCCCGGCGGAGATGTGTTCGCTGCATCACAGATCTACACAATGCTCCGCAATCACAAGGGTAAGGTCACTGTGAAGATCAATGCTCTGGCTGCATCTGCCGCATCGGTTGTAGCGATGGCTGGTGATGAAACTTTAATTGCTCCGACTGCAATGCTGATGATCCACGACCCTGCCTGTTATGCCGCAGGAAACAAAGCAGATATGGAGAAAGCAATCGAGCTTCTGGAGGAAGTCAAGGAATCCATCATTAATGCCTACGAGGAAAAATGCCATCTCAGCCGTTCAAAAATTGCAAAAATGATGTCGGAGGAAACTTGGCTGAATGCGAAAAAGGCGTTACAGCTTGGTTTTGTGGACGGCATTTTGTTTGCAAAGGAAAAACAGCCTGCGGAGGAAGAACCTGAACAGGAGGATACTCACGAAGAAACAGAGCAATCCGAAGAGGAGGAAGATACTGATTCCGAGGATGATGAAAATGAGAAAAAGCCGCAGAGAGATGTTGCATCGATGATGTACACACCATCCCACACTGCGGCTTCTTTCATGCAGAAAATTTCTGCGTGTGATAAATCCGTACCCATTGCACAGCTGGACAAGCGTCTGGCTCTTCTGAAATAACAAGGAGGCTGATATATTATGACAATTCAGGAACTGAGAGAAAAGAGAGCGAAAGCATGGGATACCGCCCGTGATTTCCTCGATTCCAAGAGAAATGCAAGCGGTCTGCTTTCCGAGGAGGACGGCAAGACCTACGATGCCATGGAACAGCAGATCGTTGATCTCGGCAAGGAAATTGATCGCCTTGAGCGTCAAGAAAAGCTTGCCCGTGAGATGAGTGCTGCGACCACAACGCCGGTTGTGACCACTCCCGGCACACACATCGACACTCCCGAAACGCCCTCTACCGCAACTGCCGAATACAGCAAGGCATTCTGGAACAATGTCCGCAACCGCAGCTTTGTCGACGTTCGCAATGCTCTCCAGATCGGCGAGGACACCGAGGGCGGTTACCTTGTGCCGGATGAGTTTGAAAAGAAGCTTATTGCTGCACTTGAGGAAGAAAATGTATTCCGTCCTCTTGCTACAAGAATTCAGACTGCTCACGGCGACAGAAAAATCCCCGTCATTACCCAGAAGGGCGAGGCGGTCTGGATGGAGGAGGAAGAGGCTTACACCCTCTCCGATGACGCATTCGGTCAAATCGCACTTTCCGCTTACAAGGTTGGCACGGCTATCAAGATTTCCGAGGAGCTTCTCAATGATTCCGTATTCGACCTGCCGTCCTACATTGCAAAGGAATTTGCACGCAGAATCGGTACAAAGGAAGAAGAGGCGTTCCTCATTGGTGACGGTAAGGGCAAACCTACCGGTATTTTTGCAGCCACAGGCGGCGCGGAAAACGGTGCGACAACGGCAGGTGCAGCGATTACTTTCGATGATATGATCGAGCTGTTCTACTCCCTCAAGAGTCCCTATCGCAAGAAGGCTGTGTGGGTGCTGAATGAGCAGACAGTCAAGGCTCTCCGCAAGGTCAAAGACAGCAATGGTCAGTATATCTGGCAGCCGTCCGTCACTGCCGGTGTTCCCGACACAATTCTCAATCGTCCCTATGTGACTTCCGTCTACGCACCCACTCCCGATGCAGGCAGTAAAGCTATCGCTTTCGGTGACTTCTCGTACTATTGGATTGCTGACAGACAGGGACGTTCTCTTAAGCGTCTGAATGAGCTGTTTGCAATGAACGGTCAGGTCGGTTTCCTCGCATCCCAGCGTGTGGACGGCAAGCTGATCCTTCCTGAGGCAGTAAAGACGCTCACAATCAAGGGCACTTCTACCGCAAAGGCGTGATGTGATGATTACACTGGATGAAGCAAAAAATTACCTCCGTGTCGATTATGAGGAGGATGACAAGCTCATCCTCTCTCTTCTTGATACGGCAAAATGTCTTGTAAAAGATGTTGGGCGTATGGACGAGGAACGATTCACATGGTTTGAGGATACAACCCGAACAGCGGTGCTTTTCGCTTTGGGGTATCTGTATGAGAACAGGAGTAATCCCAATTATCACGGCCTTACCATGAGCCTTCGTTCCATTTTATTTGCACAGCGGGAGGGCATTATCTGATGGATTTCAGCAGAATGAATCAGCGGATCACATTCCTTGAAAACCGCACTGTTATTGATGAAATCGGCAACCACACATCCCAATGGGACGAGGTTTATTCCTGCTGGGCAAGCGTTACCGTGAAAAGCTCCGCCGAAACCACGAATACAGGAGTCACAAAAGATATTCAGTCCTTATCATTCGGGGTTCGGCAGTGTGCTTTTCTGCGGTGTGTCAATCCCACAACCCATAAAATTCTGTTCCGTGGGAGTGTCTATGACATTAAGTCTGTGACTCCCGATTATCTGAAAAATGACTATCTCACCATCGTTTGTGAGGCACGAAAGGCAGGCGGTGACGATGACTTCTATTGATGACCTTGCCGATGAAATCATGGCAGGTTTGCAAGAATATGCAGAACTTGCTGATGATGCAATGAAAAAAGCTGTCAAAAAGACAGCAACATCGGTGAAAAAGGAAATCGCCGCCAATGCCCCGAAGGATACCGGTGCATACGGCAAAAGCTGGACTGCAAAGAAAATCAAGGAAAACAGCCACACCTTACAGATGACCGTCCATTCCAAGAGCCACTATCAGCTGGCACATCTCCTTGAAAAAGGGCATGCCAAGCGTGGCGGCGGTCGTGTGCAGAGTAAGCCGCATATCGCCCCTGCCGAGGAGCATGGTGCAGAACTGCTCGAATCCTTGATTACGGAGGAATTATCGTGACATACGAAGAAATTAACGAAATGATGGCGGAGATGGATTTACCTTATGCATATCATCATTTTGCAGAGGGTGAATCCCCACAACCGCCTTTTCTTCTGTTCCTTTCTCCAGGTGAAGAGACTTTTTCGGCGGATAATGTAGCGTATCACAGCTTTAAGCAGCTGGATGTGGAACTGTACACCGACAAGAAAAATCCTGCACTGGAGGAAGAAATTGAAGCAGTGCTGACACAGCATGAGATATATTATACAAAAACCGAAGCGTGGATTGAGAGTGAAAAACTCTATGAAGTGCTTTATGAAATGACGATATAAGGAGGAATTTGCTATGGCGAAGAACAGAAACAAGGTCAAGTTCGGTCTGAACAATGTCCACTGGGCGAAGATTACCCAGTGGGGGATTGACCCTGATGGAACGCCCACCGTGCCTGTCTACGGCGAATCCGTGCGACTGCCCGGTGCGGTATCGCTTTCCATTGATGCGAACGGCGAGAACGAGAATTTTTATGCCGATGACAGCGTTTATTATGTCATCAACAATAATTCCGGTTATGAGGGTGACCTTGAGGTTGCTCTTGTCACAACAGAATTTGCCACTGAAATTCTGGGAGAAATCCTTGACAACAACGGTGTGCTTGTTGAGAAGAACGACGCTGAACTGGCACAGTTTGCACTGATGTTTGAATTCAGCGGTGACAAGCACAAGATCCGTCATGTGCTGTACTGCTGCACGGCTAGCCGTCCTGCAACGGAGGGACAGACCAAGGAGGACTCCACCGAGGTCAAGACGGAAACGCTGTCGCTGACGGCATCGGCTCTGCCGACGGGACTTGTTAAGGCAAAGACCTGTGAAGCGACCGATGAAACAACCTACAACAACTGGTACAAGATGCCGTACAATCCGGATACTTCGGAGAAGAAGGCGGCTACAACTACGACAACGAAAACATCATAAGGTGCCTGAGTCCGAGACAGGATGCTGTTTGAGGACGAATGGTATGCCGACATTGGATATAAGGAGGCTGGTTTTAAATGGCAATCAAGAAAAATATTCTGGTGGACGGACTGGAAGTTCCTTTCAAGGCAAGTGCAGCTGTGCCTCGCCTGTACCGTCAGAAATTCGGTCGTGACATCTACAAGGACTTTGCGGCTCTGCAGAAGTCCGTATCCGAGGGCGATAAGGAAAATTCAGAACTGAGCATCGAGAGCCTTGAGGTCTTCGAGAATGTGGCATTCATTATGGCAAAGCACGCTGATCCCGACAATATTCCATCCTCACCGGATGAGTGGTTGGAGCAATTTAACACGTTCTCGATTTATGAAATTCTGCCACAGCTGATTGAACTGTGGGGGCTGAATATCGAAACACAAGTGGAGTCTAAAAAAAACATCGCCCGATTGACAGGGAAATGACGACGCCGCTGTTTCTGCTCCGTTGTGTACAATTGGGTCTGTCGATGGCGGATCTGGATCTGCTGTCGATTGGACTCGTGAATGATCTTTTCACGGAACGAGAAAATGATGATGCGGAGTATGATTATCGGGCAACTCAAGATGATATGAATGCGTTCTGATGATAGTACACAAGTTGAATCCATCACAACTAATGCGTTATTGCATTTTCCTCGGCTTATGATATAATATAATTAAAGCAAACCAGCGAGGAGGAGCATTATGTTACATCTGGCAGAAAATCTGAAAAAATTGCGTGTCATGAAAAATTTCACTCAAGAGGAGATTGCTGATTTTCTTGGGATTACACCTCAAAGCATTTCAAAATGGGAACGTGGAGAAAGCTATCCTGACATTACTTTTCTTCCGGCATTAGCAAACATTTTTGAAACAAGCATAGACCTTCTTATTGGTATGGATACAATTCGTGCCGAGGAAACACTTTGGAACATCCACAAAAATGCCACTGAATCCGAACGCAATGGCGATTACAATGCAGCAGAGTCAATTTATCGTGATGCATTGCGAATGTATCCGAACAAACCAGAGATGTTACTTGGGCTTGCAGGCGTTTTAGCGTTACAGGGAAAATCGTCAGAAGCCATTGAGTTTATTGAAAGGGGTCTGCCCTTGTCAAATAACGAAAAGCAAAAGTCAACAATGCGTGCAACCCTCTGTTTCTTATACTTGAAATGCGGACAAACAGATAAAGCGAAATCACTTGCTTCAGAACTTCCTCATATGCGAGAAAGCCGTGAAGTCATTCAGCCGTTGGTACAAAAAGTACTCAACGAGGATGAAATCAACACGAATATCAAGAATATACTTCTTGGTACCTGTGAATAAACCTAATCAACATCATAATTGAATACGCTACAAGCAGTCCTTCGGGGCTGCTTTTCTTATGCCCTCACGAAGGAGGTGACCCGATGGCAAACAGAATCAAAGGCATCACCGTTGAGATTAACGGCGATACCACGAAACTTTCCAAGGCTCTGGAAGGTGTCAACAAAAATATCCGCACCACCCAGACACAGCTCAAAGACGTGGAAAAGCTGCTGAAACTCGATCCCACGAACACGGAGCTTCTCGCACAGAAGCAGTCACTTCTGACCAATGCTGTGTCGGCTACCTCCGAAAAGCTGGACGCTCTCCGCAGTGCCGCACAGCAGGCTTTCACACAGCTACAAGACGGCAGAATCACACAGCAGCAGTTCGATGCTCTTCAGCGTGAGATTATCGACACGGAGCAGTCCCTCCATGATTATCAGCGGCAGTTGGAGGAGCTTTCCGACTCCTCCGATGACCTTGACGAAGCCCTCAACGACACTGCCGATGGTGCGGATGATGCGGACGATTCCATGAAGTCGCTGAACAAGACCGCTGACAAGACGGAAGGTTCGTTCTCCATTGCAAAGGGTGCGGTCGCAACTTTTGTGGGCAATGCCCTGACCTCTTTGGTAAGTACCGCCGTGGACGCTACACAGACCATCGGTGAGCTGTCGGACTCTACTATGGAATTCCGTGAAAATCTTGCAAAGTTGCAAACTACGGCAGAATCCGCAGGCTACTCCACGGAATATGCAAGCGGTGCATTCTCCGAAATGTACGGCGTATTGGGTGACGAAACCGCCGCAACCACCACGATTTCCAACTTCATGAAGCTGGAGACAAGCACCAACAACCTTAACAATCTGCTGAATTCCGCAACGGGTATCTGGGCGGTGTATGGCGACTCCATTCCGCTGGACGGCCTTGCGGAGTCGGTCAATGAAACCGCAAAGGTCGGACAGATCACCGGTAACCTTGCAGACGCTCTTAACTGGGCAGGTATGTCCGAAGATTCGTTTAATGAATCCCTTGCCGCCTGCACATCGGAACAGGAACGACAGCAGCTCATTGTTGACACACTCAACAGTCTGTACGGAGAAAGTGCCGATAAATACAGGGAAAACAACGCTTCTATTATCGCTGCACGTGAGGCGAATCTTGCCTATGAGGAGAGCCTTGCGGCGATCGGCGGTGCGATGGAGCCGCTGAACACACAGCTGACGAACCTCAAGGCACAGCTACTTTCAAGTCTGATCCCTGGCATTCAGCAGCTTTGTGCAGCGTTTCAGAATTTGTTCGCCGGAGTTGCCGGTGCGGAAGCGGATGTGGCAAACGCAGTCCTATCCATTATCAATGCAGTTTTCACGCAATTACAAGGCATTCTCCCGAAAATACTCACAATCATCTCTGCTGTTCTCACAGGCGTGCTTCAGAGCATCAGCGGCGGTCTGCCGTCACTGCTTGCAATGGTGGTCAGCCTCGTTCAGCAGATTTTTAATACAGTTCTTTCAGCCGCACCCATGCTTTTGAGTGCGGTTTTGTCATTGTTACAACAGGTCATTTCAATGATTGTGACCTATCTGCCGGAGTTTGTCACAACGGCTCTTACCCTGATTCTCGGCATGGCAGATGGACTTCTGTCAGCATTGCCTGACATCATCAATGCGGCAATTACACTTGTGCAAGGGCTGATTACCGGAATCATCGGAGCATTGCCGCAAATCGTAAATGCGGCATTACAGCTTGTGCAGAGCCTGTGTAATGCACTGGTATCCAATCTTCCCACACTGGTGCAGTCGGCGGTGACGCTTGTTCTGGAACTAGTGAACGGAATCCTATCACAACTTCCGCAAATTCTGAATGCGGCACTTGAAATTGTCAATTCGCTTCTGTCGGGTATCCTCTCCATGCTGCCCGACATCATTCAGGCGGCGATCACCCTTGTGAATGGCTTGATAACAGGGTTGATTCAGAATCTTCCAATGATTGTACAAGCGGCAATGCAGCTGATTTCCGGCTTGCTGAACAGCCTGTACACCTCTCTGCCGCAGATTATCACCTGTGCACTTGATCTCGTTGCAGGCCTTGTCAGCGGCTTGATTTCGGCAATTCCCATGCTGATTGAAGCAATTCCGCAGCTTGTCATGGCACTCGTCAACGGCTTTATTCAGACGGACTGGCTGGCTCTCGGTGCAAGTATTTTACAGGCGATCTGGAACGGCATTCTGTCGATTAAGGATGCTCTTGTTTCCTCTTGGAGCAGTATTTTCTCGTCCCTCTTTGCAAAGGTGTCCGAATGGGCAGTCAATATCTGGAACAAGGCGAAAGAAGCAATCAGCAACTTCTGGAACAGCATTGTGGAGACGCTCTGTAATCTTCCTGCGGAGGTTTGGAATTGGCTGTGCAATGTCATTGTGAACGTGGCACAGTGGGTTGTGGATATGCAAACGAAGGCGAACGAAGCCATTGTCGGATTCTTCAGCACGATTATTGACAAGATTACTGCTTTGCCGGGAGAAATCTGGAACTGGCTGTGTAATGTGATCACAAAGGTTGCCACATGGGTTGTGAATATGCGGACCAAGGCAAATGAAGCGATTACCGGATTTTTTAGTGCGATCATCAATAAGATCACGAGTCTGCCAAGTGAGGTATGGAACTGGCTGAAAAGCGTCATTTCTAAGGCCTCAGAGTTCGCCACAAACCTCGGCACGAAAGCAAAAGAAGCCGCCACCGGACTGTTTAACAATCTGGTTGACGGCATCAAGAGTCTGCCCGACAAGATCTACAGCATCGGCTCGGACATTGTCGAGGGGCTGTGGAACGGTATCGGGGATATGGTCGGCTGGCTGTGGAATAAGATTTCAGGCTTCTGTGACGACATTTGGGACAATATCGCCGGATTTTTCGGCATTGCGTCTCCGTCAAGACTGTTCAAGGAGGAACTTGGATTTAACCTTGTGTACGGTCTTGCAGAGGGTGTGGATGATAAGGTCAAGACTGCTGTCCGTGCGGTGAATACCATGGGGCAGGATGTGTTGACCGCTGCACAGAAATCCCTCAATATGTCGTGGAATGTGGGCGGGCTTGTGCCGTCGGGCGGTGCGTCCGTGGTGAATAATTACTACAATAACGACAACAGCCGGACGGTGAATCAGACGAACAATAGTCCGAAAGCACTGTCACGGCTGGAAATTTATCGGTTGACGAGGAATGCGGTGAAGGGGTGATTACATACAGTCACACAGAATTTCAATTACAGGAACATTATCATCCACGTTGATACAGGTGAAGCCATTTGCATCAACTGGTAAGAGAAATTCTCCATTTGAATTTACAAAATTATAATTTTGAGTATACTTGTCCTCTGTCGTAGAAATTTCACATAATGCCCATCCATCAGACACTTGACCACATCGTATGTATTCCCCTATGTATTCCGATTTCGTTCCATTGATACTTGCTATACCATTTTCAAAGTACACATAGTCGGAGTCCACATCAATAATTGAGCCATACTCGCTGGGCTGTTCTGTAATGTCTTTTATTGTGTTTCCATGGCTATCATAAACTACATAGTACGGTTTTTCATCATTTCCTTTAACCGTGTAGACCAACATTCCGTTCTCTCTACATATAAGCTGAAGAATCTCACGTCCTGACAAAGCATCAAACGTATATAGCTTCGATTCATCAAAATTATAAACAGATGGTACATCATTACAGTGAAGGGCTATATACCCATTTAAATACGGCGATTTTACTTGATAATCCTCCACTGGTATTTCTTCAGAACGACCATCAGAATAATACAGCTTACCATCATCAGTATCAAAAACTGCTCCGAACTTAAATTCGTCAAATTTCAGAGAAACCAAGTTGCCATAATAATCACGAGCATAATTATTGTATTCAGTTACAATTACATCGCTCTCATCATTAGTGAAAACGATCCCATTCTCAGCCGAGTAATACTCGTAGATATCGGGATCGAAATTTCCTCCATCTTCAACAAGATATCTTATAACGCCAAAACCTACATTTTCAACCGCACACATATTATTGTATAATGGTATTCCAGTAGGTAGTGAAAGAAATTTTGTACCTTTTTCATCAAGTAAATATGAAAAAGGCTCCGAAGCATCAAAACCAGATGGATGTTCTGTCACAGCTGTAAAATAACTGCATACTTCCGAAAACAGAGTTTCTGTATTATCAGTTGTGTACAGTACTTCTCCATTAGGGGAGATTCTATAAGATGGATGCTGTTTAAAGGTTATTCCTAACTTGCCTTCATGAAAATCATAAGTGCCAACGTGTTCGTCTTTTATTATATATTTCACATTTCCTGTACTATCAATACATGCAGCTGCATCGAGAGACATTGGCGACAGAATATTAGTAAATGAAAGAGGAAGGAGCATATAGCCATTGTCAAAACAAAGATTAAAAGCCTCGTCTGCATACGCTGTACCGCTGTATTGAGCATAAAAGTAATAATTTGCTGTTGCAGCTTGTACTGTACTTTCCATTTCAGCATCCATTGAAACATTTACATCAGTTGTTTCAGAAACCAAATCGGATGTTGAAGTAGTGACATCGTTTTGATACAGATCACTTAAATCGACTGTATCAACCGGCTCATAATAACGACTTGAATAATCATTATTTTCACCGCACGCCGTCAACATTGCCGATAAAAGAAACGCCAATAATATCTTTTGTTTTTTCATAACACATACCACCTAAATTATTTTTTTCATCATACCATCAAAAAAAAAAAAAAAAAAAAACGGTGATAATTGCGTGAAAATTAGATGAAATCCGTTTTTGATTATGTAAGGAGGTACACCCATGTTCTTCACCCTGATCCTCGAAAACTCCTCTGGAGAGCGAATCGACATGACCACGACCGTCAACCAGTACATGGCCTCAAAAATCTCCGGTCTGCACCCGCCGCCCGGAACGGTCAGCACATCAAGCTATGCAGGCATGGACGGCAGCTACCTCAACAACGCTTTCATCGAGAAACGAAACCTCGTCATCAGCTTTGAAATGCGTGGTATCGGGCTTGAAAAACGCCGTCACGCCCTCTACCGTGTGGTGAAACCGTCCCGATATATCAAGGTTTTCTACAAGACCGCAGGCATTGACGTGTACACAGAGGGCTATGTGGAAACCTGCGAAATCGACAATTTTCAAAGCCACACAAGTGGGCAGATTTCCATTCTCTGCCCCGACCCATACTGGTACAGCACTTCCGCCATTCACGCCTGTTACAGCCGTGTTTCCGGCGGATTTTTCTTTCCCTTTCCGCAGAGTGATGTGCCGTTTTCCCTCGGAAGTTACAGTACCACGGACAACATCGAGATCCGCAATGACGGCGATGAAACCGGTTTCATCATTCAGATTGAAGCCGTGACGGATGTGACCGTTCCCGAAATTGCGGCGGTGACACCGACCATTTACAACGCCGATACGGGTGAATATCTGCAAATCAATGGAGAAATCCTGCGTGGGGACATCATCACGATTTCCACGAAAACAGGCAATAAAACGGTCACGCTCACCCGAAACGGTGTGGACAGCAATATCATCAATCGGCTTGTGGCAGGTTCGACCTGGCTGACGCTCCGTGAGGGGCTGAATACGTTCCATGTGCAGGCGGTGAAGAATGTCAAGAATCTGAAAATTACGCTGATGCATACAAATGCTTATTTAGGAGTGTAAAATGCAAATTGAAATTTATGATTTAACAATAAACGGAGCGAGAGTTCAAATCTCTCTCGCAGCTGTATGCGACAGCTTTTCAAGTCTGCTGTGGGACGTGCAGTATTATGGATGCGGAAATTTCGAGGTATATATTGCCGCCAATGCTCGCAATATTGAGATTTTTCAGACTGGCAGAATTATCGGTCGGGATGATGATAAGCAGCACTACGGCATTATTGAATCCGTGACTCTTGAAACGGATGCAGAAAACGGCGATTATCTGACAGTGACAGGACGATTTTTGATGTCCCTGCTTTCTCGTAGAATCATTTACCCCACGCTTTCATTTTCGGCTCTGACAAGCTATGCAGATATGGTGAGATTGGCGGTGTATCGCAACTGTATGCTGTCTGATAACCGTCTGATTCCGGGACTTCGTCATGGGAGCACAAGTGGCACTTGCTGGGAGGAGAAGGCAAGATTGCAGATGTCATATGAAAATCTCATGGAATGGATATTCAAGGTCTGTGAGGTGATCGGCGGCACGGCAAATATCCGCTTGCAGGAGACTTCTGCCGGAAGTGGTGTATACACGATGATGCTTGACCTCTCACAAGGCACGGACAGGAGCATTTTGCAGGAAGAAAATGCACATATTGTGTTTTCGGATTCCTACTATAATTTGCTGACTTTCGCCTATTCCATGGACTTATCGGTGCAAAAGAACGCTGCATACGTCCTCGGCTGTGGTGAGGGTTCAGAGCGTAAGCAGGCACTCTGCTATCGTGGGGATATGCCCGTACAGCTCGACCGCTATGAAGTGTTCGTGGATGCAAAGGATGTATCCAACGAAACACAGGAAAACGGCGAAACTGTGGCAATTTCCGATGAAGATTATATCGGTCTGCTCATGGAGAAAGGTGCGGAAAATCTTGTGCCTATCACAGAAATCAGCGAATCAACCATTGCCGCTGACAATCGGCAGTACCAATACAACAAGGATTATTTTGTCGGTGATTATGTTACCGTGGAGCATGAGCGTTTCGGCTTGATTCAGCCAAGAATTCAGCTTGTTGGAATGATTGAGAGCTATGACCAGAACGGCAGGACGCTGACACCAACATTTAAGGGAGTGTGATATTATGAGTTTTTCTTTCGGATTTTTCAATGCTAAAAATATGGATAGAACTTACACGGCGGAGGACTTCACTGGGTATCTGTCCAGTATCATCTGCAATGGTGTATTTGATACCTACGGCGACTGCTTTTCTGTGACTGCCGGAAGTGGCACTAAGGTCATTATCGGCACCGGAAAAGCGTGGATTGACGGTCATTATTTTATCAATGATACGCCGTATACGCTTGACCTCGCAAAGTATGTAGATGAATCTCTTTCACGTTATGTAACTATCGGCATCAGCTGTGATGTAAGCGAAAATGTCCGTGCCTGCAAGCTGGAGGTGAAGTCCGGTACGGCATCAACAACGCCTGCAATTCCGGCATTTGAGGATACGGCAAGCAAGAAGTTTCTTACGCTTGCGGCGGTGTACCTCAAAGACGGTGCAAAAAGTATCGCTGACAGCAATATCCGTGATATGCGTGAGGATGAGAAAAAGTGCGGGTATGTGAAGTGTGTTCTCGGCAAGTGCCGTGTTTCCGAAATGCTCGTGGCAATGGCATTCGTGACGGATAAGATGAATGAAATGGTTGATAAAATCGACACGCTGCAAAGCACTGTGGATATGCTTCAGCTGAAGGTGGACGATCTCACTGGTGACATTATTGCAACCGGTCCGCTCGGCAAGGATATTTACTATGTCCTCTACAGCAACGGTAATCTGCTGGTGCGTGGTACTGGCGAGATGTACGATTATGACATCGACAGCAACCTGTCTCCGTTCCGTGGGAATAATGACATCAGTTCTGTTGTGGTGAGTGAGGGAGTCACTTCCGTCGGCGATTATCTGTTCGGGAACTGTCAGAATATGGAGAAAATCAGTCTGCCGACCACGCTTACAAGCATCGGTCATGCCGCATTTATGCAGGGTGATGGCTATGTTAACACGATCTATGGTCTGACGGAGATCACCATTCCGTCCGGCGTGACAAGCATTGGCGGCAGTGCGTTCTGGGGTTCGGCAATTCAGTCCCTTGTGATTCCTGCTTCTGTCACCGAAATCGGCAAATATACCTGCCGTGACTGTGCGGCACTGAAAAGCGTTACTATCAATGGCACCGTGATCGGCGAGTATATGTTTGTCAGCTGTACTAAGCTCTCGACTTTCAATATTGGCTCTAAGCTGAAGAAAATCGGCTCGAACGTGTTCAATTACTGTTCTGCTCTCAGAACCATCACCTACGATGGAACACTGGCAAAATGGCAGGCTATCGAAAAAGGGGCCAACTGGGACGGTCGCAGTGCGATGGATGCGGCACAGTCTGGACTTGTCAAAATTCAGTGTACCGACGGCTATATGGAATACGCTGACGGTGCTTGGAGGGAGGTCATCGCATGATGAAATTCTTCGTCAAGGGACAGCGTATTGAAATCACGGAGCGTGAGGTAATTGCCAGCGGACAGATTGCCTTTGTCACGCTGAAATTCACCTTTGACTGCTCTTGGAAGAATCTGCACAAGGTCGTGCAGTTTTCCCAGTGTGATGAGGTTTACAACCGTGTGCTTGGCGTGGACGGGCTGTCCTGTTTACTCCCCTCGGAGCTTCATCCGGGTATGGTGAAGATGAGTGTATTCGGGTACGATAGTGAAAGTGATACGACCGTCCGAGCAACCACTGTGCCTGTGACACTTCATGTCAGACCGTCCGGTTTTGACGGTGAAAGCTGCAATGTGCCGCCGACTCCTGATCTCTATGCACAGTTGCTTGCAGAGATGAGGAAAATGCTGTCTGAGGTGCAGACTGGCGGCAATGGCACAAATGGAAAAGACGGAGAAAACGGCTTGTCTGCGTATGAGCTTGTTGTTCAGAATGGGTTTGCTGGTACACTTACAGAGTGGCTGAACACTCTGAAAGGGGCTGATGGCAAGAACGGTGTCGATGGCAAAGACGGAGCAGATGGTGCAGACGGAAAAGACGGAGAAAATGGCTTGTCAGCCTACGAAATCGCCTTGAAAAACGGATTTATCGGCACGGAGTCCGAATGGCTGGAATCCCTCAAGGGCAAGGACGGTGCGGACGGCAATTCTCCCGAAGTTTCGGGATTCGCTACCACGGAATATGTGGAGGGACGTCTGTCTGAAATCCTTGTCATTCTGGAGAATCTGCCGACTGCAAGAACTGTGACGCTGTTCAGCTACGGTGAGGATGTTCCTGAAAAGTACGGCGATACCGTTTTCACCATCTACCAGAACGGCATTCAGGATTTGAGCAGCTACATCCGCAATAACAAGCCGTTTTGCAGTGCTGACAACAGCTATGCTCTTAGCTACAATCAGACGGATTTTGGGTGGGATGGGCAGGTTTACACGGCAAGCACAAAGGCGATTACGGTCAAATCCGGCACTGCCATTGCGGTGACAGCACAGTCTGACGTGACGGAAAAGGGTGCGATGTACCTGATTCCGACTGCCGGAAAGAGCAACTCTGACACGGTGCAGAATTATATCTACACGTCCGTCACCACTGGAAACTGCGTAGAACTGCCGTTTTACTGGCTGTACTGCGATACATTCATCACGGGGCTGACCGCTTGCGATGTTGCAATGCCCGGTGAGTATTATCTCTGCTGGGTGGGTAGGTCGAATAATTTGCATCCGATTGTGCGGGAAGTGAAAGTGATGAATTGACTTTTTCGGGGTGAGGGTGTATAATAGAGGAAACTGAAATTTGCAGAGGTGATATGAAATGAAATCCGATTCTCCTATTATCAGAGAGGTTCAAAGTGGAGATTTATCTGCTTTACTTGAATTGTATACTCATTTGCATGAACTCGGTATTCCTGAAAACTCAGAGCATTTGAAAAGAACATGGGAAACTATTTGTAATGACAGCAATCATCATATTGTAGTATGCGAAGTAGATGGACACATCGTTTCATCCTGTGTATGCGTTATTATTCCCAACCTTACAAGAATTGTACGTCCTTATGCGTTTATCGAAAATGTAGTAACTCATGCGGATTATAGAGGTAAGGGATATGCAACAGCATGTCTGGATTTTGCAAGAAATATAGCATTGCAATCAAACTGTTATAAAATGATGCTGCTTACAGGCTCAAAAAATGAAAACACACTTCGTTTCTATGAACGTGCCGGATATAATCAGAATGATAAAACTGCATTTATTCAATGGCTATAAACGCTAACATACAATTAAATACCGTCACCAACCGCCCGTGGTTCACTCCACAGGCGGTATTTTTATACCCAAAACAAGGAGGTCTGATAACATGAAAGAAACCATCTGCACAGTCGCCGGACTGGTCGGCGGCTTTATCGCCACGCTACTCGGCGGCTGGGATTCGGCGTTATCCACGCTTGTGATTTTCATGGGTGTGGATTTTGTCACGGGCGTTGTCACCGCTGCCATGGGCAAATCCAAGCACAGCGACAGCGGCTCGCTCAACAGCAAGGCGGGCTGGATCGGACTTGCAAAGAAGTTCTGCATTCTGCTCATGGTCGTGGTCGGCGTGAGAATCGATATTCTCCTCGGTACAAACTATATCCGTGATACAGTCTGCATCAGCTTTTGTCTGAACGAGCTGCTCTCCATCGTGGAGAATACCAGTTTAATGGGAATCCCGTACCCGCCTGCAATGAAGAAAGCAATTGATGTTCTGCAAACGAAGGTTGGCAGGGCTGAAGAAAGAATTGAGGAGGAGAATAAAAATGGCAATTCTGAAACCTGATAAGACAACGAATCTCGGCGGTGTAATCGTCAATGAATTTCTGCTCACAAAGCACAATCCCAGAAATATCGCAATGCCCTCCGTAAAAATGGAGGGCATTATTGGTGTTACCGTGCATAATACGGACTGGATTCGTGTTGCGAATGGCACAACGCCTGCGGAGCAGTACACCCGTGCGACTTACAACGGCAATATGAAGGATGTCCGTGTGCATTATTATGTGGATCACGTCTGTGCGTGGCAGAACCTGCCCCTTGATCTGTCCGGCTGGCACGCTGCGGACGGCAGCGGCAATGGCAATCGCAAGACCATCGCCATTGAGTGCATCATGAGTTCTGCGTACAATGTCAATGATCAGAAGTCCGAGGACAATGCGGCAAGACTAGCGGCGGCTCTGCTCAAGCAGTATGGACTTGGAATTGAGTGCCTTTTCACGCATACCCACTGGCTGAATGTCAAGGACGGCAAGAAAGGTACAGTTGATGAGCTGAACACCATGAGAAACGCTTACAAGATGTGTCCGCTGTATATTCTTCCGCATTGGGCTGCATTCAAGGCGAAGGTGGCGTATTATCTCAATGAGGGGCAGATCTACCGAGTGCGCACTTCATGGAGTGATGTGAAGTCGCAAACTGGGGCGTTCAAGAGCCTTGATAATGCGAAGAAAAGCTGTAAGGCTGGATATTCTGTGTTTGATGAGAATGGTGCAGCGGTGTTCACAGCGGAAAAGACTCATAAGAAGGGCGATAAAGTTACGCTGAAGAATACTGTGCTGTATGCTTCTTCTACGGCGAAGTCCGGTGTGAAGAAAAGCGGGACATTCTATCTGTATGACAGCGTGGAGGTTAATGGCAGGTATCGTATTACGACGAAGGCTGCGTATTGCGGTAAAACGCCTATTGGTCAGTATGTGACTGGTTGGGTAAGTAAAAAGGATGTGTAAATAATAACACCCCACAGGGCTTGCGGACTGGTTTGGTCTGTTTGCCTTGTGGGGTGTTTTTTATTTATTCAATAATTCACGCTTCATCAGACAGAGATCGAACACATCCAGTCTGTCGTCCTCACAGAAATCTCCTGCCTTCCAGTCAGAAAGCTTTGCATCGGGCACAGCAAGCAGCCACTTCTGAAGTGCTACCACATCGGCAACAGTAAATTTTCCATCCGCGTTGACATCGCCTTCAACAACAGGAGAAGCCGAGGTGACATCCACACCCGTGATCGCCTTGACGATTTCGGGGAAAATCCACTTGCTGTTATAGCGGTCATAGAGTGCCATCCCCTTGTAGTAGCCGAACTCCGAATCTGCTTCAATTTTGCCGCCAGCGTCCCACCAGAAGCATTTGATGCCGTGTTTCTTCGCATTCTCCACAAGATAGCCTGCATAATCCGCACGGTCGCTCTCATTGTCCTTGTTGTGCGCACCAAACTCACCGAGAATGACTGGGATGCCCTTGCTTGTAAAGTGCGTATACACATTGTAGAGCATTCCGTCCATTGCCGATTTGCCGCCGCCATCCGTCCAGACGCTCTGAGTATTGCCGTCTGTGGAAATCTCACCGCAGTAAGCACCGGGATCGTAGTAGTGCATCTCCACGATCAGGCTGTTTTCTACCGTATCCGTAGGAACAACAAAATCATCCTGAGAAGAACCGTTCGTTCCTGCCGCATAGGTGTTGACGATCAGTACTCTTTCTGCATTATTGCCGCCTGTCGCACGGACTGTATCCACAAACATCTGATTGAGTGTGTTCACTGCAGAGGTTGCCGCTGTTCCGGGATATCCCCAGTTGTTGCTCTCGTCAAGAATTTCATTGAAGCCCTCAAACATCAGATCCGTGTCATAGCCCTCAAAACGAGTGGCAATCTGTGTCCAGACAGCCTTGAATTTCCCGCCGTTCTCCGCAATATTGCTCTCCGATGCCTTCAGCCAGCTGTTGCCGCCGACATCGTGGTGAACATTCAGAATGCAGTACATATCATTGTCGATGACATAATCCACAACCTCCTGCACACGATCCATCCACGCCTCATCAATGGCATAGCCGTTTGCATCATCAATATGCTGCGACCATGTGACAGGAATACGAACTGCATTGAATCCCGCTGCCTTTACATCGTCGATCATTGCCTTTGTAGTAATGGGATTTCCCCATGATTTTTCAAAATCAGAGGGAGTTCCCTCTGAATAATCGTAAATCCAGTCACCGAAGGAATCGAATGTATTGCCAAGATTCCAGCCAGCATTGATGTCATTCACGATCTCTCCGGCAAGCCCTGTATATTCCACCGTGATCTCCTCCTGCGCACCCTCATAAAAAAATGCAACTTCAGTAACCGTCAGATCCGCACCGCCGGGCATGACATTGATGCCGTTGAGCAGCGTAAAATCATCGCCGTAATTCTCGCATATGGTATCATAGGTATAGTAGGCTGTACCGTTTGCCGTATAGGTCGGATTCATCTGACACCACGAAGGTCCGCCCGTCCATGAAAAGAACACCAGCACCGGATTCCCCGTGCTTTCGTAGTCCACCGTCATAGTAAACGGTTCTGTGAAGTCATTCACATCAAACTCGTTGTTGCCAAGTCCCACAGCCTTATCCCATTCATCCCATGTGGTGAACTCCTTAGATGCACTTCCCGAAAAGATGACAGTTTTCTCTGCTTCCTCAGCAGAAATCGTTCCAAGTGAAAGACCTGCCATACACATCAGTGAAGCGGTCACCGCCGCAAGAAAACGTCTGAATCGTTTCATAAAAATCACGCTCCTGAAAGTATTGTTGGTTTTATTATACTACCTTTCAGAGAAAACAAAAAGGGTAAATTTTATCGGAAAACGCTATCATTTTTTATGATTTTGTGGTATAATGGGAGTGAGGTGAGTTTTATGGATATTCTGGAACGGCTTTCGCAGTACAATGCGGATGAATTATATTATCAGGAGTACCACAATTGCGCTGATGAACAGGAAAGGCTTGCACTGATTGAACGCATCGGACGAGATGAGATTATTCGCCGAGGATTGCTGACCTTAGAAGTGAATGACGATTTTCTTACGCCCTTTGAGATGGGAGAGGGTATCTTTGCCTCGAAGGGCAAGCAGCATATTTGTCTTTCCAAGCACAACCGATACACGCCGGAATTTCTGCACAGCCATACTTATTTTGAGCTGATCTATGTGCTGAGCGGCTCATGCAGTCATACGATTTCGGGTGAAACCGTCCGTATGGAACAGGGCTGTTTCTGTATTGTTGCCCCGAAGATCTACCATTCTATCGGTGTATTCGATGACAGCGTGGTATTGAATATTCTTGTGCGAAAAAGCACGCTGGAGGAATATTACCCTTCACTCCTGAAAGGTGAGAACATCGTATCGGAATTTTTCATGAATGGTATTTTTGCAAAGGAACATGCGCCGTTCCTGATGTTCCACATCGGGGATGAAAACACGCTGCATGATCTGATGCTGGAGATGTATCATGAACAGCTGGAAAACGAGAGCTATTCGGAAGAGATCATCAGCAGTATGATGCAGGTGTTCCTGTACCGTCTTGTGCGGTACGGAAATATGTACGCAGCCCAGTCAGAATCTGTTCACAGCAGTGATGCCGCAAAAATTTACCGCTATTTTCTCACGAAATACCGCACCGCATCGCTGACAGAGCTTGCAAAACAGCTCGGTTTTACTCCGACCTATTGTTCAGCATACGTGAAGAAAGCCACGGGACAGAATTTCTCACAGCTGCACAAACGGTTCCGTTTCAGAAAGGCAAAGGAGCTGCTGAAAAATACCTCGCTGAGCATTGCAGGCATCAGCGAGGCGGTTGGATATACCGACAGTGAGAATTTCATTCGGGCTTTTCAGAAGGAGTACGGTGTTTCGCCGTCGAGGTACCGGAGCAACAACTCTAAGAATTAACAGACTGATATTACAGTAAAACGCCCATCGGTCGTTATGTGACGGAACAGATTGAAAAAGCATATTAAATGTTATCCCCTCTGGGAGAATTTTTCTCTCGGAGGGGCTTTTTCTCGTCCAATCGCCCCCCTTTTCTGTAGTGGGATATAGAAAGCAAAAAATCTTTCAAGGGGTTCGAATTTTACAGTTTTCTTTTGACTACAGAAGCAGAAGGGGTTAACATTTGCGTTTCCCGTGGCTATATTATGGAGGGTGAAATATATGAACCAGATTCAAAAGGAAAAAATAACTGAACTCAGGAACAGCGGTCTAACTTACAAGGATATCGCAAGAAAGATGAATTTATCTGAAAGTGCCGTGAAATCGTTCTTTTCTCGTAAGAACAAGTCTGTCTGTGCTATGTGCAAGGTAGAAATTACGGGCAAAAAACGTTTTTGTTCTGATAAGTGCCGTATGCTGTGGTGGAGAAAGCATCCGCACATTACTGCGAAAATGACAGAAACCGTCTGTGTAGTCTGCGGGAAGAAATTCTTCTCCTATCCGTCAAAGCACAGAAAATACTGTTCGAAAAAATGCTATGGGCAGTCCTGCCGAAAGGAGAATCGCTATGACAGCTGAAAAATTACAGCGGCTTGCCGCCTACCGCTTTACGATTGCACTGTTCAGAAAGCTCCTGTCCGACGGCACGATTACTGGAGCAGAATTTCGGAAAACTGAACGTATTATAGCCGAAAAATGCGGTTTATCTTTGTATAGTATATATCGTGAAATTGCTTGACTTATCGCCCCTTCTGATTTAGTATGTGATACGAAAGGTCGGGTGATTTTATGGCAAAAACAGTAGAACGTGTGAAATTTAATACACCGAAAATTCCGAAGGTTCTCAATGTAGCGGCATACGCCCGTGTCTCAAGCGGTAAGGACGCAATGCTCCACTCCCTGGAAGCACAGGTGCGATATTACAGTGAATACATCCAAAGCCACCACGATTGGCATTTCTGTGGTGTTTACGCAGATGAAGCAATGACAGGTACGAAATCCAATCGTGATAATTTTCAGCTCATGCTGCAAAAATGCCGTGAGGGTGAGATTGATTTGATTCTGTGCAAGAGCATATCCCGCTTTGCCCGAAATACTGTAACATTGCTTGAAACCGTGCGGGAACTGAAGAATTTAGGCATCGGCGTGATTTTCGAGGAACAGAATATCAACAGTCTGTCCTCTGATGGAGAACTCATGCTGACGATTCTCGCTTCCTTTGCACAGGAAGAAAGCTTATCGGTCAGCGAAAATCAGAAATGGAGAATCCGCAAGGATTTTGAACAAGGACGGGTGTGCAGTATGCGTATGCTTGGTTATCGCAGAACACCCGAAGGCAGTCTTGAAATTATTCCCGAAGAGGCAGTCATCGTCAGGAAAATTTTCTCTCATTATCTTTCAGGTATGGGAAAGCTGAAAATTGCCAACACGCTGAACGAGGAGCATATTCTTACCATTAACGGCTGCACATGGACAACGGAGGACATCCGCAGAATTCTGATAAATGAAAAATACGCAGGAAATATGCTTCTTCAGAAGTCCTATCGTGAAAATCACATCACCAAAAAATGCAGGAAAAATAACGGAGAGCTTCCGCAGTATTATGTTGAAGAAAGCCACGACCCGATTATTGAGCCACGGATTTTTGAAATGGTGCAAGGGCTTATCAGGACAAGAAGCAAGAATTTTTCTCCTGCATCATCCGGTAATACTTACCCCTTTACAGGAAAAATCAAATGCGGCTGCTGTGGTAAAAATTATCGCAGAAAAACTACTGTGACGGGTATTGTGTGGATTTGCAGCACCTACAACACCAAAGGTAAGAAACACTGTCCGAAATCAAAGCAGATTCCAGAAGAAAAGCTGTACGCTGCCTGCTGTGAAGCACTTGGTATTTCTGAATTTGATGAAGAGATTTTCCAGTCAAAGGTTCAGCAGATTATGATTCCTGCCCCCAATCGTATCAAGTTTGTTTTCAACAACGGCACAACAAAAACCGTGGAATGGCAGGATCGTTCACGCTCGGAAAGTTGGACGGAGGATATGAAGAAAACTGCAGGCGAAAGGAGTAAAAAATGGCACGAACAGTCACCATGATTCCGCAAAAAATCAATCCATTGACGCATCAGCCCCATGACACATTAGTCAAGCGTAAGGTTGCTGCCTACGCCCGTGTTTCAACGGACTTGGAGGAACAGCAGACATCTTACGAGGCGCAGGTGCGATATTATGCCGAGTACATCAAGAAAAATCCTAAATGGGAGTTTGTAAAGGTTTACACAGATGAGGGAATTTCTGCTACAAGCACTAAACATCGTGAGGGCTTCAACAGCATGATTGAGGACGCCCTTGCCGGAAAAATTGATCTAATTGTGACAAAGAGTGTGAGTAGGTTTGCACGAAATACTGTAGATTCACTCAGCACTATACGACTTCTGAAGGAACATAACGTGGAATGTTGGTTTGAGAAGGAGAATATTTTCACCTTTGACGGCAAGGGAGAACTGCTTATTTCAATTATGAGCAGTCTTGCACAGGAAGAAAGCCGTTCCATTTCCGAGAATGTCACATGGGGACAACGCAGACGTTTCGCAGAGGGCAAGGTCAGTATGCCGTATTCAAGTTTTTTAGGCTACAAGCGTGGTGAAAACGGTGAGCCTGTTGTCGTTCCCGAAGAAGCTGAAATCGTCCGATATATCTACAGAAGTTTCCTTGAGGGACAGACTTCAAGCAGAATTGCAAAGGCTCTGACAATGAAAGGGATTCCTTCTCCAGCTGGGAAAGAAAAATGGTACAGTACTACGGTTGAGAGTATTCTAACAAATGAAAAATACATGGGTGCAGCACTTTTGCAGAAAACCTTTACTGCTGATTTTCTGACAAAACGCAAGCAGAAAAATAACGGCGAAGTTCCTCAATATTATGTCAATGAGAGCCACGAAGCCATCATTCCTCCAGATGAATTTGAGGATGTACAGATTGAAATGGCACGCCGTAAGGAAATCGGCCGCAGCTACAGTGGTAATGCCTTATTCTCGGCAAAAATCGTTTGTGCCGAATGCGGTCATTATTTCGGTGCAAAGGTATGGCACAGCACCAGTAAATACCGTCGTGTAATATGGCAATGCAACGGGAAATTCAAGTACGAAATGCATTGTTCCACGCCGCATTTCTATGATGATGAGATAAAAGAGCGATTCATCACTGCTTTCAATCAGTTCTTTCAGAATAAGGATCTTGTACTGGAGGCTTGTAAAGCGGCAATTGCACAGCTCAGCAGCACTGATTCCATTGAAGAAAAAGTTCAGGTTCTTGCTGAAGAACTGGAACTGATCCTTATGGAAAAACGGGACTATGTTCTGAACCATATTCGAAATGAGATCAACCAGTCCGAATTTGACAGAAAGTGTGCGGAATTTGACAGGCGTTACAACGAAAAAGCAGAAGCCTACAACCGGTTACAGGAAAAGCTTGTGCAGCGTCAATCAAGGGCTGAATTCCTGCAAAAATTCTACAGCCGTGTTGAATCATTAACGGGAGCAATCGACTTCTTCGATGCAGCACTATGGCGGACGCTCATTGAGAAAGCTACAGTTCACAGTGATGGAAGAATTGTTTTTACATTTCTTGACGGAACAGAAATTTAAGCATAAATTAACCTCCGCAGCTTGCAGAAAACGCAGGCTGCGGAGGTCTTTTTTTGCTTTTGTGGCAATAGAAAACGATTGTTATTTTCTTAACGAAAAAGTCGCACGGTGTATCGGACACTTTGCGACCCTAAAGCGAAAAAATGCGACTTTTTTCCTGCCGTTTTCTTTTGGTATGCTTTCGTGTATCTGAACGGCTGTCTTTGCCCCTCCTGCAAAGCAATAGAAAACGGCTCTATTCCCGAAACCTCGTAGAATAGAGCCGTTTTGCATAAAAAAGTTGCACCGAAATTTGTATCAAAATTTCGGTGCAGTTATGGTTGCGGGAGCCGGATTTGAACCGACGACCTTCGGGTTATGAGCAGCTCAGACATGAGTAAAAAATCATCCTAAATTAGGCCAAATCATATCTGACGATTTACTTTCGACGACGTGGTGACGACTTCTGTTCAAAAAATGCATGCACGATAAAGGTGATATACTTTTCTAAAATCATTTTTGGATTTCACAGTATCACTTTCTCCATTAAGTATAAAACGGGGGTACCATCATTTAGCACCCCCGTTCATTCTTACTACTTACTTGGTCTCATTTTTCTTGCCTCTGCTCATCAAAATTGCGAATAAGCCCAGCATCGTCAATGTAAGCGCAGCAATCACAATCACCTGATATCTCTTAGCATATCCAGTCTGCGGAAGATCAGGATCCTCTGCTGGCTCAGTGGGCGCAGGATCGGTGGGTTCAGTGGTTGTAGATTCGTTGCTTTCTGTTGTTGTCTCAGTTGAAGTTGTAGGGGCGGTGGTGGTTGTTGTAGTTTCAGAAGACTCGTCATCCGTTGGTACAGTTGTGGTTTCTATCACTTCTTCGCTTTCGATCATAATAATATTCGGATTCTCTTCCGTGCCGCAATATGCGATGTTGACACCATCTGAAGCGGTGATATAGTACTCCAAACTGTTACCAACAACTTCATACGCTGAAATCACCAATCTATATGAAGAACCGCTTGTGTTACGCATTGGCAAACTGATCCATTCAGTATCCGAAGTATTTTTGTAGTTTAATGTCACATCCTCAACGATTACATTATCTGTTACGCTCGCAATAATTGTTAACGCTTCATTTGACTTGGCATTCGCAATGGGAGAATGCTGAATCAATGGTTGTTCACCATCAAGCGGTGTACACTTGACAACATTAGATGGCTGCGATTCATAAAGATCCGTATCTACAACAGTAAAGTAATAGTAATAAGCCATCCCCTGTTGAACATCATGATCCACATATGATAATTCATCCATACTCAGAACAGAGGTGTTAAGTCTTGAGAAGTCCTGTTCTTCAATGCTAATATTGGAATTGTATGCAGTGGAACGGTACAGATTATAACCTGCCAATGTATCAAAATCATCCTGTAACCAAGAAAGATTGTTGACTCCCGGACCTCCTGCCCCCTGTAAGGTCATTGCCTGAGCAGAATTGCTCGTAACTGTAAACGGGAAGCGTCCTGCGTCCTCACCTGTCAGTAACCATTCGTCCTCTGCAGCTGCTGCATCCTTCACACGAACATACATTGTTTCCATTTCAATGTAAGGATTAATTGTCGTGGTGCCAATCCATTCTCTCGAACTTTCCCAGTTACCATGAACAAAATAATTGGTATAAGGCGCATTCGGACCATATGTAACTTCTGGCTGAACATCGAATGACATATCACGATTGAACTTTACATGTATTTCTACAGTTTGGCCGCCCAAGGTACTTTCTATAATATTTCCATCTGTATCTGTGATGTAAACTTCAGTAACAAAGGGATAAATACTTTCAAGTTCTGGTGATTCTAAAGTAAGGTAAGGCGTCTGTGCATAAGGTTTATCATAGGAACCATATCCGCCATACTTCATCATCAATTTCATCAAATCAATATCTTCTGTCCCCCAAAAATGTCCACACCAAGGAGCATTCTCGCCTTCTGATGCGTATAAAGTACTGGCTATCTGTATTTCATCGAGTGAAGTGAAGTGATACAGGTCTTTCAAATATGCATTGTTAGAATATTCATACTGACTATAAAGATCATAATACTCATTACATAACAGTGAGACACAATTTCGCATACCAGATCCGGTCATATGTTCACTGCTGCCATCTTCAGTAACATCGCCCAAAGCTGCGGTGAGTATAGAGATATCAGGATAATTCACACAATTATCGAACAGGCAGTTTTCAATATCATATGCCACAACGCGAGTTTCAAGAAATCCACACACCTTGGGCTGCAAATCTTTGAAAATAGTGTTCTCGATTCTTTGTGCATAAATTACTATTTCAGCAGTATGTTCACATTCTGATTCACACCCCTCCTGTCCACAGTTAGGTACACCTTCCAATAAGCAATGATCTATTCTTGTTACAAACAGTGCCGGATTCATAACATTTGTATAATTGAGCTCTGTATAACCCTTGGAAGGATCGAAACTTGGAAGAGTCGTAAGTGATGTATCTTCCTTCATTGTAAAATATGACCAGCAGCCCTCAATTCGGCAGCTGCTTGCTTCAAATCCTTTGGCTGGGAAAATCTCAACAGGATTCTCTTCCGTGCCTTGACAAATAAAGCTACCATCCACATCAAGGCATGCATTCGATTCCCCTGAATAAATATCTTCAGACTCCGCTGACCAGAACTGAATCTGTGTTCCCGCTTCTACTGTGACTGTTACACCCTCAGAAATAAGGGTTTTATCTTTGACAATCCAGTATCTATCAGATGTCCATGTCATATCTTCATTAATAATACCGCTGACAATCTGCTCATTCCGAACTTCAAGCGTATAGGTAGTTTGGAACGAATAAAGCTCTGTATCTGTATCATCCATACCATTTTTTGCTGTAATGGTAAATTTAAGAAGTATATCTGCATTATTCGGCGCATCTTCTTTTATACGGAACTGTAATGGATCAGATACATCTGTAGGATTATCATCAGCAAACATCATTCCATTGGTTACAGCTTCATATATGCCAACATCTTCCAACTGAACGATATCTGTGATAAACTCAATATAGGGGCTTGTTTGTCCATCGGAAGATACTGCTTCAACCTTTACTGTCAGTTCGGAAGCTACTCCACTACTATTCCAGATAGAAAGTCCAAGATTAATCGTCTCGCCAGATTGTACAATTCCATCGCTGTTGTTTTCTGTCGAAACTGACTCGGAATCAAGTATATAAACATCCTCAACATTAAGTAGGGGCTTGGGTTTGTATTTCAAGCTATCAAGAACATTCAAATGAGGATAAGAGTAGAATTCATTTGTCTTACTGGTAAATTCCATTCGCTCCTGTGTTCCGTTCACCAACTGCCCCATAATAAATCGCGAACTATATTTGCCTTTATTGGTATACTCGCTACGAATAATTGCTGCTGCTGCGGAAACAAGCGGTGCAGCCATAGATGTACCGCTCCACAGAGCATGGCGATTCTCCGGAAGTGTACTATAGATATTTACACCTGGGGCAGCCATTTCATATTCGCAATTTTGCCCAACCATATAGTCATAATTTGAAAAATACGCAAGACTGTTATTCTCGTCCGCTGCCATAACACCAATCACATAACTGTATCCTGCAGGATAAATATCAATACCACCAGGATATTCTGAAGTAGGCAGTTCGTCATTACCCGCTGATGCCACAAGAACACAAGTATCGAAGGCATCCTTCAATGCAGCCTCTACAACAGCTGACTTTCCCTCACCGCCAAAGGACATATTGATAACATCTGCACCATTGTCGACTGCATATTTAACTGCTCTGGCAATATCGGAACTCGAAAAATCGCCATCCGCCTCACCCGCCTTGATACACATAACATCCGCACCATATGCAAGTCCCACTCCGCCGCCATTTCCAGGAGTCATTGCGATAATACCTGCAACATGCGTACCGTGTCCATGGTCGTCCATAGGATCACCATCACCTTCAATCAGATCAATACCATGAACATCGTCTACATAGCCATTTTCATCATCATCAATACCATTACCAGCAATTTCTCCGCTGTTCACCCAGATATTATCCGCAAGATCTGAATGGGTATAATCAACACCAGTATCTATCACCGCAACCACAACGCCATTTCCTGCAACAGATGCATTTGTTAAGCTATCCCAAACGCCTCTCGCATCCAAAACATCAAAATGAGCCGTTTCAGCATATTCTGCATCTGTTACAACATAGACATTTTCCTCTGCCGTATTTTCCCAGATAAAATCCGGCTCAGCAGAAACAATCTCCGCATTCTCCTCAAGTCGATTTGCAACATTCCATACATCTGATGAAGTGATAATCGCTTCGTAAAAGACCTCGTATACACTGCCGTTTTTATTTTGCTCTTTCTGTGTTTCATACACCATTGAAACCTGCGTCAATTCATTTGATTTGCAAAGAGTTGAGTTGTCATCAAGGTAAACAATGTCTTCATCATCAGTACGGAAATCAAGCACCGAAAAAATCAGTTTATTTTCTGCAATATTCGAATTCTCATGTACTGATTCTCCCTCCGTGATTTCATCATTCACTATTGCATAAGGGATCTCTTCCGCTTTGCAGTAAGGACCATCACAAGCCACTACTGTACCGATCCCCCCAAGCAACACAGAGTTCGCAGCTGTAATAGCTGACAGCAAACACGCAATTATCCTATTATGAGATCTCATACCCTCTTCAATCCTTTCGTAAACTTCTATCGATTCAAATGAACACCCAGTGTGCCTTTTAGCATAATTATACAACATTCTTGTCGATTTGTCAATGTATTTCTGCAACTCTGCACATCCAGTCAGGACTGCAGAGAAAAAAAGAAGAGCCGGTGCAGGCACCCGCTCTCAAAAAAACCCAAATGGATTTTTTGGTCTACATTTCTATTCTATCCGATTTCTGAATAAAAGTCAACTACTTTCACAAAAAATTTATAATTTGATGTCAAGATTTCATTATTTGCAAAGTATTCCTTTCGTTTTATACACCTTTCATGAACGAACTTCTCTAATTCAGATAGGCCATATTTTTTTGTCGCTTCACTTACAACTTTACTATATACCTCAAGCAGTGCTACAAAATCATGCACTGTTGGATTTTCCATTTTTGATTCATATGTTTTCTTTGGCATACTCGGAATCTTGGATACAATATTCATGAGCTTTCGGTTAGGCGTGATTTCCTTACTATACGGTTTTGTCATTTTATGCAGCAAACAATTATTGTGTGCTGCTGCGTTACGAAGCCATTTAATCGGATAAAGGAAATTTTCTATTTCGTATTCATTATCGTACCGGGAATAGTAATATCTATATAATTCAATGAAATCGCCAAAAGATAGCACCTCTATGATACTCCAAATCGAAAAATTTTCTTTATGCTTTTTTACCAAATCTGCGCAGTAAGAATTTTTGCTCTTCTGTCGGATTTCATCCAATACAGATCCATTGGTATTTTTTAAAAATTGGTCTACGATACTGTATCCATCTTCGTCCATATTTTCTGAGATGTCTCGCATAAGTTGAACCTTCAAGAAATGCTCCACATCAAGAACCATTTTTATCACGATCTTACGGAACAGTGCGTCTAAAGTAGAAAGTTCCTGCAGATAGGCAAACTCCAAATTTATATACTTTCCATACTTTTCCGGATTATTGGGCGATGTATATTTCTGGTAGTTTTTAGCAAAAGCCTTGAGTTTGAAATAGTAATTGTTTTCTTGTAAAAACTTCAAAGCCTCTTCTTCAGTAACAATATTAAATTGTATTCCCTTTTGCGATTTCATAAATTCAATTTGCTGCTGCAACGAAAGTTTTGGTTTGATGAAAAGCACTCCCTTCCTATATGATCTACTCATATTTTACACCTTTTTCCGTATTTCGTCAATATATTTCTAAAAAAAGAAATAACCCGAATCTCCTCATGGAAATTCGGGTATCTTTTTACGCTGTCGATTTATCAAACAAAGCTGCATCAATCTTCTCTGCAGCCTCTTTCTCCACCTTCTGCAGTACATGACTGTAAATATCCATCGTGATCTGGTAGTTGGCATGTCCCAGACGTTCCTGTGCAACCTTCGGAGAAATGTCCGAAGCCAGCATGATCGTTGCGTTGATGTGACGCAGATCATGGAATCGGATATGCTTGAGTCCGTTTGATTTCAGAAAGCGGCGAAACTTCAAAGAAAACGAATCACTCTTGTATGGTGTCCCATCTTTCTGACAGATGATATAATCACTTTCTTTCGCTCTCCTATCTTCCTTTGTCTGCTTCAACAGTTCCAGCAATGTCTGTGGAATCTGGATACTTCTTTTGCCGCTTCTTGTTTTTGGAGTTTTGGTAATGCGTTCATTCACAACAGTTACAAGATTCTCCTCCACTGACAAAATCCCATTCTCCATGTCCACGTGCTGCCATCGGAGTGCAAGCAATTCTCCTCTGCGCAAACCCAAGCATATCTCTACCATCAGCGGCAGATACATATCTGTATCTCTGGAACAATTCAGCATTTTCTCCACTTCTTCCATACTATAGACTTCTGCCTCGTATCGCTGCAGCTTTGGCAGTGTCAAATTCTCACATGGATTCTTTGGAATGATTTCCAGCATAACCGCTTTCTTCATAGCGGCAGACAGATTCAGTACAATATTCTTGATCGTTTTGGGTGACAACGGTTTTCCTGTTAACGGAGATTCCTGCTGTAAGGAAAAGATCCATTTTTGAATATCAATGTTTCTAAGCTGCTGTACATATAGATCTCCAAACTGCGGAATAATGTACTTTTCTGTCTGGTCAATATAGTGCTGTACCGTTGTCGGTGACAGCTGATTTTTCACATAGAGATCAAGCCACTGGTGCATGAAGTCATGCACTGTCATCTTGCTCCCCTTCACAAATGTCTGGTTCTCCAGCTCTGTCATGAAATCACGCATGGCTTTCTCTGCCTGCTTTTTGTTGCCCTTGACGGTACGGTAATAACGCTTACGCTTACCTGTAGAAGCTTCTGTTTCCTCCTCCACGACAATCTGATACGTCGTGATTCCTGACTTTGTACTGCGCTTTCTGACATGACCTGTATACGGCATAAACACAGCTCCTTTCCAAATTTTATAACTTACTGTTCGTCATGCCTTTTATTTTTTTAGAAAATGATTTCGAGAAACTGCATCACCTTTATCACAGCTCAGTACTCCTCTGCAAGCAGCATGGTAGCAACGTGACGATCCTCTGCTTCAAAATATTCATCTATGACATACATCTTGGCATGAACAGCAGAAAACGGTACATCAAGTATATAGATTTCCTTGTATTCCGGTCTTTCCTGTGAATGTTCGATCACCTGCTGACCTTTCTCGTTGGATGACAGACAGAATATTTGCAGGTAGTCTTTTTCAACTGTGATGTTAGTGATACACTCCCACAAGAACATTTGTAAAACAAACGGAACAGTCCGATCTACGCCTGCAGTCAAGTATTTCTCTCCTGTAAACATAATTACCCTCCCCTTTCTATTTTTTCAACGGCAAGAAACACATCCTCCCCAAACCCATCTGACAGAACCCTCACCCCATGGAGATAGGTTTCATTATCCAGAAGCAGAACCTCCGTAAATTCCATCTCCTCCATCTGGAACAGCGGACTTTCTTCTGCATCCAGTAGCACAAAACAGCCGATACTTTCCAGATTCTGCACCGCATAGTCATCCATCAGTTCCAGTGCTTTCTGCTCGATATGATCGCGCAGCGCAGGAAAGGGAAGGTACTGTATCTCATCCATCGTTTTCATCTTCAGCATAGAATCCCTCCATTCTGTATTGTTTCAGTTTCCAATTCGTCCGGATGATCGGCGTCAGCGGATGGTACCGCTTGTCACCGATCTGACAGAGCTTGTCCGCATAGGGTTTCAGTTTCTTAAGTAAGTCTGCCTGCCTGTCCCTGATCCGCTGGCTGTGATTCCCGATACTGCCCCATGCGATAATAATCACATCCGACTTCTCTGCGTATTCCTCGATGAGCTTATCATTTTCCGCACTGAGCAGATCCTCATCCGAATTGAACCGCAGGCTCAGCCTGTCCATGATCCTGCTGTAGAGATTCACGATATTTGCGCAGCCATATCCAAGACGATGCAGATTGTTCATCACAAGCATGGTGGTATGATCCACGATCAGATCATCCGCAGTATTCGGATGGATCATGATGATCATCGCAGCAGGCTTGTCCTTGTCCCATTCTTTCCAAAGAAGCAATCGGTGTTCGCCGTCATCAGAAAACAGGGCCTTGCTCTTCATGATCGTTGTTTCAGTTTTCATAGTTCACCTCTCAAAAAATGCAGGGCGGAGCAATACACTCCGCCCATTGTCGTTATTTGCGATTTCTGAAAATGCCGATGATGTCGATGATCACGCTGACGGCTCTGACAAAGACTTTTACACTATTCTTCATTCTTCTATCGCCTCCCTGATCTTTTCTGCTGCAATGACTACAGCAGCTACGCCCTCCAGAATCAGCGTAAACGCCATTCCAGCAAAGAATTCTTTCATATGTTTACCTCCTTATTTTTAACGCTGATACAGCGTTTTTACCTCATTCATGGTATCCTCGAACAAGTCTTCATCCAGCAGCATTTCCTCAATTTCATCCGCTGTGTAGCCGATCGAACGAAGATACTCCACCTCCTCACGCTCCATGCCATAATAACCGCAGATCATCATCAGATCCTCCAGATCATCAGTCATCTCAGAATCCAAACGGTTCATCCAGTCCTCCCAGAAGGAATCATACCGCAAATGCTCCAGCATCGTAAAACGGCCGATGGAAAGTGTTCCGTCCGGTCGGATCTCGATGATCTCACCCGATTTCACTGGAATCTCCTCAAACGGCATCGAAAACCTTGCAGCCGCCAGCGCCGTGCGCAGGATCTCCTCCGTCGATGCATAGAGATACAGACCCAGGGCAGGGAAGTGCCAGATTGTCAGCGGATTGCTTCCCTTTATCAGAAACAGCGTGTTGTCATCCCGCAGGATCGTGAACACGAATGAACCCTCCACCATTTCCGCCATGTTCCGGATGCTTTCCATGTTGAGCGATTCTTCCAGTTCCAGAAACTGCACCGCCGCATAGGAATCCGTTTCGATCTGCGTCTGCGGAAGATGATATGATTTTCGCAGCTCCTCGTCATTGTACAGAATTCCATTATGCGCAAGGGCAAAGCCATGCTGTGCGGTCTTTCCCTCAAACGGATGGTTGTTGTAATTTTTCTTCTCACTGCCCTGCGTGGTCAGGCGGTTATGTCCGATGACTGCTGCTGTTTCCTTCGGAAAGTACAGCCGCATTTTGTGGGCAGGCTTCGGCTGCTTGAATATCACCACTTTCTCATTTCTGATGTAGCTGATGCCGGTCGCATCCGTACCTCTGCATTCTGCTGCAACGGACAGTTCACGGATGAGTGTTTTCATCAACTTTCTGCTGATTTTTTTGCCATAATCCAGAAATCCATAGATCGCACACATCTCACACTTCCTCCTCATCCGTCACTGCATCGTTCACATAGAGCTGCCGTTCTTTCAGATACTGAATCAGCTCCGGATGTCGGATGCCCTTCACAAATTCCGTCCATGACTGCTGTTCCAGCTCTTCCTGTGACATAAAAAGAGCCGCATTGCAGATCTCATCAACGAGCTGCAATGCGGCAATCAATGTGTTGTATTTCAGCGTCCCACGGAACAAACGGAATTCAATGGTGTGGTAGTTACAGAGATTGACAGCGGTATATCTGCCATAACACGAAGTTTTTGCTTTATCAAGAATCTCCTTTCCGGTTTTCTCAAATCCATAACGAGTCGCCCAGCGGTTCATGTTGCTCTCCTTACGTCGAGAGAAACAGTAGATTTCGTTCCAGTGAACTTCGACAAAGTAGAGGATCTTGGCGATCACATCCTCCTGTTCCGCCTGATTCATGCCGAACGCCGTCCGGTTTACATGGATGTGCAGCCCGCAGGTGGAAGTCTGATGGGAGCGATAACCGAGGGATACCGCCTTTTTCATGATTTCCTGCCAGCAGAAATTCTGGTGATACGCAAGACTCATCGGATGGCTGACGATCTCCATCCCGTCATCGAGCGAACCATCCGATTTGATGTAGATGTGCTGATCCCCATGATTGGCGATTTCCAGCAGTTCATCCGCATAATCCTCATCCTTGCCGCCGTCATCGATCTCCAGCTCCACCCCATAGAAGCGCTTGCCTTCGCCATAGAAGATGGGATCCGGCTTGTAGCTGTATTCTTTGATGGAGCCATTGTTGCAGCGGTCGTGGTAGCAGTCCGCGCAGTAGTCGTAACCATTCAGTTCGTAGGTGTCATCGTTTCGGAGCAAACGATCACATCCGTAGCAGTGTGTGTAGTGGGTTTCATAGCATCTCTGGCAAAGTGTGGTGTCGTCATCGCCGTAGGAATCCGTTTCAAAGATCACCTCATCGCAGTGATCACAGATGCAGCAGTACTCATCCACACAGTCACGGCAGAGGATCTCCTCGCCAACATTGACCGCATCATCCGGATACTCGATCACCACACCGCAGTGCGTGCAGATAATTTGTTCTTCCATTTCCATTACCTCCAAATACAAAAATTCCCGATAAGGCGTGATTTCCTTATCGGGATTATAATATATATTTGAGGGGTTGGGTGTTACGGGTGCCTTTGGGAAAATATTTCTCTCCGTTTCTGCCATTACCTCAAAATTTGTATGATTACAAAACATTAAGCGGTACACTGCATATAAAAAAGGGACGGTCACCCCGTCCCACTATTCACAACATCTATTTTACTGATCGACCTCCTCAAATGTATAACCTGGATGCGGTGCTTTCCGATACTTAATGTAGGAGGCCATAAACCAGTTGATTTGTTTTATCTGTGAGGTATAATACGGATCAAGTGTGAACACATACTGCTTTCCCGCACGTGTTTCGTATAGTCTCACCTCAAAAGGGACTCCTACAATCCTCTCAAGATTCACTTCGCCATCAGCTTCTACCAGATCGTAGAGCTGACAAAACACATCAAACTCATATTGGTTGGTCGAATGTATTCTGTTAAAGTAATAGTCAAACTCACGGACATAGCCGCCATTGACAACAGCTACGATCAAACGCACAGTTTCATCATCAGGATTCTGTCTATCCCGATACACCTTATAATCTACAACAAACCCGAAATATCCAAATCTCGCCTCATATCCCTCCTCATTGTATGGTAGACAAGTGTAGTCCTTAACAATATCCGGAAGATTGTCGACAGTTTCACTAATCCTTAACTTGTCCAGATACCTCCCCTCCTGTGACAAATCGATACTATCATCATTATATACAGGAGATAGCGCAACCAAACCACATTCACGGTCAAACTCAGCCACACAGTAACATCCCAGTGCCAGCGAAAGATCAACCTGATCCGTTCCATCATCTTCTGTCACAAGTTCAAAGTCTCTGATAAATCTCTGAAATTCTGCCCTGCCATTTCTGAAAATACTGTTGTAATACTTCCGATAAGATTCTACCATTTTTCCTGTCCAAACTGCTACTGTAACCGAAACACCAATAACACCATCTGACTTATAAGCATTCAGTGCTGTAATAATTCCAATATACTCGCCTTCTATAATCGTTCTTTTCATTTAAATTTCTCCTTTCGTTAATTAAATTAACTATTTGCTGTCTTTGTTCTCTTGTGCAGAATCGCACTAAGGTTGATGGAAAGCCATCACCTGCATCACCGTGATGTAGGTGATGCACTTTTCTGTAAGCATCTTAGTAAGCTCTATACACCACTGCTGCTCCCCCGCTCGAACCAGTCACCCGTAACACTATAACTTTCCATCCTATTAGCCCGCACAGCAGTTGCATACCGCTGTGCAAGCATTGGTTTAGCAGATTTTGACTATACTCCTCTGATAGAGACATTTTTCAAGTAATCTCCACTGGAAAGGTGTTTCTCCTCAATTCCCAGGAACTCCGTATCGTTGATTTCTCTCAGCTGACGGAGGAATTGGATGGAGGACAGTGTATTAACGAAGTGATTCTCTGCACAGAATCTCTTGAAGGCAGCAAAGAACAGAGAACGTTTGGTTTTCACATGTTCCTCCGGCTCGTGCAGGAGCAAGCACGAATTGACAAAAGCCTTAACTACGTTATGCTCATTCTTGTAATGCTCTAAGGCATCTTCACAAGCCTGGGAATAGGTCAGGTTGCAGTTATTATCAAAATAACGATCTAACCCTTCCAAGGCAAAATTGCAGATACCAGGCAGTTCCTCCATCAACTTCTCTTCCAAATCTACGTCCTTATAACTTACGCCGTCCATCGGTTCCTGTCCTGGAGCAAGATCATGGTAACGCTTGTTGAAGGGAATGATCAGAAGACGTCTGTAGAATCCATCACTGTAATCCTTAGTCTGGATCATCTCGTTCGCAAGAAGGATGAACTTACTGTGGATCTCCGTGGCGTAGGATTTCTGGAACTTCTCCTCTACCTCCACGGAATCTCCGCCAGTGAGGGACTTGAGATCCGATGTACTGTAAAGTTTTTCGCTCTTTGTCTCCGAAGAAATGTTCAGCAGCTTGTAATCCAGATTCTGCTTGGCAAAACGACTGCCGCCAAGCTGATCCAGGGCAATGGCAGAGACATTCTTCTCGCCTACCATCTTCTTGATAATGTTGGCAAGCAGCGACTTACCATTAGACCCTCCTCCCAGAAAGATCACAGGCTTCTGCATGATATCATCATAGTACAGACAGATGCCCATGATTTCTTGAATCAGATCGATTCTCTCCTGATCACCCTCGAAGATGTCCTCCAGAAATTTTTGAAATTTTGGAGCAGTTGCGTTCAAATCAAACTTATAGGGAAGCTGCATGAGGCAAAAATGCTCTGGTGATGGAGAATAAATCTCATTCTTATCATAGTCCAGAATCGCATTGGAGAAGAGGATTTTCCCCGGTTTCATACCATTATCCGCCGCATAGGAAAGCTTGCGTATGAAACAGGGGACATACTCGCCTTCCATTCTTCTGCTCCAGATGGTCCGATCTGCTTCCTCGATCACATGATAGAACATCTTCTTGTACTGCGGAGCCTCCAAGAGTTCATAGCGTTCCGCTTTATAGTTGTAGAAATAGCACTTCTCCTTGGAGTTCAGTGCATCCATTCTCGTAAACAGATAGTCCACAAACTTGTTCGAGTTCAGGACAAGCTTACCACGATTGTTTACAGTGAACCCTCGCTGTTCCAGCAAATACATGCTGTTCTGGTCTTCTGCTTCCATTTCTGTCAGCTCTTCGGTTTCTACCTCATGCATCTATGTGCGCAACACTGAGCAGGGATGCGAATTTATTAGATCCATCACTGCAGAAAACGCATTAGTACAGTATGTCTAACCGAAGTATCCTGTTGGTTATTTCCCATAAGGTTAATTGCTCATTCTTTGATACCTACTGCAAAAAATCCCCCTAAACCTGTAATAGCTGGTTTAGGGGGATTTTATTATCATATATGAATCTATCCACCTCGCCTTACATCGCCGGCATCATGTGGATTTTGAAGAAGGTGTGCTGTCCGTGGAAGAAAACCTCATCACTTTTGTCATCGAACGAATTACCAGACCCCCATGGACATCTACAGCCATGCGCTGCAAAAGGCCGAAAAAAGCGGCAAGCATGGATCAATTCTCCTCTGTCCGACAAGCCGACAGCCAAGCTAAAAAATCCGGAATCCTCCTGTACGGAGAATTCCGGATGATTTGTTTTTTGCCAGTGATGTGAGTGATACGGTTTTACATTCTTGAATATATACCATTACCCCTCATTCATGAATTCTTCCAGTGTACCTTCATAGCCCACACCCACAGCCGCTGCATAGATGAGGATTTCCGCGGCATCTGTTGCGTCGAATGCGCCGTCTCCGTTGACATCGGCAGCAAGCTCCTGGATTTCTGTCAATCCGCTTTCGTAGCCAGAGCCGACCGCGGCAGCAGCGATCAGAATCGTCGCTGCATCCACAGCATCGACCTGACCGTCTTCATCCAGATCGCCCAGCAGATAGCTCACAGGCTCTTCTTCTCCGCAGAGGGTACAAGCACCATCCGCATAGCTATGCTCGCAGTACATCCAGTAACTGAGCGTCAGCTCACCTGCGTAGTCTCCCGTTCCGGTGATGGTCAGCATGTACGAACCGATCGCGTCTGCGGTGGTATCGCCGGACAGGGTGTAGTCCGTGCCCTCGGTGAGGGTCACGCCGCCGCAGGTCACCACGGGGCTTGCCGTCTGCACAGTGCCGTCATAAACCAGATCCTCCAGCACGATGGAAGCACCGGAGATCGTTCTTTGGGCAGGGACAGCAAGCAGTACAGCATCCGCCACGTCCTCGATGGGGGTGTAGGTGATATCCAGCGTGCCGTCACTTGCGGAAACATACTGGTTCAGGTAGAGCAGATTGTCCGCAGAGAGCAGATTTTCAGCGGTACCGGAACGCAGGGCGTAGAAGTTGTAGAGCGTGTCCGGCAGGAGATCGTTGTAGGAGGTTGTGGCTGCTGTGCCGCTTGTTGCAAGGGGCGCAGTGGTTTTTGCAGCTGCGGAGAGGGTCTCCGATGTGGGGGATGCGGGAGCAGCACTGCCGCCAATGGCGACACCGTCCATGATTTTGATGGGGGTGGCGCTGTCAATCCCCTCATCATACTCATACTCATACATATCGCCTCCAGAATTACCGTTTCCGAGCTGACCATTACCATTCCTTCCCCACATGTACAGACTGCCGTCCTCCGTGATGGCGGCGCTGTGATCATCACCAAGACTGACCGCTGCGACATTGTCCATGATTTTGATGGGGGTGGCGCTGTTCTCCGTGGTGCCGTTGCCGAGCTGACCATCACCATTATCTCCCCACAGATACAGACTGCCGTCCTCTGTGATGGCGGCGCTGTGATCAACTCCAAGACTGACCGCTGCTACATTGTCCATGATTTTGATGGGGGTGGCGCTGTCCTCCGTGGTGCCGTTGCCGAGCTGACCATCACCATTATATCCCCACAGATACAGACTGCCGTCCTCCGTGATGGCGGCGCTGTGCCAATATCCAAGACTGACCGCTGCGACATTGTCCATGATTTTGATGGGGGTGGCGCTATCCTCCTCAGTGCCGTTTCCGAGCTGACCATTACCATTATTTCCCCACATGTACAGACTGCCGTCCTCCGTGATGGCGGCGCTGTGACGACTTCCAAGACTGACCGCTGCGACATTGTCCATGATTTTGACGGGGGTGGCGCGATCCTCTGTGGTGCCGTCACCGAGCTGACCACGATAATTATTTCCCCACAGATACAGACTGCCGTCCTCCGTGATGGCGGCGCTGTGATCGTTCCCAAGACTGACCGCTGCAACATTGTCCATGATTTTGATGGGGGTGGCGCTATCCTCCTCGGTGCCGTTGCCGAGCTGACCATACCAATTATCTCCCCACAGATACAGACTGCCGTCCTCCGTGATGGCGGCGCTGTGATAGGCTCCAAGACTGACCGCTGCGACATTGTCCATGATTTTGATGGGGGTGGCGCTATCCTCCTCGGTGCCGTTGCCGAGCTGACCATACCAATTATCTCCCCACAGATACAGACTGCCGTCCTCCGTGATGGCGGCGCTGTGATACCTTCCAAGACTGACGGCCGAAGAAACAATCTCCATCGGCGGCGGCAGAACCAGCGTCACCGCTGTCTCCTCTGCGTCCACGGTGAATGCCTGTGACTTTGTACGGAAGCCCTCTGCGGATGCCTTGATGGTGCAGTCCCCCAGCGGAATACGCAGAACAGCAGTACCGTCCGCACCCGTGAGCACGGTATCCTCACCGCCCTCATAGGTTACTTCTGCGCCCTCAATGCGGTTGCCCGCTTCATCCTCCACGGTGACAGTCACCTTGGGCAGCGTGCACACCAGCACCACATCCACCTGCAGAAAGTCCCCTGTAAAGGTGAACGAGCACTCCTGCGTCTCATAATTGAGCTTGGAGACGGTCATGGTGTAGTCGCCCTCCTCCAGCTCCGTCTTGTAGATGCCCTCGGCGTTTGTATATGGCACAAGGTCATTCACACCGGAAACGAGTACCTTTGCATTCTGGAGCGGCTGGCCGTACTCATCCGTAACACGGACATAGACATAGGGATCGGGAACCAGCTGGAAGGACAGACTCTGCCCCTCGTCATAGATGGTGAGCGTCTGCGTCACTGCCTGATAGCCCGTATCACTGATCGTCAGCTCATAGGTGCCATTGGGCAGCTTCAGTTCGACATCGCCGCTGGCATTGGTGTATTCCGGGTCGCCGTCTCCTGCAATGCTGATCTTTGCAAATTCAAGAGGCTCGCCCTCTTCATTCTCCACATGGATGGACACGGTATGTTCCACGGGTGACAGGATGATCTGGTACTCATTCGTCTTTGTCTCGTTGATTTTCAGGTTACCCTCCGGATCCACAGAGAGGTTGAGCGTGGTGGTCTTGTCGTCAAAACGCTCCTTCGTTGTCTCAATGGTCGTTGTGCCCTTACCGAGGTAGACCGCCGCCTTGCCGTTTTCATCGGTCAGAAGTGCACCCTCGAGCGGTGTGCCCCAGAGCACATTATCAGCCGTCATGACCGTATCTTCGGATGTGAACTCCATACTCACACCCTCAATGGGGTTCTTCTTCAGATTCACACACTGCAGCTCCACACGGTACAGCTGATGGGGGCATTCCTCAAAGTCCAGCTCGTCATAATCGAAGGAATAGTAGAAATCCCCTATTTTATGGGTTTTGTCGAGGAGCTTAAGCTCCGCACTGAGCTTATCCTTGAAAAGTCCTACCTTGAAGGACAGGCTGTACTTGAAATTCAGGTCGCCGTCAATGCAGGCATTGCAAGCGTGCATCTCGCCCATTTTCGTTACATCTGTGTTCATATCGGACGCAAGCAAACCGCTCATCTTGGCCACGATTTCCACACCCACATTGCCGGTCATACTCATGGAAAGGATCTTCTCATTGATGAGAGAAATCTTAGGCATCAGATCCAGACCAAAGTAGAAGGTTCCCTGTGCCTTGGCGCTCAGGGTGAACTTCGGAGCCTTTGAGATGTTTTCAAGCGTACCGGAGTCCGCATCTGCACGCAAGCCGACAGAACCCGTCCATGTTCCGCTTGCAGACAGCTCTCCACTCAGCTTGACGATGAACGAGGGCGTGATCTCCACGATACATCCAGCAACGGGCGCAAATCCAACCGTTCCGATGGGAACAGTCAGCTGCGCTGCACCCGTTGCACTAAAGGTGATTGCCGAAGAATAGGAAAGCTGCAGTTCGGCATAGTTCTGTGAAGCAGAGACATACAGCTTAAAGGAAAGCGAAGCTGAAAGCGCAAAGCTGGCACTGACCTTAACAGAACCCTTCAGTGAGCTGACAGTCTGGTTGTGGTCATTGGTTTGACCTTTGATTTCCTTCTCAAACTCTTTTTTTAGTGAAACCTTTGCAGTTTCGGTTGCTGATGCGCCCGATTTTATCTGGGCGTTGCTGAGAACTTCGGAGGACTGCGGCTGTTCGATCACATCGCCGTTTTCATCCACAATAACAGCGCCTTCTGCAGGAGCAATATCGGCATCCTCCATCCCCTGCTCAGCCTCAATACGAACGTATTCGAACACTTCATCCATTGAAGTTTCTCCGCCTGTAATAGTAACGGTAGTACCGTCCACATTCATCTCCGCAATTTTCACGATGAGCAGATCATTTTCACCGTACTGATAAGCGAAGATATCCCCCACCTCCAGCGAAAGGAAGCTGTCGTCAGCATTCTCGATGACATAGACACATGCCGTATCGTCAGCGGATGTGACCACATTGTACCCTTCGTCATTCTGTGAAATGAGGATGGTGCTCTCCTCATAGACCGCGAAGTTGTTGGTCGGGTCATCGTCGAAATTCAGGACACGCTCGGCATCGAAATCTTCCACGGTTTTGGAGAAGAACGCCTGCATTTCCTGCGTGTAATTGGGATTTTCGTAAACCGTACACATCGGTGCAAGGTCCGCCGGATCGATAAGATAGCCCTTCAGATAGAAATACTCGGGCATGGCATCGATCTCAATGCTGACTACGGCTTCTGTCTGATCGTAGAGCACCTCAGTACTTCCGGTGGCAAGCAATGTTTCGCCGGACTCGTCATAAACCCCGACAACAAGGGTACAGTCATCGGTCGTCTGGAACTCAACATTTGCATGTGTACCGTCCATTTCGATGGAGAAGACATTGCAGCCGTTGTTGGCGAGCTGCTCTGTCTGCTCGGCACTGATCTCCTTGGCAAGGATGCCGCCTAAGGAATTGGTTGCCTGGATGTCCAAGCTTTCTGTGGAAAGCTCTGTCGAACTTTCTGTGGTTTTCTGTGCCGCTGCGTATGTACTGAATGTCTGAATCACGGATGTGACCGACATCATGACCGCCAGAGCAGCCGCTGTGATTTTCCTGAGCATCATAAAAATCCTCCTGTCTGCATTCACATAACTGTACTATGCAATGGATATAGTTTTATTATATCCCATTTTCAAGGGGATGTCAACATGAAAGCAGCTGCATTTCTGCCGCTGTTGCTTATCTTTTTTCAATCAATAGGCTCCTTCAGCACTTCATTACAAAGAGAGGCACACCATCAGTAGTGCCCTCACAGCACCTTAAAACCGCCCTGAATGATCCCAGTCGGCAGAAAGCAAAACCTATCCACATTGAAACTAAGCCATTTGAGCAGCTTGAAGCATCCTTTCCGTCGGCAACTACACGAATGAACCATACACCACACAGCTCCCCCTATTACAACCGCCGGCGAAATTTTAGGCATCCCGTTCACCATACGCCAAACAGCAAAATCCCTATACAAGCCATGCCGACGTGCCGCCGACAATAACAGTACCAAAACACCACGCCGACGAATTTGCCGACGTAAGAACTCCAACACCGACCTCAAAATGTACCACTATACAAAAAAGAGCCGGACACATATCCAGCTCAAAGTTATCTATAAAAAGTGCTTGACAAATCTCGAAAAATTGGCTATAATCATAAAGAAAAGCACCATGCAATCATCACGGAGTTTTCTGGCCCTTCTCCAAAACAATTGCATAGTGCTTTTCGGTGTGGTTGCGGGAGCCGGATTTGAACCGACGACCTTCGGGTTATGAGAATCGCAAAATGGCTATTTTTCGTGAAAAATTGAGCGTTCATCCCCATATTTAAGGGTATTCGCCACCGTTTTGCCATTTTTTACCAACGATTCAGACCCGAATTTTCGGTTTAAGGGTACAGTAAGGGTACGCTCAAAAACCGGTCTTGAAAGCCTCAAAATAGGACTCCAACTGTAGTATAGTATAGCATATTTTGTTGGAGATGTCAAGATATTCGCAACAATATATTCACTGTAGCTCTACCTCCAGCACCCGTTAACTCCCTATGCATATCACTCATTCGTTTATCGATGAGCTGCACATCATAACAGGAAACTACTCTTCCAATACATCTCTCCAAAAACCAAGTGACTTATTCTGATATGTTCCTATGATTAATCCTCTGTCAAGAAATGCGTTTCGTTCTTCACAACATGTTTCTGGTAACAACCCACAAGCATGACATGATGCAAGATTTAATGAGTCTCTCCCTTGTCCACGACTCATGATACAAACTGGGTCATTCGAACAAGTTTGTGATTTAGCTATAGCCTTCTTCAGTATCAGCGGAAATGTATCCGATCTTCCCTGCCTTACAAGTCCTCCCAGTGTTCCTTCGGAATCACCACTTGCAGTGTAAATAAATATACCTGCCATCTCTTCCCCATCTGATTTTTCTGAACAATAGAGACGTTCGCTTAATGAAGCAATACTATATCCGCATTCAAAACTCAATTGTGAAATCAACAAATGAGAAAGTGTATGTAGCATAACGAATTTAGGAGTAATAACCCTTGGATGATTCTGACCTAAAAAAGACGTTGCATAATTCGAATTTAACCGTTGTACTCGTTCATACACGTCTGGATTATTTTCAATCCACGAATCGATATCTGCCTGTTCAAACTCAATGAAAATTCCTTCGCCACGTACTTCATATGCTGGATACCAGTTCGTTTCAGGCTGCTTGATACTAACAAACCCCGCATCATCTTCTGTCATTGCTAAACGTATTCTTGAAAATCCAATATGTGCATTCACAACACGAACCTTATCAATTAAAGAAATCGATTTTATATGCGGAATATTGTATTCTTCCACATTCATTTCTTCTCTCGAAAAATCACCAAGAGCTGATCCAGTAGGGGATGAAACAGTTCCTGTCAGTGCATAGTATTCATCAATACGATATTGTATACTCGTAACATCCGTTGGCGTTGCATCAGTTTCCAACCATTTTCTAGTCAAGATTTTCTGAATATCTGCACTTGAAGCACCAATTTCAAGTGCTATTTTTTCCGACCATTTGTTGAGTTTCTTTTTAATTTTATCGATTCGATCTTCAGGTTCCTCATCATTAATACTGATTATACATTCCTCAAAAGCCCTACTTGCTTCAATCTTCGCATTCAACTTATCCGCATAAGGCGGAATAACTAATGAAGTGTGAACAAGAGGAAAATAGACAGAAGATGCACCTCTTTGGACAGTCCTAGGATAACAAACACATCTTTCTTTTGTATGATTAAACGGATGATTACCCTCACACCTAAACATATTTGTAGAAGACTGTTCATCCATTCGCTGAAAGCATTCTTTATCAAAAGCCCCTTTAAGTGTCGCCGATGCACCACAGGAACAACTGATACTAAGACCTTCCAATCCTTCTGTTCCTGAAGCTCCTGTTTTGAATTTCAAAGAAGGCGTGCCACATATTTGCCTTTTGGACTTTGCATGAACCCACTTTATCCATGGAAAATCATTCAGATGTCCATCTTCACAAACAGTAACAATACGAGCTACTACCAAATCTTGACGACAGCTTGTACACTGTAAATGCTTAGTCATATACTCATCATTTGCGTTCTTTCCTGTTCTTTTATACTCCGCTATCCACTTTTTTAATGGTTGAAATTTTCTGCATTTAGGACAAAAGTACCATTCAGGGAAACGTGCGTATGCAACATCAACAGGTAATGCAAAAAAATCCACTCCAAGAGCATGTGCAAATCTATCATCATAAATACGTTTTGTTTTTCCCCAGTACTCTGGTGCTGCTGTAACAAGCGTTTGATCTGGAAAATCCACCATTGCACCAACACCATATTGTAATACTGCCTGGGCTGCACGTACAGAATGACTCACTTCATTCAGTTCAACTTTTTTTATTTGTTCTGACATAAGTCTATTCCTCCCAAATTACAATGCTTCCAGTTACAGCAGCATCAACATTACGCATAGAAGTAAGCGTTTCAATAGCTGTATCTTTACCTTTTGAATTATACTGTCTGAGTAGCCTACGTTCCGCTTCAGTAGGTGGGTTTACCATGAACTTTCTACCAAAATATAATGGTATTTCTGGATTAGCAGCCTCACATTCATCTACTCTTGATTGCCATTCTTCAAAGACCAATTGCATTTCTGCTAGTACATCTTCCGTATCGTCCTTAAGCGGGTTTTCAGCTCGTGAATTGATGCCCTTCATCCTATTAATAATAAAGCCCTGAATTTCTTCGATTGCCTCTTTAAAGGATTCCATATTGAATACACCAGCATCCTTATCATTTAACAATCCTACTTTTTGACGGAGCATCGCAATTAAAATCGCATTTAAGCCACGTTCTCTTGCTGGTTTTGAAAACGGAGTAGCCCCAGTAGGCTCAACAAATCGATAGAAGGATTCATGATAAGAACGAAATCTTTCATAATGAGATCTATCCCTACTTTTTGTTGCATCATATTGCACAAAAGCAACGCCCGGATAAGAACGTCCAACTCGGCTAGATGCTTGGATATACTCACTGGTTAATTTGGGTTGTCCCACCATAAGCATTACATTCAATCGAGCCACGTCGATACCAACAGAAATCATATTAGTTGCTAACAGAACATTTGATGCGTATCGATGGTTATCCATATTCTCCTGTGAATATTCGATTTTCTCTAACTTGTCTAATGTTTCATTCAGTTCTGTAGTAGAAACACGACTTGTTAACTCGTCCGCACTAAGAATATTGCGTCTTTGGGTAAACATCCTATTTGCTGTTCTAATGATGAAGTCTTTCACGTCATCATCCACCAGTGTCGATGCCTTGCCCAAATCCTTCAAGCTATTGAAATAGACAGTTAATGTCCAGAGCTTGTCCTTAACCTCATCAGGTAAATGCATGGTATAGACTTTTTGCATGAGTGCCGCCATTGCACGAATTTCCATCATTGCTTTGGTTTTTCCAGTAGGCATAACTCCCACATATTTTCTTCCATAAACACCAGAAGCATGGTCAATTTTAGATTCCTTGGCAAAAAAGGAATCCTCCGCATCTAATCCTGGTGCTGGGAACTGGGTAACTGCTCTGTTATAAAGAACAGAACATTGTTCTCTCGCACGCCGAATCGTGGCAGTAGATGCAACAATTTTAGGATACACACCTTTATATCCACAAATTGCATCAATCGCCGTTTCATATAAGCCAACAATAGTACCTAACGCACCAGAAATTAGATGCAACTCATCCTGTATGATCAATTCCGGAGTTCTATTATTAGAGTTAATCCCAAAGAATGAGCCTATTCTTCCGTCCCAGGGAAGCATCGCAAATTTATCCACAGTTCCAAACAATAATGTGGGTGGTTTTTGATAAAGTTCATCGTCTATAATCTGAATGGGAAGCTGGCTAGTAAAATCACAATCTTCATGTGGACAAAACATATAAAAATGATTTTTATCCATAGCATAACCCCATGCACCAACTAGCTTTTTATTTCGATCATCTTTTACCATCTTCGTTCCACACCAGGGACATTTAAGCACTTGAAACTTATTGTGCCTATCCTTTTCGATACGAACATAAGAATATTTACTTACACTATGAAGTTTGTCTAGATGCTCTTTAGCTCCACCTTTCCCATCATTATTATTAGGAATATGTTTTCCACCAATCCAAAGACCAATTGTAATAGGAGCAGTCCCTAACGGATAAGCTGGATATTTAGGTCTCCTCTGCCCACAGTCCTGTCTAATATATTCACATGCACAAATTAATGTCGCTGCACGTGTAAACTGTTGAGCGGCTAAAAGGCGTAAGGTATAACGCATAATAACAGTTGTACCTGCTGATTCTTCTGGATATGCAAGTCTTCTATAAAAAATGGAGAAAGCAGTCAATCCTAAATAAGCCTCTGTTTTACCACCACCTGTAGGAAACCAAATTAAATCAACAACTTGACGATCCTCCGCCTCATCATTTACAATCGAGTTCACATCCATAAGTAAAAAGGCAATCTGAAAAGGTCTCCACCTACAGCCGTCACCATTTTCTTGTCGATAATCCATACCACACAATCTTTCGGATATTTCTTCATCTCCTGGATAACGATCTGCATTGATTTTAGCCATTTCTGCTTGCATTGAAATATGGATACGCTGCATGAACATCGCTCGATTGGCTAGTAGGAATGCTTTATATGCGTTATCATTCATCTCAAGTGTTTCGATACCTGCGAACATTCTTTTGTACGCCTGCTTACATTCAGAAATATTTTTGATTGCTGCTGAGTGATATTTAGGTGCTAGCTCAGTTATCGTTTCCTCAAGTCCATCTACCCACAACTTATATAACTCAACAAGGTTACGCATAGACGCTAACTTTTTTTCCTTATCTGAGGAATCTAAATCGGATAAATATTTCATTGACAGCTCTTCATCAGTCAACAACTCATTTGGGGGTAGAGAGAAACTCATTGTGGGTACTTCAGCTACTGGGAAGAAATCTGTCCAAATACTCCCATTTCCATTCTCATCAATTGCCCAATCAACTGACGTTCCAAGACCAGTACCATATATTTTTTTGTTTCTATAGAGCAAATCTAAAGAACGTTCCTCATCATCCATAACCCTTTCATCATAAGTTGGGTTACTTTCAACAATGGAAAATGTGTTGCTTTCTGTACTGATTTCTATTCTGGATTGGTATATACAGTGATACGGTTTGGCTGGCGTTTCTTCATACTCATTAACAAGCATCACTGTTATGGACCAAGTGTTCTCTGATATCCTGGTTCTTAATGCGGCGACTTTAGCCATGACATCTTCTGAAATTTCATCGAGCTTGTATTCTACATAGTCACCAGAAGTAAAATCAAGAATAAAATCAGGAATTTCATGTGGTACTCTTACATAACCATTGACAATATAATCTACCAGCCGGTATGCTATCCGTTTCAATTCACCAGCTTCAATTTCAGGAATGGTATCACTCTCAAAAATATTTCTTACTTCTTTTGCAGTAAGTTGAGAAATCAACCTCATTGTCCCAGTTTCTTTATCATACACCATCTTATGTGCCAATGGCATTGGAACAGAATAATTCTCTTGATCAGCTGGTGAATAAGGAACTACACAGTCAGTAACCACAGCCTTACGATATGTAGCACATTTTAACCTACCATGTACAACACTACTATCCCCCTCCACAAGAAATGTCATTCCCATGGAAGAAGGCATATACTGTGTAGACATGTTAATTTCTTCATCCAAAGATTCAGATGCTGTCTCGTCTAGCTGACACGAACGCCGAAATTTCCGATCAGATTTACCCTGAGCATCCATCCCATCATCTTCTGACTCCGTTAAGCCTTCTGCACTTTTTTCATCCTCAGACAACGGAAGCGTTTCATCGTTATCCTGATTTACCAGATTCCCTTGTGGGAAAAGAATTCCAATTGAATAACGACTGATTGGTGAACTTGAAATCAACTCATGTTCTACATCCGGATAAGAAAATTCAGATCCAGGTCCCATAAGTTCGGATCTTATAATGTCGATATACTCTTCACGTGCATCAATTAATTCTTGTTTTACATTACGACCATTCAAGACAAAACCTCCGTTTCTTCAATTGGTCTATTCACCCAAGAAATGCTAACACTTGTACTTTTTTCAAGTTCCATTATGGAATCAAGTTCAAGTATCTTTGAAAGATTATCCACATTATTAAAAATGATCTCAAACAAACTGCCTTCATCGGGGATGCGACCGATTAATTTTTCATTTATTGCCTTTCCAATAAGTTTCAAAATTTTCCGTCTTTCATGACGCACTATTCTGCAAGCTTCAAAATGTCCATGTACATCACTCAAGAGATAGGGGTCCTGTGTAATCTGTGCTATATATTCCATCGTTTTTTCAGCACGTGGTCCTACAATATGACTATCTTCAGTCACCCACTGCCGTATGGTAGCCTCTTGTAATGTACTACCTAATTCCTTGAATTTTTTGGCAAAATCACGATATGTCAATTTTTCTTTTTCACGATATTCTTTCAATGCTTCCTTCCAGTACCATGCTTTTTCAGAAGCTTCCACCACCTCTGGATTGAGTTTTCCAGAGGCGAGCAGTCTGTCAAATAAAATATCCACTATATTTCTGGTATATTCATCTCTGTTAGTAAAAATAAGTTGATCTCCTGGTGCCAATTTATCCACTGTTTTTTCTATTACACATCCTCCGACCTTATCAAATACAACAGCTGTGTAGTATTTTGAGAAGAAGATTCGCTCTCCTGTGGTAAAAACTCCTACATACTGAACTTCAGAAGAAGGTGAATTGCCATTCGTTCCAGCATAGTTAGAAAACATATTGCTAAGACTCACCATATTCAGTTGGTCAATATATTCTTCCAAATCATAAAATTCTTGTACTGTGGCTTCATCCACAGTATCCTCTGTCTGCGGCAATTCTTCTTCAGGCTCAGTATAACTACTTCCCTTAATTTTTGAATTAAGTCTTTTTTCAACCTTCTTAAGTTTTCTGCTGCGATGATTAAAAAAGCTCTTTTCATATTCATATAGAAATACAACTACATCTTCTGCTGATTGACACTGTAAAGGATCAAAATTTTTTCCACTAATCTCCCCTACCGAAAGAACAGCATCGCATTCTAAAATTGGGTCAAAACGATTTGCTGTGACACAAATAACATCTTCAAACTGCTCTAGGGTCATCTTGAATAAGTCAACATAATATGCTTTGGGAACAACAATTACAATTTTATTGTCGGAATGGCTTTCAATATAACTCTGCACTGCATTCAATTTTGGGCAACAATTAAACATTTTCTTGTACATAGATTCTAAAGCATCCGCAATTGTTGCACACTGCATCATCATCTCTCCTGCATCTTCTGATATGTCCCATAATACGGAAATCCTTGCAGCTGGTGATTGCACTGTTGATTTAATCTTTTCTTGTTCAATCGCCATTTCCATTTGTTCCATGGTAAAAATAGCGGTTGTAAACAAATTTAAAAGCCCGTGAGCTGTGAGAATAAATTCTTCTTTTCTTTCATTTCGCCAGTCCGACTGCCTCAGCTGATAGATTCCTCTTCTAATAGTACAATATTCATTCCAAGACCATCCATCACCGACTTCTATTAATGAAGTTTTCTTATTTACAATATTGGATATTTGCCGATTCAGCTCCACTACCAAATCATTTTGTTCTCTCGTTTCTCCAGCGTTTTCAGACAAGAACTCCTTAGTACATGCAAATAAGGCGGATTCCGCATATGACTCTAGTACCTGTATGCCTATATCAGCTCTGAACGGTGTCGTGACATGAATGAAATTAAGCGACTTTCTTCTCAGTAAATCTTCTACTTCAGAATTATTATTTATGAATGTATCTGTACCTGTTACCAGTAAACCAACCACCTTGCTACCACGCTTATTAAGAACAAGCTTGCGTGCCATCGAAACTCTACTTGCAACTTTTAGTACGGGTTCTGCTTTTGTAGGGTTCGTCCCGTATTGTAACTCTTCTCCGCTGCTTGTGAAATATGATGCTGGTACAATATCTAATAACCCTACTTCTTTCTTATCTCCGTAAACAATTCGTAAATCCTTGCAAATTTCATAAAACGCATTTTTCTCAGCAACAATTACAACAGAAACTTCAAATTGACTAGGAATCTCAGATGATTCCAGCTCAAAAATATATGACAGAAAATCTTCTCGATTCGTTTTTGCTCTTCTGATTCCTCGTCCATCCGTCGTCAAGGACGTGCCATAATAAGGTTTCACTAAATGCTTATTCTTTTCATACGGTATCCAACTAACCGTTTTTCCGTTCTTCCCTCGTCCATCCTGCTCAAGCACCATACACTGAATTGCATCTCTTTGCTGTATGCCCTTCCAGCGATAGCGTTGCCCTTTGTACATCACCATATCATCTAATTGGAGTGCCAGTAATATATCATCATTTGTCAAAAGATTATATGACATACACCCCAGTGCGGCAACAACAATTGACACAATATCAAAGCATTTCGATCCTGTGTGCAATGCAAAACTTACCGAACGTCTCGTAGCATCCATCTCACCTGCAAAAAATGAAATGTATTTTTCGATTATACACTCTTTAGAAATTAATGAGTCACCATAATAAATCTCACATTTATTGAGGATCATACTTGCAAGTTTGTCAATTGTCATATTGTATCACCCGCCCTAATTTTGAACTAATAAATCCACACATCGTAGAATAAAATGTGCCATTTCTTCAATTACTGGTATAGTAACTGAATTACCGAACTGTTTATATTTTTGTGCATCTGGCATATTGGGAGGAAATGAAAATCTTTCTTCACCTGTATCAGACAAAAAAGCATAGTTGATGAAGCCTTGCAATTTTCCCCACTCAACAGGAGTCATCATTCGAATTCCTCTATCATTCAATGGAGTTTTCTTTCCTGTGATTTTCATTCCCGCAATGCCTTCTTGTGGATCATATATCAAATTTCTTTCTTTGCCTGATCCCCCCGTTGCAAGCAATGCATTTGCAACAGGCTTTTCTATTCCAATTTCATTCACAATACGATACCCAAAGCCATAACCTTTTCCTTCTTGCCTCTCTCTATGACGAATTAAAGTGTCAAGATATCCCGAAGCCATGTAATATTTGGGATCCACATTGTGCTCTAAGAGAGAATTCAAATCGTCATACAAATCCTGCTCTCTTGATTTAGGGAGTTCTGTTGGTAATTCCAGAATAGCTTCATGTGTAAATCGCTCTCTGTCAAACCCTACTAAATATGTTCTAGGGCGATTTTGTGGAATACCAAAATCTCGTGAATTTCTCACAAATGCTTTGGGACTATAGGACAACGTTCCATCCTCCAACACATTCACTCCGATTACATGATAATTCAATTCACTCACTAGAGTCTCAATAATGCGTCTAAAGGTTTCTCCATTATCATGAGTTACAAGTCTATCAACATTTTCAAGAAAAAAAGCAAAAGGACGGGTACGTTCTAAAATATCGGCAATATGAAAAAAAATCTGTCCCTTTTCTTCATTTTCAAACCCTTCCTCACGTCCAACTCGACTAAACGTTTGACATGGGAATCCTGCCAGTAATATATCGCATCCTATTGTTTCTGCTTGGTTTTTAAATTCTTCGCTTGTCAAATCATTCTGCGGATCATTTCCAAAAATATGCATATATGTACGGCACGCATATTTATCAATTTCAGCAGACAATACATTTTCAAATTGACCTGTTAATTCAAAACCACGGCGAATACCGCCTATACCAGCACAAAGATCAATCATTCTATAAGGAGGAGGAGGCATCTGACGCAGATAATATAAAATTCTATTAATGCAATTTTCTATGTCATCTTTTATTTCATGTTCCCACAACCGTAGAACTCTCCATCCCTGATTTTCAAGTGTTTCTGTGATTTCTTTATCCTGTCCTATTTTTTGAGGGATTTCTTCAGACCAAAACAGTTCGTTTTTTCTAAAAAAACACGCATCGGCATCATAGTTGTATCCATGCCAAAAATCCCCATGACAGAAAACAGCGAGTTTTCTTGCCTTAAACGAAATACTGGGCTTCCCGTAAACTGATTTATCCTTAATCTTGAATGAGTTTATTCCAATATTAATTAGTTGGTCTTTTACAAGTTTCTCTAAAGCTGCATCCACTCGTCGTACACGGCTCAAGCCTCCCCTATTTTTTTCTTTTTTGACTTGTTGAGACATGTGCGATTCTCCTTACACGTTTTCTTACAGCAATTCTATATACTGTCTATTTGCAATGAATTATTTATTTTCATTATACCACATCTCGGGTATACATGTCAAGAAATATGTCGTATTTTAATAAAAAAACGGCATTTTTAAAAAATATTTTATATAAATTTAGCGAATGACTTGCTAGTTCCATTTAAGTTGTGTTGTTGCATTCTCCTCTGATGAATACGAAAAAGATTCAACTAATTCTGTGCCTATTTCCCAAAATCAAGTATTTTTCATTTTTGGGAAATAGAATCCCTTCTTGATTTTATATTTTACTGCACTGGTCAATTGGATTTATTTTGATCATATCACTACTATTTTCAAGATAACCGTAAAAAGTACAGCCGCTGCATCAGATACAGCGGCCGTACTTAATCAATTATTTTTCAAAGAAAGGAGCATTTCCGTTTTGAATTGACCCGACTGGTTTGTGGCTGTGATAGGAACGCCAACCTTACCCCCATAACAATATGCCAATTTTATGGGGTAAGCTAAAAGCACTTCCGTTACCGATAAGGCATCATCCAACTATGTGTTCATTTAAATAATCAAAGTTACAATAATCTCCATAATCTGTCGCTTGCCAATCATATGTGACTGTTAGAGAGTAATTTTGACCATTTGTCGTACGTGTTGCCTGTATCAGGATCGTACCAGTATAAGGGTATCTCGGATCTTCGTTAACAGATACAGATACATTGCTATAAGTACTATGATAGCCTTCATAATTTATATATCCGTTGTTGAATACGTAACCATAACAGAAAGAGGATTCCCACGGACACGCTATTTGCTCGATCAGTACATTCCCCGCTTCCTCTGCAAGTTCTGTGTTACCGGTCACATAAATACCGTAGATATTTGTGAATACCTTTCCATTTTCCGGCTGACTTTCCTCTGTCAAAAACCTGATATTCGCCGCAACGGACTTGAAGCTTGCTTCCGAACCATCAAACTGAAACGTCACACGAAACATGACATCATTGACAACAATATCAGCACTTGCGATATTCCCTTCTTGCGGTACATCGCTGGAAAATGTAAAGATTTCTGAAAGTTCTGCAAATGTGTCTCCAACCTTTGCATCTTTAGTCAGGCTGCCACCCTTCTCCACCTTAAAAGCCCATACCATTTCCTTGGACATATCAATGTCTTCTGAATACTGCTCGAAAGGTGCATTTACAACAAAATACTGTTCGTCATATTTATAAGCTGCACAACCGTCATCCGATGACACTACGTCATCCGGCTTTCCTAGAAGTTCTGTCACCTCTCCAACAGTATCAATTTCTTGATGCATAGAGAGAAATTCCAGTATAGGGGCTTGTCCAGATGAACATCCCTTCAAAATAAAGAATATCAGCACAGCAAACAAAATGAGAATGCCTGATGTTATCCAAAATCTTCGGTTGATCGTAGGTAAACCTCTCTTGTTTTGAGAAATAGCTGCTCCACATCCACTGCAAAACCTCGCATCATCCTGAATCTCATTTCCACATTTCTTGCAAATCATCATCTGTCTCCCCATCAATTCAACAGTGCATTGATCCGCTCCAGCTTTTCCTCCTTGCTGATCAGACCCATATCCGCCTGCTGTTCGATCCGGCGGATCTCCTCAAAATGATCCACCTTTTTCTTGGCAATAGCGATCCGCACATCATACTCCTCCTGTGTGATCACATCCATCGCCAGTGCCTTGTCCAGCTTCTTCTTCTCTGCAAGGAAATCCTCCTCCGCCTGCTTCTTATCACGGATTGCCGTCTTTTCCTTGATTTCCTTTTCGACACGGATGATTTCCTTCTCCAGCTCCTGCTGACGGGAAAGCTGGGGATCCATCAGCTTCAGCAAATCACTGACATCAATTCCCGGCATCTCACCGCTTTCCAGCACATACTCCACATACTTCCTGCCGATCTGTACATAGGAAGCATCCAGTTCCTTCTGAATCACGTTCAGCTGTGACCGCAAGGACACCAGTTCCTGCTGTTCCTGCACTGCCACCTTTGCTGCCGAACCAACACCTGCCGCCGAACTGACCACCGACCGTCCGATATTTGCCGTTGTCTTTGTCACCTTATCAAATAAACCCATGATATACCTCCATTCTTTCCATTAAAAACGATACCCGCATGCCTTGCATTTCCATGTTTTTCCGATATCCCCTGCCCCTAAAATCCCAAGCGTACCGACCTTTACGACCTTCCCCACGTTGGAAATCTTCGCAAGTGATGCGGGCTGACAAAGCGGACAAACCAGCTTATGACGGCTGTCCTGATACGCCGCTGTCTTTTCCGCCAGTTCCTGCCGTCTCCGTTCTGCCTTGGCGGATAGGATGCCCTCTTTCTGTGCATCCGCATCTGCATCGTATGCAGCATCCTCCCGAATCATGGCTTCAAATTCCTTCCTTGCCGCTTGCGACGCAAACAGCAGACCGCTTGCCGATAAAAAGCGTTTCGGCACCGTCTGCATCGGCACATCACACGCTTCACAGCTACTGTCAGACGCCTTCAGATTCTTGATCAACGCACATTTGGGACAATATAGAAACATACACTTTCTCCTCTCTGCATACGCTGGATTTTCTATCGGATTCTAGTTTTATTATACACCTAAAGTTATAATTTGTCAACCCTAAAAGTTCATTTAGATTCCATCGATTTTCCTGTACAATAATAGTAACAGCATCGAAAAGCAGGAGGTTTGGCGAACATGAAAACAGTGGACTATCGTGAAATGGGTTTACGGATTCGGACACAACGAGAACTTTTAGGGTATACCCGAGAACAACTCGCTGAAAAGCTGGATGTTTCCACGAAATTCTGTGCGGACATTGAACTTGGTGTGAAGGGTGTCTCCATCCAGACGCTTGCAAAGCTGTCAGAACTGCTCTCTCTCAGTGCTGACTACATCCTGTTTGGTGAAAACGATCAGAGTGATTCGGTCGAGCTGCATATGCTCTCCATGCTCTGCCAGAAATGCCCCGAAAAATCCAGGAAAGAACTGCTCACCATCGTCAATGCGTTCATTACAGCGGTTGGTCAGGACTGAACTTCTGGCGGATCTCTGTTTCTGAAAGATGGGGATCCAGCCCAAACACCTTGAAGATTTCTTGTGCCGCATAGGCATTATTAGGAATCCGGTCGATCTTTGCGGCAAGCTCCGAAAGTCCGGCTCTTTTGAGTTTGTTGGAAAGTCCGCCGCTGTCGAAATCATACAGCAGCTCCACCAGACTGAAATCCTTGCAGTATTCCTGTAAAAATTGTTCTTTTGTCATAGCATCACCCCATTCACAGCATAGCACATATGGCATGGAATGACCAGCCCAACGAATTCCCCGAAAAAATCTGTTTTCGGAACTCGTTCCCCTTGACAAAAAGCGTGTACCGCCAAAGCAGTACACGCTATCTTTATTTCATCCAATTTTCAGCCGTATAGATCATCTCATCCGCCAGCCGGTTCTCCGTCTCCCGATACAGGAACATCTCCGCCGCTTTCTCAGCACGTCCCCTCTCGCAGACATTGTACGCCCCGACCTTCTCACAAAGCTGCTCCACAATTTCGCTGTAATCATCACCATAATACAACGCCGTGACAAACACCTGCATAAGAGCATTGTCCTGTTCCAGTACCCTCCAGAATTTCCGCACCAGTGACGGATGTTCCTGCTGAAAGATATCCATATCAAAATTCTGATACACCGCATTCGTCAGAAGCATCGGGAATAGAGGAGATTTCAGCGTTGCAACCGTTCTCAGAAGCGTCATGGGAATTTCTTCTTTCGGCTCACAGTATCCATAGTACCACTCACTGAGGTTTGCGAGATTGGCAAAGCAATAATCAGAAAATGCCAGATCTACAGACAAATCCTCTGCATAAAACCGCCTGAAATGCTCGTACAGTTCCACACCGAAGCGGTAGTCCTTGAAATTCTTGCCATTGTCTTTCTCAATATGATAGAACGCCGATTCCAGCAGATTTTCCAGATTCACCTGAAAATGTGGTCTTTTCAGCATATACCCACCCTTTCGGTGAAGGGCGGCAAAGAGCAGGAAGGGCTTGATTTTCCTGCATTCCGGATGACTGTTGATCTGTTGGACTAATGCCGCCACGTTATCGGCATAGACATGGCTATGTTCCCCTTCCGATAACTCCTGATACTGCAAGGAAAGCTGATATACCGTCGTTTCTTCCTCCGGAACACTGACAACTGCCGAATGACTTTGTTTCATGCTCTGTCGAAGCTGTTCCAGACGTTCACGCATGGGCTTTTGTTCAGAGATTGCCCGCATCAGCCGTTCTGCCGCTGTTTTCTGACGAAAATAGTTCCGGACAGTCACTTCCTTGCTTCGTTTTCCCGTCCCAAACAGCAAGCCGCATTCTGTGAGGAGCATACAGTAAAGCCGCTGGATGTCCGTATTTTCGGGGGATTCCTCCACTCGTTCCATCACATCAATACAGGTAGAGAGGAGATTTCGGGTGTGGATATGATGGCGTTCCAGAAGTTTCCAGAAGTCCTTCTTCCACGTTTCCGCCCCATCCAAAGCCTCCTGAAAGGTCAGGCTGTGTGTTTGCAGGAGGATTTTCATCGGAATATAGCGATCCGCCATCTGTGAGATCTTCTTAAAAAGAAACAGTTCTTCTTCCTGTGTCATGGGTTCATCTCCTGTCTGAGGCGTTCTTTCAACTTCTCCCCTTCAGCGGAACGGAGGTAGTCTATGTCCTCCAACACCGTCAAAGCCAGTTCCATCCAGAGAGGATCGTCCGCCGCTTCAGCAAGTTCCAGAGCGATCAGGGTTTGTTCCAGTTCGGGGGAGTGGGATTGTTTGGGAGTGATGATGGGTTTGGGGAGGTCGGATTGAAATTCTGTAGACATGGCAGGCACCTCCATCTTATCAGTGATCTGTGTTATTTTACGATTCTCTCAATCAAGCAAGTATGCTTCCTATCGCCAGAAATCCAACCACCCGACACATTTCCGGCAGTCCGAGAATCTCCCTGACATTCTCCTCCGCATCCCGACCGTCTGCATCCTTGCGAAGATGCACCTGCACCCAGCAGCAGCCGAGGTTCTGTTCCTCCGCCGCAAGCATTATGTAGGTCATGGCGATGGAGCTGTCCTCGATCCATGTATCCGCCTTTTCACTGTCAGCGGCAACCACGATAGCAGCTGCTGCATCCGCAGCAAAGGCAGCTCCGGCTTTCTTGGCTTTGGAGAGTTTTTTCAGCACTTCCCTGTCCTGAATCAGATGGAATGTGCAGGGCTTCAGATTCCGGCTTGTCGGGGCAAGTTCTCCCACTTGCAGGATGTGGTCGAGGACTTCTTGTGGAATGGGTGTGTCCGCATAGGTGCGGATGCTTTTGCGTTTTTCAATGATTTGCTGGAATTCCATAGCTTCCTCCTAATCGTTCCACTCCTGCCAACGCTCCCTTGTCAGACAGGTGATATGTTCCGTCCTCGTTTCCGCAAGCAGCGGAACGGGGACATTTTCCATTGTGTGATGATACTGAAAGCCCATTTTCTCCTGCACACGGCTGGATTTGGTGTTTCCGTCATAATAGCCGCACCAGATCTTCCGCATTCCAAGATCCTCGAATCCATGACAGATCAGCCGTTTGGCAGCTTCGGGAATCAGTCCACGTCCCCAGAATGCCTGCCCGATCCAGTAGCCAAGCTCGCACTCGTCCTCCCTGTCGGTCAGTGCCGATTTTTCACGCATCATCAGCTCGATGCAGCCAATCACTCTGCCATCTTCTTTCAGACAAACCGCATAGCACTCGCTGCCGTTGAATACATTTTGGATCACAAACAAACTGTCCTCGATACTTTGATGCACCGGCCAGCCGGCGATCGGGCCAACCGCCGCATCTTTTGCATATTCAAATAAATCTGCCGCATCCGTTTCTCTCCACGGACGCAGAAGCAGTCTTTCCGTTGTCAGTTCCATTCGTTTTCTCCTGCAATATACTTTCAGCTTCTCGCAAAGATCTTCATACCTCCGCCGTTTTTCGTCCTTTGCAAAATGCACCTCCCGAAATTGTTCGGGGTTATCTTCATAGGAAAGGATCTCGTCCCCGAACTGCTCACTCGTGAGGTCGAACACGCAGTCCCCGACCACGTTGTAGCAGTGGTAATTTCCGCCCGGACGCAGGATGCCGTATACCTTGCCGCCGAAAATGTCCTGTGCGAGAAATGCGGTGATCGAGCATTGTCCTAGTGTGGGGTTATCAGTGTTCCACTTTTCACGCATTCTTGGGGCGCAGGTGTCGGCTGTCCAGAGGTTAAGGAGGGCATTGAAGAGGTCTTGAGGGGTGTGGATGGTGGGGTAGGCGGTTGTGAGGGGGCGGATGTCGGCTTGATGTGAGCCGTAAAAGTCATGTAATGGCATGGTTTCTCCTCTCGTTTTTTGATGATACAGCAAGTTTCTCCAAAGCGGCGATTTGTCACCTTGGAGAAACGAATCATGGTATCTGCAATTCACTTTTGGTCAAGAGATGGACTTCTTTGCACACAGCAAATCATATTCTGAAACTGTGATCTCCTTTGCCACCTCATTCGGATAGCCGATACAGGAAAATCCCATTGCGTAGGCTTTTTCAAGATCCACAGGATTTGTGATCATCACCAGAGGTTTGCTGTCCTCCGTCAGATAATGGCGGTACACCTTGCATTTCATGCCGTGGTAGGTTGCGGTGAAGTAGGTCATGGGAGTGTTCCTTTCCAAAGATTTCTATGTGGGTGACAGATACGAGATTTCATTGCATGGAAGTATGCAAACTCCCCATAGCATCAAATAGTTTCCGATAAAATTCCATCTCCGAAAAGCCCTGCAGTCCCGACACCTGTCCGTCTCCGATCTCCATGGCAATCAGCTTGTCATCCGCTGTTCTTGCAATATCGACAGTGAAGAAATTGCTTTGCACCTTTTTAGCGACCTGATCGGCAAACGCCTTAATTTCCACCGAAACTGCCGAAGTTCCATTCCAATAATCAATGATGCAGACTTGCTTTCCATCAAGGAAAAAGGCACGATATTCCTCCGAAATTGGCATCCCGCTTTTCGGATGAAGTCCAGCTTCTTTGAGATTGACAAATTCCCGAACCACAAGACCGCCGACAAGATCATCACCCTGCCGATCCAGGAAATGACGGATCACCTGCATGGCTTGTTTCGTATTGGAAGCATCGGGGATAAAACAGGCTTCCAGCCATTCATGCTTCCGGCTTTTCACATAGTCCTTGATGATGACCGGACGGTCACCGAATTCATGCAGAATCGTCATAATTGCTGCATCGGAGAGATCCTCCGTCCATCGGCTCTTCGGGGTGAAATCGGAAAGGACATCATACCACCCCGGCAGCGTGTGACAGAAACGATACTGCTTTGGAGAATTGACCAGAATGCAGCGATTTTGGGAAAGCACCTCATAAAACCGCTCATAGATCTCCGGCTTCATCATCCAGCCACGGTAGATCATCCCTGTATCTGCTTCGGCTGTGGGCATGGCAACATTTTCGCCGCTGATGAAACTGTCAAAATCGAACAGTTTCGGGGAATATCCGGCTGTCCGGATCACGCCGTATTCGTTCTCATAGCCAAAATCAGGGAATTTCGGCTCTAATGGATTTCTGCAAAAGAGAAAGTTTATGTTTTTCATGATGTTCTCCCTGTTATTTTTTATGAAAAGCAGAGAGTACCATCAGACCTCCCCACGAAACACCATCAACGCTTCCACAAAATCATCCACATCCAGCAGATAGGAAACGCCACAGTCACAGTCCTGCACAAACGCCTCCACATCCAAAAGCTCGTACAGCTCCCCGATGTTCTGACAAGCTGGTAGGTTTTGCAGCCATCCTCCGAACGGTAGTATTCCGCCTTGGACGGCAGTACATCCGTGCCGAAGAAGAACGCTGTGCAGCCCTCCTCCATTGCCATGTCCTGTGCCTGTGCAAGCGTCCGGTTAAGGTTTTCATGTTTCTTCTACCCTTTCAAGATAAATGCGTTTCCGGAATCCGCCACGTTTGGAAGCTTTTTCCGCACGCACCTGCTCCAGTTCTTCGAGAGAGTACCCCCTCGCTTCAGCGATGGCATAGATGATCTCCAGTATATCGGCAAGTTCCTCAAGACTCTTGTCCGCCTGATATTCGGCACATTCCTCGTTCAGCTTCCGATCGAGTTCGGTCAGGTATTCAGCATCATCGAGCGTCCGGATCACCGGGGTTCTTCCGCTGGATTCGATGATTTCGGGGATTTTGTCTCGGATGAGTTTGTTGTGGGTGGGCATGTGGGACCTCCTGTCATCGGTATTTTTGATTGAAAGCGTTCAGAATCTCATTGAATTTATCACGATCATTTCGATACATCTCAACCACATCATAATCTATCTGTCGGGGGATCCCTGTTGGTGCACCTTTCCGACCATCAGTAAACGCCACAAGGATACGAAAATAATGCTGCTGGCGGATTCCACTATAATTCCGGAACTTTTCATCATGTTCAATTCCAAGAATATCTCCTCTACGAATCAAAACCTGTGATACATCCATCAATTCATCGCTGAGTGTCTTTGCTCCTAAACGATTTTCTTCTGCTCTGGCACAAATATCAACAAGAGCAACGACTTCTTCAATTTCCCATGGTACTCTGATCATTTTTGTTCTCCTTCATTTTCTGAAATTAATATGTTGCATGGAACTCTTTCAGAATTCTCTTAAACAAATCATTATGTTCTTTGTACAGTTTCAAAACTTCACCGATCAGCTTACTTGCATTTTCAAGTCCAGTATTGTCTTTCATATCAATATGCCGGACATTTTCAAAAATCATCTTCATTCCATTCAAATTGCGATATTTTTCATCATGCTCAATATGCAGTTTATCTGCCCTTTTGTTCAATTTCATGGAAAGTCTTTCCAATTCAGCAGATAAATCATTCACTTCACCGTTTTTGTCACGATAATACAAATCAACCATCGCTACCATTTCTTCTACAGCCCATCCTATTTTTTTCATCAATATTCCTCCTTAATATCATGGCTGGGAAATTCAGCCAATGTAATTTCTGATTTCATCACCGCACATAATCCATCATTATAATTATACTACATAGCAACAGAGAATGCAAGGATTTTCCCACTTCTTCTCCATTAATGGCACATTGCCAACATAACCCCCGTGCAGCCCCATAGCTGCACGGGGTTCCATCACTTCATCTATTCCTGAACATAATACTGCTGTGTCGTTCCGATCCCAAGTTCGTCAAGCTCCGCATTCAGAAGACCAACGAACTGATCCGCAAGTTTCAGCATTTCCGCTTCTGTTTCATATCTGACAATAGGTAAAATATGCAGATGATAAGCGTGTCCGCTTGTACCATTGGAGAGCTGGTGAAGCCCTCTGTGCAGATAATACAGAAGACCACCATCATCAAGTGCATAACTGAGATGCCCCGTGATTGAAAGTGCAACTGCTTCAGGACAATCATAAAACTGAAAATCCACTACAAAATGAAGTCTCTGTTCATTGTGTGCTAACGGCACCGGTGTACAACAATAATTGCATTTCAGATATTCCCCCTTGTAGGCGTTATGATAAATGCATACCTCTTTTTCGTTGCATACAGATGCCAGTTTTTCAAAAAATTCATGAGTCAACGGCTCTTTTCTATCGAAATAGGTTTTTACAAACAGCCCGTTTTTTTGAGCGATCTTTCTATAATTTGATGTCATTTGATTTTCCTCCTTAAATTGACCAATTTTGATTTATACTTACGATTGATTCGATTACTTATTACATTGGAAACACCTCGTTTCTTTTGTATTACTATACAGTTATGCGTAGTGTTATATTTGATTTTCTAGTATTATCTTGTATGCATTCAAGATGCTGCCGTAATAAAAAAAGAACAGCTATGCAGATAAACCACATAGCTGCTCACCTTATTTCACCGGATCAAAGAGCATTCGTTTTCTTCTGAATATACTCACATACAGCTTCCTTCGGAATCTTCCACTTTCTTCCGATTCTGAAAGCTCTGATCTCACCGCTGTCCAAAAGCTGGTATACAGTACTCTTTCCGATGTGAAGCAGCTCCATTAACTCCTCCACTGTCATGATTTCAGTTGTATCGAATTGCATCGCACTTACCTCCATTTTCAAAGATTTTATTGATATGTTGGTTATTATTTAAGAGACAGCCATTTCCTGATTTGCATAAGCAGGAAAATCACATAAAATCTCAAAACGAAGCAATCAATACAGCACATTCAAATACAGTACGTTCAATACTCTAAAATTTTTACAGGCTCTCCAGAATACCCATTCACCCCCTCTGACAACACCCTCAAATTCCAATTTTGAACCATCTTATCAGCACCAGTATGTTCTCCCACAATCAGCTCCCATACTCTATTTTCCAATGAGAGTCCCTTGTTACTTGTTTGATATGTTCCAGAAATTTTCCAGTATCCGCTCTGTTATCCGCATACATTTTCCCATCCACAAAACTGACAGAATTCATAACCATATGGATATGAAAATAGGATGTTGACTGACCATAGCTGTTCTCCCTGTCGGAATGATGTACTCCAAATATAATCTGGTACCTATCCCCATAGTACCCAGCAATCTGATAAGCAACTCTCAACGCTTCCTCATCATCAAAAATCCTCTTATTCAAACAAATCACAAAATGAACAAGCTGATTTCCGGTAGGCTTTCCATAATACTGCTTGACGGCCAGCATCTGCTGATAAGCACTTTCCGGACACACATTGATTCCTCCATAACAACCAGGGATTGTGTGACCATGGATGATATAATGAAAACAATTCAAAAGATACGCCTTATCAGCTTCTGCCTTTACAATTACTTTAAATACTCCCATAAAGCATCTGCCTCCATTCTGATCAATTCCATATCCCCTGCCTGATTTTCATTTGCAATCCTTGCACATCTTTCAATGATATTTTCAATTCTGCACAGTATCTCCGGTGTTAAACCAGTTTCTCCATGCACGGCACTTTCGATCATATATCTGCTAAAATTCATCCCCTTCTCCCTTGACTTCTGTTCGATGATGCTCAGATCATCCGATGACAGTTTCAAGGATTTCGTAATTGTTTTCTTTTCGTGGTCGGCTCTTTTTGACATAGCGACTCCTCCTTATATAAATAAATTAGAATACTAATAGTCTAATAGTAAGTGTATACTTATCAGATTATGTAATTCTATATACAATTAGTATTTTATATAGAATCGTTTCTATACCATACTGATTCCAATTGTTCTCTATTTCAGTTAGTATCTATAGTTCACTTTACAAAATCTGCGGGACTAAGGTAAACGTATTACCTTAGTCGGAACAGTCTTACAATCCCCTGCATTCCCATTTGAAAAGTAGGGATCTGCTGTCAAAAACACATAGATATTCCCGTAGCAAGCACCGAAAATCTATTATTTCTATGTTAGTTCGGTATTACTTTTAACCGTCAGTTTCTCACGCCCCCTTAAAAAGGTATTACATTTTCCCCTCCTGTCAGAATCCCCATTTTCAGTTACATATTATCATAGTGCTACGATAGGCTCTATCATGTGAAATGATAGGAGCATAGGGACATAGCAAAACTGCGAAAGGAGGAAAACCATGTTCAGGAACAACCGTTACATCACCCGTGGGATCGCTGAAAATATCCCCATCGAACTCCAATTTTTCATGTGGGAATCACTTGAATCCCTCCCCGAGCCGAAAGATTACTTCCAAGTCTTTCGGCTTTCTGTTTTGAACGGCATCCAGTGCATCGAACATGAACAGGAGCAGCCGCCGTTTAAGAGAAAATACCTGCTGCCGATGATCGAAAATCCCGTCACAGCAAAAGTCTATATCATCGACGATGGCGACCACAGCACTATGCTTTTAGCAGAGGAATATTAACCGAATATCGACAAAAAGAGCATCCCATTCCAGTGGGATGCTCAATTTATTTTAGGAGGAAATCAATATGGAAGAGAAAACAACTATGAATCCCGAGGCTCAACACTGTGCTTTCTGTGGAGCTGTCATTGAGGCTGACAACTTCGGTATCATGGATGGCGAAATCATGTGTCCCGAATGTGTGGAGCGGCTTCAGGTGACTTGCACTCATTGCGGACATATCGTCACAGATGGAAACTACCGGCTCATCAACGACGAAGACCCCATCTGTCTGGACTGTGTTGACAACTATTGCACCACCTGTGAACGCTGTGGTACGCTGATTTACGATGAGGATGTGTATGGTGATGACGACCACTGCCTGTGCGAGCATTGCTACGAAAATCACTACACACGCTGCGACAATTGCGATTGCGTGATGCATGTCAACGATTCCTATGGACATGGTGATGATTGCCTGTGCTATCGCTGTTTCAACGAGCTGGATAATAGTATTCACGACTATGGCTACAAGCCTGAACCGATCTTCTATGGCAAAGGTGAACGCTATTTCGGTGTGGAGCTTGAAATCGACATTGGTGGTCATGATGATGATAATGCACAGTCCATTCTGGAGGTCGGAAATACCAGCGATGACTGCATCTACATCAAGTCGGACGGAAGTCTGAACGAGGGTATGGAGATCGTAACGCACCCCATGAGCCTTGAGTATCACATGAATTATCACTGGGAGGATGTTCTGAATGCGTGTATCCATCTCGGCTATCGCTCGCATCAGACTTCTACCTGTGGCTTGCATATCCATGTGAATCGCTCCAGCCTCGGTGATTTCACGGAGCATCAGGAAGCAACGATTTCCAGAATCCTGTATTTCGTGGAACAGCACTGGAATGAGCTGCTCAAGTTTTCACGCCGTTCTGAATCTGCCATGAATCGCTGGGCGGCTCGTTATGGATATGAATCGTCTCCTAAGAAGTTGCTGGACAAGGCAAAGGAACGATATGGTCGGTATTCGGCTGTCAATCTGTGCAACAAGCATACCATAGAATTCAGAATGTTCCGTGGGACGCTCAAATTGAATACACTTCTGGCTACGTTACAGCTCGTAAATCGGATCTGTGATGTGGCTTTCACTTTTTCTGACGAAGAAGTGCAGGAGCTGTCATGGTCGGATTTTGTGGCAACTGTCACCGAGCCGGAACTGATCCAGTATCTCAAAGAGCGTCGGCTTTACATTAATGAGGAAATCACGACTGAGGAGGATATGTAAGATGTGTGCATTATTTGGTTGGCTGGATTACAACGGTAAGATTTCGCCGAAAGTCCTGCAGAAGCTGACACAGGCACTTGCAAATGCTGCCGAAGAAAGAGGGACGGACGCAAGCGGTATTTCTTATGTGAGGGACGGGAAAATGACGATCTACAAGCGTCCGAAGCCTGCCCATAAGATGAAATTTCGTGTTCCGGCTGGAACATCTGCGCTGATGGGACATACCCGATTTACCACACAGGGCAATCAGAAACACAACTTCAACAATCATCCGTTCCGTGGATTTGCGGGACAGGAGTTTGCATTTGCTCACAATGGTGTGCTGTACAACGATCGGGAACTTCGCAAAACAAAGAAACTGCCCGTCACGAAGATCGAGACGGACAGTTATATCGGGGTTCAGCTGATTGAGCAGAACGGCGATCTTTCATTTGAATCATTGGCACAGATGGCAGAGGATGTATCTGGAAATTTCACATTCACCCTACTCGATGTGGAAAGCTCACTGTACTTCATCAAGGGGTCAAGTCCTCTTTATCTCATTCACTTCCCCCTGATCGGGCTGTATGTTTATGCGTCCACTCAGAGCATCATGGAAAAAGCTCTCAAGGCTTGCGGACTTCTCCGGTTTGATTATGAGGTGCTGGATGTGAAGAATGGGGATATTCTGAAAATTGATGCACAGGGAAATCTTTCCGGTGATACGTTCAAGACCATGTTCTATGATCCGTTCTTTCGTGACTATATGCTCTGGGAGGATGAAGCAGAATCGGATGAGGCTCTGGAAACCCTGCTTCTGATGTGTCGGTGTTTTGGGGTGACGGAGGACGAAGTTCTTGATCTGCTGGAGATGGGGTATAGCTATGATGAGATTGAGTGGTTCCTGAATGAGCCGGAGGGTAGACGTGAAATTCTGAAAGAGAGCAGCTGTTTCTGAGAATAAAAATTTACTTACCCACTAACTGTACAGTAAATAAAATTAGAAAGGTGGTAATTTTTATGAATTTACCGACATATCAGTCAAACGATGCGCTTCCGCTCGTCATGAACGTCAAGGATGTAGCAGGCTACCTGCACATTTCCACAACCTGTGCTTACACACTTATGAATGCAGAGGGTTTTCCGGCTCTCAAAATCGGCAAGCGTATTCTGATCCCCAGAGAGCGTTTCCTGGAATGGCTGGAAAACAGCAGAGGACAGGTCATTTAAGGGGGTGCGTATTATGGGCAAGAACGGAAATAATGAGGGTTCGATCCGTAAGCGTTCCAACGGAAAATGGGAGGCACGTTATTCGGATGGCAGAACCCCCGACGGCAGACAGATTCAGCGTTCCATCTACGGCAACACCAGAAAAGAGGTTGCGGAAAAGCTGAACGAAGTTCTGTATCAGAAACAGGTGGGGACGTATGTCCCCCCTCAGAGTATCCTCCTCGGTGACTGGATGCTTCAATGGATTCATAACTACGCAGCAATTTCGGTCAGACCGTCCACTTATATCAGCTACGAGGGCTATGTCCACAACCATATCAATCCAATACTTGGACAGATACCGCTCCAGCACATCACGCCGGTCATCATTCAGAATTTCTACAACCAGAAATATGAATCGGGTCGAACAGATGGCAGGGGTGGTCTGAGTGCAAAGACCATCCGGAATCTGCACAACATGCTCCATCAGGCTTTGGAACAGGCAAAAAACAACGGCTTGATTTTACATAATCCGACGGATAATGCTGTGATTCCAAAGCAGCTGAAAAAGGAAATGCGTGTGCTGTCACTGGATGAACAGATGCGGCTCTTGCAGGTGATCCATATGCACCGGCTGGGATTTGCAATTCTGCTTGATCTGGCAACGGGACTTCGTATTGGTGAACTCTGTGCCTTGAAATGGTCGGATGTGAATTTCAACAGGCAGACCATCCGGATCAGCCGTACCTTACAGAGGATCAAGAAAAGTATTGGTGAGAAGCTGTCCGAGGGTGGTAACACGGCAATTCTGGAAGGTAATGTCAAAACGAACAGCGGTTTCCGTGAGATCCCGATTCCGGATAATGTGTTTGCCATGCTGATGCAGCACAAGGCGGTACAGGATCAAGAGAAGGCTTACTATGCTGGGATCTATCAGGACAACGGTTACATCTTTGCGATGCCATTGGGAACCTGTGTCGAACCGAACACGATGCGTGACGCACTCAACTACCTGCTGGCAGCGGCTGGGGTGGAACATGCAAACTTTCATGCCCTGCGTCACACGTTCGCTACCAGAGCGATTGAGAATGGCGTGAATGTGAAAACGCTGAGTGACATTCTCGGACATTCGCAGGTGCAGATCACGATGGATCTTTACTGTCATACGTCGCTGGATCTGATGCGGGATAGTATGAATAAGTTGGCAGGGTTGTTTTAAATGAGGACGGAGCATGGCAGTTTGTCATGCTCCGGATTTTTTGTGATTTTTTATTTTTGTACTCTTTTTTTAATTTCGCCCGCTCTATTTTTCCCTTTTTCGGCGAGAAACAAATAATCTACGAAGTTGTTTTTTCAAAAGGCGTACAAAAATTACAAAGAAGATTAATTTTTTATTCCGTCAGCAATAAACTCTGCATTGATTCGACACTGAAAAATAAGGTAGTGATACGAGTAGGAAATCATCTTCGAGAACTGAGACCAACCGGATAACCCAAGTAATTTTTGATTTTGCTCAGTTAATGGGATTTCTTCTTGAATATGCAAAACTCTATCCCAATATTCACTGAAGCGTATTTTGTATGTTTCAAAGTCACCTGTCTGGTTTACATAGGAACAAATCGGCATTGGCATTTTCGCAACGATGCGTTCTCTTGCATATTCATGAAACCAGCATTCCTTCCAATTGGTCGTTCCGTCAGGAATCATGATCCAATCAAATGTATGCTGCTTGCAGAATTCTTCAAGAGTTTCTGCCTTGAGCAGATCTGTCATAATCTGAAACGTGGTTTCAATCTGTTCCAAGCATTTATCTGATTCTCTTATAAGAATATCTTCAAAATGCTCTGGATCCCGATGACCCAACTGTGCAATGTACTCACCGGACTTTATCATATCACTGCGAAATAGCTCTACTTCATCAGCAGAAAATGTAATATGTACTTCGTCACAGAAATCTGTCCGAAGCAACAAAAACGCCTCCAGCAGATCCCTTCTCACAGCTTCTACATCTGAGTCAATTTTCCCCTCAAATACTTTCAGAACTGCTTTCAGGAGCGTACAAATATCTTCCTTTTTCTGTGTAACCAGTTCTTCAGCATCATCGTTTCTGATTTTATAGAAACTGAAGTTTATGTCAAACAAGACGGAAAGCAGGCAGACAAATTTATTGGCAAATTCTCTTGTTTCCTCTTCAGTTACCTCGTCAGTTTCCTTTTCTGGCTTCTGATACTCTTCAGGAAACAAATTGTATCGGCATCTGTGATATATTCCGTCAGCAATCTTTTTTGTCATTTCACCAGCTGTTTTATCGGCGTTCAGAAAATTAGTAAAACGTGTTGAACGTCCTAAAGTCATGTAGCGTTCATCAGTCTTTTTTACATCCGTAAACACACGTTTGCTTTGATTGCCGAACAACACATCCAGCATATATTTCACAAGTTGCCTTGATGTCATCATTTCTGACACGGTTATCACCCTTTCATAAATTTCCATCATTTGATGGAAATCCACTTCATTTTCTTAATTTTAAGCATTATTTTCTGCTCTTAAACCGTCCATTTTTCTGATATTTCCAACTTTTGCTGGCTTTGGCAAAATCCATTGACTTCCGTCTGAAAACAAGATATAATAAGCCCAACACCAACCAAAAGTGGTGAAATCATCTTAATGGAGGTTTCATTATGAATCAGCCCAATCTTAACGGAAGTCCTTTTATAACAGTAAGCTCCGATTCTCTTTTTGAAACAGTTGACAGATCCACATATCAACAACAGCAGTCTCCCGTCCCCGTTCAGGTACAGTCTCCTTCGATAATGCCCCATTATGGTTCCTTATTACAACTGAGCGACACGCTTACGCAGCAAAATAGTATGCTTGCTCAAACAAATACAACATTACAGTATAATAACAGTGCACTTTCGGCAGAATTAAGTAAAGTACATAACCAAAACTTTTCACTGCAAGGACGTATCGCACAATTACAGCAGAATCGTGCTGAAACCCCCAGAAGATTTTCTCAAGACTGTTATGGATGTTATTTCTCTATTGAACCCAATGGAAAGCCTATCAGAATTGGTCATTTTGACATTGTAGAATTCAACGCCTATATTCTGGAGGATTCAGATGAAGAAGCATACTATGAGATTCTTTACAAAACTTGGGGACAGGACAAACCTCACTCCGCTTTTGTACCTGATTCTGCGGTTTCAAAACAGTCGCTGACTGTATACTTCGCAGATTTTGTCGTTTCGCCTTCATGCAGTAAAAAGCTGGCGAATCTGTTCTTATACTATGCGATTCGTCAAAAACTGGAGAATATAGATTCTGTGTATTACATCCCTGTCCACGCTGGTTTCACAATAACAGCAGATCACAAAATAACATTCATCAGCAACACAAACTGTTTGCTTCCTTCTAAGCTGACACCGCCGTCAATCAGAGTCCGCAATCTTATATTCACTAAAAGAGAAGCTGCTGAAATCTGGAAGGATGTTGGATCATCCTTTCAGAATCCTGTACTCTGCCTTCTTCATGCGTTCAGAGTCGCTGGGATTCTTTCCACCGTATTAGCGGAAAACAACCTTGTGATGCAGCAGATTTTATCCATTACAAGCAACAGCAACAATGCCACCATGCTGGCTTCTTTGTATCTGAAGGTGTTCAACCGTCCCAATCTGGGGATGCTTCCCCTGGATGCAACCAAACATCAGCTGACGGAGTACTTACAGAACGCCAAAGATGAAACTGTATTGTTCAGCGACATCGCCTCTGTTGATAACGAGAAGAAGCGTGCAGCAAGTATTTCGATACTTCTGGAAGACCTGCTGAATATCAGTACATCCAATATTCGTCTCCCCCATAACATCGCTGTTGTGTCAAATGCTGCTGCCTATCTGATTCCTGAAGAATACCGTATTGTACTCCATCTGAAGGACGCACTTTGCTCTGATATGGATCAGGGGTCAATTGCAAAGATGAGCAGAATATTTGAGGAGTTTGACTCCTATCTGATCCGTGCTGTGTGCAGCAGTTATGATCAATACAAAAATATTTTGGCGGATAACAAGGCTCTGAATGATTGTAAGGTTATTGTCGGTGAAAAAAGTACTTTAACTCTTAGAATCATATGGAACACACTCACGCTCATTTCTATGGTGTTCAAGAAGTGGATTCCCATTGACGAAATTTGTGAGTATCTTGTTTCTATTCTTGAGGACAGTTCCAGAAGGTTTGGCAGCAATGAGAATGGTATCCTCAACGAGTTTTCAGAGGTACTGAACAGAGCAATTTGTTCTAAGTCACTCGATGTAGTGGAACACGGCAAAGATATGAAATTTCAACCCTGCTGTAAAACGGTGATCCTGAAAGATGATCTTCTGATTCTGGAAGAGGAAAGCATCCGGGAAGAGCTGCTCCCCAAAATGACAATTACACAAAGTCTTTCTCACTTACTGAAAGCCCTTGCCGAAACGGGAACGCTTCACAGCACCAAAAAGCACCGTTTTCCGCTTACGGTATACGATCAATACGGCTATGCAAAGCGTATGGATTTCATTGCGATGTACGCTCCTGAAATACTGGATGCACAGACCGAGCAGCTTCTGAAAGCGAACAAACATCCACAATTTTTCTCAGATTGTCCTCCGGATACAAATTTCCTTCCGCTCATTCAAAATCCGGATGGAAAAGTAGCAGGTTTGGACTTCCAGTTTGAACGCAGCCAGAACTGCCACACCTTTGTCACCGGTATGAGCGGCAGCGGTAAGAGTGTGTTCCTCGGTCAGCTTTGTTATAACAAGATGAAGCTGGGCAATCAGGTAGTTATCTTTGACACCGATTGTTCCTTTACAAGAGAAGCTCTTTGCCAAAACCTGTCCGAGCATATCGTCGATGCGTATGTGACCTTCCACGACATTGCAGAGAACGGTCTTCCAGTGGATTTCTTTGCGATGCCTGGAATCGTGAAACGTGTCACCCAAAAGAATACCATTGCTGGCATCCTGATTGCTGGAATGCCAAACCTGAGCGACAATCAGATTTCAATACTCAAAAATATGATCACAGCAACTTTAGAAAAAAACGCATCATTTGATATTCTTGATCTGATGGAAACACTGGAGAATGAAGATGGAAATACGGTCAGCAGCCTGAATAACAAGCTTCTTTCCATTTTTGATGAAATCGCTGAATATGGGAAAAGTCATACTACATGGGATGATTTTTTAGGAAAATCCGCTGGTATTACAGTAATCTCACTGAAAAGCCCATACTCTGAAATCGGTCACCAACTGATGGACATGCTTATGTCCTCGCTGTATTTCCACCAGATTGAACATGGAGTGCGTCAATTGAGTATTTTCATTGACGAAATACAAAACCAGAACCTTTCTAAAAATGGACCGATTGCGAAGATTCTGAAAGAAGGACGCAAATTCCATATTGATCTGAATTATGCAACGCAGACTGTCTCCAAAAGCAACAGTGAAGTGAACAAGATTCTTGATCAGGCAAGTACCTCTGTATTTTTCCGTCCTGACGATATTTCCGAAAGCATCGTCACCCACCTTTTAAAGATGGGTAAGAAGGAAAGTGCTGTACTGGGCAAATTGAAGCCGGGCGAATGCTTTGTTAAGAGTTGTTTCTATGACTTTGAACAGCGGCAAAGCAAACCGATAGTATTGTGTGGAAAGACCTATTTGCCATTCGTCAAATTTGAGGAATAACCGGAGCTGTCTTTATTATACTACAGATCATGATTTTTTGCAAGAACGAGCAGGTCGGAATGACCTGCTCGATTTTCTTAATCATTATCCCTCGCCGCCTCAATACAAGCATCAATCACCAGCACAACCGCCAGTGCTGTCACCTCATCCGCACCATCGGCAATGTCAATCTCGTAGGCATCGCCCAGCGTGAACCACTCCTTCGACACTCGTGCGATCCGCTGACCATTAGCCGTGATCTCATAGTCATGGCTGAAAAAATCACCATCCACCTTCCAGCCAAGTCCGTTCACGCTGTACTCCTGACGGAAGAAGGTGAACTCCTTCACCACCTCTGCGATCTGTGTGCCGTTTCTCAGAATCTCATATTTCGGCAGAAATGACAGCAGACGCTGCTGAATAAACGCAAGCTCCCGACGCTTCAGGTCATACAGATACAGTTTCTTGCCAAATGTAAAGACCTCGCCCTCGACGTAATAGCACTCGTTTCCTGCTGCGTCATAGATGGAAAATTTGTCGCCCCAGCTGAAGATACGCTGTTTCATGTAAACTCATGGTAACCTCCTAAAGTTATGTTAAAAAGTGGTCGAATTTTCATCCAATCAGCAGCAGTTATTTCATCAGAAACGCCCTGCACGGTGCACCATCGCATCCCGCCAGATTGAGAGGAGCTGCACTCAGAAAATACTTTCCCTCCTCCACATCCGTCAGAACGATCCCCTCAAGCAGAGCCACATCCGCACCAAGCAGGATCAGATGCACCTCCATCGGTGCATCTTCCGGACCGATCGTCTGACTCTCGTTGCCGATGAGCAGGATCTTGGCATCCGCAAACACTCTGGCAGCCTCAGCGGTGACAGTAAGATTTCCGGCAAGCAGGATACGCTCCGCTGCACACAAAGCCTTCGCTTTCTCCAGAATCGCCGCAGCATCCTCCCCTGTCACATTCCCCTCGTGCCTTGCCACATAGCAGTCACCCACAAATGGAACAAGTCCCATCTGGTCAACTGTCTTTCCATCGTCCAGAAAATGAAACGGTGCGTCAATGTGCGTACCGTTGTGGGCACACATGGAGAATGCTGTGAGATTGTACAGACCACCGTTTGCTGTACTTTGCAGACGGCTCTGTTCGGGCTTGGGATCACCCGGATAAACCTTGCAGGAGAACACCTCCTGTGAAATGTCGATCAGCATATGGTTCAGCTCCTTTGCAAGCAGACTTTCGTTACATTCATTATACACGATTTCTCAGTATTTTGCAATATTGGCAAGATTTTTCTGAAAAATACATAATTTCGTCACTATGCACATAAAATCAGAAAGACTGTCCTCTATACAGAATAAAATTCAATCCATTTGTCTTTATATAGCGGACATCCTTGTGCATTATGCTGTATCCGCCTTCATCTCAGCACAGTCAAATTCCAAAGAATTTTCCCATTTGTTAGCCTGTGCAACAACAAAAAGCAGAAATACCCTTACCATCCCAGAAGTTTAAGGGTACGGTAAGGGTATGCACGTTTCATATCATCACACGGATAAAATTACAACCCCGAAATTATGGCTAAATTTCGGGGTTTCTGTGGTTGCGGGAGCCGGATTTGAACCGACGACCTTCGGGTTATGAGCCCGACGAGCTACCGAGCTGCTCCATCCCGCGATATAAAACTCAGCATCTCGCTGAGTACTTATATAGTATACCACAAACAACTCGCGTTGTCAAGGCATTCCTGAATTTTCGTAACTGTGAACAATTCTATTATGGACGGCGCGAAGAATTATATTCATTCTGCTCACAGCAATTCCAGCCCTGCCTCAATTCGCCCGGATCTCCGAAATGATCGCGCACAGCTCCGCCTGAATGTCATCAATGCTCCGCATCCGGCCATTCTCGCAGCAGGAAATCAGATGCCATGTTTCATTGCCGCGATGGGCATGGGCATACATCGCAGCGTCACGACAGGCCTTCAGATAGTTCACATCCGCTTCGTGAATGTCCTTTTTGGCTTCGTTGCCGTCATATCGCTGCGAAAGCAGCTGCTGCGAGACCTCCACCGGCACGTCCAGAAAGATCACCGCATCCGGACGCGGAATGCCCAGCTTCTCATACTCAAAATCATACAGCCAGCTGCAGTACTCCTCCCAGCGGTCCGGGGGGAGCTTTGTCATCTGGTAGAACGCATTGGAGGTCGTGTATCTTGCCGAAATGATCGTCTTGCCTGCGAGATGATCGCGCGACCAGTCCTGCTTGAAGCTCGTGTAACGATCCACTGCATAGAAGCTGCTCGCAGAATACGCGCTGCGCAGCGCATCCTCCTCATGGAATGCACCGGAAAGATACTGCGTCACGATCGCACCGCTGGGGGAATCGTAATTCGGGAAGGTAATGAAACGGCAGTCGGTGAACTGCGCCTTCAGAAGCTCCAGCTGCGTGCTTTTTCCGCAGCCGTCAAGGCCTTCGATCACGATGATTTTTCCGGACATAGAAAGCGCTCCTTTCACTCATTCCTCAAATTCCTTCTTCACCGCATCCAGCGCCGCCATGATGCAGTCATCCATGTCATAGTACTTGTAAAGCCCCAGTCTGCCGCCGAAAATGACGTTCTCCTGCGCATCCGCCAGCGCCTTGTACCGGTTGTACAGCGCGGTGTTCTTCTCGTCATTCACCGGATAGTACGGGTCCATGCCTTCCTTCCACTCCGTCGAATACTCCTTGGAGATCACCGTTTTCGGTGTATCGGCACAGCGTTCGATCTCAAAGAACTTATGCTCGATGATCCTTGTAAAGGGTCGGTCGTGGGAGGTATAGTTCACCACCGCATTGCCCTGATAATTATCCGTATCGTGTACCTCATCCTCGAAATACACGGTTCTCCAGTTGAGTCTGCCCAGCTCGAAGCCGAAGAACGCATCGATCTGACCGGTATAGACCGTCTTGCCGAAGGTCATGTCGGTCTTCCGGATGAACTCGAAATAATCCGTCTCCAGCCGAACATCGATCTTCTCGTCCGCAAGCATCTTCTCAACGATCTGGGTATAACCGCCGATCGGAATGCCCTGGTAGCGGTCGTTGAAGTAGTTGTTGTCAAAGCGGAAACGGAACGGCAGTCTTTGGATGGTGCTTGCCGGCAGGTCCTTGCAGTCGCGCTGCCACTGCTTTTCGGTGTATTCCTTCACAAGCTTCTTGAATACGGTCTTACTCAGACGCATGCCCTGCTCCTCAAGATTGCGCGGCTCGTCCTCGATGCCGCACTCGTCGATCTCCTTCCGGATGGCCGCCTTCGCTTCGGCAGGGGTCCTTGCACCGAAGAGCTGATAGAAGGTATTCATATTGAACGGCAGGTTGTACAGCTCGTCCTCGTCCGTCTCGGGGTTGTGGTAGATCGCAACGGGGGAATTGATGTAGCCGTTGAACTCACAGAACCGGTTCACATAATCCCAGATCGCCCTGTCATGGGTATGGAAAATATGCGCACCGTACATGTGCTGGCTGATGCCCTCAAGGCCCTCCTCCGTCAGCGTTTTTGTGTAAATATTGCCGGCAATGTGGGAACGCTTGTCGATGACAAGACAGCTCCTGCCGCGCTTTGCCGCCTCGAAGGCGAAGGTCGCGCCGAAGAGTCCGGCGCCGACGATCAGATAGTCGTAATGCATTGTATTTCAACTCATTTCTGTCAAAAACTTGATCTGCGCATCGCTCATCACTCCGGATTCTGCCATTCGGCAGAACGCCTCCGCACCCGATACCGAAAGCAGTGCCGCCTCGCTCTCCGGTTCGATCTCGCGGTAGGTGTTCATGCCGCAGCGGAACTGCTGCACATCGGGAATATAGCTGAACACGGGTCTGCCAAGATACAGAAAATCAAACAGGAACGACGAGAAATCCGTGATGAACATCGCGTACTGCTCCAGCGGCTGCGCCGCAGAAACCACGCGGATCCGCGGATGGGGACTTGCAAACAGCTCCTTGTAGCAGGCAAAGATCGGGTGCAGCTTGAAATCCAGCGTATAGCCATGCGTCTCCAGAAAGGCATGGAGCGTCTCCGAGCCGAGAAAATCGCACAGACCGCGGTAATAATCCGAGGCAAGGAATGCACTGCGGCGCGGCTGCCACGTCCCCTTCACATTGGCACCGATGAGATACTCGCGCCAGCTCGGCGCAAAGAGGATCCGCTTCTGTGCCGGCACATTCCGGTCAAGCTGCAGAAGACGCGGCATCGGCTTTGCAAGAAGATCCTCCTCACGGAAATGGTACTTCTGTGTGAAGAGCCTCCGCTCGTATTCCGTGGAAATGCAGAGCTTGTCCGCCATCACTGCCTCCGGCGTATACTTCCACGGCACGCTTGCATGGAGGACGCCGTGCTGGAGGTATTCCACGGTGAATCCGAAGAAATCCGACAGCATCTCCAGTTCATGCGGTTCGAATGGCAGGATATTGTTGTCCTCGATGAACGCCGTGATGATCTTCTCCGCCGCAAGGGCAAGGATCCTGTGCTGCTGACTGCCGAAGGCAAGCAACTGTTTTCGCAGATGCCGCGGAAACAGCCGCTTCACTGCATCGCTGTCCAGTCCGCAGACATAGAACCGCTCCGTGCCGTCCCTCTGCTGCGCATCGGCAAGGAACCTGTAGTAGGCATTATCCTTCTCGACGCCGCGGCAGTCGTAGTACAGATGGATCCTCCGCGTGCTGCGCACTTTTGCAGCCTTTTTGCGGAGACGTTCCAACTCAAACGACAGAAGGCTGCTGCGGGAATTCTCCGTCAGGATCTCCAGCGGACTGCGCGGATCCAGCGAGAAGCACTCACGCTCCGGATCGAACGCAAGCCCCGTATCTCCCACCACCGCACTGTATCTCCGATAATACCGCGAAAAGCCCGCCTTCGGCAGGAAGTCGCAGGTACAGTCATAGGCAAAGCCGCCGAGCCGCATCTCAAACCGCAGCGCGTCAAACTTTGCGACCGGCAGCTCCAGACAGAACGCATGGAACCTGCAGATCTTTGTCCGGCACAGATAATAGCTGTGCGCCGACGGATAGAGGGAGAGCTTCTGTCCGCCGTGTGCCGTGACCGCATACAGCTCCGGCTCCTCCGTAAAGGAGAAGGTGCCGGACTTGAGAAAGCCGCGGAACAGGAGGTTCTCCCCTTCCCTGCGGATCCTTGTCATCACAAGAGAAGCCCGCGTTTCCTTCTGCAGGATCGTCTCGCCGCACTGCAGTCCGAAGCCGTCCGCTTCAAAAAATGCACGCGTTTTCGTATTCTGCTTTTCGGAAAGCCAGTAGCACTTGTGGAAGGGATCGATCTCCGGATGGTTCCAGATGACCTCATCGTCCACGCGCTGCAAAAGCGCGCGCATGCGCTGCACTGCCCGTTCAAAGGCAGCTCCGGCATAGTGATACGGATAGAGAATGTTACAGCGGAGCTTCCAGGCAAGGTCATTGATGTACAATCCCTGGATCGCCGCCGGCACGGGGCCGGAATAGCGGGCGAACATCTCCTCGAACATCGCCATGGACTGCTCGAAAATATAGCACGCACCGCTGAGTCTGCCGGAGGAGGTGTCCTCGCTGCGATAGTAGATATACGCCGCATCCTTGCAGAAGCCCATCTTCAGCTTATCGTGCAGCACCTCGCAGCAGTACTTCTGATCCTCCGAAAAATTCATGGAAGTATCGAAAAGGACATTGTCCTCGAATTTGTTTTTCACGACGATATTCATCGTGGTCTGCCCGATATAGGGCATGGTACGCAGATCGTAGATTCCGGAATAGGTCAGGCTCTTGTAGCGGAAATGCGGAGCCATCAGGTATCCCCGATACATGGTTTTGATGGGATAGGTCACCAGATCCACCGCATCATAGCAGCTGTCGAAGAACTGCACCAGCGTCTCTACAGACCCCGGTCTGAGCGCGTCATCGGCGTCGAGGAACATGATATACCTGCCCCTTGCCGCACGGATGCCGGCGTTGCGCGTATCGGAAACACCGCTGTGGGGCTTGTCGATAAAACGCACCACCTGCGGATACTGCTGCGCATATGCCTTGCAGACGCTTGCCGAATCGTCCTCCGAGCCGTCATTGACAAGGATGATCTCCTTTTCTGTATCAGCATTGAGGACAGCGCTGTCCAGCTTCTGAAAGCCATTGTAGACGGGGATAATAATGGAGATCACTGGTTCACCTTCTCTCTGCGTTCCGGGATAGAAATTCATCCGCAAAAGAGATCCTCCTGCGGATGAACGATATGGTTTGGTTTATTTGCCGTCATCCATGAGCTTTGCCTGAAGGAGATCGATCATTTCCTTCAGCTGGGAAACCTGGGTTTCCAGATCCTTGATCTCATGGTTCTGACGCTGGATATAGCGCATCAGCACGTCCATATCCGTCAATGCAGCGGCATCCTGATGCTTCAGGCTGTCCGCGAGCAGCTTCTTGCAGCGAGCGATCTCGGCATTCAGCTTCTCATATACCTTGTCATAGTCGATGGGCTTGAACAGATCCTCGGAGAAATTGGAAAGATCCGCCTTGATGATCCTGTCACCCAGTCCGATCCTGTCGAGCAGGGAGTGGAATCTGTCATGGAAATCTCTCGGCATCACGAGGAAGTTCTTTCTGAAGATCACGGAGAAGCACATGCCGTGGAAGGAATCCGTCACGAAGAAATCGGAATTCTTGATCACCTCAAGCGCATGTCCCACCGGGAAGGCATCGGACTTCTTATAGTGGTTCAGTTCCGGGAACTGACCGTATCTGCCGCTGGAAACCAGCTCCTTGGAACAGAGCAGCTCTCTGCCATGTCCGCTGAAATGCTCACGCGTCTTCTTCAGCAGGTTCACGATGGACTGCTTCGGAATGATCACATAGGAGCCGATGTACGGCTTTTCGCGTTCCTGCTTGAAGGCATTGGCGAGGTTCTGGAACTTCTTCGGGTCACACAGGAACACCGGATCCAGACACCACTGCGTCTTCTTGTCAAGCTTCAGCTGTTGATTGGCAAAATTCACGCCGTCATCCTCACGGCAGGATACAAAGCTGAAACGGTTCAGATGGTACCGCAGGCCTCTGTAGTATTCCTCGCTGCCTCTTGCACCGGGGCCGCCGAAGGAGGAGGCATATGCCACCTTGTTCTTGCTGTCATCCGCCCACTGGAGGAAGTAGCAGTGATTGCGCTTTCTGGACATGCCTGCAAGATAGATCTGGTCGGAGCCGACCACGAACTGTCCGCACTTATCATTGAGCGCACGCATATCATCCACGGTCTCATACTGCACGAACTGCGCATGGGACGGCATCCACTTCTTCGAAAATGCCTTCGCCTTCTCGCTCACCTGGAGCGGAGAATCGAGCGGACGCTCGATCGGAAGTACACTGTAGCCCATTTCCGTCAGGGTGTTGTACAGACCGTAATAGGTCAGGATGCTGCCGATATTCTCGTTGCCCATAACGCCCACCAGACCAATATCGTAGCGGTCGTAGTACGCCTGCTTGAACGCTTCGGAGAAGCTCTTGCTCTTGAGCAGATGCAGGAAACGGCGTCTTGCAGGATGCGGGTATTCTTTTGCACGCACTCTGTTCGGGATCTTGGAGTAGTTCTCAACGTGAATTTCGTTGTAGTACTTTGCCTTTTCAGACAGAGTCGCAAAGAGCTTCTCCGCCTTTTCGTTGTTGAGGAAGACAAAGGAGGTTCCCTTTTTGTCATTGCTCTTCGGGTCAAGCTTATCAGAATGCCACAGGTCACCAATGGTGAAATCACCCTGACGCGGATAGCTGTTGAACTTGCAGTCGTAGCAGTAGATGCGCATCATCAGATTCTTGATGAAGCCCTCTACATAGGGATCCTTCACATCGCCGACATTGGTGCCGACAAATTCGGTTCCATCGCTGAACTTCACGATGACGCCCTTGTACGACCAGCCGAAACGCTTGCTGCGGAACAGCATATCCACCGGCTTCTTGTCGCCGGAAACTTCCTTGAGATACGCATCCAGGAACTTCTGGGAAGGCGTACCGTGGCAGAGCAGATCCGCCGTTACAAGGTTGTCATAGCGCTTCTTCAGCACACCATAAAGGCCTGCCACCTGGCAGGGCGTACCGCAGAAAAACACGAGCTTTCCGTCATTCAGCAGCTTCTTGATCTGCGCATAGCAGGAATTCACATCGCTCTGCACATACTTGGAACCGCGCAGGGGCGCAAGCTCCTCGGGGCTGCTGATGATCCTGTGGCGCAGCTGCATATTCTCATCAAACGCCGCACCGCAGACATAGCCGCCCTGTGCCAGTACATGCTCTGCGATCACAGAGAACATACCGCCGGAGCTGCTGACCTTTCTGGTTGCATCATCCGCACAGAAGGAATAGAACTTCGGCTCCTTGTTATTCTCGAAGGATGGATTCAGCGACGGACAGGTCTTAGTGCACAGTCCGCAGTTGACGCACTTGCTCTGATTGATCACAGGTACGGAAAATCCGGTTGCCTTGCTGTATTCCATGGTGATGGCATCGACCGGGCACACGTTGGTACATGCGCCGCAGCCGGTACAGTTTTTTTCCTCTGGCAATTTATCTAAGATCATCAATACACCTCTTTTTCATAGGGGCTTATTCATTCATCAGCAGATCATACAGCGCACCGCAGCAATCCTCCATCGGGAGATAGAACGCATCCATGCGCTCCTTGTATTCGGGCGCGGGGACGAAGCGTCTCTGCATGATCTCCACAACCTCAGCAGCTGCGGATTCGCCGTCCGTCACGAGCTTGCCGAACGCCTTTTCAAACGGCAGGTCAAGCTTTCTGTACTGGTTCAGGCCAGCGGTGAATTCGTACATATCGGGTACGAAGTAAATGATCGGGAGCTTGCAGTATGCAAAATCGAAGGTAAAGGACGAGAAGTCCGTGATAAACAGTGCGTAATCGCTCTGGTTGCCGATGGAGGTCACCATCTGGATCCGGTCAGAACCCACCGTGAACATCGGCTCGTAGATTTCAAAGATCGGATGCATCTTGACCTCCAGCACACAGTCATGCTCCTCAAGGGCATTGATCAGCGCCTCGTTGTTGAGGAAGTCATTGAACTGCTGGAAGTAGTTGGACTTTGCAAACTTTCTCTCCTCCGGGATCCAGCTGCCGTCGGCTGCCTGGGAGATCAGATACTGACGCCATGTCGGCGCAAACAGGATCTTGGTCGGGCCCTCGGGCTTGACGGGATCCGTTTCGATTCTGTTGAAACGTCCCATACCGGTGGGCAGGATGTCCTGCTCACGGAAATTATAATTCTTGGCAAAGCTTTCCTTCTCAAAGTAGGAAGAAACGACAACTCTGTCCGCAAGCGAACGCTCGGGGGTATACTTCCACGGCAGCGTTGCATGCAGGATACCGTGCTGCAGATAGATCAGCTCATAGTGCAGCAGATCGGACAGGCTGTTGTACTCTGCCGGTGTGAGAGGATTGTAGTTATACGGCTCAATGAACGCCGTCAGGATCTTCTCCGCACTTGCAAAGAGGATCTTGTGCTTGATGCTGCCGAACACGACAACCTGGGAGAACAGGTCCTTTCTGACATACTCGGACATGAATTCCACGGGGTTATTGGAGATATAATAACGCTCAATACCGTCGTCCTTCATGCAGTCATGCTCGAACTGGTAGTAGCCGTTATCACCCTTGACGTTCTTGCAGTCATAGTAGATCCAGATGCGCTTGCCCAGGTACTTGATCGCCTCATTACGGATGGCAATGCAGGTCTTGTCCTTCAGGGGCGCCGTATAGGCATTGATCAGGTTGCGCTTGCCATTCTCGTCAAGTGCCTTGATAAAGAATGCATTCTTCTCGAAAGTAAGGGAGAAATTGCCCTCAAGCGCAGTCTTTCTCTTGGCACCGTTGAACAGGGGGGTGCTGGGCATGAAGTAGTATCTTGCCGGGAAACGGACGCCTGCGACCTCAACATAGAGCTCAAAGCTTTCCACTTCGTTCATATCCGCTTCGTAATAGAATGCCCAGAAGGTATTGGTCAGTTCTCTTGCCTTATAATAGCTGTCGGAGGACACGAATACGTTGAGCTTTCTTTCACGCTGGCCGAATCTCGTCTGCTCCACGGCATAGATGTCGGGCTTGCCGGTGAAGGAGCCATACATGCTCTTGAACATCGCCAGCATCATCAGGGTATCGCCCTTGTGCTTGATCTTGTTGCAGATGATCTCACAGGAATTCTCCGTACGCAGCACCTTGTCACCATGCAGAACGGTGATCTGCTCCGCATCGGGATACACCATGATCTCTTCCTTGCGTGTCAGCTCCAGGAAATAGTACTTATGGAAGTTGTCCAGTGTGGGCGCACGCATGATGGCATCCACATCAAGGCGCTTCATCAGTGCGATCAGGCGCGCATACTGCACCTTGAATTCTTCGCCCGTATAGTGATACGGGAACAGGCAGTGCTGCTTGAGCTTCCAGCCGCAGTCATGAATGAACAGCTGCTGGTAATACTCCGGAACTTCCTCGGGATAACGATTGAAGATCTCCTCAAAGAAGGCGATGGTATGGTCAAAAATCGTGATGACATTGGTGGAGGTCGCCACGATACTGCTGTCGTTCTTCAGATAATTGTACTGCGCTTCCTTCACAAAGCCGAGCTTGAGCTTGCCTGCGAGCATATTGCAGCAGTACTTCTGATCCTCCTGATACATCATGTCCTCATCGAACAGGAGGTTTTCCTCAAACTGGTTCTTGACAGCGATGTTCAGGCGCACCTGCATTGCAAATACGGTATTTCTGAGATCATAGATACCGGTATGTGTCAGGTACTTATATCTTGCGTGCGGCGGCAGGGGCTTGCCGTTTTCGAAATACTGGTCATAATAGCAGACAACATCGATCTCATCGTAATGCTTGTCAAAGAAATCCACCACGCGCTTTACGGTTTCGGGAGTGTAGGTATCATCGCTGTCCAGGAACATGATGTACTTACCGGTGGCATTGCGAATACCAAAGTTTCTGGTCGCAGAAACGCCCTCGTTCTCCTTGTTGAACACCTTGAAGATGAAGTCGCTCTGTGCGTATTCATAACAGATATCAAGGCTTGTGTCCGTTGAACCGTCATTGATCAGCAGCACCTCGATCTGGCTGTGGTCAATGGTCTGCGCAGCCAGGGAATCCAGACAGGGGCGGATATACTGCTCCACATTGTACACAGGGACAATGACGGAGACTTTATATTTATATTCTCTCAACACGCTCACCTCCTGCATTACTTCTTCTTGCTGAACTTGTAGCGGAACCATCCGCTGATGCACTTGAAGATGGTCTTGAAGCCGAGCTTTCCGGTTGCGAAGAGATAGGGCACCTCTGTCACAGGATTCTGGAAGGAGGAGGCTGCCGGCGCATTACTGCTGCCGATGCCGCCTGCTTCGATTCTCTGCATCAGAAGATGAAGATTAGCAGACAGAGCCGCAAGCTCCTCCTGCATCTTGAGGGTCTCCTGACGGTCGAGCATGTACTTTTCCGCAAAGGTATGGGTTGCATTTTCAATTCTCTTAACACTCTCAATGCGCTGCACATTGGTCTCGTCCATGATCGCAGTGATCGTGCTGACACTGCTCTCGGTGTCGGTCAGACGGAAGATCTCGCTGCGCAGCGTCATGAAACCGCTGAGTGTGAGATTCTCCATATCCTGGGACGGCACCGCCGTATTGAGCGTGAAGATCTTGCTCAGGACATGGCTGTCCTGTGCAGCCTGTCCGAAGGCTCTGAGGGTATCATATGCCTTTTCCTTTTCCGCATAATCGGTTCTGTCAGAATCGATCACAGCCGTGAAACGGCGGATGTACTTGGTAAACAGCTTTACTCTGGTCGCGCCAAGCTCCTCCTTGCAGATGTTCGAGGAAATGACAAGCAGCTTGTCATAGTCCTCCTGCTGAATGGAGGGGAACGTAAACTCAGGCAGTGTGATATAATAGCAGACTGCGTCCGTTGCAGCAAGGGTGCTTCCGGTCACCATAAGAATGTCCAGAAGTGTCTCCACATGGTGCAGGTCTGTAATAATATTGTCGGCATATCTGTCAAACAGGGATCTTCTGAAGCAGTAGTCGAATGCATTGAGCTTGCCGGCTTCGCCCGCTTCCTCCCAGCCGTTCTGGAAGCGCTTTGCAAAGCCGTCCGCGGTCTTAACGACCGTAGCCGGAATGATCAGCTGAGCATCCCCTGCCGCATCCTTGAGCGTTGCGAGGGCATGGGGCGCCGTCACGGTGCTCGCCTCCACGAACTGTACGAACTCGGAGGACTCGTCCAGCATTCTGACAGCGGACGCAAGACGCTCCTCGTCCCTGCATTCTGCAATGACCTTGAAATTCTTACGATTCTCCAGCGCATCCTGAATGAACTGGCTGCTGGTTGTAAAGCGGTATTCTGCTACGATCACCTCGAAATCATCGGAGGTCTGATCATAGAGCGACTTGATGCATCGTGTCAAGTACGCCTCGCTCTGAAAGGGCGGAATAATATACGATATAAACATCTTTGCCTTCTCCTAATTAAGTATTCCAGTTGATAACTACCTTAAAATCTGCATTCTTAGCCATTTCGAACGCCTTGCTGATATCATTGATCGTGGAAGCGTCCACTCTCTCGGAAACCATCTGCTGCATACGCGCAGCAAATACGTCGTCCTCTTCGAGCATTCTCACGGCATCCTCAAAATCCGCGCGGCCGGAACGGCTTCTGCCGATCATGGTCAGGCCCTTTTCCAGCACCATTCTGGTGTTGATCGGAACCGGCTCCTCGCTGACGCCGAGCAGCATCATCGTACCCTGGGGCAGAACGGTATCGATCATCTGATCGATCGCACTTGCGCAGCCGCCGCCGCCGACGCATTCGAACACATGGTCGAATCTCGGGGTGGTTTCGATCTTGCTGACATTGAGCACCTCATCGAGGAAGTGGAAATACTGCAGCTTGTTGGGGTTGAGACCAAGCACCGTGATCTTCGCATCCGGGAGCTTGTTTCTCAGCACGCAGCATACGAAGTAGGAAATGGCGCCGTCGCCCCAGACCGCGATATGATCGCGTCTGCTGTGGGAGGTGGCAAGGAAGGTGTTGACAGCATGCACTGCCACACTGATCGCCTCGGTAAAGGCAAATACATCATCGATGCCCTTCTTGGTATAGGGAACCACCTGACTTCTGTGGATCTCCATCAGCTCCTGCAGGAAGCCGTCCGCCTTACTGGAGCGGAACAGGGAATCGAGACGGTAGTTTTCATCATAGAATGCATCCGCACCGGGGATATTCGGCAGAAGCACGACGGTATCGCCCTTCCTGAACTCACCCGTGGGATCGTAGAGGACCTCGCCGCACGCCTCATGGATCAGCGTCATCGGCAGGCGCTTCTTGAGCACCTCGGGGTCTCTCTGGCCGAAATAATAGCGCATGTCCGCTTTGCAGACCGACAGATGACGGGGTCTGACAACGATGTGATCCTCGCGCTCCACCTTCACATCCTGATAGAAGGTCTCGATCACGAACGGTTCTACGAGCTTAAACTGCTGACTAATCATTGTTATTCTCCATATTCTCCATCATAATCTGGGCAACCTTGTAATCATAGGGGTAGGTGATCTTGATATTGGACACATGGCCTTCCACAAGTGCGACCTGATGACCCTTGAGCATGAACATCTTGCATGCATCGGTAACGATCTTCAGCTCTTCCTCGCTCATGGAGCTGTAGACTTCCTCAAAGAGGGAGATCTTGAAGCTCTGCGGGGTCTGGCCCTGGTACATCTTGCTTCTTACCGGAATATCAGTAATATAATCGCCGTTTTCGGAATACACGATCGTATCGGTTGCAGGAACCACAGTATCGCAGACACCATGCTCTCTTGCGGCTTCAATGTTGTCAGAAATCATCTTCAGGCTGACAAAGGGTCTTACCGCATCATGTGTCACGATGATGTCCTCGGGATCCTGGCTGTGCTTTCTTGCTTCCTTGATCACGGCATCAATGGTTTCGTTACGGTCGGAACCGCCCTTTACGACCACCAGGTTCTTAAACTCACTTAAAAACTTCTTCTGCATATCCAGCATTGTCGGGTACCACTTTGCGTTGATGCCCACAATTACCATATCCACCTCATTGTGAATCAGAAACTTCTCCACTACATGTACGATGATCGGCTTGTCATTGATCGTCAGGAACTGCTTCGGAATGGTGTAATTCCCCATTCTTGAGCCGACACCGCCTGCCAGTACTCCTGCAAAAACCATTTTCTGTTTCCTCCCACTGAATAATTATAATTTATCATGACGCTGCTCACGCAGAGAGCAGAACATCTGTTTGTATGTATGAATGCAGCATCCTCGTGACGCATGCATTCACTATACATTATAGCACACCCCCTTACAATTTGCAAGTGAAAAAAACAAAAACCGTCAATTTCCATGAATTTTCATATGTTTATCACCAAAAAACAGCCAGAGCGGCAAGCTCCGGCTGTCGATCGGCAGTTTCTGCCGGAAATATTACAATTTTTCCTTCCTGCCGCCAGTGGTCTCATCGAACACACAGTCACAGAAAACGGAGGCTGCATATTTCCCCTTTCCTTCCACGGAGGAAAAGAACGGCACATAGGCGTCATTGCCGGAGATCCGCGTCATATAGGGGAATTTTTCAAACGCTGCAAGATAATCGCTGACAAAAGCCTTCTCTCCGGCATGGATCTCACGGATCATCTGCGCATTCTCGCTCTCGGCGTCAAAGGTCAGGCCGTTCTCATCAAAGCCCGTAAAGGAAGGCTCCGGCGCGCCGCAGAGCAGCTCAAAGTAGATATTGTGCTTCTTTGCCGGAAAATGCGCTTCGTAGTGATCGCGGTTATGCTCCGCCGAGAAGCAATAGGCATGGAGCTTTCCAGTGCGGAAATAGGTCTCGCTGAAATCGCTGTCGATCTGATTGCCGGAATTGCTGCCGGCGAGGAGTCCGGTCACTTCCACGCCGCAGCCGAGCTGACGGTTCACATAGGCATCGAAGAAGATGCTGCCGCTTCCGGCCCAGCCGCAGTCCACCGTCACGACCGTGCGGCAGCCCTCCAGAATGGGCTGGAAGTACTGCGCCGCCTGCGCATGCATTCCGGCGTAGAGCGTCCGGATCTCCTCCATTCTGCCGTACAGCTCTGCCTTCACCGCCGGAAGATTCTGCTCCGTGAGCGGCTCCTCCATGGAAAATGGCAGCTGCATTGCAGAAAGCCCCATCGATGCGAGGATCTCGCGCAGCGGAATCCCCCTGCCGGTCTTCTGGTCGAGAAAACGCCGGAAATAATCCTGCGGATAGAGCGCCGCGCAGAGCTTTGCCGCCGCGGCTCTGGACCAGTAGACATATGCTGTTTTTGCTTCAGGATAGAGCTGCTCGTAGATCTGCTTCATGACATAGCCATCCCTTGCAAAGAAGAGGACCTTGTCCGCACCGAGCCGTTCTGCATGGTCATGGATAAAGCGGCAGAAGCCCAGCATCAGGATGCCGCCGCATTTGTAGCCGTATTCAAAAACGGGACTGCATGGCTCTCCGCAGTAGAGTCTGCGGTTCACAAGCCCTGCATAGGCAGAGCCCGTCAGGAACGACATCCGGTCGGGACGGAAATCGCTGCCGAGCGCATTGCAGTTCGGATAATGCACTGCCTGAAATCCTGCCTTCTGCGCCTGCAGGAAGTCCGCATTGCGGTTATCGCCGATATGGCTGAAGCTGCATCTGCCGCAGGCTTTTTTCACGACAGCGTAGAGTCTGCCGTCATACTTGCCGCAGCCCTCCTCGTTGGAAAGGAAGATCCGTTCATAGCCGGAAAATCCGCACTTTGCGAGCATCGCTTCCAGCGTCGCTTTCGGCAGGTACATATCCGTCGTAATGATCACACGCTTGGCTGCCGCAAGCACGGCATCGAACACCTGCTTCATAAAGGGATTGGGGAGGCAGGTATCGATCTCCGTCTGCGATTCGATCTGCGCACCATGTGCTGCATCGATGCCGAGCTGCTGCGCCAGCACCTCATAGATCGCATCCAGACCGATATCGCTGCCGCCTCCAGCCGCAGCAAGGCGTTCCCGCGCCGTCTGTTCCGCACGGATGCGGATGCTCCGGAAATCCGGAATACCGAGCTGCTCCCCCACGAGATAGAACAGATCCGTCGGCTGCGCAAACGGACGCAGTACGAGCGTATCGAACATATCAAAGGACACCACATCGGCCCTGCAAAGCTGTGCAGCCGTTTCCTGTGCTGTCATCGAAAAGCCGGTACCGCTTTCGTTTCCGGTACGGATGCGCTTGCGGTCGGGCATATGCAGCAGATTGAACTGCACATTCAGCAGCAGCAGGTAGCCCCACGAAACGGCACGGCACCGGCGGTGCAGCCCGGCGTGCGTCTGCACAAAATGCTCATAACGCCGCTTCACGGCATAATTCCGGTTGACGAGCATATCGTAATATTTTCGCCGCATGGATCTTCCTCCTTACCAAAAAGGCAACGCCGCCAAACCGCCCGACGGCTTATGCAGCATTGCCTTCTCTATTTGTGTGATTTACGCGAACATCTCCTCCACACTGCAATGGGGAATGTCCGTCATGCCATTGAGCTTCTTGCGGATCTGCTCGGTATGGCTCATATCCATGATCAGGATCATGCCGGTCTCCGGGATCTCCGTCAGATTTCTCGGATAGATCTTCTCCGCGCAGTCGCTTGCACTGCGGTTTTCGATCACATAATCCACCGTCACGCCCTCCTTCTCCATCATGGTGACAAGGGTACGGGCGATGAGGGTCTCGCCGTAGAGTGCGATGTTCCTGATCTTGTTATCCTTGATATAGGTGCGCATATGCTCGATCTTCTCCGGATGGGAGATCAGCTCCTCCATGAAATCGATGTATTTGCGCAGGCGCAGTTCCTTGACACGCGCATCGTGCTTAACCTTGTCCAGCTCCGCCGCGGTCACTCTTCTTGCCGCAGGGCGCACACCGGAGGGTCTTGCGATCGGTGACAGATCCGGCTCTGCCTTTGGATCCTTGGCTCTCGCCTTCAGGAAACGATCGTACTTTGCAAGCATCTCCAGCGTTTCCTCACGATTCTGTGCAAAGGCGATCTGCTTGCCGTGATCGAGCCAGAGCATCTTATTGGCAAGCCGCTTCATCGTTGCGATATTATGTCCGACAAACAGCGTGATCGCACCGCCCTGAATGATCTCAAGCATCTTGTCGCCGCTCTTCTGACGGAAGCTGCCGTCGCCGACGGAAAGCACCTCGTCGAGGATCAGGATGTCGGGATTGACCATGCAGCAGATGGAAAACGCCAGACGTGACTTCATACCGGAGGACAGCTGCTTGTACTTGTACCACTGGAAATCCGTCAGCTCTGCAAATTCGAGAATCTCGTCCATGCGCTCTTCGATGAACTCCTTGGTATAGCCCAGCAGCGCACCGCGCATGAGGATGTTCTCACGCAGGTTCAGGTCACCATCAAAGCCGGTGCCAAGCTCGAGCAGTGCCACGACATTGCCGTCCGTGACGATCTCGCCCTTCTTCGGAGGAAGAATGCCCGTCACGCTCTTGAGCAGAGTGGATTTACCGGCGCCGTTCACGCCAATGATACCCATGAAATCGCCCTTTTCGAGCTTGAAGGACACATCGTTCACAGCCCAGATGCCCTCCACCTTGCGCTCGCGCTTCAGCTTCTGGATCATCCATTCCTTGAAGCCGATATCGGTCAGATCACCTGCAAGATAGCGGATGGATACATTTTTTGCTTCAACCATACTGCCGCCTCCTTACAGATAGAAAATGAACTTGTTCTTATTGCAGTTGTACACGATCAGGCCGAGTACAAACACCGCCACAGTATAGCCGAGCATGAGCAGATGGACATCCATGCCCGGGATCTGCGCATCGATGATGACCGTTCTCGCATACAGAATAAAGTCATACACAGGGTTGAGCTTCAGCATCTCTCTCAGATGCTCCGGGAATCTGTCCACTGTCCAGAAGATCGCACAGCAGTAATAGAGCAGTCTGTTGAAGATGTGGTAGATATGGGACGTATCCTTGAAGAACACGAACAGGCTTGCAAGGATCAGACTGAGTCCCATATTGAAGAAAAACATCAGCACCATGGGATAGATCAGCAATGCCAGCTTCCATGTAAACGTGATGTGGTCGATGAGCATAAAGATCACCAGCACCACACAGGTGATCAGGAAATTGATGGTCGCCGATATGTTTTTCGATAGCGGGAACAGCCACGTCGGCAGCTTGATCTTGTTCATGATCGCGCTGTTGTTGAGCAGCGACTGCATGCCCTGCGTAGTGGCGTTGCTGTAGAAATTATAGAACAGCACGCCGATCATCAGATAGGTCGTAAAATGCGGCGTATCCCTGCCGAACATATGCTGGAACACCAGCATCAGGATCAGGAACTCGCACAGCGGATTGAGTACGCTCCAGATCACACCGAAGGTGTTTTTCTTGTATTTCTGGATAAAATCGCGTTTCACCAGTCTTGACAGCAAAAAGCGATATTTTTTTAATGTTTTTACCATAGATCTCTCTCCATTATATTGCCAAAATGCGCCCTCGGCGCATTCATCGTCTATTTCATACGAATTGTGGGTGCCAACAGCGGAAGCAACGGAATTCCGGTCATTCCGTTGGTATCATCATAGCACAAAAAAGGCCCTTTGTCAAGAAAACGCCCGAATTCTTGACATACTCCCTAAATCATATCCGCACCCCACGTTTGTTTTCATACATAATGAACATACTGTACTTTCCCTATTTTCCGTCACTTTTCTCCGATACCACAGTAAAAATCGCAGCCCCCGGGATCCTCCGGAGGCTGCGTATCTTCCATTATTTCACCAAGAATACCTGACCGTCGCGTCTGGGTACTCTGGGCTTCGGTGCGTCCTTCTGATAGCCGAGGATGCAGCAGCCGACACCGGCATAGTCGCCCTCCACGCCCCATTCGCGCAGCAAGGCCCTGCCCTCCTCGCTCTCGAACATCTGGAAGCAGCGGTGGATCCAGCAGCTTCCCACACCGAGCGCGTGTGCTGCAAGCTGGAGATTGCCCATCGCAAGGGAACCGTCCTCGAGCCATGTGCTGCGTTCACGATTTGCCAGAACCAGCACCACGGTAGGTGCGCCATAGAACGGATCGCCGTCCATCCCCATCACGGCCGCATTCATCTTCGAAAGCTTTTTGATCACTTCCGGATCCTGTACCGCGATGAAGATCGGGGACATGGCGTTCATTCCAGTAGGCGCATAGCGTCCCGCCTCGATGATCTTTTCTACCAGTTCCAGCGGAACCTGCTCATCCGTGTAGGACTTCACACTGCGTCTTGTCAGCAGCATATCATACATTGTTTCCATTATCATCATTCCTTTTCTTTCTGTGTTTTGGGGGTTCGCGTGCTCCGCGCTACATCGTCAGCAGGAAGCGGATCCACTTGCCCTGCTGGCAGGTCACCTGGATCTTGATCTTGTGCGCATCCATAATGCCCTTGGCGATCGCAAGACCGAGGCCGTAGCCGCTCTTGCCGGCGTTCTTTCTCGCCTTGTCGCCGCGGTAGAAACGCTCAAAGATCCTGTCGGATTCCGACTGGGAGATCTCACAGCCGGTGTTGTAGAATTCCAGAATGCGGTTGTCGCCCCTCTGGAGCAGCGTCACCTTGATGATGCCGTTCTCGTCGGAGTATTTCATCGCATTATCGAGGAAGATCGCGGCAAGCTGACGGATGTGCTTCTCACTGCCGTAGTACTTGACACCCGGCTGGATATCCATTTCAAGATTCTTGTGGATCTCGAATGCCTGTCCCTCAAACGGCAGCACCGTCGCATTGATGGCAGTACTCAGGTCAAAGTCCGCCATCTCGAAATTCTGGGTGGCATTGTCCATTCTTGCAAGATTCAGAAGGTCGCCGACAAGCTGGTTCATACGGCTGGTCTGCTCCTGCATATAGCCGAGCCAGCGGTTCTCACCGATCTCGTCCTGCAAAAGATCCGCATTCGCTGACAGAATGGTCAGCGGCGTCTTCAGCTCATGTCCGGCATCGGAAACGAACTGCTTCTGTCGGATAAACGCATCACGGACGGGCTGGGTGATCCACTTGGACAGCACGCACAGCGTTGCCAGCAGCACCAGCAGCATCAGGATGCCGACGATGACCGTCGTCCGGAACAGATTGTTCAGCAGACCCTGATCGGAGGTTTTGTCCGTCAGCACAATGAGCGTACCGTAGGCCTTCTCGGTCACATAGTACTGCAGCCAGCCGTACATTCCCTGTTTTTCGCCCTTCTGCAGAATCCTCTCCAAGATCACTTCTGCCTGATCATCCGTGTAGTCCTCCGTATTGCGCAGCCCGAGGTAGCCTCCGCTGTGATCCGCCATGATCGCGAAGTGATCCAGCATAATGGTAACCTCCCACTTATTGCCGCGCTCATCCGGCGGAGGCGGCGGCGGTGTGGTCGTAGTCGTGGTCTGCTGGGTCTGCGTCGTGGAGGTCGTTGTCGTGGTCGTTGTGGTGGTCGTCGTCGTTGTTGTCGTTGCCGGCGGAGGATCCGTCGGTGCCGCCGTCTGCGGCGGATCAGTTACAGGTGTTGCCGTTGAGGTCGCACGCTCCGTCGGAGGCGGATCCGTCACGACTGTTGTTGCAGGCGGCTCCGTCGGAGGCGGCATGGTCTCCCACCATGGGGGCGGCGGCGGCTCACGCGT
>CAYYIT010000001.1:111318-144447 GCA_964472035.1 uncultured Ruminococcus sp.
GCTCCGTCGGAGGCGGCATGGTCTCCCACCATGGGGGCGGCGGCGGCTCACGCGTCTCGTTCCAATCCGGCTCAGTGGAGGGTTCCCTGGTATGCGGCCAGTCATTCTCTTCCCAGTCATCATCGTTCCAGTCATTGTCCTCCCACCAGTTATTGCCCATGGGCTGCGCTACGATCACACGATCGGGCAGCTCCGCAGAAGGGAGATCCTGCGGCTCCGAAGGCAGCTCCGGCGGCATGCCGTCCAGCTCCACATGATTATAACGGTCGCTTTCCGCGATCTGCACCAGCAGCTGATGCGACTGGGACTGACTGACGGTCTGCATGATGACATTGATGGAACTGAGCATCACCAGGAACACACCCACGAGGATGGACATGGCAACGATCACAAAATGCACCTGCATCCAGAAGATCATATCCGTTTTCGGTTTCTTGAACCAACGCATCCTACTCCCCGCCTTCCAGGAAATAGCCGACACCTCTTGCCGTCTTGATCGTCACCGTGGAACTGAGAACATTCAGCTTTTTGCGCAGGAACGATATGTAGACCTCTACATTGTTGTACTCCACATCGCTCTCATAGCCCCAGATCTTCTCAATGAAACGCTCCTTGGGGATCAGCTGCTTGGGGTTGGCCATCATCATTTCCATGATCTGATATTCCTTCAGGCTGAGCTTGACGAACTGTCCGCCCTTGCTCAGGCTGAAGGTACTTTTGTTCAGTGCAACATCTCCGAAGGTGAACTGATCCGTCACCACCTCACCGCGGCGGCGCGTCAGCGCGCGGACACGCGCCAGCAGCTCGCCCGTGACAAAGGGCTTGGTCAGGAAATCATCCGCACCGCTGTCAAGGCCGTTGATCTTGTCCTCGACCTCGGATTTTGCCGTCAGCAGCAGCACCGGCGTGGAAATGTGCTTGCGCCGGAGAATGTGCAGCACATCAATGCCGTTCATTTTCGGCAGCATGATATCCAGAATGATGCAGTCGTAAATGCCGGTCATGGCATATTCCAGACCGTCCTCGCCGTCATATACCGCATCCACGGCGTATTTGTTTCGCTTCAGGATCTCGCTGAGCGCCTCGGCCAGCGCGACCTCATCTTCTACTACTAAGATTTTCATTTCCGTTCCTCCCTGGCGGATGGCTCCGCCCATGTACCGATGAAAAGCCATACTCCTTCCATCATAAACAGCATAGCAAAGATAGATTGAAATAATCTTAAAGAATTTCAAGCTGGTATTCTGTCTGCAGGGCATTGCAGATTTTCCGGAAATATGGTATACTTTTATCATACCACAGGTTTCCGGGTCTGACAAGTAGTTTTTGTAAAAAAATCCGCCGCATCGGCTTGTATTCCGCGCGGATCGGGACATACTACCGCCAGAAAGAGGTGAACCGTCATGAAAATCACACCGGAAATCTACGAGCAGATGCAGAAGCGCGTCATGCCGCATTCCAGAAGCTATGTCAATATCCCCATGGCGTTCCTGATCGGCGGTCTGATCTGCACGATCGGACAGCTGCTGATGGAGGGCTTCTCCTCCCTCGGACTGGAACCGCCGGAGGCTTCCGCGTGGACCTCCGTTTCGCTCATCCTGTGCAGTGCCGTCCTGACGGGCTTCGGCGTGTACGAACGCCTTGCCAAGCACGCCGGCGCCGGAACGCTGGTACCGATCACGGGCTTCGCCAATGCCATCTCCTCCTGCGCCATCGAGGCCAAATCGGAGGGCTTCATCCTCGGCGTCGGCGCGAAGGTCTTCACGATCGCAGGCCCCGTCATTCTCTACGGCTGCACGGCATCGGTGGCATATGGCATCATTTATTATTTCTTCCTCCGCTGAGAGCGGAGGGGCGGAGCATCCGCTTCGCCGTACATAGGAGGACAGCATGAAATTATATGTAACACGACACGGCCAGACAGAATGGAACGCCCTTGACAGGATCAGCGGCGTGACGGATATTTCCCTGACGGAGGAGGGCATCGCGCAGGCGCACGAAATGGCCCGACTCGCCAAGGAATACGGCGATATTCAGCGCATCATCGCCTCCCCGCTCAAGCGCGCGCAGATGACCGCACAGATCGCCGCCGAGGCGCTGGGACTTCCGGTGCAGACGGATGACCGCCTGCGCGAATGGGACTACGGCTCCTTTGAAGGACAGAGCCGCTTCACACCGGGATTTTCTGAAACGAAGGCAGAATTCGGCGTCCGGATGCCGGACGGCGGTGAGTCCGTCTTCCAGATCGTGCAGCGCACCTACAATCTGCTGGATGATGTCAGACGCCTGTATCCCGACGAAAACGTCCTGCTCGTCTGCCATGGCGGCATCTGCCGCGTCATCGACGCCTACTTCCATGACATGACCGTCGACCGCTTCATGCATTTCTTTATGGGAAACTGCGAGCTGCGGGTGTATGAGTGGTGATCCTGTCCCGAGGGTGTGCTGCACGGTATGAATGGTAATTCCGCACATTGCGGCATTGACAAACCCCCGAAAACCCTGTATAATGATAAATAGATATCGAATCCATTACGGGGGTGATCACATGAGTCAGAAGACAAACGATGCCGCCTTTCGCGGCGTTTCCAAGCCGACCCTGCGCCGGCTGCCGTTCTACCTGAGCTATCTCAAGCGCAAGGCCGCAGAAGGCGTGGATACGATCTCCGCAACAGCGGTCGCGGCTGCACTGGGCCTGAACGAAGTGCAGGTGCGCAAGGATCTTTCCGCCGCCAGCCAGAAGGGCGGTCGTCCCAAAACCGGCTACCATGTCGGTACGCTCATTGCAGATCTGGAGGAATTTCTCGGCTACCGCAGCACCAAGAGTGCAGTGCTGGTCGGCTGCGGACGTCTCGGCGGTGCGCTGCTGTCCTTTACGGGCTTCCAGCAATGCGGTATGCAGATCGTTGCGGCATTTGACAATGATCAGAACAAGATCGGCACCGACGTCTCAGGAAAACCGGTGTACCACATCCAGGATCTGCCGCATTTCTGCCAGTCGGAGGGCGTCCGCATCGGCATTATCACCACAAGTCCCGAGCATGCACAGTCCGTCTGCGACGCCATGATCGCGGGCGGCATTCTGGCGATCTGGAACTTCTCCACAGCGCATCTGAACACCCCGAAACATATTATTGTACATAACGAGGATCTTGCTGTTTCGCTTGCGATGATCTCCCATGCACTGGATGCATCGCTCCAGCAGGAGCCTGAAAGGACGAACTGATATGCTGACATTTGCACCGATTTTCACAGACCACATGGTTCTGCAGCGTGAAAAGCCCATCCGCCTCTTCGGCAGCGGCACCGAAGGTGCCATCGTCACTGCCGCACTCATGGGCGTATCCGCAAGTGCCCCCGTACAGAACGGGCGCTGGGATATCACGCTCCCGCCCCTGCCCGCCGGCGGTCCGCTGCAGCTGACCGTTTCCGATGGCACGGACAGCATCACGCTGGAGGATGTCATGCTGGGTGAAGTCTGGCTCTGCGGCGGTCAGTCCAACATGGAGCTTGCACTGAAGGATGCAAAGGATCCGCAGCCGGCACTTGACAGCTGCGCCAAATCCAACGTCCGCCTCTATCATGTCTGCAAGCGCGGCTTCATGGATGAATGGTTTTTCAAGGAGGAGGCTGCCTCCTGCTGGCAGCTGGCCTCTCCGGAGGCCTGCCCGCACTGGACGGCTGTCGGTTATTTCTTCGCGCAGCAGCTTGCCGAGAAACTCGGCGTCACGGTCGGTCTTGTCAACTGCAACTACGGCGGCACCTCCGCAAGCGCATGGATGAGCGAAGAGATGCTCGCCTCCACCGAGAACGGCAGGTGCTACCTTGAGGATTACCGCAAGGGCACGGAGGGCCTGACGGACGAAGAAGCCAACCGCGCCTACGACGAATACCTTGATTACCACTGCAAGTGGAATGAGCGCATGGGTGCCTACTACGCGGAGCATCCGCATGCAAAATGGGCGGATGTCCTTGCAAACTGTGGTGAGAACCGCTACCCCGGTCCCCATGCCCCCAAGAATCCGCTGCGTCCGCACGGTCTGTACGACACCATGATCTCCCGGATCATCCCCTATACCCTCAGGGGCGTCCTCTATTATCAGGGCGAATCCGATGATCACAGACCGGAGGGCTATGCCTCCCTGCTGCAGTGCCTGATCGCACAGTGGCGCAGGGATTTCCGCGACGATGCGCTCCCCTTCCTGCTCGTGCAGCTGCCCATGTTCATCAATGAGGATGACCCCGACAGGAAGCACTGGTGCAAGATCCGCGAAGCACAGGCAAGCGTTTACCGCACCGTGCGCAATACCGGACTTGCTGTCATTGCGGACTGCGGCGAATGGAACAACATCCATCCCACCGAAAAGCGCGAGCCGGCACGGAGACTCTACCTGCAGGCGCTGCACCATGTCTACAGGCTGCAGGAGGAGAACACCTGCGCACCGATGTACCGCTATTGTCTTGCAGAGCAGGCCGGACTGCGGCTGTTCTTCGAACATGCCGAATGCGGTCTGGAGCTACGCCAGCCGGGCGGCTTCGAGGTCTGCGGCACGGACGGCGTATGGCATCCGGCAGCGGCAAGTGTCAATCTTGATGAGATCATCGTGCGCAGCGAGGCAGTCCGCCATCCCATCGCTGCACGCTATGCATGGTACAATTACGGAGATGTGACCGTTTATGCAAAGAACGGATTGCCGCTGGCACCGTTCCGCACGATGGCGATTGACTAAACAGCAAAAAGGGTTCCCCGTCGATCGGCGGGGAACCATTCGTCATATTCTATCATAGATCACCGGCTGCTCCGGCAGCGGCTTCATCACGCAGACGCTGAGGATATGTCCGGGAAGCAATAGCTGTGCAAAAGCTGCCTCCGGCTTTGAGGAGAGGATGCGGTCTCCGGAAAAGGAGAAACTCACCTCTCTGAGGGGATAGGAGATCCCGATCCCGATCGCCTTGACATAGGCTTCCTTCAGTGTCCACAGCCTTGTAAACAGAAGATCCGGTTCTTCCGCAGCAGCAAGCATCGCCTGCTCCTCCGGAGAACAAACTCGCTTTGCGGTGCGCTCACGGTACCGGCGGATGGATTCCGCATCCACGCCGCAGGGGACCTCTGAAAAAAGGCACGCCGCCAGCCCCTCACAGTGGCTCAGGTTGAATTCGACCTGCGGATACTGCGCAAGGACGGGCTTTCCATTGCCGACATAGCAAAGCGTCGGCGCATCCGCCGGAATCATAAGCGCCCTGTCGGCACCGTAGAGCGGAAGGCTCTGCCGCAGCAGCGCATGGGCAGCCTCGTGCTGCTCCCGTCCCTTCCCTTCTGCACCGCAGCAGAACAGCATACCGAATGCTTCGGGCAGCGGAAGGCGTCTCATTCGTTTGTCAGGTAGCCCTGCTCCTGCATATAGGCGCGCAGGCGCAGATAGGTCTCTTCACTGATGACATGCTCGATCTTGCAGGCATCCTTCTCGGCGGTGACTTCATTCACACCAAGGCATCGGCTGAAGAACGCCATGATCAGCGTGTGGCGTTCGTAGACCTCCATCGCCTTGCGGCTGCCGGCCTTGGTGAGCCGGATGCTGCCGTCCTCGGCAACGGCGATCAGTCCCTCCTCGCGAAGGATCCGCATGGCGCGGCTGACGCTGGCCTTGGTATAACCAAGCTCATTGGCAACATCAACAGCACGGACAAAGGGATTCTTTTGGGTCAGAAGATATATGGTCTCGAGGTAATCCTCGCCGGATTCATGTAATGGCATGGGGCGCTCCTTTCCGCAGCGGTCTGCGAGATTTCATCACTATTTTCTATTCTACCATATTCCCACAGAAAAATCAACCGTTTTCCCAAAAATTCACAAAGGAGGCAATCATATGGCAACAGCACTCTCCATGCAGCACATCTCCAAAAGCTACGGCAAAAAGCTTGCAGTCAACGATGTATCCCTGACCATTGAGGAGGGAGAAATTTTCGGCCTGATCGGCATGAACGGCGCCGGCAAGACCACCATCCTCCGCATGCTTGCGACGCTCCTGCAGCCCGACAAGGGCGATGCCCTCATCGCAGGGCACAGCATCATCAAGGAGCCGGATGCGGTACGCGCCTGCATCAGCTACCTGCCGGACGAGGCAGGTGCCTACAAGAGCATGACGGGCAGAAAATACCTGCAATTCATCGCAGGGCTCTACTTCAAGGAAGAAAAAGCGCAGGAGGAATGCGTCCAGCTCGGCGAGGAGATCTGCGGACTGGGCGATGCCCTCAAACAGAAGATCAACACCTACAGCCGCGGCATGACGCGAAAGCTCGTACTTGCGCGGACGGTTATGACGAAGCCGCGGCTTGCGATCCTTGACGAGCCGACAAGCGGTCTGGATGTTCTCAACTCTCTGGATATCCGCAAGACCATCAAGCGCTGCGCCAAGGAATACGGCACGGCGTTCCTGCTCTCCTCCCACCACATGCAGGAGGTCTCCACAACGGCCGATCGCTGCGCGATCATGAAGGATGGCATTTTCCTCGCGGAGGGTACTCCGCAGGGGCTGCTGGAGCAGTACCATGCAGCAACGCTGGAAGAAGCATTTGAAAGGGCGGTGAAGGGCGAATGATGCATTTACTGAAAAAAGAACTCTCCGAGCTGATCAACAAGCAGATGCTCATCGGTCTCGCGGCAACCTTCCTCATTATTGTGATGCTGGGATTCGTCATGACGAGCACCATGACGGAGAGCATGGGCGAAAGCGGAACCGTTTCCGTCATTGATCTCGACAACACGGATTTCACCGGAGAGATCACTGCCCTGCTCGAAGAAACGGGCTACACCGTGCGCATCGAAACACCGGATGCCGGAACAGAGGACTTCACGCAGCTCATGGAAACAAACGGCTGGAAGAACGCCGCCGTCATCACCAAAGGCTTCACCGATGCCGTGCTGGAACAGAAGACCGCCGGCGAGATCGGCAGCGTGAGCGTTCTGCAGTCCACCTCAGCGATGACAACGCTTTCCATGGAGGATGACAGTGCGACCCTCGTGACATGGGCTGTCAAGCAGCTGCTGAGCAAACAGCATCTGGGCGAGCAGATGGAATTCCTCGCGGATCCCGTGATCACGACTCCCTACACGATCGCCAACGGCAGTCAGGCGCAGATCAGCTCCGGCCTGCTGCTCGCCTCCCTCACGCTCTTTGACCAGCTGATGCCGCTGGTGCTCTTCCTGCTGGTGGTGCTGACCTCGCAGACGATCATTACCGCGATCGCCGCCGAAAAGACCGACAAGACGCTGGAGACCCTGCTCTCCTCCCCGATCCCGAGAACCTCCGTCATCGGTGCGAAAATGCTTGCAGCACTGCTGGTTGCTGTGCTCTATGCCGTTGTCTACGGTGCCGGAATGTTCATCACCATGCTCATTACCGTCAGCACGACCGCCGGCGATACGGACATGTCAGGCTCCCTCACAAGCATGGTGCAGGTCAATGCCGCGCTCTATGAGCTGGGACTGCAGATCCCGCTCTGGGGCTGGGTTCTGGTGATCGTGCAGCTCCTGCTGACGATCTTCATTGCGCTGATGGCGTCCATGATCCTCGGCGCGCTGGTACAGGATGCGAAGGGTTCCCAGACGGCGAGTCTGCCGATCCTGATCTGCGCAATGTTCCCCTACATCATCTCGATGGTATCGGATATCCGCCTCATGGAGGGGCCCGCACAGATCCTGCTGTATCTCCTCCCCTTCACGCATACCTTCATTGCAACGGGCTGTCTGCGGTTCCACCAGACGGGGCTGTTCTTCGGAGGGCTTGTCTATCAGGCATTGTTCCTCGCTGCGATCACCGTGCTGGCTGTGAAGCTGTACCGCTCGGATATCCTCTTCATCCACGGCGGCGCAAGGAAGAAGAAGCTGATGTAATATCACGATTGAATGAAAAGCACTCCGATTTCTTCCCCCTCCCTTCAGGGAGGGGCTAGTGGCACCCGAAGGGCGTGCGTTAGCTGTGGGCAGTTTTTGAGAACACCCCCTTTTGAAAAATAAACCCCCGGAAGTCAACTTCCGGGGGTGTCCCCAAAATGTGGCTTTGCTTTATTTTGTTTCCCCTCTTGCAAAGTGCTTTTCAGCTATTTATTGGGGGTTATAGGGGGCAAAGCCCCCTATATGCGCCGAAGGCGCAACTCTTAACTCAAAAGTAGTCCAGCCGTGCGCCGACAGGCGCGCTGGCTGGACGGTACTTTATCAACAGACGAAAACCCCCGGAAGTCAACTTCCGGGGGTTCTTGTTATGCCTTCTTGTTGGCACGCTGGAGCCATGCTACAGCCACATCGAGTGCCTCGTAGAGGCTGTCGCGCTCGGAGCTCTTCACGATCGCTTCAATGGGGTTGAGCTTCTCGTCCGTGGACATCTGATACAGACGGATCTTCTGGGAAACGGCAATGCCGTCCATCTCTGTCTGCTTTTCTACCTGCATCATCACAACGAAATCGTCGCTCATGTAGCCATAGTAGATGTCATTGCCCTTGCGTACCAAGGGGTAGCCCTTGTATGTCATAAACTGATTTTCCATAGTAGCCCCTTTCTGCATTGCTGCATTGCGGCATTACTGCCATGTTGTTGTAAATTCTTCACTCAGATTGTCGAAAATATCAATGTTGTGTTCAAGTGCATCCAGGCAGGAGGTGCGGATCTTGTATGTGGGGTTGCCATCGACCGCTACCATCATCGTCAGATCGGTGAGTGCATAGAAGGATACGGTATAGTCCTCCGTGCCGTCCTTTGTCACGACATGAACGGAGGCATCCGGATCGCCAGCCGGCAGTGCTTCCTCAAAGCAAAGCTCCTCACCATAAATGGAGAGCAGGAACTTGTAGAACAGACGGAAGCGTTCCTGGTCGCAGACCACGCCGTCCTTCTTTGCCACATAGTCATCCTTGCTTCCGGTGCCGTTGCCCTCAAAGCTGACAGTCTTGTCACCGACGGTCACATCGAGTGTGACCAGATCCCATACATAGCTTGCGATAATATTCTGGGAAGTGATGTTCTCCGGCTTCATGGTTGCCCAGACAGCGGATTCCTGGGATACAGCATAGAGGACATCCTTGCCCTCAAAGTATGCATAATAACACAGCTCCTCCATGTCCTCGGGGGTAAAGGTATTGCCGAAATACAGCACATAGGTATTGCCGTCATCGCACTCCATGGTCACAGTACAGAACGGATCCGTGATGCCTGCTTCCGCAAGTGTATCCTCACCGGGATGTACCGCAACGACATCCAGTGCGTTCAGACCGAACATGCCATTTGTGACCTCTACGGACTTATCCACGCTCAGGTAGGAGAATACCGGCTCGTACATGATGTGCGTTGCGGCAGTACCGCCGTTGTCATCGTCCTCGTTCTCATCATAGCTGTATTTCAGGAGCAGCTCGTAATCCCAGTCAGTGCGCTGCACATGCAGGGAATTGACGATGGGATATTCCTCCTCCGCCGGCTCCTCCAGGATCGTCGAGGAAACAAAGTGAGTGTGATTCTCCAGATAGTTGGAGACGAGGGAGCTCTTGACGAGGTAGACATCATCGCCTGCGGCAAGGTAGGTCTTTGTGGTATCAATGGCATAGACCTCACCGACAGCCGCCTCGAACACAGTACCATCCTCGTAGGTGATCTTCACATTTGCTCTGGGGTTGTCAAGGCTGTAGCGGCTCAGATCCGCACAGTTCTCCTCCACCAGCGTACCGTTCAGGGCACTCAGGTTATTGGTCAGCGTGGAGAGCATATTCTGATTCAGCGGAATGTCCTCATAGCCCTCGATCGTAAAGAGCGCGGTTTCGGATTCCTCATCAGTACCGGACTGGTAGATCCGCAGCGCCTCGCCGTTGCTGATCTCCACGGAGCTTACCATATCGCCTGTGGAGGCGTTGATGACAGCTTCCGCTGCCTGTGTCGGCTCCGTGGTATCCGTATCGCCATTGTCGCCGCCGCGGTTCACGAGCAGGAATGCGGTCAGACCGCCGCCCAGCAGCACGAGTGCGGAGACGCCGGCGATCAGGCCCTTGACATTTCTGGACATGCCGCCGGTCTTGGCTTCTTCCACCGGCGCAGTACGCTCCGCAAAGAAGGTATCGAGACCTGCCTGCTCGTCGTCCTGCACCGGAATGTTCTGCTTTTCTTCTGTGCTCATCGATTCTTTCTCCTTACAAATACCACAACGCCGATAGCAACTACCAGTGCGGGAATTGCGTATACCACATACTGCAGGATATTCAGCTGACCTGCGGTAATGGAAATGGACTTGCTTGCGAAATTCTTCTGAGCAATGATCAGAGAACTGTTCTTGCCGGTCATGACATTCACGGCATTGACCATGAACTCTGCATTGTTGTAAGCGGTCTCCTGCATGATCGCATAGTCCAGCAGACACATGCCGCCAAGCACCATGATATTGCTCTCACCGTCACCGGTTTCCAGGCGGCGGCTGGACATTGCCATTACGGTCTGTGCGCCGTCGGGATTGGTATCGGAGCCGCTGAAGTTTGCCGGATCCACCAGATAGCTGGTTGCCGATGTGTTCAGGAGGGTTGCGGTAATACCGCTGGTCTTGGATTCCCAGAGGACGTTCATGCTGCGGCAGTACGGTGCAGCGATCGGCAGGGAGGTGTTGCTCATGCCTGCGCTGAACTTCTCATCCACGATGCCTGCAACGGGGGCGGGCTCAGCCACTGCGCCGTTTCTTGCAGGGAGGTAGATGGCTACCTGCTGCTGCTTGCTCTCATCGCTCTCGAATACGATCTCCTTGTTCATCTGGATGCCCCAGGTGGCGAGGAATTCGTCCAGATTCGGAGTGGAGGACTGGGTATAGTCCGCGATGTAGATCAGGTCGCGCTCATACTTTCCATCGTTGTAGAGGAAGGCAGAGAGCTTGTCGATCATATCGGAGGACAGATCATTGATCGGTGCCGGAAGCACGAGCATCTGATAAGCTTCGGGATCCATTGCATCCGCATAGAGATCCAGCTCCTTGACCTCGTAGCCGTTCTTGGTCAGGTTCTCGATCAGAGCGGAAACGGAGTCGAGGTGATAGTCCGCATTGAACAGCGGCACATTGTTTGCCTTGTCAGCATACACCAGCACGCCCACGGTAATGGGGTTGGCATCGGTGACATACATCAGCGCTGACGTCAGATCCTGCTCACCCTTGAAGCCGGTGATGCAGTCCGCATAGGAAACATAGCCGTAGTAGTAGTACTGCATCATTTCCTGATCGAGTGCGAACATATTATTGATGTTCACCACGCGCATCTTGGTCTCATCGGCCTTGTTGGTGATGACGATATCACCCTCTGTCAGGGTACCGCTGTAGTTCTCCTGATAGCGGTTCACAACGTCGGGGTTCTTGGTGGGGTCCACATAGGACAGATGGATCTTGCCGGAATACTGGGTGTAACGCTCCAGGATCTCCTGCACCATCTGCATGTACACGCCGTTTGTCTGGAAGTTGGACTCATCCATCAGCACGGTGAAGTTGACTTCCTGCTGGAGGTTCTCAACATAGTTGATGGTATCCTGGGAGATCTCATATTTGCCGTCGGGTGTCAGGTCGAGCTTGACGGGATACTTTTCCACGAGCATGGTGGTCAGGACATTGATGACCACAACGATCGCGATCACGACACAGGTGATCGCAGTAGCAATGGCGCCGTACTTGAACTTCTTGCGCTGTGCTGCGCTCATTTTACGGGACTTCTTCTGCTCGTCCTGCATTGTTTCTTTTTCTAATTCAGCCATTCTGCTACCTCCTTAGCTCCAGCGTCTCTTTTCAAATACTCTGACAGTGAAGAAGTTGAACAGCACCGCTGTACTGAGATAGAACAGCACACTGGAGAGATTGAAAATACCGCAGGTGAATTCATAGTAACGCGTATAGAAGGACAGATTGTAGAGGATCTCCTGGATCCAGGTAACCTTCACGCTCTGGGCGATCACATCGATCATGTACAGCATCATCAGGCAGACAAAACCGCCGACAGCCGCAACTACCTGATTCTCCGTCAGGGAGGAAACGAACAGACCCACTGCACTGAATGCCGCACCCAGCAGCAGCAGTGCAAGGTAATTGGCAAGGAGCGTTGTCCACTCCACGGTGCCGAACATGCTCAGGATCAGCGCGTAAAGGAATACGATGCTGATGCCGATGGTGTACAGGGTCATTGCTGCGAAATACTTGCCCAGCACGATGGAGGGCAGGGATACAGGGGCTGTCAGAAGTCCCTGCTCGGTCTTCTGCTTCTTCTCCTCACTGAACAGCTTCATCGTGAGGATCGGGATCAGGAAGATGATAACGAGGAAGAGGTTGGAGAACACTCCGCCCATATCCGTGGTATTGGCAGCCAGCGTGCTGCCATAGAAAAAGTAGCCGGCAAATACATAGAATACTGCCAGAAATACATAGGCGATACTGGATGTAAAGAAGGCGCCTACTTCACGTCTGTAAATTGCTCCCATCAGTCATTGCCTCCTTCTTCAGTGTTGGGTTCTTCGGCTTCCTTTGCAGGAGTCTCGGACTTTTTCTGGTCAACCAGGCTGACGTTCTCGCCCATGGTGATCTTCAGGAAGATATCCTCGAGTGTCATTTCCATGGTACGCAGGTTCAGGATATTCCAGCTGTTCTCACGCATGATGCGGTTGATCTCCGGACGGATATCCAGACCCGGCTCAGCCTCCAGCTCGTACTCAAATACGCCCGGCTCACGTTCCATATCGGCGCGGACATACTTCAGACCCTTGAGCGCGCGCACTGCCTGCAGCACCTCTGCCTTGGGGCCGTCGGTACGGAATACGATGCGGTGGTCGGTGCTGACCTTATTGGAAAGGTTCGCAGCGGTATCATCGGCTGCCACAACACCCTTGTTGATGATGATCACGCGGTCGCATACCGCCTGGATCTCGGACAGGATGTGGGAGGACAGGATCACGGTGTGATTCTTGCCGAGACGCTTGATCAGGTTACGGATATCAATGATCTGCTTCGGGTCAAGACCAACGGTCGGCTCGTCGAGGATCAGTACCGGCGGATTGCCGATCAGTGCCTGCGCCAGACCCACACGCTGCTTATAACCCTTGGACAGATTCTTGATGATACGATTCTCCACGTCCTTGATCTTGCAGAGCGTGCAGACATCCTTCAGATGGCTGCGTCTGGGCAGCTTGCACTTCTTCAGGTCAAAGACAAAGTTCAGATATGCCTTGACCGTCATGTCCAGATACAGGGGCGGGATCTCCGGCAGATAGCCGATGTAGGATTTTGCCTTGATGGGATCCTCCAGAATATCCACGCCGTTGATCAGCGCCTGTCCGGATGTGGAGGAAATATATCCCGTCAGCATGTTCATGGTAGTGGATTTTCCGGCGCCGTTCGGGCCGAGGAAACCCAGGATTTCTCCGTCTTCCACTGTGAAGCTGATGCCGTTGACTGCTTTTTTGTCACCGTAATGCTTCGTTAAGTTTCTGACTTCAATCATGCAGTAAACCTCCTTTTTCTGAAGAACGCAGAACGCGCTCTCCGAAAACAATATGATTTCAAGGGAAGTCCCGGCACCGCCCAGGCAGCACCGGGGAAATCGCGCTATTGTACAGTATAGCAGTGCTATGTGTCGGTTTCGTGAAAGCTGTACGAAAACTCACTTTCAGGACAGCTTCTCGATGCCCTTGCGGATTCGTGCGAGGGTATCTTCCTTGCCGAGGATCGCGCAAAGCTCCACGCCGCCGCCGGGAGTGACCGGCTTGCCTGCTGCTGCGGTACGGATCGGCCAGAGCATCCAGCCGTTCTTGACTTCCTTCTCTGCGATGAGATCGAAGATCGCCTTGTGGATCGTCTCCACATTCCATTCCTCCAGTGCCTCCAGCACGGGCAGCACCATGTTCAGTGCCTCGAGTGCGGTCTCGGGGGTGGTCTTCATCTTCTTGTGACGATACATCTCGATGTCATAATCCGGCAGTGCATCGATGAAATCCACCTGCTCTGCAACATCCGTGAACAGCTCAGTTCTGTTCTGCAGCACCTGTGCGAGAACAGTGAAATCAATATCGCGGCGTGTGATCGCCTCTTCGATGTAGGGGCGCACTGCCTGCTCGAATTCCTCCGGTGTCATTCTGCGGACATATTCCGCATTGATGGCACGCAGCTTCATGGGATCGAAGATCGCCGGGGACTTGCTGATACCGTGGATGTCGAATTCCTGCACCAGCTCCTCGAGGGAGTAGATCTCCTGTTCGCCCTTGGGCGCCCAGCCGAGCAGTGCAATGAAGTTTACCACAGCCTCTGCCACGCAGCCCTTTGCCATCAGATCCTCAAAGGAGGCATCGCCGTCGCGCTTGGAGAGCTTGTGCTGCTTGTCGCGCATTACGGGGCTGCAGTGGATATAGGTCGGTACGTCCCAGCCGAATGCCTCGTACAGGAGATTGTACTTCGGCGCGGAGGAGAGGTACTCATTGCCTCTTACTACATGGGTGATGCCCATGGTATGGTCATCGACAACGTTTGCGAAATTATAGGTGGGCATACCGTCGGTCTTGATCAGGATCTGGTCATCCAGCTCGGCATTGTCCACAGTAATATCACCGTACACCTCATCGTGAAAGGTCGTTGTGCCTTCGGTCGGCATCTTCTGGCGGATGACGTAGGGAATGCCGGCAGCCAGCTTTTCTGCCACTTCCTCCTTGGAGAGGTTGCGGCAGTGGCGGTCGTACGCCAGCACGTCCTTGGAACCCTCGTTTGCGCGGCGCATCTCCTCCAGACGCTCCTTATCACAGAAGCAATAGTAGGCATGGCCGGTCTCCACGAGCTTTTCGGCATACGCCTTGAACATACCCATGCGCTCGGACTGCACATAGGGACCTACCGGACCGCCGATATCGGGGCCTTCGTCCCAGTTGAGTCCTGCCTTGCGCAGGGTGGAATAGATCACATCCACTGCACCCTCGACATAGCGTCCCTGATCGGTATCCTCGATACGGAGGATGAAATCGCCGCCGTTCTGCTTTGCGATCAGATAGGTATACAGCGCAGTACGCAGATTACCGATGTGCATATAGCCCGTGGGGCTGGGCGCAAATCGGGTTCTGACTCTTTTCTTATCCATAATCATTACTCCTTATTCAATTGCGGGGCGCATCCGAGATCCTTCTGCATCTGCTCCGTCAGTTCCGCAACGGAGGCAAATTTCTGCTCTCCGCGCAGGAAGTGATGCAGCTGCACCTGCAATGTCTTTCCATATAGATCGCCTGCGAATCCAATGATATGGGTCTCCGCAAGCGGTTCTCCGTCATAGCCGACTGTCGGCTTTCTGCCGATATTGGTCAGGGACGGATATATCACACCATCAACGATGGTTTTTGACGCATACACGCCGAATTTCGGCACAAGCTGCCCTCCTGCAAACACCTGATTGACAGTGGGGAAGCCGATGGTTCGTCCGAGCTTTGCGCCGTGGACGACTTCCTGTTCGATGGTATAGGGCGCACCGAGCAGGGCATTTGCCGCCGCGATCTCACCGTTTTGCAGATGCCGCCGGATCCGGCTGGAGGAAACGGGCTGTCCGTCCATGAGGACATCCTCCGCGATCTCCACACGAAAACCGTAGGATTCGCCGAAGCGCCGCAAATCCTCTGCGCCGCACGCAGCGCCCCTTCCGAAGCGGAAATCCCTTCCGCAGCAGACATAAGCAGCTGAAAACCGCTGCACCAGGATGTTCTGTACAAATGCCTCCCCCGTCATATCGCAGACCTCCGCAAAGGGCGGATGGTAGATCCGCTGCATGCCGCATTCCTTCAGAAGACGGCATTTCTGCGCCGAGGGATAGAGATAACAGAGCGACGCATCATGCTTGATGCCGACCGACTCCGTTGAAAAGGTGAATACCGACGGCTGCAAGCCGTTTGGTTCCTGCCGTCGTACAAGCTCCAGTACGCTCCGGTGGCCGAGATGCACACCGTCAAACATGCCCAGCGCCACAGCGGACGGCAAAAGTGTAATGTTTCCCACAGCGCCACCTCATACCTGCGGCTTCGGCTCGCAGAGATTGCGCTCCACGCGCAGGCACTGCGCCGCTTCGTCCGGAACGGCAGTTCCAAGAAAGCCGTCCGGCTCACCGAACACCGTATAGCGCGGTGCACCCGTGAGCTGGCTCTTCAGCTGGGAAAGTCCCAGTTTTACGCCGTTGCGGTAGTGCTTTGTCTGCTTTTCGTTCAGGCGGATGGCAGGGAGCGAGGCGAAGATCTCCTCGATGGGCGTGATCGCCTCCGCAAGGCGGCCCTCATCGGCCAGCTGCTGGACCTGCGCAAAGGTCAGGCATTTCCCGATCGGCAGACCATTGGACATGGTACGGCGCAGCCCCGTCATCACGGCACCGCAGCCGAGCGCCATTCCCAGATCGTGGAGGATGGTGCGAACATACACACCGCTTCCGCAGCGGATCTCCACGCTTCCCGTGCCGGTCTCCTGATCGAAATCCAGAAGGTCGATCCCATGCACCGTCACCTGACGCGCCTTGCGCTCCACGGTCTTTCCCTCGCGGGCAAGCTCATAGAGCCGCTTTCCGTCAACGGAAACGGCGGAATACATGGGCGGAAGCTGCTCGATCTCGCCTACAAACGCCGGAATTTCCGCAAGGATCCGCTCGCGCGTCACACCGGAGGCATCACGCTCCTCCAGGATCGTACCCGTACTGTCGAGCGTATCGCTGACCTGTCCGAGCCGGAACTGCGCGATATAGGCCTTTCGGTCATCCGGCAGGATGCCGCACGCCTTGGTGGCAAAGCCGACAAACACCGGAAGTACCCCCGTCGCCATGGGATCGAGGGTCCCGCTGTGGCCGAGCCGGCGCATTTTCAGAATGCCGCGGAGCTTTCCGATCACATCGAATGATGTGAAGCCCTCCGGCTTATCCATACAGATGATTCCGTTCAACGCTGCTCCAGTCCTTTCTCAATGGCTTCAAGAAGCCGCGCCTTCACATCCTCCAGCGCGCCTGTCAGAAAGCAGCCGGCTGCCTTGACGTGGCCGCCGCCGCCGAGCGTCTGGCAGATGGAGGAAACATTGACCCGATCCGCAGAACGCAGGGAGATCTTGTAGCCGCCGGTGGACTTTTCGCGCAGGGTAACACCCACCTCAACGCCTTCCGGCTGGATGGGAAGATTCGTCATGCCCTCGGTGTCGCTCTCGTCCATGCCGGTTTCACGCAGCAGCTCCTGGCTCACGCAGATCATGGCACATTTTCCGCCGAGGAAGTACTCCATCTTGCTGATCATCAGCATCTCCGCACGCAGTCTCGAGGGACTCTTGACATCGAACATGTTGCGGTTGATCATGCCGTAGCGCACCTTGGGGAATTCACGCATCAGCTCCGCACAATAGATATGCGTCTCGGGCGTGGTATTGTCAAATTTGAAGCAGCCCGTATCGGTCGCCATGCCGGTATACAGGCATTTTGCGATCTGCTCGGTGAACCGTACGCCCATGAAGCGGTACAGCGCACAGAGGATCTCGCACGCAGCAGCTGCCCCTGCATGCAGCAGAGTGCGCTCTGCATAAAGCAGATTGGAAACGTGGTGATCGATGCAGAGATCGACTCTGTCGCCGTATTCCTCACGGTAGCTGCCCATGAGCTTCGGGTCCGCCACGTCCACGGAAATGATGCACTTCGGCTCGAAATCCTCCTCCGGCTCCTCCGGCAGCAGGAAATCATAGCGCTCCGGAATAGGGTCGGCACAAAGCACCTTTGCGCGCTTGCCCATCTGGCGCAGCACTGCCTGGAGGGAATAACCGGAACCAATGCAGTCACCGTCCGGACTCTGGTGGATCAGGATATAGGCATCCTCACATTCCCGCAGGAATGCGGCTGTCTGTTCAAACTCAATCCTCTGCATCATCATCCTCCGCTGTTTCTTCATTCACTGCCATGCTCTGCAGCTTGCGGGTGATCTCCGCACCCTTGGCAATGGAATTATCTGCAATGAACTGTACCTCCGGGCTCTTGCGCATTTTCAGGCGGGAGAACAGTTCCCGTCTGACAAAGCCGGACGCACTGCGCAGCCCCTTGACGCTGCGGATGGTGTCCTCCTCGCCCATAAGGCTGGATACGAACACCTTGCAGTGGGAACCGTCTCCGGCAAGCTCCACGCGGACCACCGACAGCAGTGAACTGATGCGGGGATCCTTGAGCTGACGGATGATCGCCGTCAGCTCTCTGTGGATGTCCTCGGACATACGGTCATTCTTGAAACTTGGCATTAGTTCTCGTCCTTTCCGGGAACATCGGTCATTGTATAGTCCGTGCTTCTCTCAAAGAAGCCGTCCTCGGACAGGCAGTCCACAAAGCCGACGCTCTTGTCATCGTATTCGATCAGCTCCTCGGCTGTCACAGGCTCCTTGACCTCTGCCAGCACATCGGGCTCCTCGGGCTCGGGCATTTCAACCGCAGAGCACTGTCCCAGCAGGATGCGCTTTACGGACTCAAAGAAGAAAATGTCAACTGGTCCGAACTGATCCCACGCCAGAGCCTCATCGCAATACTGCAGCATATCCTTGGTACTCATTCTTTTGTATTCCATGTGATTTCTTCCTTTCTGTTATCTGGCTGCACTGTCTCTGCAGTGCGCCGGTTCGTTTTTATTCGGGGCGGTATTCTTCCATAATATAGGCTTCGAAGATATCGCCGGTCTTGAGATCATTGAACTTCTCCAGACTGATACCGCACTCGTAGCCGCTTGCGACTTCCTTGACGGAATCCTTGAAACGCTGGAGGCCTGCAATGTGGTCGTCCGCAATGATGATACCGTCACGAACGATACGGATCTGGCACTGTCTGGTCAGCTTGCCATCCAGCACATAGCTGCCGGCAACGGTGCCGACGCTGGAGATCTTGAAGACCTCACGCACCTCTGCCTTACCGAGGATCACCTCGCGGAACTTCGGTGCCAGCATGCCCTTCATTGCAGTTGTGATCTCTTCGATCGCATCATAGATGATACGGTACAGGCGGATGTCCACGCCGTCCCTTGCCGCACTCTCTGCTGCGCCGTTATCGGGACGCACATTGAAGCCGACAATGATCGCATTGGATGCATTCGCGAGCATAACGTCACTTTCCTTAACAGCACCAACGGCACTGTGGATGACTCTGACGCGAACCTCTTCGTTGGAGAGCTTCTCGAGGGATGCCTTGACTGCCTCGGCACTGCCCTGTACGTCAGCCTTGACGATGATCGGCAGCTCCTTGGTCTCGCCCTCTTCGATCTGGCTGAAGAGATTGTCGAGGGTCAGCTTGCGCACGTTCTGGAACTGTGCTTCCTTTGCCTCATGCTTTCTCTGCTCAACCAGCTCTCTTGCCAGACGCTCATCCTCAACTGCGTCGAAGATATCGCCTGCGCTCGGCACTTCATCAAGACCGGTGATCTCAACCGGAACGGAGGGGCCTGCCTTCTTGACAACGGCGCCCTTGTAGTTGGTCATCACGCGCACCTTACCGACGGTAGTACCTGCGATGATGATGTCACCGGTATGCAGGGTACCCTTCTGTACCAGCAGGGTCGCGATCGGGCCTCTGCCCTTGTCGAGACGTGCTTCAATGACAGTACCCTTTGCCATACGGTCGGGATTTGCAGTCAGCTCCTTGAACTCTGCAACGAGCAGGATGTTCTCCAGAAGCTCATCAATACCCATGCCGGTCTTAGCAGAAACGGGGATGCAGATGACATCGCCGCCCCACTGCTCGCATACGAGACCGTGTTCGGTCAGCTGCTGCAGTACTCTGTCGGGGTTTGCGGTCTCCTTATCCATCTTGTTGATGGCAACGATCACAGAAACACCGGCTGCCTTTGCATGGTTGATGGACTCGATGGTCTGCGGCATGATGCCGTCATCGGCTGCAACAACAAGAACTGCGATATCGGTGATATTCGCGCCTCTTGCACGCATGGAGGTAAACGCCTCATGTCCGGGAGTATCCAGGAATGTGATGGGCTTGCCATCATGGTTGATCTGGTATGCACCGATGTGCTGGGTGATACCGCCTGCCTCGGATGCGGTCACGTTTGCGTGACGGATCCTGTCGAGGATGGAGGTCTTACCATGGTCAACGTGACCCATAACAACAACAACGGGGCTGCGCGGCAGCTGGTTATCCTCATCGGCCTCCTCGGATTCGATCAGACGCTCCTCGATGGTCATGATAACTTCCTTCTCCACCTTTGCACCCAGCTCCTCTGCTACGATGCTTGCGGTATCGAAGTCGATCTCCTCGTTGATGCTTGCCATTACGCCAAGACCCATGAGCTTGCCGATCACCTTGGAAACAGTCACCTTCAGGCGTGCTGCCAGCTCGCTGACAGTGATGCTGTCGGGGATGCGCACCTTGAGCTGCTGCTTTCTTGCGCGCTCCAGCTCCAGGCGGCGCAGACGCTGGGTCTCGGTTTCCTTCTTGCCGGAACGCTGCTTGCCCTTCTGTGCGGACTTCTGGTTGATCTTCTGCTTCTTGGTGGAGTAATTATCCTTATGCTTATCCGCCGGAGCGATCTGCTCATAGCGCTCGTTGTACTTATCCAGATCCACATAGCTGCCGCGGGTATCCACAGTACGGCGCTTCTCGGAACTCTCGGTGCGCTCGCTGCTCATCACGCCGCCCAGACGGGTCTTTTCGCCGTGTACCTGGGGCTGCTTGCGCTTCTTTTCTTCCTTGCGGCGTTCGGGCTGCTTGGGTTCCTCCTTGGGAGCGGGAGCCGCTTCCTTCTTGGGGGCCTCCTGCTTTGCAGCAGGCTGTTCCTTGGGCTGCTGCGCAGCCTTGGGTGCCTCGGGAGCCTTGGGTGCCTCGGGAGCCTTCGGCGCCTCGGCCGGCTTCTCAGCTTCCTTCTTTTCTGTCTTCTTTGCAGGCTCTGCCTTTTCCGTCTTTGTCTTCTTCACGGGCTTTTTCGTTTCCTTTTCTGCCGGAGTCTCAGGCTTCGGCTGATTCTTCGTTGCAAAATAAGCGTCGAAGCTCTCTACATGGTGCTTCTGACTGTAGTATTCCAGTGCAAGATTCACCTCCTGCTCTGTCAGAGAGGAACCGCTTTTCTTCTTGCCTTCTCCGTGTTCCTCGTAAAAAGCGATCAGTTCCTGTGAGGATACCTGCAGATCCTTTGCAGCATCCGTCAATTTGATTTTCTTTGCCATAGGCAAACCCTCCTACTCTCTAACTCAGTACGGTTGTTCCTGTTCATCCTGCTGTGCCAGACACAGCTCCTGTATTTTCCGGAAAAATCCGCTGTCCTTGATCGCAAGCACGGCCGCCTTGCAGCCGATCGCCATGCCGATCTCCTCCATGGACATGGGTGCCGGACATACCGGAACCCCTGCCCTCTGGCAGTGGAAGCAGACTTCCTTATATGTTTTCGGCGAGATATTCTCGGCAGTCACAACGCCGCAGACCTTGCCTGCGGCGAGGGCCTCCTTCATGGGGGCAAAGCCGATCTCCATTCTGCCGGCCTTGCGGCAGATACTAATGATCCCCGTCAGCTTCTGACAACGCATGGAGCATCACCTCATATACTTCCTTTTCTACGCGGCAGGAAAAGCTCTTCTCCAGACGGCGGCTTTTCTGCGCCTGCGTGAGACATTCCTGACTACGGCACAGGTACGCGCCCCTGCCGGATTTCTTGCCGGTGAAATCAAGGGATATTTCGCCTTCCGGGGATTTGACCACCCGGATGAGTTCCTTCTTGGGTTTCATTTCTCCGCAGCCGATGCACATGCGCATCGGGATCTTCTTCACCATACGGACACCTCCCGGAAGGAATTATTCGTTCTCTTCTTCAGCGTCAGCTGCTTCGTCAGCATCCAGTGCTGCGAGCTCTTCCATATCCTCTTCCAGCTCTTCATCGAGTGCGGATTCGAGCGCAGCCTCTTCTTCTGCAGCCTGTGCTGCAAGCGCCTCGCGCTCTGCCTTTGCCTGTGCAGCAGCCTCAAGCAGCTCGGTGATATCGTCCTGATCGGACTTGATGTCGATCTTGAAGCCGGTGAGCTTTGCAGCGAGCTTTGCATTCTGACCGCGGTTGCCGATGGCAAGGGACAGCTGATCGGAAGGCACCACTGCCACGCAGGTGCGCTGTTCTTCATCGAGGATGGTCACGCTGAGTACCTTTGCAGGGGACAGCGCGTGTGCGATGAATTCTGCCGGATCCTCGCTGTAGGGGATGATATCGATCTTCTCACCGTTGAGCTCCTTGACGATCGCAGAGATTCTGGAACGCTTCGGGCCGATGCAGGAGCCGATGGCATCCACGTTCGGGTCATGGGAGCATACCGCGATCTTAGAACGGGCACCTGCCTCACGGGAGATGGACTTGACTTCCACCGTGCCGTCGTAGATCTCCGGAACCTCCAGCTCGAACAGACGCTTTACGAGATCCCTGTGTACACGGGAGAGCTTGATCACAGGCTTCTTGTTGCGGTTGGCAATGCCGGTGACATAAACCTTGACGATCATGCCTTCCTTGAGGACTTCGCCCGGGATCTGTTCCTGACGCAGCAGATACAGCTCGGTCTTGTCGTACATCAGGGTCGCGGAGCCTCTGCCGGGTTCCACCTGTGTAATGGTTGCAGTGAGGATATCATTCTCCTTATCCTGGAACTTCTCCAGAATGCGGTCACGGTTGATGTCACGCAGGTCGCCCTTGATGGACTGCTTTGCGGACTGTGCGGATGCTCTGCCGAACTTGGAGATATCCAGCTTTCTCTCAATAATCGCACCCACATAGGTATTGGGGTCGATGGTTCTTGCCACATCGATATGGATCTGAGTGCTGCCCATCGGCTCTTCATCCACGACCTCCTGCAGCAGTACTACCTCGAACAGCTTAGTCTCCGGGTCGATATCCACGCGGATGTTCTCCTTGCTGTCGGGATAGATACGCTGTGCAGCCTTCTGCATGGCGATCTTTACCTTTTCAATCATCACTGCCGCATCGACGCTGTTCTCCGTGCCGAGGTCCGCCAGTGCTTCGAAAAATCCGTTGTTCATTTCTTTTTTACGCCTCCAGTATCATTTTCAAATTGTTCTGAACCCATTTGGGGGTTAATCAAAATCATAGTACAGCTTGACAAATGCCAGTGCTGCAAAGGGAAGGGTATGCTCCGCCGTTTCTGTACGGACGGTGACCGTGTCCTTATCCCAGGCGGTCAGTACGCCGATCAGCTCGCGGCTGCCATCCTCAAAGGGACGGATGCCTCTGACGCGCACCTCGCTGTCGAGACATGCGTCAAAATGGCTTTCACGGCAGAGATCGCGTTCCAGTCCTGCGGAACTGATCTCCAGAATGTAGCTCTGGGAAATGGGATCCTCCTCATCGAGCATATCACTGATGGGAGTGGTGACCTTTTCGCAGTCCGTGATGCCGATGGTGCGCTCCTCATGATCGATGAACACACGCAGGTACCAGGATGCACCCTCCTTCTCAAAGCGGATATCCCATACGATGTAGCCAAGCCCCGTAACGATCGGTGCTGCCAGCTCGTAGATCCGCTGCTCGGTGTTGCCGAATTTCTTCAGTTTCATAGTCTTGCCTTCCGCCGGAGGCGGAAACTCTCCTTTCCTCACTTCTTCATCGAACAGATTTCCATATTCTGGAAAGCCATTCCAGACAAAACGAAAGACCGGAAGGCTTCCGGTCTTTGACTTTATCATGATGTTACTACTATTATAGCACATCCCGTCCCGGAAATCAAGCCTTTTTTCAAAAAATATCAGGATTTTTTCAAAAAATCTGCCGTTACCGGATGTTTCTGCATTCCATATAGTAGCGTTTGTCCACCGCATGGCCCATGGAGAAGGTTTTTCTGGGCAGCGCGCCGTCCTTCTGGACGCTCGGGAACAGAAGGCTCTTGTGCAGATCGGGCAGCAGGAAGCCGATGCTGTCGGAAGCCTGTGCCAGACGTTCTACGGTCTCTGTGCCGTGAATATAGTCGATTTTGCCATCATTTGCCATAAAATAGGCATCAAGGGCATTCTGAAGGCTGCCCACTGCGAGATTGCTGGTGGGCTTGTGGATATAGAGGGTCTCCTTCATATCGCCCTGCACGATGGTGACGGGCTGATCGGAGGGTTCAATGGACAGTTCAAGGATTCTTGTCAGTGCGACCATCAGACGATCGGGATCGGTCTGGGTAACGATACGATGGATCGCCTCAAACTCGAGGGCATCGCTGTGGAGATTCACGACCTCCACGAGGGCATATCTTGCCGGATGGTCGTAGAAATCCTGATCGGGATGGGCTGTCTTGAGCGCCTCATAGCATGCCTTTGCGGTGGCGAGGGAGTGGTTGCCGTCGCCGACTGCGAACTGCAGCTGACGGTTCTCCTCACGTTCGAGAAGTGCAGTCAGCGCGGTCTGGAATGCCTCCTGCTGCGCACCCTCCATCAGATAGCCAGCAATGCTGCCGCCGCCGCACATCAGTTCAGTATCGTACAGGCACTGCATATCCGCCTTCGCAGCAGTGCAGGTACCGATGGCGGTATCCTCCGGATCGTCGATCAGGATCATGATATGGGGGGACTCCAGCGGTGCTTTGGCACGGACACGCATTCTGGGAGGGATGCGCTCAAGTACTGTTGCCTCTGTCGCGCGGACGGGGGACGTACTGCCGACGTTGTAGTCATACGCTTCGAGATCGATCTTGCCGATGACGCCGGTGCGCAGAATGCCGTTGCCCTGCACACGCTCCACATAGATCATGGCATTCTCATAAGTGCGGAACAGATCCTGCTTCAGATAGGACTGCATACGGTCATGGATCGCATGGATACGCTCCTTGACATCGGGTTCCTCAAGGTAGATTTCAGGGAGAATGAGACCCAGCGTGGACGGCGCTTCGCCGACCTGCTCCGTAACCTTTTCCCAATAAGAGGGATCTCCCGTGAACTGGTCACAGGCAATGACACTCCAGGTATTGGCATCAATCGCAGAGAAATCCGGCAGAAGAATTTCGGCAGCGGTAAAGAGATTCTGCATGGCTTCGACACACCTTTCGCTTGATTTGCTGCATCTGCAGCTTGCATATGTGCATATTTATTTACAGTATAGCACATTTTCCTGCAATTGTCAATCGGAGAAATAGAAAATAATACCATATTCCGCCCGTTTTTACCACGAACGATGTCGAAACACTCCAGCAATTGTTATTGAAATGTAACCGGTTGGTTATTTACATTTCATATGGGAATATGTTATACTATATTACAATGGATTGTATTGTGATGTCGTGCGTCATTGCGCCGGCATCGGGGGAAGAAGGTATGCGGTTCCGGTTCCGGCTCGCAGCGCACCTTGGAACAAACAATTCCGATCATGCGTAGAAAGGACTGAATATCTTGCGAGACACCAATGAACTGAAACCTGAGAACGAAACAAACATGGTTCCTGCTTCATTTGATGATACCGAGGAAACTGCCGCAGCACCTGCAGAGGTGACCGCTGATCCGGCGGAGGAGGCAGCCGCACCCGATCTTGCGGAACCGCCGACACTCCGTGCAGAAGGCACTGCTGAAACGGATGAGGAGGCAAAGCCCGAGGAAACACCCAAGGCCTCCGGATTCCGCCCTGCCAAGATGCAGGCGGACGAACTGGACGTCTCTGTAGAGGAGAAGCCCTCCGCTGCAATACAGGAGGACGAGGCTGCCCATGCGGAAAAGCTTGCGCAGATCCGCGAGGCGCTCTCCATGGTGAATCCCAGAACGGAGGAACCTGCGCCGAAGACAAAGCCCGGTGTGATCCCGCCCCTGCGTAAAAAAGGTACCAAGGGCAATACGCTCAAGCGCGCAACAATGGACACGGCGACCGTTGCTCCCAAAGCACCGGCGAAGCCTGCTGCACCTGCAAAGACGGCAGCGCCGCTGCCGCCCCTTCGCAAAAAGGATGCGCCTGCACCGTTACATACTGCTCCTGCCGCAAAACCCGCTGCAAAGCCTGCTGCTCCGGCACCGAAGCCTTTGGCGCCGCTCAAGCGCGCTGCGGTACCGCCGAAGCCCGCAGCTCCGGCAGCTCCGGTGAAGCCTGCCGCTCCGAGGCCGGCTGCCAAACCGCTCGCACCGCTTAAGCGTGCCGGAACGCCCGGAACCGCCGCAGCGGCTGCGACCGCAACGCTTCCGATGGCACGTCCGGCCGCACCGGCAAAGCCCGCAGCTCCGGCAAAGCCTGCCGCACCCGTAAAACCTGCTGCACCGGCAAAGCCTGCCGCACCCGCGGTCAAGAAGGAAACCGCAGTAACCGCAGAGAAGCCGAAGCTTTCCGTCGGCAAGATCTGCGCGATCTTTGGCGGTGCTGCCGCTGTCGCACTGGCAGCTGCCTATGTGATCGTTGCGCTCACCTACCAGAAGACCTTCCTGCCCAACACCAAGATCAACGGCATCAACGTCAGCAATATGACTCGCGAGGAAGCGGAAACCGCCCTTCTCGCCACCAAGCCTGCCAAGGATCTTGTCTTCGTCAAGGCGGACGGCGAACAGGTCGTGTTCACGCCGGATTCCTATAAGGCAAGCTATTCCCTGCCGGAAAACGCGCTCGACGGCGCATTCGGTGAAAACCGCTGGCTGTGGATCAAAAAGCTTTTCTCTCCGACAGAATATACCACGGATTTCGTGTTCAATTATTCCCAGGAACAGCTGCGCACCGGCATCCTCCGCTATGAATGGGGCAGCGAGACCTCGCAGGATGCCTATATTACCATGGGTACTGACGGCTACTATGAAATCGTACCGGAGACCATGGGTGACAAATTCGACGAGGCAGTTCTGACCTCCTACGTCAATGAACAGCTCGCAGGTGAAGTATTCACCATCCAGATGCTGGATTCCGGCTGCTACGACGGCTATGAGGCCGACGTGATCAGCTCCGATCTGACCGAGACGCTCGAGCAGTGCAACCGCTTTGCGTCCTGCAGCATCACCTTTGATTTTTCCGACCGCACCAAGGTCGTGACCGGACAGATGATCGCCGATTGGGTCTCCGTCAAGAGCGACGGCAGCTACGCCTTCAATACCGAAAGCATCGGTGAATTTGTTGCCGAAATGGCAAATGAAACCGACACCTACGGAAAATCCCGCACCTTCCACGCCACACTGGACGGCACGATCACTGTTCCGTGGACGGATCTGAGTATGTACGGCTGGCAGATCAACCAGTCCGCAACTGTCGAGCAGATCGTCGAGCTGATCGAAGCCGGCGAGGCCGTAACAGTGCAGCCGAAGTACACCGACTGGGGCTACGGCTACTGCCGCGAGGAGGATGACATCGGTGACACCTACATCGAGGTGGATATCTCCGCGCAGCATGTTTGGTACTATGTGGACGGCGCCCTGTCAATGGATTCCGACTGCGTGACCGGTACCGAGACCGATCCCAGCCGCATCACCCCCCGCGGCATCTTTGAGATCTGGTCGCATGAAAGTCCGAGAAAGCTCGGTACCTACGCCGTGCAGGGCTACGAAACATGGGTCGATTACTGGATGCCCGTCAACTACGGCGGCATCGGTCTGCATGACATGGGCCGCAGCGCGTTCGGCGGTGACATCTATATGTACAGCGGTTCCCACGGCTGCATCAACCTTCCGCACAGCTTCGCAGAATCACTGTTCTATGCAACGGAAAATGGGATCCCCGTTATTATTCACGACTAACAGCACAGAAAACTACCGGAACGGAGGCCCTTTCAGGGTCTCCGTTTGTGCATTTATCAGAAAGGATGATGGCATATGAGCGTATTATCCCTGCTGTTTTTGGCAGCTATCGTACTGATCGTCATGCAGTCGCACCGCTCCGGAAAACAGCCGCCCGGCAATCCGCAGCAGCCGCCTGCACAGAGTTTTATCCCGAAACAGGTGGATACCTCCCAACCAGCGGAGCCTCCCCGTGATGCCGCACCGCAGAATCCCTATGAGGCACTCTATCCGCCGCGGACACCGGCACCGCAGATTCCGGCACCGCCGCCCCCTCCGCCGAAGCCCTTTTCTCCCCTGCCGCTTCTCCTGTTTGCAGGCGTTGCCTTCCTGTTCCTGGGCGGCATCATTTTCCTGACGGACACCTGGGAGATGCTCAGTGATCCGGTGCGTGCGCTGGCACTGCTCTCGGCAAGCGGCGTCGCTTTCGGCATGCACCTGCTGTCCGACCGGGTGCTGAAGCTCCAGAAAACGGGACTTGCGTTCTATACCCTCGGCAGCATCTTCCTTCCGATGGCGATCGGTGCCATCGGTGTCTTCGGACTGTTCGGCGAATGGTTCTCCATCAACGGCGACGGCGTTCTGATCATGGTGGCCACGATCTTCCTGAGCAGCAGCATCGCCGCATTTGCTGGACTTCGACCCTATCGCAATGCCGTGCTTGCCGGTCTCGGCATCGTCTCCGCCGCGATGGCATGGTACAATCTCGCTTTGTTCGTCTGCACCACCGATACCTTGAAGATGGTGCTTCCCACAGCCACAAGATTCACCCTGTTTGCCGCAGCACTTGCGCTCTCCTCGCTCATGCTTTCCGCAGGAGGACGGCTGCTGCGCACACAGGATTCCCCGATCGCGCGGGCACTGCCGGGCAGCACCCACATCGTGCTGCTGATCCATACGCTGACGGCACTCTTCCTGCTGCCGGAAAGCACCGCTGCGCCGCTGCTTCTCAGCTTGACGCTGATGGTACTCTATCTGGATCCGCAGTACATCCGCCACGGCAGCCACCGCGGTGTGATCGGCTTTCTCATCTGCAGTCTGATATTCTTCGGAAAGCTGAGCAGCATTGCACCGGACGATATCGCGAGCGGTTTTTCCGAGTACCTCTTCACCGTCAACAGCACCGCCATGCTGCTCATCTGCATCGGTCTGATCCCGCAGCTGCATGCGGTCACGCGCGCCACATTTCCCGCGCTGGGATATACCGCTGCACTGTTCACTCTCCCGTCGCTGTTCATCTATCCCGATATCACGGCGGATGCCTCGGCATTCCTCTACATCCCGATGTTCCTTGCGCTGTGCTGCTTCGGCAATACGCAAAGAAACCGCCTGTCCCGTGATGCCGCGGCACTTGCGGTGCTGACGCCGATGCTGTATTCCATGACGCTCGGCAGCGCGGATCTTTCCAGCCGTCTGCTGCTTTGCACCGTACTGCTGGGGATCGCCATGCTCATCGGCGTCTTCGCCCTCACGCGGAAACGCTGGAGCCTTGCACTTGCACTCTGCACCTGCGGTGCAGTCCTGATCACGCGGCTGCCCCATCCGGATCTCCTGCTCTCCTGGTACTGCACCGCTGCGTTTCTTGGCGGTGTGATCTATGCGCATCAGCATCGCCGCCCCCTTCTGGAACGCTGCTGTGCCTGGACAGGAACCGTCCAGCTCATGACTGCCTGCGGCGGTACGGCACTGCTGCAGCTGGATATCAGCAACGCCCAGTCAGTCGTATTCCTTGCGCTGCTGCTGGTGTATGTGACGGAACGCTTTGCCTTCCGCGCGCATGAACGCAGTGCCGCATCCTGCAGCTTCTGCCTCTGCACCGCCGTCTACATGGCGCTGATGTCCTGCGACTCCGGCACGGGGCTGCCGTGGATCCTGCTGACCGTCCTTTGTCTGCTTGGCTTTTCCGCTGCTGCACTGCGGCAGAACGTCAATTTTCTGAGCATTCCGCTGTTTTTGATCAGCTGTCTTATACTGGATGACCTGCTTGTGCTTCTGCCCATCGCCGGACAGACTGCCGGAGAAGTGCTGTTCTACCTCTGTATTCTGGCGGTATTCGTACTGATGGGACGGCTTCTGCTGCCGCGGTTCTACACCACCGACAACCGGCTCACCCAGATCGACTGGGCACTGCTTGCAGCCGCCATTCCAGTCTGCCATATTGCCTCTGCGATCGGATGGCATCCGCAGATCCTTACAGCTCTGCTGCTGGCAGCGTATTCCCTGCTCTTTATCGGAAGAATGCAGCACCGTTATCTTCCGGCTGCGATGGTGTCCCTGTTCCTCAGCATCGCATTGTTCCAGTGCCTTGCGGAGGATGTCCTGAACATCCGCACCGCCGTGAGCAGTCTTGCGCTTGCAACACCCGGCACACTGCTCTTCCTGCTGCCGATCCATCTCTTCCTGCTCAGTCTGGTGTTCATCCTGCCGAAGCAGCACCGTGACTCCCTGCATGCCGCATGGTTCCTTGCGTGCTGCCTGACCATGCTGTTCCTGCTGAGCGCGACGCTCTATTCCGGCATGACCTTCGACGCCATCATCACGGCATTGCTGAGTCTTTCCGTTCTGCTTGCCAGCATCGCCGCAAAGCGCATCCGCTGGTTTGCACTCGGATTCGGCGTGCTGCTCCTGATCACGCTGCGCATGACCTTCACCTACCGGCACTCCATCCACTGGGGCGTCTATCTCTTCCTGATCGGCGCAGTGCTGCTGCTGATCGCACTGCGGTATGAATACCGCAACCGCTGGAAAGCGGAGCATCCCAATGAGCCGATGAAGAAATTCCAGCTCTTCAAAGAGTGGAAATGGTAAATCCCAATCCTCCTCTGCCACATGCGCAGGGGAGGTTTTTTGCATCAAATTGCACAACTTGCTTGACATTTTCCACAAAATATTCTATAATAAAGAGTGAACGAATTGTGCAGAGACAAGAAATCCCTGCACCAGAAAAGGAGTACGGTACATGCCGGAATTATTGGATCTCTATGACATCCACCGCAGGCGCACCGGACGCACCATCGAGCGCGGCATGCCGCGCAAGCCGGATGAATTCGTGCTGGTCGTGCATCTGCTGGTATTCGATACAAAGGGGCGTTTTCTGACACAGAAGCGCACTGCCGACCGTGCCGCATGGCCGGAGATGTGGGATGTATCCCTTGGCGGACATGCCCAGGCCGGCGATTCGAGCGCCGAAGCCGTCGCACGCGAAGCCCTTGAGGAGCTTGGACTGGCGCTGGACTTCACCGATACCGCGCCGGTCTTTTCCTGCCGTATGGGCAATGTCCATGACGACTACTGGATGGCGCAGGTGGACTCCGACCGGATCACACTGCGTCCGCAGCCGGAGGAAGTCGCCGAACTGCGCTGGGTCACCCGAGAGGAATGGGCACAGCTGCTCGCGACGCATCAGGTCATCCCCTACACCTTCTCGCCCGTGCTGTTCGATCTGTATGACCAGCATTTCCCCGGATTTCGGCTGTTCCCGATGGGGGATCCTGCTGTGATCCGCGGTGCCGTCTTTGACATGGACGGCCTGCTGCTCGATACGGAACGCGTTGTCGGCGAAGCCTGGGATGAGGCCGCAAGGCGCACCGGCTTTACCGATGTGGAATATGCCAAGCGCTCCTGCCTTGGCATGAACGAAGCAAGCACCAGAGCGTTTTTCATGCGCACCTATGGGGAAAGCTTCGACTACGATACCTTCCGCACGCTGACGCGGAAGCTCGCACACGAGGTGCTGGACGTCCATGTTCCCGTCAAGGAAGGCGCTGCACAGCTGCTTGCAAGCCTGCAAAAACGCGGCATTGCTCTTGCCGTGGCAAGCTCCACGCGTGAGGTGACCGTCCGCGACCAGCTTGGACGTGCCGGACTTCTCCCGTATTTTTCCGCTGTCATCACCGGAGATATGGTGACGCAGGGCAAGCCCCATCCCGAGATTTTCAGCAAGGCATGCGATGCGCTCGGACTTCCGCCGGAGCAGTGCCTTGCCTTTGAGGATTCCGTCAACGGGATCCGCAGTGCATTCCGTGCAGGAATGTACCCCGTCCATGTTCCGGATCTGGTTCCCGGCAACGCCGAAACCAGAACGCTTACCTGGAAAACATTTTCTTCCCTGACAGAAGCCGAAGCCGCCCTGCTGCCGCTGCTCTGCCAGGATCAGATATAAGGAGGAATCACTATGCCGCAATTACCATGCAGCGTCTGCTTTAACCCGATCACCATCAAGGAACATGCCGCCGTTCTGACCTGTCCGCACTGCGGAATCCGTCAGGGACAACCAAAGCTGCGACGTTCCGGTAAGATCCGTCTGCTCGATTATGCTGCGCATTACCGCGCAAAGCACTGCTTCAAGCAGGCCATCTCCGCCTACCAGAAGGCGCTCTCCTATGAACAGGAAGATGCGGAAGTGTACTGGCTGATGATGCTCTGTCAGTACGGTGTCCTCTACGAAAAGGAAGGCGACAACTATGTGATGCGGATGTACAACTGCCCCGAAAAATCCGTGTACATGAGTTCCTATTACAAGACCGCAGTCCGTCTTGCCAACGACCAGCAGCGCACGCTGTACTGGGATGTTGCCAAGCAGATCGATACGCTCTACCGCACCACACACGAGGCTGCACAGCATCAGGAAAAGTACGACGTGATCGTCAGCTGCCGCAGCTGGGAACAGGCCGGCGGCAATACCCAGGATATGATGCTGGCAAGCCAGCTGGTCAGCGTGCTGGAATCCGAGGGGGTCAAGGTGTACAGCCCCTCAGTCCGTACCGAGACAGCTCCGCTGTATGAGCGTCAGCCTGCCATTCTGGCCGCGCTGCACAGCGCAAGAGTCATGCTGATCGTTGGTACCAAGCCCGGCAGCTTTACGGCTCCCTCCGTGCGAAATGATGCACTGCGTTTCCTCAAGCTGATGAAGGATACGAAGAAGCGCATGATCCCCGTCTTCCGTGACATGGCACGCTATGATCTGCCGGAGGAACTGGCGCATCTGGAGGTAATGGACCTCTCCGAGACAGGTACCGTTTCCCGTCTCGTGCAGGCAGTATGTGCGCATCTGCAGCGCACGGCTCCGGTTCCGGAAGATCCGTATGAGGCAGCGCCGATCCCGACGCCTGCTCCGGCTCCGATCCCTGAACCGCCGAAGCCCGAGCCGATTCCGGAACCCGTACCTGCTCCGGCTCCTACCCCTGCACCGCCGAAGCCCGAACCGATTCCGGCTCCCGCACCTGCTCCGGCTCCTACCCCTGCGCCGCCGAAGCCCGAACCGATTCCGGCTCCTGCACCTGCTCCGGCTCCTACCCCTGCACCGCCGAAGCCCGAACCGATTCCGGAACCCGTACCTGCTCCGGCTCCGATCCCTGAACCGCCGAAGCCCGAGCCGATTCCGGAACCCGTACCTGCTCCGGCTCCTACCCCTG
>CAYYIT010000001.1:144547-146991 GCA_964472035.1 uncultured Ruminococcus sp.
ACCTGCTCCGGCTCCTACCCCTGCGCCGCCGAAGCCCGAGCCTCCGAAGCCTCGCGATCCTTCTGAGCTGAAGGCGGACTTCCAGCCGAAGCCAGCACCGCAAAAGCCTTCCAGCTCCGTCTTCACGGTCCGCGATGCCATTATGGAAATGGACTTCCAGCAGGAAATCGAGGAAGCGGTAGCCTCCGCTGCCACTTCTCCCGAGGATGATTTCCGCGCAGAATTCTTCTCCAAACGATAAACCAAGAGGACAATACCGATCGATCGGTATTGTCCTTTTTTGCGAAGCGAAATGCATCGAAACTTTAGTATTGTTTCTTCTTTTATTTTCTTCACAATTTGTTTACTTGAAAATATCGTGGAAAATCGCCAAAATCCATTGACAGACGGCATTCTAAACTGTATAATAAAGACAGCAGGCTTTTACGTATGCTACAAAATAAAGGGGGAAAATGTATGAACAACTGGAAATGGAGCAGATTTGTCTCCGTTGCTGCCGCAGCTGCGCTGGCAGTCAGCGGAATGGGCATTCTGCCGCAATCCGAAGAACCGGCCGAAGCTGCCGGAACACTCACAGGTCTGACCGCACGCCAGATCACAGATCAGATGGTGATCGGCTGGAACCTGGGCAACACGCTCGACGCGCACGGAAGCAACGTTTCAAATCCGCAGAAATCTGCAATGCAGTGGGGCAATCCCGTACCGACCAAGGAACTGGTGCAGACTGTCAAGAACGGCGGCTTCAACACCATCCGCATCCCTACCACATGGTACGAGCACATCGAGTACAGTGAAGCTGACCAGATGTACATCGTTGATGAAGAATGGATGGGCTTTGTCAAGCAGGTCGTTGACTATGCCTACGACCTGGATATGTTCATCATTCTGAACGTCCATCATGAGGATTGGGTCAATGTCAGCGAGTTCACCGATGCCACCTATGCCGACGCTTCTCTGAAGCTGACCAGCATCTGGACACAGGTTGCAGAGGAATTTGCAGACTACGACCAGCACCTGATCTTTGAGGGCATGAACGAGCCGCGTCAGACCGGACTCGGAAGCTCCGTAGAATGGGGTGCAGGCGACTCCAATTCTCAGGCCTACATCAACAACCTGAATGCTCAGTTCATCAATGCGGTCAGAGGTCAGGGTTCCTCCGCCAATCAGGAGCGACTGCTGATGCTTCCCGGCTACTGTGCATCCTCTCAGGCAGCTGCCATCAATGCAATCAATATTCCGGCGGGCAGCGGCAACATCGCACTTTCCGTGCATGCGTATGCACCGTACTTCTTTACGATGGATACCTCAAGCTATGCAAACCACACCTTCCCCGGCTCCAGCGGCTACGGCGAGGACTATGAATACCATCTGACCAATCTCTTCAACTCCCTGAAGTCCATTTCTCAGAGCAAGGGCGCGCCGATCATCATCGGTGAGTTCAGCGCTTCGGACTTCAACAATACGGACTCCAGAGTGAACTGGGCAAAATCCTATCTCTCCAAGGCCAAGGATGCCGGCATCCCCTGCGTACTGTGGGATAACAACGAGAGCTATAACGGCACCGGCGAGGCCCACGGCTATGTTTACCGTCTGACCAACACCTGGTACACCAATTCCATTCCGGTCATCAAGGCGATGATGGATGTGTACGGCGTTTCCTACTCTCTGCCGGAGTATCAGGAATATGTCAAGCCTGAATTTGACTGGGCGAATGTTCCGGTTGGCGACGACTGGATTGAGCTGTACCGTCCGGACGGCGGTAAGGAACTCGCTGCATGGGGCAGCTGCTCCCTCAGCAAGCTCAAGCAGTACATCACAGAGGCATATGAGATCGTGGTCGTTTACCAGTCCGACGCAGAGCCGTTCCTGGTATTCCAGGGCGACTGGCACAAGGTTTATGCAAGCGAAGTCAGCGACAATCCCTATATGCTGACCTTTACCTACGACGACGTTGTGAATGGTCTTGCAAACGACGGCGTCACACTTGAGGCAATGACGAAATCCTATGTCGGTGCAGGAAGCTCCGAGATGACACTGTATGGTGTGTTTGCGGTTCCGCTGGAGCAGCCGACCGAAGCGCCGACTGAGGCGCCTTCCGAGGACTTCTTCCCCGGCGACGTGAACCACGACAATCAGCTGACCATTCTGGATATCATCTGGCTGCAGCGCTTCATGCTCGGTCTTGAAACCTGCCAGAGCGATGTACAGCAGGCAGATGCCGATGTGAATCAGGACGGCGTGATCAATATCTATGATCTGGGAATGCTGAAAAAGCTCATTCTCAACGCATAATCAAACAAGTTCATCCGGCGATGCAGCACGCATCGCCGGATGTTTTTTGTCTGCATCACAGTGAAAACAAAAAAGAACCCTCCGGATGAACCGGAGGGTTCAGTCTGTCGAAAAAGTCCCGTCCAGCCACTGCGCCTCTGGCGCAGGGCTGG
>CAYYIT010000002.1:0-108808 GCA_964472035.1 uncultured Ruminococcus sp.
AGGGGGTGGGCAATTTTCAGGAAATTGCCCCTTTTTTGACAAGCTGAGCGCCCCTCCGACCGTGTCGGAGGGGCGCTTTTGTTTGTGTTCCATGAAATGGAAAAACCCGAGAAGAACATCGTTCCTCTCAGGTTTTGCTGTTTATTCTGGATCAGAAGACTTTGTCTCCTCTGTCTTTGCAGGTTCTGCCGGAGCTGCATTATTCTTGCCGCCCTTGAGCATTTTTACGATCTGGAAGGCAAAGACTTCCAGAGAGATCAGAGCCGCGAGTCCAATACCCAGGATCCACGGCAGGGACAGACCGGACTTCTTTTCACCGTCGGATTCTGCCGCGCTTTCAGAAGCATCCGCCTTGCTGTCAGTGCTGCTGTTGGTGCTGGGAGCGTTGGTTGCATTCTGTGCATTTTCCTCCGCCTTGGATTCATCGTAGGTCTGCTCCTCGTTGGAGGTGCCGGAGCCGCCGTCATTGACTGCGCCGCTGCCGTGGCTGGTCGTTACAATACCGCCGTTCTGCTCGCAGAGGTAGGAGCTGAGCCATGCGAGGGGTGTGTTCCAGTTGATCGTGCACTCGTTGACGGACCATGCCTCAATGTGGTCAAGGTAGCACTTCTGCGGTGCGATCTCACCCTTCTTCCAGCCGGAACCCTGTACCCAAGGATCTTCCATACCGGAGTTCGGACCGCCGACCAGAACGCCGCACGGTGCCTTCGGGAATTCCTCGGAGATCTGATTGGACCACCATCTGTGATGCGGGAACTCAACGCTGTGTGTGCCGTAGCCGGTGACGTAGGAATAGTCCATCGCATTTCTGCCGAGGAGGTAGTCCATCGCGCCAATCGCACCATTGAGGTAATCCGCATTCTCTGTCACATCATAAGCGTATGCCAGAATGATCGCATTGTCCGCAACCAGGGAATTGGAGCCCCAGATATAGCCGGTATCGCTGTCCTTGTAGCTGATGGTGCTCTGTCCGTAGGGGAGACCATAGCCCTGCTGGCTTTCGAGATCCACAAAGTAATCGCCCGCAGCGGAGAGATTGGAAGTCAGTGTACCGCTTTCATCACCGGACAGACTGCCGGAATGCAGCGTCATTGTCAGAGAACCCAGCGCAGCAGTATGACCCCAGTCAAAGCTGCCGACAACGCCGACGGATTCGCCGCCGTTGAGTGCTGTGGGAACGCTCAGGAAGTGGGAAGAGCTCTGCATGTCGCTGTAATAGCTGCCATCACCCGTTGCGGCATACAGCTCGCAGGCTGCCCAGTAGAATTCATCGCTTGCGTCGTCATCGCCGTATGCGCCGCCGCCTACTGCTTCGTCCATGGGTGCGTACATATCGGGATGTGCCTTTGCGGCAGCATAGGCATTTTTCGCAGCTGTCAGACACTCCTCTGCAAACGCAGAATCATAATCCTTCCACAGGCGGTAGCTTTGCGCTGCACATGCAGCGAGGTTCAGGGTTGCCGGGGTCGTCGGAGGCTTCAGAATACGCGCTTCCGTATCCTCGGAGGGAGCGACTGCAAGTGCCGTCCACTTTTCGTCATGGATCTTGTGGTATGCCATGCCGGCATAATCGCCGCTCTGCACGGTCATCTTGAGCATCCATTCCATCTCATAACGCGCCTCGTCCAGCAGGTCCGGATAGCCGTTGCTGTTCTCGGGAATCAGCATCGTACCGTCCGCATAGGCATCCGCAGTGCCGTTAGCCGCAGCGCGCTCATACTGGTTCTGCATCAGCCACAGGGAGATGCCGCCGTTGACAACGTATTTACCATGGTCGCCGGCATCGTACCAGCCGCCGGAAACCTCCTGGGAGCCGCTGGAACCGGTATAGCCCCAGGTCTGCTCCACGGTTGCGGTGTCATTGACATGACCGGCAGGGCGCGCCAGGGATGCCGCATCGCCGGAGGAGATGTACTGTGCTTCAATGTCGATGCCGCTGCGGTTCTGGTAGAAGTAGTTGAGGGCATCATAGAGCATGGTGGAATAGACATCCGTCACGCCGATGGAAAACTCACGGGAAACCGCACCGTTTGCGGTCTCAAGATAATAGGTGCCCTCGGTCGTGTAGTCGGAAAAATCCAGAATATGTACCGTGTCCTCAGAATCCGCATCGTATCCGAAATAGGTGGAGGTTCCGGTGTAGACCGTGCTGCCGGAAGTATCCTTCAGATAGAACTCCATGCCGGATTCGTCAGTGCACAGGAAGGTTGCTTTTTTATTGCGGTCAGGGAAGTATCCCAGCTGATTGGTCAGGATCTCTGCGCGGCTCCATGTTTCCGCATGCACATAGTCATTGCTGTCATCGGTCATATCGATGAGGCAGAGATTGTCGAACTTCAGTTCCGTGCCGGCAGGGAAGCAGACGGAAGGTGTGTACTGGCCGTCACCGCCGAAGTGGAAGGTCCACTCGCCCGTGCCTGTGACGGAAGAGCAGTTCTCGCCATTGGAGCCGAGCGTGAATTCATACGCATAGGTATTCCACTGATTTCCTGTCACGTTGACACCGGTCCATGCATTGTAGTCGCCCCACTGGCCGTTGGGCTGTGCGGATCTGAGTGCGCTTTCCACATCTGCCTGCGCCCAGTTCTCGTCATAGGTCATATTCAGCATATTGCCGTTGCTGTGCCAAAGCTCCGCATCATCGACTGTCATATCGCCGATCTTGGAATAGAGCCAGCCGGAATTGCTTGCCCATACACTGTAGGTCAGACGGTAGGTGTGACCGGAGACAAAGGTCAAATTTCTGTGACGGAACTGGCAGTCCCAGCGATCCTCACCGCCGTTGGATGCACCGCCCGGATTGACAACGGTGATGTTATAGGTTCCGCCGTCGATGGAGAATTCCATCTCGCCGGTCATGGACTCGCAGATGTGCCACGGCAGACCGATGCCTTCGGTGAAGTCGGACTGGCCGACCATTTCACCGGCGTTAGCAGTCAGCATCGCTGCCGGAGCAGACTGCATGAGGAATGCTGCCGCCGTCAGCGCGTACAATGCCTTCATTCTTTTCTTCATAAATACCCACTCCTTAGATTCTGTTATTGTCTTTGTTTCTTTCTCTGGACTTTATTATCATACATCCGCGCATCCGCTTCGTCCATCAGATCCTGGAGAAGATCCTTCTCCGTGACCTCACGGCAGACATAGCCGATACTGGTTCCAACCGTATAGGGCTTTTCGCCGCTTGCATTAAAACGATCGCAGAAGGAACGGATGTAATTGGTATAATTGATGATCTGCTCGTCTGTATAGTCAGAGCAGCCCATGATCAGGAATTCATCGCCGCCGGTACGCGCGCAGATCTCACCGTTTTCGCAGCAGGTGTTCAGTGCATTGGCAATGATGGAGATCGCCGCATCGCCTTCCAGATGTCCGTAGGTATCATTGATGACCTTCAGTCCGTCCAGATCCGCAGCCATAATGAGCAGCCGTTTGCCGGAGGTTTTGGCACGCTCGAAAATCTCGGTGGAATGATACTTGAATCCCTTGCGGTTGAACACACCGGTCAGTGTATCACGGATGGATGCCATGTACAGACGCTGGTGCATGCTCTTGAAAATATTGCGGACACGGACGAATTCCAGTGCATTGTTGACATTGCGCATCCAGGAATGATAGAGCGAGTTGAATGCGCGCGCCTGCGTACCGTAGCCCATCAGACAATAGCCGAAGCAGCGTTCGTTGAAGTGCAGCGGCGTCACATAGTACGCCCTTGCGTCCGAATGCGGCTCATGCAGCAGCGGAAGCAGCTGCTCCCTTGGGAAAGTAATGTCCACAAGATTTGCAGAGTTATCCGTGCAGCTGATCCGCAGATGCATCGTATCCGTGTAGTGCTTGTAGTCATCGTTATCATTGTCGTTTTTGGAGAAGTCATCCCACTGGTCGCACAGACAGAGATAGAAATCCTGCAGCTTGTCGATCAGATAGAGATGTTCCGTGATCTTGCCAAGGCAGTCATTGAGCGTCTCGCAGGCGTTCAGGGTCTCCGCCATGGCACAGTTTTCAAACAGACTGCGGTAATACTCCACATGCTTGATCATTGCCTGACGCTGTGCAAACTTCTGGTGGAAATCATCACCGCAGCCGCAGCTTTCCGCAGAAACAAGGTAGCCGATATCATTCCATACCGGATCCGGCGTTTTGCCCGTCAGCAGTTCATGCACACGCAGTACAGCCTGCATACCCATATTGGCAAGGGGACGTACATAGCTTGTGATCGAGGGCACATTGTCCTCGGAATCCTTGGCAAAGTCATAGCCGGTAATGATGATATCCTCCGGCACGCGGATCCCAAGCTCAATGAGTCTGTTGCAGAGGGCGATGGCAACAAAATCGCTGACGCAGACGATCGCCTCGGGCTTGCGGAAGCGTCCGTCCGCAATCTCCTGCGCAAGCTTCAGTGCTGCCTCCGTCCAGAAGTCCCCATAGATCACAGCGTCATCGGAAACGGGAAGCCCGTGCCTTTCCATGGCATTGCGGAAGCCTTGCTGGCGCGTCTCCGCCTGGAGATTGCCGCGGAAGCCCGTCAGGCAAAGGATATCCTTGCAATGGTGCTTCTCGATCAGATGGGAGACGACGTGTTCGAAGGCAGTTTCATCGTTCACACCGATCGTGTGGTAATCGGGCGAATCACTTTCCATGGCAATGATGGGGAGCTTGCAGCGTTCTGCCAGATCCTGCTCGAGCATCGTGCGCAGTGCGTCCGTACCGATGGAGCAGGGTGCGTAGATGACCGCGTCAAACATATCATAATTGATGAGTGAGAAGATCTGCTTTTCTCCGAACTGATGGGGCGAATCTTCACTGTAGTTGAGGAACATCGTGAAGACAGCCACATCATACCCCAGTGCCGTTGCCTGAGAGATCAGTCCATCCAGGATGCGGTGCTGGTATTCATAGAACACCACATCGCACATAATCACGGCAATTCTATTTTTTCTGTTCATGTCAGTCCTGCGGCAGAAAGCCGCCAATCCCTTCATATAATGTCGTTGGTTTATGCTGAAAAACAAGAAGGAGGAATTCCGGTACAGCTTCAGGAATTCCTCCACAAATCCGCTGGTTCCGTTCTTCTTATCTGTATCCATAAAAGACGATACGCTTCTATTATCTATTGTAGCAAATTCCGTGTAAAGATGCAATAGAAGAAATAAGAATAAATCGCTTTAGAAACCAAAATTGTAGCAGATTGATTGTTAAATTTTATTTAAGTGTAACAATTGTAACGCCGTCTTCGCCTTCTCCGTAGAGTCCGGCACGGAATTCCTTGACGCATTTCATGGATTTGAGCCGCTGCTGCACTGCCTTGCGGAGCAGTCCCGTGCCCTTGCCATGGATGATCGTCACCGTTCCGATATTAGAGAGTACTGCGCTGTCAATAAAGCGTTCCATTTCGTAAACGCCTTCATCGCAGGCATGTCCGCGGATGTCCAGTTCCATGGAACCGCGGCGCTGCACCTTGGCAGAAACCTGACCGCGGCGCTGTTGTTTCTTCTTTTCCGGTGCTGCCTGTTTCGGATCCAGCAGTCGCAGACGGGAGATCTGGATCTTCATCTTCATCAGACCCATCTGCACAAATACAAAGTCGGAATTACCCGGCTCCGATGCTACGATGCCCTCCTGATTGAGGTCAGCGATCAGCACCTTGTCGCCCTTCTTCAGCGGACGGGGGAGAACATATTCGCCGTTCTCGTCCATGCTGCCGATAACGGGATTTGCCGTTTTGTACATATCGCGCAGCTTCTGCGTAGAATCACCCTTTACCGAGGAAACACGGCTTGCAAAGTCAGCCTTTTCCTTGTCCTTTCGGAGCTGTTCGAGTTCATCGAGCAGTGCGTTGGACTGCGCCTTGGTGGATTCCACGATGCGGCTCGCCTGTGCAGCGGCACGCTCCAGCAGATCCTTTTCTTCAGCAGCCATGGCATCGCGCTTCTGCTGCCATTCTGCACGGAGCTGTTCGGTCTCTTCACGAAGGCGCTTTGCCACTTCCTTTTCGCGTTCCAGCTCCTTGCGTGCATCGTCAAAACGTGAGATGACATTCTCAAAATGTCGGTTTTCCTCGCTGATCAGGGACTGCGCGTGTCGGAGGATGGATGCCGGCATGCCCAGTTGTCCGGAGATCGCAAAGGCATTGGATTTGCCGGGAGAACCAATGATCAGCCGATAGGTCGGACGGAGCGTTTCCGTATCGAATTCGCAGGAAGCATTGATCACATCGGGGGTATCCGCCGCATAGAGCTTCAGCTCCTGATAATGCGTCGTCACCATGAGCTTGGCGCCCAGCTGTTTGAGATGATCGATCACGGAGATCGCAAGCGCAGCACCCTCCACGGGATCCGTGCCGGAACCGAGCTCATCGAGCAGCACGAGCGTGCTGTCATCCGCGGTGTTCAGGATCTCCACTACATTCAACGTGTGGGAGGAGAAGGTGGAAAGGCTCTGTTCAATGCTCTGGCTGTCGCCGATATCCGCGAGAATGTGCCGGAACACCGATACATGGCTGCCGTCCGCAACGGGGATCAGGAAGCCGCACATCGTCATGGCAGTGAGAAGTCCGGCAGTTTTCAGGGCAACCGTCTTACCGCCGGTGTTGGGGCCTGTCACGATCAGGGCATTGTGCTGTGCGCCGAGCGGAAGATCGATCGGCACCGCCTTCTTCTGATCGAGCAGGGGATGGCGCGCCTTTTTGAGTTCAAGCACGCCGTCGTCACTGATCTCGGGCTTGACCGCACGCAGCGACGCCGCGTAATTTGCCTTGGCAAAATAGAAATTGAGTTCTGCGCAGGTGGCATGCAGTCTGCACAGTGAAGATGCCTCCGCACCAACCGCCGCACAGAGCTTCTGCATGATGCGGTCGATCTCCTCCATCTCACGGCTCTCAAGCAGGCGGATGTCATTGTTCGCCTCGACGATCTGCATCGGCTCAATGAAAAGCGTCTGGCCGCTGGAGGAGGTGTCGTGGATCAGACCGCTCACCTGTCCGCGGAATTCCGTCTTTACCGGCAGTACAAATCTGCCGTCACGGATGGTGACGGTATTATCCTGTAAGTATTTCTGCATGGTCTTGGAGCGGATCATCTGGTCAAGCGTCTCGCGCAGATGGGAGCGCGATTTCACGAGCTTCCGGCGGATCTCCGAAAGCGTGCTGCTCGCGCTGTCCGCGATCTCCTCCTCGGAAACGATGGAACGCTCCAGCATGCTCAGCAGGCTGTCGTTCGGTACGATCAGCGAGAAGAGATAATCGAGCGTCGTGGAAATTTCACTGCAATGACCATACCAGCTGTGCAGGGACTGTACCTGCCGCAGCAGATCCTCCACATCCATCAGATCTCGCAGGGAGAGCCTTGCGCCGGATGCGGCACGGGTCACCATATTGCAGATGTCCTTGAAGCCGGAGAACGGCGGTGTACCGAACTGCATTGCCAGCTGCAGCGCGTCATCGGTTTTCTGGACTTCCTGACGCACCTGTGCAAGATCACTGCTGGGCTTGCACTGCAGCATCATTTCACGGCTTGTTGTGTTCGATGTAAAGCCAGCCGCCTGTGCCAGAACCTTATCCAGCTCCAGTACTTGTTCGAATGATTGCATGGTTGCCTCCTTTCAGGCACGAAGAACTGCGCTTTCCCGTCCTCGGGAAAACGCAGGAATATATACTGTTATGGGGAGAGGGCTGCATCGCCGTTTCCGGAGATCGCCCTGTAGAATTCCAGTGTGAAAAAACGCCCATCAATATGGAAGTGCAGAAACGCCTCTGCAAAAGAGAAAAGCGGCTCGCAGCAATGTTCCTTCAGACGGAACGAGAAGATCTTTTCAAAATCCTGCAATACGATATGCCGGATCGCCTGAAGCGTGCCGGCGGGCATGGCAATGGCAGGCATCACATCCTCAGCCGGATGGTGACAGTCCGCGCAATAAAAGCAGCCCTCGTCAACCGCAAAGCAGATCTCCTCCGGCAGGTAGCAGCCGCATTCGCGGCACATGACCACATCGGGCATGAAGCCGAGCAGCGCTGCAATACGCAGCTCAAAAATGGCCTTGAGCAGCGCTTCGGGATATTGCTGTTCCGAAAGATAATGCAGGCAGTTCAGAAAAAGCCGTTGGATCTCCGGCGTGTTTTTCTGGGGAAGGACTGAAAATTTCACGACCTGCGAAAAGTAGGACGCCAGTGCAACGGCACTGACCGAGCTGCGCAGCTTGTAGAAAATGCGGATGGGGGATACGCTGTTGAGGGCATATCCGTTCTTGGCGGTGCGCAGACAGAAATCCGAGTAGGCAAACAGCTGTACGCCGCTGCCGCTCTTGCTGTTGATCTTTCCCGCACCTTTCACGAGTACTTCCAGTACACCGCGGTTTTCTGTCAGAATATCGATGAAGCAATCCTGTTCACCGACCTGCCGCTGTGTCAGCACGACACCCTTGACTGTCAGCAACGCCTTGTTCCTCCTTGCTGCGGCGGATAGCTGTCAATTGCAGATAGTCCGCGATCCTGCCGCTTGTCTGGAATCGTTCCCAGAGCTGTTCTTCCGTCATATGCATCGCCTCCGGGAGTAGTATGACACCGCGGCGCGTGATTTATTGCTGGGAGTATCCGGAAGTCCGTTTTATTCCTCGTTAAGTCCGAAACTCCGGATGAGGCCTTCCTTATTGCGCCAGTCCTCTTTGACTTTGACAAAGCACTTGAGGTTGACCTGGATCTCGAAGAATTTCTCAAGATCATGTCTTGCAGAGCTTGCGATCTTCTTGAGCATGGTGCCGTTCTTGCCGATAACGATGCCCTTATGGGAATCGCGCTCGCAGTAGATGAGTGCGGAAATATCCAAAAGGTCCTTGTCATCGCGCTCCTTCATGGACTCGACCGTTACTGCAATGCCATGGGGTACCTCGTCATTGAGCAGGCGCAGGAGCTTTTCGCGGATCATCTCCGCTGCCAGTACGCGCTCCGGCTGGTCCGTGAAGGAATCATCCTGGAAGAAGTGTACGGAAGGCTTCGCAAGCTCTGCGGCAGTCTCCATGATCATGTCGATGCCGTCCTTCTCTGTGGCACTCACCGGAATGATCGCATGCGGATGATAGCTGTTTTCCAGCTTCAGCAGCAGCGGCATCATCGCGGACTTATCCTGCAGAAGGTCGACCTTGTTGACAACGATAATCAGAGCGACCTTCTTCTGGGAGAGCGTTTTCAGCATGGCTTCATCCTGCTCATGCAGCTTCTTGGTGCAGTCGATCACATAGAGCACAGCATCCGCATCCGTCGCGGAGGTCTCTGCGGTCTTGAGCATGTGGCTGCTCAGCTTTGTCTTCGGCTTGTGCAGACCGGGCGTGTCGATGAACACATACTGCGTTTCATCCTTTGTCAGAATGCCCGTAATACGTGTTCTGGTGGTCTGCGGTTTGCTGCTGACGGAGGCGATCTTCTCGCCGACCAGCGCATTGAGCAATGTGGACTTGCCGGCATTGGTTCTGCCGGAAAGTGTCAGAAAAATCGATTTTGTCATAATTACTTCCTTATTCACCGGTTGTGAAGGTCATTTCTCTGGAAATGCCCAGACGTTCAAGCACAGCTTCTTCCTTTTCACGCATGATACGCTCATCCAGAGGGCTGGTTTCGTGGTCGTAGCCCAGCAGATGCAGCATGGAGTGCACGGTGAGGAATCCGATCTCGCGGTCAAGGGAATGACCGTAGATGCTTGCCTGCTTGACGGCGGTCTCGATGGAAATGACGATGTCACCGAGCAGGACAAAGCCTGTCTCCGCATTGGTCTCCATCGTGCCGTCGGAATCGGTCAGCGGGAAGGAAAGCACATCGGTTACGCTGTCCTTGCCGCGGTATACTTTATTCAGACTGCGGATCTCGTTATTGGTAACGAAAGAAACGCTGACTTCGGCATTCTTGGTAAAGCCCTCGGAGTTGAGCACCGCATGGCAGCAGCGTCTGATCAGAAGGCGGATGCCGGAAGGAATCTTCACCGCGTTCTGGGTGTTCTTTACATATACTTTGAGTTTGCCGGATTCTTGCATGGTTATTTTCTCCCTTCCTTATAGTAGGCCTCGTAGGCCTTGATAATATCCTGTACGATTTTATGACGGACTACGTCCTTTTCTGAAAAACGGATGGTGGCGATGTCATCCACACCGCGCAAAACCTTCATCGCTTCGATCAGACCGGACTTGCGCTTCTCCGGCAGGTCGATCTGTGTAATGTCGCCCGTGATGACCATCTTGCTGTTGGCACCGAGTCGCGTCAGACACATCTTGATCTGTTCCGAAGTGGTGTTCTGGGCTTCATCGAGGATGATGAAGGCGTCATCGAGCGTTCTGCCGCGCATATAGGCAAGCGGTGCGACTTCGATGATGTTCTTCTCCATGTGGCGCGCAAAGGTCTCGGCACCGAACATGTCAAAGAGCGCGTCATAGAGGGGACGCAGATAGGGGTCAACCTTATCCTGCAGATCGCCCGGCAGGAAGCCGAGCTTCTCGCCTGCTTCGACCGCAGGACGCGTGAGGATGATCTTCTGCACCTCATGTGCACGGAATGCCCGCACAGCAAGTGCAACAGCAAGGTAGGTCTTGCCGGTGCCGGCAGGGCCCACGCCAAGTACAATGGTGTTCTTGGTGATCGCATCCACATATTTCTTCTGGCCCACAGTCTTCGGACGAACGACCTTACCGCTTGTGGTAATGCAGATGCCGTCACTGCTGAAGGTGTGCAACGCCTCTGCCTCGCCGTCGGAAACCATCGACGTGACATATCTGACGGTCTGTTCCGTCAGATGCTGCCCCTTGTCCGCAAGCTCTGCAAGGAGCCGTACGGCACTGGCAGCCTTTTCTACCTGCTCCGGTTCACCGGTGATGCGGATATCGCCGTTTCTGCAAAAAAGGACAACGCCGTATTCCCGCTGGATCGCATTAAGATTGTCGTCACAGCTGCCGAGAATTTCCTGCATTCTTGACGGCTGTTCAAGAGAAATGATCTGTTCAGCCATGTATTCACCCGTAATTCTTTCTGAAAATCTGTCCAGCTGCCGCAGTGCAGCAGAATGTACATCTATTATACCACATCTCTGAATGGAATTGCAATAGATAAAGGAATTTTTTACATAATCATCACAATTTGAGATACGAATGCGTGACTTGCGTACGAATTATAAAAAAATTTGATTTTTTTGAAAAAAGGGGTTGACAAATACAGAAAAGCAGGTTATAATATTATACGAAAACAAAGCAGACACAGCTTGTGGCTCACCGTTTGACTGCGAAGCAATGCCGAAACGGTCAATATGTAACTTCGATTATCCGCGGAAGCGGAGGTGTGTGTGTGCACGTCGGAGTATCATGTGGTGAGTGCAGACATTGTGTCCGCACTCATTTTTGTTTCAAATTTATATGCTTGGGGGTGCCCGCAATAAGTAAGCAGGACATTCAGATCAATGAAATGATCCGGGACAAGGAAGTTCTGGTCATTGATTCAGACAATCAGAAGCTCGGCGTCATGTCAGCGAAGGATGCACAGAAAATTGCCTTTGAAAAAAATCTTGACCTTGTGAAGATCGCGCCGCAGGCGAAGCCGCCCGTGTGCAAGATTCTGGATTACGGCAAATACTGCTTTGAGCAGCAGAAGCGTGAGAAGGAAGCGAAGAAGAATCAGAAGGTAATGTCCATTAAGGAAATCAGAATGTTTTCCGCAATTGACACTCACGATTTTGAGACAAAGGTAAATCAGGCGATCAAATTCCTGAGTTCTGGCGACAAGCTGAAGGTATCTGTCCGTTTCCGTAAGCGTGCGATCGCACATCCGCAGCTTGGTGAAGAGCTGCTGGTGCGTTTCAAGGAAGCATGCGCAGAGGTCGGCACAGTAGAAAAGCCGCCGAAGATGGAAGGCCGCAGTATTGTGATGTTCATATCCCCGAAGGCATCCAAGTAAAAGGAGGAACTTATCATGGCAAAGAAAGTGAAAGTAAAAACACATTCCGGTGCTAAGAAGCGTTTCAAGCTGACAGCAAACGGCAAGGTAAAGTACCAGCACACCAATAAGCGCCACAGACTGACCCAGAAGGACACAAAGCGCAAGAGAATCGCAAGAGGCGCAGGCGTTGCAGACGTAACAAATGCACCGACCATCAAGAAGCTGGTTCCGTATCTGTAAGCCGCAGCGCGAAGCAGATCAGGAAAATTGCGAAAAAATTTGAAATACACGGAGGTAGATGACAATGGCACGTATTAAGGGTGCAATGATGACTCGTAAGAGAAGAAATAAAACTCTGAAGCTGGCAAAGGGTTACTTTGGCGCAAAGAGCAAGCATTTCAAGATGGCGAAGCAGGCCGTAATGAAGTCCGGCCAGTATGCATACATCGGCAGAAAGCAGAAGAAGAGAAACTTCAGACAGCTCTGGATCACCAGAATCTCTGCAGCAGCAAAGATGAACGGCATGAACTACTCTACGTTCATGAACGGCTGCAAGAAGGCTGGCATCACTCTGAACAGAAAGATGCTCTCTGAGATTGCAATCCACGACGCAGCAGGCTTTACTGCAATCGTTGAGAAGGCAAAGGCAGCTCTTTGATTTTGAACAAAAACACGCTCTCCATTAGTGGAAAGAGCGTGTTTTGTGTTATACAAGTGACTGAAAAAACAGTGGAAAAGGAGGCTTCCCATGCGAGAAATCACCAGGATCACCGCCAAGGATAACCCGGCGATCAAGCATTATAAACGACTGCGTGAGCAGAAAAAAGCGCGCCGCAGCGAGGGTTTGTTCGTTGCGGAGGGGCTTCGTATCGTTATGGATGCCCTGCAGCAGACAGCCAGCGTCCAGCAGCTCTTTCTGACGGACACGGCGTTTGAAAAGCATGGCGAAGACCTGCTTTCCCGTTTCCCGGAAACCGGCAGGATCCTGCGTATCTCCGACGCCGTAGGCAGCGTCCTTGCGGACACGGAGCATACCCAGGGAGTATTTGCCGTATGCACCGCTCCCCACAGACCGCCCGTTGAAAATGTGCTTTCCGATGAGGGAAGATACCTCGTTCTGTGCAATTTGCAGGATCCCGGCAATATGGGTATGATCCTGCGGACAGCCGATGCGCTGGGTGTGGATGCGGTCCTCTCCTGCGGCAGCTGTGAGCTGCTCAGTCCCAAGGTCGTCAGAGCGACCATGGGTTCTGTGTTCCGGGTGCCGTTTTTCGAGACGGAGTCCTCCGATGCGCTGCTTGCGATTCTGCGCAGTCATGGAATCCGCAGTTATGCAGCAGTTCCTGCGGCAGATGCTATGCGCCTGACGGATTGTGCGTTTACAGGAGGATGTGCCGTGTGGATCGGCAATGAGGGCAATGGACTCCCCAAGGATGTGATCACGGCCTGCGATACGCCGCTGACCATCCCTATGTGCGGCGGTCCCGAATCCCTTAATGCAGCAATGGCGGCTGGAATTCTGATGTGGGAAATGATGAAGGGAAGGGGATAATGATGGAACATCCGAAGAAGGCATATTGGCTGTGGCTTGTCATGGTGTTCGGTGTGGCGAGCCGGAAGATCCTGCCGTTTGTCAACATGCACGACTCTCTCAAGGAGCTGTACTACGTCCTTCATGATCCGGATTGCAGGCTTCTCTCAGATAAGGAACGCCAGAGCGTCAAGCGTGTTCCGCTGGAACAGGCGGAGACGGTTATGGCATTCTGTGAGAAGAACGGAATCGGAATCATCACATGGGACAGTGACCTCTATCCGGAGTCGCTGCGGCATATTGACAATCCGCCCACCGTACTATTCTACAAGGGAAACCCCGGCCTTCTGCAGGAGGAGATGCTCCTGACCATCGTAGGAACCAGACGGCCTTCGCCCTACAGCATGAAGACCTCGGATCAGCTGTGCAGGGCGCTTGCCAAGTGCAATTTCATTCTTGTCAGCGGCTGCGCCGTCGGACTGGATACCAGCGCCCACTGGGCAGCGATCGCGGAGGGACGCCCGACCATCTCGGTGCTTGGCTGCGGTGTGGATTATGATTATCCCCGTGAAAACCGTGAGCTGAAGCAAAGGATCGTCGGCAACGGCCTGCTGCTTTCCGAGTATTTTCCCGGAACCTCTCCGGCACCGGCGAACTTCCCGACACGCAACCGGATCCTCTCCGGTATCAGCGAGGGCGTACTTGTCATGGAAGCCGGACATCGCAGCGGTTCGCTGATCACCGCCAATTGCGCCTGCGAACAGGGCAAACAGGTGTTTGTGATTCCGCCTGCCGATATTTTCGATCCGCGCTATGGCGGCAATGCGCAGCTGCTCCGCGAAGGTGCACATCCCGTGTGCGATGTGAGCGATGTCATTTATGGCTATTATCTGAGCTATCCTTATAAGCTCGATGATGCTTCCTTTGAGGAAATGTGCAAAACACAGGATTCCCAGGTGTACAGCCGCGAGGAACCTGCTCCGAAACGAAAGCGTTCCTCCAGCGGTGTTGTCAATGCCAGAGCGAAGGAACAGCCGGAAGAAACGCCGGCACCTGAAAAAAAGGCAGTGCTTCCTGACATGCCGCTGACCCCCATGCAGCAGCGCATCATAGAATTGCTGCAGGGCGGCAGCCAGAACATCAACGCAGTGTGCTGTCTGCTGGGTATGACTTTTGAAGAAACATCCATACTGATGATGGAGCTTGAAATGATGGGCTGCATCAAGAATACAGAACGAGATCTCTATGCGCTGGCGGACTGATGCTGCCGGCAGACTGGAAAGGAGTGTGCGCCGCAAGACGGCGGATCTATGGCAAATTTGGTAATTGTAGAGTCTCCCGCGAAGGCGAAGACCATACAGAAATATCTTGGAAAAGACTTTGAAGTTGTCGCATCCATGGGACATGTCCGTGACCTTCCCAAATCGAAGCTCGGCGTGGACGTGGAAAATGGCTTCCTGCCGCATTATATGGACATGAAGGGCAAGGAGGACGTAATCAAGGATCTGAAGAAGCGTGCAAAGAAGAGCGACCACGTTTACCTCGCAACTGACCCGGACCGTGAGGGCGAAGCGATCTCCTGGCACCTTGCCCAGATGCTGAATCTGGATATGGACGCCGACAATCGCGTTGCATTCAATGAAATCACCAAGACCGGTGTGCAGAGCGGAATGGCAAATCCTCATAAGATCGATCTGGATCTTGTCAATGCCCAGCAGGCACGCCGCATCCTTGACAGACTTGTGGGCTACAAGCTCAGCCCTTTCCTCTGGAAGAAGGTCAAGCGCGGTCTGTCCGCAGGTCGTGTGCAGTCCGTTGCCGTACGTCTGATCGTGGACAGGGAAGAGGAGATCCGCGCCTTCGTTCCGAAGGAATACTGGAGTATCGATGCCAAGCTCCGTTCTCCGCATAGCGCCAAGCAGTTCACTGCAAAGCTCTCCGCGGTGGATGGTGAGAAGATCGAGATCGTCAACGAAGCGCAGGCACAGCTGCTGCTCCAGCGCCTTGAAAACGCCCCTTTCATCGTGACCGGTATCAAGAAGCGCGTGACAAAGAAGCAGCCGGCACCGCCGTTCATTACCTCGACAATGCAGCAGGAGGCTTCCAAGCGCATGGGCTTTCAGTCCAAGCGTACCATGAAGGCAGCACAGGAGCTGTACGAAGGTATCGATGTTGACGGCATGGGCGCAGTCGGTCTGATCACCTATATGAGAACGGACAGCCTGCGTATCTCTGCCGATGCACAGGCAGCCGCAGCAGAGTATATCCGGTCGACCTACGGCGAGAATTATCTGCCGGAGAAGCCCCGTGTGTTCAAGACAAAGAAAAATGCCCAGGATGCGCATGAGGCCATCCGTCCCACCATGCCGGAGCTGACACCGGACCGTGTCAAGGGCAATCTCACCAGCGACCAGTACAAGCTCTATAAGTTGATCTGGGAGCGATTTATCGCCAGCCAGATGGCAAATGCCCTGCTCGATACCGTTTCTGTGGAGATCGACGCAGAGGGTTGCCAGTTCAAGGCATCCGGCTATTCCGTGCAGTTCGATGGCTTCACGGTTCTCTATGAGGAAAAAAACGAGAACGAGGAGGAAAACCAGAAGATGCTGCCGCTGCTGGCAGTCAAGGATCTTCTCAAGGTCATCAAGCTTGACGGCAACCAGCATTTCACCCAGCCTCCGGCAAGATATACAGAAGCAAGTCTTATCAAGGCGCTGGAAGAAAACGGCATCGGCCGTCCGAGTACCTATGCGCCAACCATTACCACCATTCTTGCAAGAATGTATGTGGAGCGCGAAGGCAAGCAGCTCAAGCCCACTGCACTTGGTGAAGTCACCACGCAGCTGATGAAGGAACACTTCGAGCATATCGTGGATGCGGCATTTACCGCAAAGATGGAGACCGATCTTGATAACGTTGAGCAGGGCAGCGCCGACTGGGTCGGCACGCTCGATGCCTTCTATCAGGATTTTGCAAAAACGCTGGAGACCGCCGAAGAAGCCATGGACGGCAAGCACGTCAAGATCCCCGATGAGGAAACCGATGTCGTCTGCGAAGCCTGTGGAAGGAATATGGTCATCAAGATCGGTAAATTCGGCAAATTCCTTGCCTGCCCCGGTTTCCCGGAGTGTAAGAATACCAAGAAGATCGTGCAGGAAACCAGCGGCGTCTGCCCTGCATGCGGTGAAAAGATCATCCTGAAAAAATCCAAGCGCGGCAGAAGCTTTTACGGCTGCAACGGCTATCCGGAATGCAATTTCATGACCTGGAACATCCCCATGGAGGAAAAATGCCCCCAGTGCAGCTCCACCCTCTTCCAGAAGGGCGGCAAATCCGGAAAGCTCGTCTGTGAAAAGCAGGGCTGCGGTTATGAACGGAGTCTGAAGTAATGACAGAAGCAATTGTTGTCGGCGGCGGACTTGCCGGCTGTGAGGCTGCCTGGCAGCTCGCAGAGGCAGGCATTGCTGTCACATTATACGAAATGAAGCCCCATCGTTACAGTCCGGCGCACCATCATGAGGGACTTGCGGAGCTGGTATGCTCCAATTCCCTGAAGGCATCCCGTCTTGCATCCGCAGGCGGCCTGCTCAAAACCGAGATGGAAATGCAGGGTTCCCTGCTCGTGCGCTGCGCGAAGGCGTGTGCGGTTGCCGCAGGCGGCGCGCTCGCGGTAGACCGCGAGCAGTTCTCCGCGATGGTAACAAAGCTCGTGACGGAGCATCCGCAGATCACCGTCATCCGTGAGGAGCTGACTGAGCTTCCTGCGCGCAATGCAGTGATCGCTACAGGTCCCCTGACCTCGGATGCGCTTGCAGAAAAGATCGAGCAGCTCTGCGGCAGAAGATTGAGCTTCTTTGATGCCGCCGCGCCCGTTGTGGCAGCGGACAGTCTCGATATGGAAAAGGTTTTCCTCCAGTCCCGCTATGACCGCGGCGATGCGGATTACCTCAACTGCCCGATGAACAAGGAAGAATACGAAGCCTTCTGGGAAGCGCTCGTGAATGCTGAGAAGGCACCGCTCCATGAGCATGACAAGGAAGCCTTCCGTGTCTATGAGGGATGCATGCCGGTGGAGGTGCTTGCCTCCAGAGGCATCGATACCCTGCGGTTTGGTCCTCTGAAGCCCGTTGGTCTGCGTGATCCGAGAACGGACCGCCGCCCCTATGCGGCAGTCCAGCTCAGACGCGAAAACAAGGACGGCACCATGTACAATCTGGTCGGCTTCCAGACCAATCTGAAATTCGGAGAGCAGAAGCGCGTGTTCGGGATGATCCCCGGACTCGAAAACGCAGACTTCCTGCGTTATGGTGTGATGCACCGGAATTTCTTCCTGGAAAGTCCCAAGCTCCTCGATGCAGACTATTCCCTCCGCGGTGCGGAGAACCTCTTCTTTGCCGGTCAGATGACGGGCGTGGAGGGCTATATGGAATCTGCCGCAAGCGGTATCATTGCAGGCAAAAGCCTTGCAAGACGCCTGCAGGGAAAGTCCCCCTACATCCTGCCGCGCGGCACGATGATGGGCGCGCTTGCTGCTTACATCAGCGGCGACTGCGCAGCGGATTTTCAGCCGATGGGTGCCAATATGGGACTGCTGCCGCCCCTGACAGAACGTATCCGTGACAAGCAGGCACGGTATCAGAAAATTGCAGAGCAGGCAGTTGCGGTTCTGGAAGAAGCACTGCAAAGCTTTGAAACGGAGTGAATCTATGAAAATCATCGTTGATGGATTCGGCGGCGACAACGCCCCGAATGAAGTGATCAAGGGATGTAAACAAGCGCAGGACGAACTGGGGGTACAGATCGTTCTGGTAGGAGATACGGAAAAAATCAAGCAGGCCGCACAGCAGCTGCAGGTGGATATTTCCGGCTTTGAGCTGCTCCATGCGCCCGAGGTGTTCGATATCCATGCACAGCCGACCACGATCCTCAAGGAGGGAAAGAACACCTCCCTGGCCGTGGCACTGCAGGCACTGCATGACGGCGCAGGTGATGCCTTTGTCGGCGCCGGCAGTACCGGTGGAATCGTCGCAGGTGCGACCTTTATCGCAAAGCGCATCAAGGGTATCAAGCGTCCGGCGCTTGCGCCCATTCTCCCGACAGCCACGGGACATATGATGCTCATGGATGCCGGTGCCAATGTGGACTGCCGTCCGGATATGCTCGTGCAGTTTGCGATCATGGGCAGTGCCTATATGGAACGAGTAAAAGGCGTGAAGAATCCGCGCGTCGGTCTTCTGAATGTCGGCGCGGAGGATACCAAGGGCCGTGATCTGGAGCGCGAAGCCTACAAGCTGCTTCAGAAGGCACCGATCAATTTTGTTGGCAATGCGGAGGCAAGAGAGCTTCCCTCCGGCGATTTTGATGTGGTTGTCAGTGACGGCTTTTCGGGAAACATCGCCCTGAAGCTCTACGAGGGCATGGGCTCGTTCTTTAAGAATAAGCTGAAAAACTGGTTCGGCGGTCTGGGCGGAAAGCTGGCTGCTGTGATGATCCTTGGCAAGATCAAGGCGTTCCAGAAAAGTATGGATTATAAAGAAGAGGGCGGCGCGGTGCTGATGGGCATTTCCCGTCCCGTCATCAAGGCGCACGGCAGCTCCGATGCGAAGGCATTCTACAATGCCATCCGTCAGGCAAAGAAATGCGTCGAGGGTGATATCATCGGGATCATTTCCCGTACCATTGCAGAAATGAAGGAGGAAGCATAATGGAAACGGAGTTTTCCGAATTAGAGCGAATCCTTGGTATTCGCTTTCAGAATAAGGAACTGCTTCAGGAGGCGCTGTCCCATTCTTCCTATGCAAATGAAAAGAAGAAGCAGCGCCGCAGCAACGAACGACTGGAGTTCCTTGGCGACAGCGTTCTTTCAATCGTCGTCTCACAGTATCTTTTTGAGAACTATCCCGACCTGCCGGAGGGGGAGCTGACCAAGATCCGTGCAGCACTTGTCTGCGAAAAGTCCCTGCATCGCTTTGCGCTGCAGATCCGTCTCGGAGATTTTCTGCTCCTTGGCAAGGGTGAAGCCCATACCGGCGGCAGACAGCGTCCCTCCATTCTGGCGGATGCCTTTGAGGCTGTGATCGCGGCGATCTATCTTGATGCGGGCCTTGAAGCGGCAAGAAAGCATATTCTTCGCTTCATTCCGGCGAATCTTCTGGAAAATCGCTTCATGCTCTTCGGCGACTATAAGACCGCCCTGCAGGAGATCATCCAGAAGAATCCCGAGGAAAAGGTGGAGTATATGCTCATTGACGAGTCCGGTCCCGACCACAGCAAGACCTTCTCCGTGGAGGTCTGCCTTAATTCCAACGTGATCGGAAAGGGCAGCGGTAAGAGCAAGAAGGAAGCCGAACAGATGGCAGCGCGCGAAGCACTCGCACTGATGGGCTATGAAGCATAGCAATATCGCCATTTTCATCCCCCATGCAGGATGCAGGCATCGCTGCAGCTTCTGCAATCAGAAGACGATCACTGCACAGGAATCGCCGCCGCGTGCAGCGGATGTGCAGCGCATCTGCACGCAGGCATTGCAGGAGATCCGTGACCGGAGCAATACCGAGATCGCCTTCTTCGGCGGCAGCTTCACTGCCGTCGGAAGATCCTATATGATGGAGCTTTTGGAAGCAGCGCAGCCCTTTTTAGGGACGGACAGTTTTGCAGGCATCCGCATTTCCACAAGGCCGGACTGCATCGACCCGGAAGTCCTCGCCGTTCTGAAGGAATACGGTGTCACCGCCATTGAGCTCGGTGCGCAGTCGATGTGCGACCATGTGCTTCTCGCAAATGAACGCGGACATACGGTGCAGGACGTTGAAAATGCGTGCCGCCTGATCCGCAGAGAAGGCTTCGGGCTGGGACTGCAGATGATGGTGGGACTCTACCGGAGTACACCGGAGGATGAACGCCTCACGATCCGGCGCATCACGGCACTGCGTCCTGATTCGGTCCGGATCTATCCCGTCGCCGTATTGGAAGGTACTGCGCTCGCGGCGCGCTATGCGGCAGGGGAGTACGAGCTGTTCCCTTTTGAGACAGCGATCGAACTTTGCTGCGATGCACTTGAGGCATTCGAAACGGCTGGAATTGCCGTCATCCGATGCGGTCTCCATGCAAGCGAAGCCGTGCAGCAGAATTGCGTGGCCGGCTTCTATCATCCGGCATTCCGCGAGCTGTGCGAGGGCCGCCTTATGCGCCGCAGGATGGCGCAGGCACTTTGCGGAAGAACGGGCGATTGCCGGATCCTTGTGCACCCCTCCTGCATCAGCAGAGCGGTGGGACATGGAAGGGAGAATCTATCCTATTTTGCGCAGCACGGAATCTGCGTAAAAGTGACTGGGGACGAACATATTCCGAAATTACAATGTAAGGTAAAGGAGCCATAGATGTATCTGAAATCTCTGGAGCTGCAAGGCTTCAAATCCTTTCCGGATAAGATCAAACTGAATTTTGACAAAGGTCTGACTGCGGTAGTCGGACCGAACGGCAGCGGAAAAAGTAATATCGGCGACTCCGTACGCTGGGTGCTGGGCGAGCAGTCCACCAAGACCCTGCGCGGCAATAAGATGGAGGACGTTATTTTTTCCGGTACTGTTGCAAAACGTCCCATGGGCTTTGCAGCTGTCACACTTGTCATCGATAATAGTGAAGGCAGGCTCGAGGGCTATGGCGAAGAAGTCAGCGTCACCCGCAAGCTCTACCGCAGCGGCGACAGCGAATACCGCATCAACGGCAAATCCGTCCGTCTGAAGGACATCAACGAGCTGTTCATGGATACGGGACTTGGCCGTGATGGTTATTCCATCATCGGACAGGGCAGGATCGCTGAAATCGTCGGTGCCAAGAGCAATGACCGCCGCGAGATCTTTGAAGAAGCGGCAGGCATTTCGAAATTCCGCTACCGCAAGACCGAAGCGGAACGCAAGCTCGAGGCTGCCGAAGATAATATGCAGCGTCTCGGAGACATTGTTTCCGAGCTGGAAGGTCGTGTGGAACCGCTGCGCCTGCAGGCGCAGAAGGCGGAACGCTTTCTGGTACTTGCGCAGGAGGAGAAGTCCCTTGAGATCTCCGTCTGGGTGCAGCAGCTTGCCGAGCTGCAGGAGCGCCTGCGGACGCTGGAGGAGAAGCTCCTGCTCAGCCGCACGGAGTACGAGAACACCGAGCGTGATATTGCTGACGAAGACGCAAAGATCCAGAACGGCTATCGCCTCATGCAGCAGTGTTCCCTTGAAGCCGAGGAGGCGCACGCCAAGGTCGCACAGCTGCGTGAATTTGCGGCACAGACCCGATCCGAGATCGCCGTTCTGAAAAACGATATCATCCATCATGAAGAGGCACAGCGCATTGCGCAGTCCCGTCATGATCAGGATCTGCAGGAGCAGGAGAAGCAGCTGCGTGAGCTTGCACAGGCCGAGGAGGCTGCCGCTGCGATGCAGAAGCTCTGCGCCGAGACCGAAGCGGCACTTGCGCAGGCAAGGGAAGCCTTCGAACGGATGGAGCTTGCCTACCGTGAGGAGGATGAAAAAACACGACAAGCCGACGAGCAGCTGCATGATCTGTATCTCGACCGCAGCGAGCTGCAGTATGGCATCCGCGCCGCAGAGCAGCGGCTCCTGCAGTGCGAGTCGGAAATGACTGCGCTGGAAGCGGAGACACAGGAGGATGCGCTGCGCCTCTCCGAAGCCAGAAACGCCCACGCAGCAGCGCAGCGTGATATGGAACAGGCAGAGAACGCAGTCATCGCGCAGGAACGTGCCATCGCAGCATACCGCGAGGAATTCCAGCATGCGCAGCAGCAGAAAAAAGAAGCGGAGGAACAGTTCCGCCAGTACGGCTTTCAGCTGCGTGACAAAAAACAGCGCCACCGCATCCTGACGGATCTTGAAAACAGCATGGAGGGCTTCTCCGGCAGTGTCAAGGCCATCATGCGCAGCGTCCGACAGGGTGCGCTCCGCGGCGTGTACGGTACCGTTGCACAGCTCATCCAGGTCGATGCAAAGTACGGAATTGCGATCGAAACCGCGCTGGGTGCTTCCGTACAGCATCTCATTGTCGAAAATGAGGAGGCAGCCAAAAGCGGTATCCGTTTCCTGCGCGACAACCGTGCAGGCCGCGCGACCTTCCTGCCGCTGACCTCCATTAAGGGGAAATACCTGAACGAACAGGGACTCCAGGATCAGCCCGGTTTTGTTGCCGTGGCAAGTGATCTGGTCGAGTGTGATGCTGCCTACCGTAATATTGCAGCATCCCTGCTCGGACGTATCGTCATTGCCGAGGACATCGACAGTGCGACCGAGATCGCCAAGCGCTACGGCTACCGGTTCCGCATCGTGACCATGGATGGTCAGGTGATCAATGCCGGCGGTTCCTTTACGGGTGGTTCCGTGCAGAAAACCGGCGGTATGCTGACAAGAAAAACAGAGCTGCAGGAACTGCAGCAAACCATACAGCAGCTCGCAAGACAGTGTCAGGAAGCGGAGGAGCTGGCGCGGACATGTGCGCAGAAGGCCGCTGCCGCGGAACACAGTCTTGCGCAGGAGAGTGAACACTATTCCGCATTGCAGCAGCAGCAGATGCAGGCGCAGGGCGAAGTGCAGCGTCTTGCCTTCCCGGTGGCGCAGTATGAACGCCGCGCGCAGGAGCTTGCGCAGCGCCGCGAACTGCTCACGAAGGACACTGCGGATGCAGAACAGGACGTGAACGATGCAAAGCTTGCTTATGATCGCAAGCTCGAGGAGATCGCTGCCGCCGAGGCCGGCGTCTCCGGCGCAAAGGACCGCCGCATTGCCATGCAGGAGGAGCGTGAAAAGCTCTCCGAAGAATACGGCAGCCTGAAGATCCGTCTGGCACAGGCCGAAAAAGATCAGGAATCCGCTGACCGTACCCTCCTGTCCGCAAGGGAAGCGATGGCAAGTGCTGATGCGCGTGAGGCGCAGTTCCGCGCGGAAATGGATACTTACCGCAGTGCTGTGGAAAGCAAGACAAAGGAAGCCGCAGAGAAGGAAACCCTGCTGCGTGAAACGGAGGGTTCCATTACAGAAACCGAGCAGAAGGCGAAGGCTGCCACGCAGGCACATGATGCGCAGAATGTGCGCATCCGCCAGCTGCAGCAGGGCCTCAATGAATTCCATACTGCGAAGGAAAGACTCTCTGCTGAGGTAACAAGACTCACCGAGCGTGAAAGTCAGGTGCGCAACGACAGTGATCAGATCGTCGGCAAGCTTCTGGAGGTCTATGAGTTGACACGATCCGAAGCGCAGCAGATCGCAGAGCCGATCGAGGATCCGGTTGCGGCAAGAAGAAGGCTCATGGAGCTCAAGCAGAAGATCCGCGCGCTCGGCAGTGTCAATGTGGATGCGATCGAGGAATACCGTGAGGTCTCCGAGCGGTATCAGTTCCTCTCCGGGCAGATGGCGGATGTACGACGTTCCAAGCAGGAGCTGGAAAAGCTCATCGCCGAGCTGACGGAGGAAATGTGCCGTATTTTTGCGGAAAGTTTTGCAATCATCAACGACAATTTCAAGGAGATCTTCCGGGACCTCTTCGGCGGCGGAAAGGCTGAGCTGAGACTCACGGATCCGGAGAATGTACTGACCTCCGGTATCGAGATCAATGTTGCGCCCCCCGGAAAGGTCATCAAAAACCTGATCTCCCTCTCCGGCGGCGAGCAGTCCTTTGTTGCGATCGCCATCTACTTTGCGATCCTGCGGCTGCGTCCGGCACCGTTCTGCATCCTCGATGAGATCGATGCTGCACTCGACGAAGCCAACGTCCGCAAGTATGCAAGATACCTCAAGCAGTTTACGGACAATACCCAGTTTGTACTTGTGACACACCGCCGCAGTGCGATGGAGGAAGCAAATGTCCTCTACGGTGTCACCATGCAGGAGGACGGCATTTCCCGTCTGCTCAAGCTGGAACAGCCCGATGATATTCCGCTGGATGAAGCGTAATTAGTTAAGGAGGATTTTATGGGACTCTTTTCAAAAATCAAAGCCGGTCTCCAGAAGACCAGGGACGCCATGGTGCAGAAAATGCAGCGTGTTGTCAATTCCTTCACCAAAATTGACGAGGATCTGTTTGAAGAACTCGAAGAAACCATGATCATGAGCGACATGGGCGTGGAGACCTCTGTGGAGATCTGCCAGCGCCTGCGCAAGCTCGTCAAGGAACGCGGCGTGACCGATCCTGCGATGATCATGGAGCTGATCGAGGAGATCATCAGCGATATGATGGGGGATGATGTGGAACTGGATCTGTCCACTACGCCCTCCGTGATCATGGTCATCGGCGTCAATGGCGCCGGAAAGACCACCACCATCGGCAAGCTCTGCCATCAGTTCAAGAACGAGGGCAAGAAGGTCATTGTTGCAGCGGCGGATACCTTCCGCGCAGCAGCGATCGATCAGCTCGAGGTCTGGACGCAGAGAGCCGGTGTTGATATCGTCAAGCATGCGGAAGGCTCCGATCCGGCAGCGGTGGTGTTTGATACTATCACCGCCGCAAGAGCAAGACAGTGCGACGTTGTGATCTGTGATACCGCCGGCCGACTCCATAACAAGAAGAACCTCATGGATGAGCTTGCAAAGATCAATCGCATTCTCGAATCTCGCGCAGAGGGCTGCGCAGTCGAAGTACTGCTCGTCCTCGATGCCACCACCGGCCAGAACGCCGTCAGTCAGGCAAGACTCTTCAGCGAGGTTGCCAATATCACCGGTATCGTCCTGACAAAGCTTGACGGCACGGCAAAGGGCGGCATTGTGGTGTCCATCAAGAATGAGCTTGGCATTCCTGTGAAGCTCGTCGGCGTCGGCGAGAAGATCGAAGATCTGCAGACCTTCGATAATGCAAGCTTTGTCAAGGCGCTCTTCGACCATTCCAAGGACGTAAAGCTCCAGGATGAAACATCTGCTGAAGAGGAGGAAGAAACGGATGACGAAAGTAATTCTGGCGACGAATAATCAGAACAAGCTCCGTGAGGTACGGCAGATCCTCGAACCGCTCGGTATTACGGTTCTTTCTCAGAAGGAAGCCGGTGTGAGCGTTGATCCCGAGGAGAACGGCACCACCTTTGAAGCCAATGCGGAGATCAAGGCAAGAGCCGTTTATGATATCGCACACTGTCCCGTCATTGCCGATGACAGCGGTCTGTGTGTGGATGCGCTGGACGGCGCACCGGGTGTGTATTCGGCAAGATATGCCCCCGAGGAGATCCTCTGCGAGACGCTCCTGCAGAATATGCAGGAGGTTCCGGAAGGAGAGCGCGGTGCAAAATTCGTATGCGCCATTGCTTTCATCGATGAAACCGGCGCACTGACCATCTGCCGCGGGGAATGCTGCGGTACGATCGGTTTTGAGAAGAGAGGAACGGGCGGCTTTGGCTATGATCCGGTATTTATGTACGGAGAGCAGTCCTTTGCCGAGGTTCCGGCAGAAATGAAAAATCAGGTGAGCCATCGTGCAAATGCACTCAAGAAGCTCTACGAAGTGATGAAAGAAAGGTATTGTGATTAACTATGCTGACAAGTAAACAAAGAGCGTACCTGCGCGGTATCGCGTCCACATATGAGACCATTTTCCAGGTAGGAAAGGGCGGCATCTCCGAGAACCTCATCCAGCAGGTGAAGGATGCCCTCCACAAGCGCGAGCTGATCAAGCTCCGCGTTCTGGATAATTCCATGCTTTCTGCAAGAGAGGCAGCGGAGGAGATCGCCGCACAGACCAAGTCCGAGGTCGTGCAGGTCATCGGCAGCCGTTTTGTGCTGTTCAAGAGAAATCCGCAGGAGCCGGTCATTGACCTGAAGGCTGTCAAGTAATGCGTGTCGGGATCTTCGGCGGCAGCTTCAATCCGCTGCACAACGGGCATCTGCACCTTGCCAAAAGTGTACACGATGCCCTGCAGCTCGATGAGGTCTGGCTCGTTCCGACCAAGCAGCCGCCCCATAAATCCGCCCATGCCTATGCTCCGGCGGAGGACCGCCTTGCGATGTGCCGCCTTGCAGCAGAAGAATATCCCTGGCTGCGCGTCAATGACTACGAGCTGCGGCAGGATACTGTGAGCTATTCCTACTATACGGTCACGCATTTCGCAAAGGAATATCCGGATACAGAATTCTTCCTGCTCGTGGGCGGGGATATGCTCAGCACCTTCACACAGTGGTACCGCTGGCAGGACATTCTGCAGTATACCGCGCTTGCTGGGATCGCAAGGGAGGACGGTGAATACGAACAGCTGCTTGGATGTGCCGAGGAACTGAGGCAATATGGCAAAATCCACCTGGTCAATGTGGAAAGCTTTGCGGTATCTTCTACAAAAATCAGAGACATGGTACAGAAAAGACAGAATTATTCTTGCTATTTACCTGAAAAAATAGTACAATATATAATGAAGAGAAATCTGTATGCAGGAAGTGATGAGACTTGTACGGAATAAAGGAAAAAACAGCGGTTCTGGAGCAGCGATTATCGCCCAAGCGCTTCCGGCATTCCTGTAATGTCGCAAGGGCGGCAAGGCAGCTTGCACAGCGCTACGGCGCCGATGTGGAGCGTGCCTATTTTGCAGGCCTGATGCATGACATCTGTAAGGAGGAACCCTACGATATCCAGCGCGCGCGTATGATCGACGGTGATTTTGCGCCGGATGACGCAGAGCTGCATTCCAAAAAGCTCTGGCACGGCATTGCCGGTGCGCGGTTCCTGCAGACGGAATTCGGTGTGACGGATCAGGAGATCCTCAATGCGGTACGGTTTCATACCGTTGGCAGGGATCACATGTCCCTGCTTGAAGAGATCATCTACATTGCAGATATGATCTCCGATGAACGCGAATACAAGGGCGTCGGAAAAATGCGCCGTCTTGCCAATGAAAATCTTCAGGAGGCAATGCTGGAGGCGCTGCGGGATGCGATGATCTCCGTCGCGAAGAAAGGCGTGATGCTGCCGCAGCATACAGTGGATGCCTACCATTATTATCTGATGCAGAAGCAGATGCTTGCTTCCATCAATTTCAATGCAGAACAAAGGAAGTGCATGAAATGAGTAAAAAGAAAAAGCAGCAGAAGAAAAAGTACTCTGCCGCTTTGAATATCAGCGTGAAGACGGGTTCCATCCTGCTATCGCTCGTGCTGATGGTCGTGATGGTGCTGAATGCTCCCATTGTCGTCTATCAGGAAACAAACGGTTCGGATACGACCACGGAGAATGTTTCCATCCTGACCTACTTCAAACGTTGGAAACCCCTTGAAAGCCAGGAGGGCGCGATCTCCAAGGTGGAATCCAGTGAGGTCGAGCTGCGAAGCGATGTGGATGTGGAGTTTGATGACGGACTTGATCTTAATCAGGTCATCGAAGGCCAGTTCACCGTTCTGTTCCTTGGCTTTGACTCCATTTATAATGAAAGCGGCAATCTCCACGATGTCAACTATGTGATCCAGTTCAATCTGATCGATGCAAGCATGAACATCCTGCAGATTCCCCGTGACAGCTATATGCCGAACTATACCGGGGCTTCTACGAATAAATTCAACAGCATCTACCTCAGCGGCGACAGCGAAGTGAGCAATATCCAGCGCGTTGTCGATGCGGTGCAGGAATGCTTTGGTATCCCGATCGATGCCTATGTGACAACGACCGCAGATAATATCGCGCAGATTGTTGATATCATCGGCGGCATTCCGATCGATCTTCCGAGAACGATCTACTACGAGCCGGGCAAGGTACTGTACGAGGGCGAGCAGGTGCTCAACGGCACCCAGTCCGAATGGTTCCTGCGTTTCAGAAACGGCTACGATGAGGGCGATATCGGCAGAGTCAAGGCGCAGCGTATCTTCCTTGCAGCAGCCATGCAGAAGGCGCTGGACATGGGCACCTTCAAAATGATGGAGGCCATGACGGAAATCTATAACCAGCAGCTCATGGGTACCGACCTTAGCATTGAGGATATCGGTATGATCGCGGACCTTGCTTCTACCATCGAGATGGAGAATGTCAATATCTTTATGGTACCCGGCGAGGGTGCTGACGGCCCGAACGGACAGTCCATCTGGTCCATTCATAAGTCCACAGCACTGGATATCGTGAACGAGCATTTCCGCACACAGCAGCTGCCGCTGACCGCTGACAAGAGCGGTATTGTCGAGTGGGTGCCGGAGGGAAGCTACCTCAACACGCTGAACGATGATACAGCGCAGAACTTTGACGAAATTCACAACAATGAATAAACAGAAATGAGAAAACAAGAGGAGTGATTGCATGACAGCAGAAGAAAAAATCAGAATCGCCGTAAAGGCACTTGACGCAAAGCGCGCCGAGGATATCCGCGTGCTGAAGGTGACTGCACTGACCGTGCTTGGTGATTATTTCATCATTGCAAACGGTACCAGCAGCACCCATACCAAGACGCTTGCGGAGGAAGTGGAATTCCAGCTGTCCCAGCAGGGAGAGGAACCGCTGCACCGCGAGGGCATGAATGGTTCGAACTGGTATATTCTCGACTACAACGATGTCATCATCCATGTGTTCCACCAGGAAATGCGCAGCTTCTATCGTCTGGAGCAGCTCTGGGCGGATGCAGAAGAAGTGGACATTGCACAGTTTCTTGAGGAGGCAGAATAATGGAGAATGGTAAGAAGCTTGTAACGGGCATCGGGATCTATCTCGTCGCTAAGGCGGTACTGAATCTGATCATCGGTTTTTCCGGCGGCAATGTTGTCAGCCTCGTTCTGGCAGTGGTATTTGCCGGCGCCCTGATCCTTGGCATCAAGTATGCAAACTACGTGGTAGCAGCAATTCTCGCGTTCACTGTGATCTGGCATTTCAAGGATAATGTCACGAATCTTCCGGCAAATCTGATCTATCTGATCGAGGGACTGCTCGATATCGGTGTGGCTGCACTTCTTGTGTGTGCAAAGGATATCAAAGCGCACTTTGGGCAGGATGTCTGAATCGGAGGCAAGCGATGCGTAATACTCATTCGCCTTGTCCGGAGAAAACATATCGCGAAGCTTCGGCAGAAATCGGAGAAAAACGGCTTTCGCAGTGTGCGATGCTTGTGCTGCTGCTGACACTGATCGGAGGGCTGACAGGCTGCATACAGCCATTTGTGCTGCTGCCGATGTATCTCCTGCTTGCAGCGGGGTTGCACGGAAAATGGAAACCAGCAAGATTCCTGCTGGCTGCAACAATGGTGCTGCATCTTGCATGGATGCTGCTGCGTTCCGTATTCGGCATTCCGTTTCGCGTGCTTCCGAAGGCATTTATGATCCTGTGTCATGCAATGCAGTGGATCACATGTCTCGGTTATCTTGGAATTACAGTGTACCTGTATCATTCGCCGGATATTGCGGCGTACTATCAGAAAACAGATGCATCGGTTCATGATGCATAACAGGAAAGAAGGAAAACCAAATGAACAAGTATGATTACAGCAAAATCGAACAAAAATGGCAGGCTTACTGGGATGAGCACCACACCTTCCGTGCAGGAACCGACTACTCCAAGCCCAAGTTCTATGCACTGGTAGAATTCCCGTATCCGTCCGGTCAGGGTCTGCACATCGGTCATCCCCGTCCTTATACGGCAATGGATATCGTATCCAGAAAGCGCCGCCTCGAGGGATACAATGTCCTCTTCCCGATGGGCTGGGATGCATTCGGTCTGCCGACGGAGAACTTTGCGATCAAGAACAAGATCCATCCGGCGATCGTTACCGAGAAGAACGTAGCGCGTTTCAAGGAGCAGCTCAAGTCCCTCGGTCTGTCCTTTGACTGGGAGCGTGAGGTGAATACCACCGATCCCGATTACTTCAAGTGGACACAGTGGATCTTCCTCCAGCTCTTCAAGAAGGGCCTGGCATACAAGAAGGAAATGGCAGTGAACTGGTGTACCTCCTGTAAGGTCGTTCTGGCGAATGAAGAGGTTGTCGGCGGCTGCTGCGAGCGCTGCAACGGCGAGGTTGTCCGTAAGGTCAAGAGCCAGTGGATGCTCAAGATCACAGAGTATGCACAGCGTCTGATCGATGATCTGGATGAGGTGAACTACCTCGACAGAATCCGTACCACCCAGACTAACTGGATCGGCCGTTCCGAGGGTGCAGAGGTGAATTTTACCACCACCACCGGCGACACCCTGACAGTTTATACCACCCGTCCGGATACCCTGTTCGGTGCAACCTATATGGTCATCGCTCCGGAGCATCCGATGATCGAGAAGTGGGCAGATCAGCTCGAGAACATGGACGAGATCAAGGCATACCAGGAAAAGGCTGCCAAGAAGTCCGATTTTGACAGAACCGAAATGAACAAGGATAAGACCGGTGTGCAGCTCAAGGGTGTGCGTGCCGTAAATCCTGTGAATGGCAATGAGATCCCGATCTTCATTTCCGACTATGTACTGATGAGCTACGGTACCGGCGCGATCATGGCCGTTCCTGCACATGATGACCGTGACTGGGAGTTTGCAAAGGTATTCGGCATCCCCATGGTAGAGGTCGTTGCCGGCGGCAATATCGAAGAGGCAGCCTTCACTGACTGTGCAACGGGCGTAATGGTCAACTCCGGCTTCCTGACCGGCCTGAGCGTTGAGGATGCTAAGGTGAAGATCAAGGAATGGCTGGAAGAAAAGGGTATCGGCGAGCGCAAGGTGAACTTCAAGCTCCGTGACTGGGTGTTCAGCCGTCAGAGATACTGGGGCGAACCCATCCCGCTCGTAAACTGTGAGAAGTGCGGCTGGGTGGCAATTCCCGAGGAAGAACTGCCGCTGCGTCTCCCCGATGTGGACAGCTATATGCCGACCGATAACGGTGAGTCCCCGCTCGCAACCCTCGACAGCTTCATTAACACCACATGCCCCTGCTGCGGCGGTCCTGCAAAGCGTGAGACTGATACCATGCCCCAGTGGGCAGGTTCCTCCTGGTACTTCCTGCGTTACTGCGATCCGAAGAACCCCGATGTTCTGGCTTCCAAGGAAGCAATCGAATATTGGATGCCGGTTGACTGGTACAACGGCGGTATGGAGCATACCACACTCCACCTGCTCTATTCCCGTTTCTGGAACAAGTTCCTCTATGATATCGGCAGCGTAGCCCATAAGGAACCCTACATGAAGCGTACCTCTCACGGTATGATCCTCGGCGAGGACGGTCAGAAGATGTCCAAGTCCAGAGGCAATGTCATCAATCCCGACGATGTGATCCGTCAGTACGGCGCAGATACCCTGCGTATGTACGAGATGTTCATCGGTGACTTCGAGAAGACCGCTCCCTGGAGCCCCTCCAGCATCAAGGGCTGCAAGCGCTTCCTCGACAGAGTATGGGCAATGCAGGAATTCCTGATCGACGGCGATTCCTATCGCGAGAACCTCACTTCCGCATTCCACAAGACCATCAAGAAGGTTTCCGAGGATATCGAGAGCCTGAAGTTCAACACTGCGATCGCAGCGATGATGGCACTTGTCAACGATATCTATGTGATCGGCAGCGTGAACCGTGCAGAATACCGCACTCTGCTGATGCTGCTCAATCCCTTTGCACCGCATCTGACCGAAGAGCTGTATGAGATCTGCGGCTTCGGCGGCGTGCTGAATGAGCAGACATGGCCGGTATACGACGAGGCACTCTGCAAGGATGAGACCGTCGAGATCGTTGTACAGGTCAATGGCAAGCTCCGCGCAAAGATCAACATTCCGATGGATGCTGACAAGGACACCGTACTTGCACAGGCTGCCGCAGAGCCGAAGGTTGCCGAGGTCATCGAGGGCAAGCAGCTCGTAAAACAGATATATGTACAAAATAAGCTTGTGAATTTTGTGGTAAAATAACAAAATTCGAAGTTCTGGCAAAAAGCTATTGACAAATGCTCCGTTACATGGTATAATAATTTTATGCTTGTAATGAAATCAGTTACATTTAAGAAGTGGTTGACAAACTACCTTCTCTAAAAGGGAAGTTTAGTATACTATCCAATGCAGGGAACTGTCGGATAGAACCTCTGTCTTGGTGGCAAAGGGAGGGAATAAGTAAGTGGCAGAAGTACGTGTAGGCAAGAACGAATCTCTGGATACCGCTCTCAAGCGTTTTAAGAGATCTTGCGCTAAGGACGGCGTGATTGCTGAGGTTCGTAAGAGAGAACATTACGAAAAGCCTTCAGTAAAGCGTAAGAAGAAGTCTGAGGCAGCTCGCAAGCGTAAGTATTAAGAAACATTCAGGGGAAACCCTGTGGGCGCACCGGACCCGGTGCGCCCTTGTTTTTACAATGATCAGAGAAAAGAGAAGGTGAGAATCTTGTTTTCTGCAACCTGTGCAGTACGTTCCGTGTGCAATATCACCCCAGAACTGCTGGCAAAAATGGGCGTGAAGGGACTGCTCCTCGATATCGACAACACCTTGACGACGCACGACAATCCCGTGCCTGCGCCCGGTGTTATGGAGTGGATCGGCCTCATGAAGGAATATGGCATTCAGCTGCGGCTTGTGTCGAACAACCATCCACCGAGGGTGGAGCCATTTGCAAAGCTCCTTGGGATCCCCTGCATCTGTGACAGCAGGAAGCCGCTTTCGAGCGGATACCAGCGTGCGCTGGAGGAGATGCAGCTGCCGAAATCCCAGCTTGCAGCGGTCGGCGATCAGATCTTTACGGACATTCTCGGTGCGAACTGGTTTCGCGTGAAGAGCATCTATGTGCCGCCCATGGAGTTGGAGTCCACCGCATTCTTCAAATTCAAACGGTTTATGGAAAAACCCTTCCTGCCGAAAAAATATCTTACGGAGGCATAAACATGGGAAAGAAAATCTTAGTCATTCACGGTCCGAACCTCAACCTCCTTGGCGAGCGTGAGCCCGGTATCTATGGCGATGTCAGCTTCGATGCCCTCAATCAGGAGATCCTGAAGCGCGCACAGGCGCTTGGTATGGAATGTGAGATCTACCAGTCCAACCACGAGGGAGCCATTGTGGATAAGCTCCACGCAGCACGGAAGGACTGCTTCGGCGTTGTCCTCAATGCCGGTGCGTATACGCACTATAGCTATGCGATCGCCGACGCGATCAAGGCGATCCGGATCCCTGTGATCGAAGTCCATATCAGCAATGTCTTTGCAAGGGATGCCTTCCGCTCCCATTCCGTCATTGCTCCCGTCTGCAGCGGCAGTATTTCCGGATTTGGTCTGCAGAGCTACTATCTCGGCATTGCTGCTCTTGCGGAGATGCAGGTATGAATACAAGGATCGATGCCCTGATGCAGAAGCTCCAGGGCAAAGCAGACTGCGCACTGATCACGGATGACATCAACCGCCGCTATCTCACGGGCATGAAGTCCTCTGCCGGAACCGTACTGTGTTTCCCCGAGGAAAGCTACATGATCATCGATTTCCGATATATCGAAAAAGCGCGTGAGGTCGTGCGATCCTGTACTGTGATCGAGCAAAAGAATACCTATGCACAGATCGCAGAGCTTCTTGAAAAGCACGGGGCAAAAAGCATTGCGGTGGAGTCGCACAGTATGACGGTGCAGCGTCTTGAGAACTTTCGTGCGAAGCTCGAAGGCTATGATTATCTGAGTGACAGCACGCTTAGCGATGCACTCTATGCGCTTCGTACCATCAAGACACCGGAGGAACTCACAAAGATCAAGGCGGCGCAGGCACTTGCGGAGGATGCGCTGCATTCGTTATTAGAACAGCTGCATGCCGGCATGACAGAACGCGAGATCGCGCTTTTCCTTGATTTCCACATGCGCAGAAACGGTGCGGAGGATCTGTCCTTCGAGACGATCGCCCTCACGGGTGCGCATACCTCCATGCCCCACGGCGTGCCGGATGACAGGGAAGTGCAGCGCGGTGACTTCGTCCTCATGGACTTCGGCGCGGTGGTTGACGGTTATCACAGCGACATGACAAGAACCGTCTGTGTCGGCGATCCGACCGAAAGGATGCGTGAAGTCTATGCGGTCGTTCTTGATGCCCAGCAGCGCGCGCTTGCTGCCGCCAAGGCCGGCATGACCGGAAACGAGCTGGATGCGGTTGCAAGACGGCTGATCACTGACGCAGGCTACGGCGATGCCTTCGGACATTCCCTCGGCCACGGTGTTGGCATGGAGATCCATGAATTCCCCACTGCCGGCCCGAAACAGGAGAAGATCATCCAGCCTGGAAGTGTTGTCACCATTGAACCAGGAATTTATCTGCCGGGAGAGTTCGGTGTTCGCATTGAAGACTTTGTATATATTCACGAAAATGGTTGTGAAAATTTGACGAAATTCACAAATCAGCTGATTTGTGTATAATATTTCGCGAGAACTATTGAAAAAAATTCGGATTTAGTGTACAATAGAATATATAAGTTTGAAATTTACGGAGGTTTATTTTTATGATTACAGCAGGCGATTTCAGAAACGGTGTTACATTTGAAATGGATGGCAACGTTGTTCAGGTTGTTGAGTTCCAGCATGTAAAGCCTGGCAAGGGCGCTGCGTTTGTAAGAACCAAGTATAAGAATGTTATCACAGGTTCTGTTGTAGAGCGTTCTTTCAACCCCACTGAAAAGTTCCCGACCGCTTTCGTTGAGCGCAAGGACATGCAGTATCTGTACGAGGACGGCGGTCTGTACTACTTCATGGATATGGAGTCCTACGAGCAGCTGCCGATCGAGAAGGAAAAGCTGGGCGCAAGCTTTGCATTTGTTAAGGAGAACATGGAAGTAAAGGTTCTCTCCTACAAGGGCAACGTATTCGGCGTTGAGCCGCCCTTCTTTGTAGAGCTGCAGGTTACCCAGACCGATCCCGGCTTCAAGGGTGATACCGCTACCAACGCAACAAAGCCCGCTATCGTAGAGACCGGCGCTGAAGTAAGAGTTCCGCTGTTCATCGACGAAGGTGACATGATCCGTATCGACACCAGAACCGGTGAATACATGGAGCGTGCATAAGCACAACGAATATTATCGCTGAAAGGAAGGCTTGGCTATGGACAAGATTGCTTATCTGAAGGGAATGCTTGCAGGTCAGGGCGTTGACCCTGCTTCCAAGGAAGGCATGGTTTACAATGCGATCTGTGATGCACTCGACGAACTGGTTTCCTATACTGAGGAGCTGGAAGACCGTGTAGCGGAGCTGGAAGAGCTCTGCGATATTCTGGATTCCGATCTCGGTGATCTGGAAGAACTGCTTCTGGATGACGAGGATGACGATGCATGCGACGGCTGCTGTTGCTCTGATTATGCAGATGATTTCGATGACGACGAAGAGCGTTATGAGACGATCTGCCCCACATGCGGCAAGTGCATCCTGCTCGACGAGCGTACGCTTGAAGAGGGCGAGACCGTATGTCCGAACTGCGGTGAGGAGCTGGAATTTGATTTCGATGAAATGGACATCGAAGAGCTGGCTTCTGACAGCGAGGAATAAGAAACGATGGAACAGCAGCGGAACGTGCTTCCGTTGCTGTTTTTCACAAGTACATATTTTGGACGCACTGCGAATACAATGGTGCGAGACTGAATGAAAGGGTGAATACAATGGCATTTGTAAAAAAAGAAGTCAGTGAACTGACAGTCAATCCGTTTACCACTATCGGAGATGAGTGGTTCCTGCTCACTGCTGGTGATCTGGAGAATTATAATACCATGACAGCTTCCTGGGGCGGCCTGGGTGTGATCTGGGGCAGCCCCTCTGTGACTGCCTATGTCAGAACTTCCCGTCATACCTTCGGCTATATGGAGGAGAATGACACCTTCAGCATCAGTGTGCTGGAGGACGGCAACCGAGATGCACTGGCATTCTGCGGCTCCAAGTCCGGCAGGGATTATGACAAGGCAAAGGAAACCGGCCTGACTCCCATCGAGCTGGATGGTGTTGCTGCGTTCGAGCAGGCAAAGCTCGTGTTCATCTGCGAGAAGTCCTACAGCCAGATGATGGAGCAGGATGCTTTCTCTAAGAGCGAGACCTATGACAGATGGTACGGCACTGATCCCATGCACAAGATGTACATCGGTAAGATCAAGGCTGTCTATGTAAAGGAATAATGTAAAAAAGAGCGGAACATAGTGTTCCGCTCTTTTTACTGCTTTGCTGCAATTTTGTATTCATCGCCGTCACGGTAGTACGGACAGCATTTGTAATGCCCCTGAACGAGCCGCGCGTACTCATCCTCATCCAGGTCGCGCTCGCAGACATAGCATTCCCACTCCTCATCGTAGGTGTAATAAGCACAGGTTTCACATTCCATAGTGCATCCCTCCATAAAGTAACGCCCCCGCATGACCGGGGGCGTTATCATCAATTATACTGGAATTACTCAGCAGCCTCTTCGGCAGCAGTCTCTTCTTCAGCAGCGCTTTCTTCGCCCTCTGCTGCGGACTCCTCACCCTCAGCAGCACCGGAGTCTTCGCCCATGCCACTAACAGTGAAGTTTACTTCTACAGTAGTCCATGCGCCGAAATCAGCAGGATCTACGACATGGGGAGAGTATGCGTCAGCAATATCCAGCTTGTTGCCGTCTGCATCGAACAGCGGACCCTCTGCGGAATGTGCGTCACCAGAAAGATCGGTTGCTGCCATATAACCATTGTAGATGTTGGAACGCAGCTCTACGCCGTCATCGGAAGAGGTATAGTTCTTAGCGGTCATTTCGATCTCTTCACCGTCTACCAGAATGCTGTCAATTGTGATGACAGCGTCAGGACAAGTCTGGCTGCCGTCCTTGATAATGATCGCAGCAAACTTCAGACCGGAGGGAGTGTATTCACCGGCATCGGCACGGAAACCGTTAGTGCCTGCGTTAACACTGACTGTGTAAGAACCGTTACCATCAATCGTGCAAACACCTGCATCGTATGCAAGCATGTAGCCGGAATCGGTGCTGGAACCCCAGTACTGAACCCAAACCTGCTCCTCAGCAATAGCGAGGTATGCCTGACCGGACTGTGCATCAACAACGGGTTCAATATCAACCGGCTCAGTCTCAGCCTGTGTAACTTCCTCAACCTCAGCTGCTGTGGGAGCTTCTGTTGCTGCCTCATCAGCTTCTGCGGAAGAATCGTCTGCGGACTCTGCTGCGGATTCGCCAGCAGACTCTGCCTTGCTCTCTTCTTTGTCACTGCCGCAAGCAGTGAAAGAACCGCACATCATCATTGCTGCTAGGAGGCATGCGAGATATTTTTTCATTTTCATAGTAGTTTCCTCTTTTCTTTCTTCCATGGTATTTCTGCGTAACCATGAACATTCTGTGACTTCAGCATGGAACATGACATGTCCACACACCTTTATAAACTAATGATACACGATTTTTGAAAAAAGTGCAAGATATAAAATGAACAAATTCAGGAGAGGGACAAGCCGAGTAATTAGCAAATCTGTATACCATTATACGCTTGGAATTATGCTTCTTCCAGCTCGCAAAGCTCCATGAAGCATTCCTCAGACCGGAGTTTTGCAGCCTCAAGCTGCGCGCAGACTTCGTTCATTTTCTGATAATCCGTGCAGACCTCCGGCAGCGTCAGCTGCTCCTCAAGCTCGGCAATGGACAGATCGAGCTGTTCGATCTCCTGCTCCAGCTCACGCATTCTGTTTCTTCTTGCAGCATCGGCACTGCGCTGCGCCTTGGAACGGTGGCTGACGGCCGCCGTCTTGGGCTTGGCAGGCTGGGAGATCTGCTGTGCATTCAGAAGGGAAGCTGCCTTGGCTTTTTCCTCAAGATACTGTTCAAAACCATAGGGATGGAGCGTAACGCCCTGTTCCGTCAGCTCAAGGATCTGTGTCGCGATGCGTTTGAGGAAGTAGCGGTCATGTGAAACGAAGAGCAGCGTGCCCGTATAGTCCGCGAGTGCCTCTTCGAGGACCTCCTTCATCGGAAGATCCAGATGGTTGGTCGGCTCGTCAAGCAGCATAACATTGCCATGCTCCAGCATCAGCAATGCAAAACATACCCTTGCGCGTTCACCACCGCTGAGCGCGGAGATGCGCTTGAAAACGTCCTCACCGGTGATCCGGACCTGTCCGAGCAGGCTGCGGATCTCCACATCCAGCATTGCAGGAAAGCGATCGTGCAGCTCATCCATGACAGTGTTGTCAGGATTGAGATTGGTGCTTTCCTGATCGAAATAACCAAGCTTGATATTCTTATTGAAGCGGATGAGGCCCTCATGCGGCAGAATGCCGAGGATCTCCTTGAGCAGTGTGGATTTGCCGATGCCGTTCACACCGACAATGCCGAGTTTTTCACCGCGTCTAACCAAAAAGCTGACGTCCCGGAGCAGGGTCTTTCGGTCGATGCCTTCGCCGACGGAAATGTCAGCATCGCGAACCTCCAATACTTCCTGCGGCGGCTCTACTTCGTAGGAGAACCGCAGACCGGCGCGCTTTTGCTGGGTAACTGGCTTTTCGATGCGTTCCATTTTATCGAGCTGCTTCTGCCGGCTTTTGGCGCTCTTCGAGGTCGATGCGCGGACAAGATTGCGTGCAACGTAATCTTCGAGCTTTGCGATCTCTTTTTGCTGGAGCGCGTATTCCTTTTCCTGACGTTCCACCGCTGCCGCCTTGAGGACGGTGTAGGCGGAGTAATTGCCCTTGAAACGTGTCAGCTTTCCGCGTTCGATCTCACAGATCGACGTAGCAAGCTTGTCCAGGAAATACCGGTCATGGGAAACGATCAGCAGTGCGCCCTTGTAGCTCTGCAGGTATTCCTCAAGCCACGCGATGGTCTCAAAGTCCAGATGATTGGTCGGCTCGTCGAGGATCAGCAGATTCGGCGCTTCCAGCAGGAGCTTGGAAATGGCAAGTCTTGTCTTCTCGCCGCCGCTGAAGCTTGCGACTTCTCGGTGGAATTCCGCCGCGGTGAAGCCCATACCGTGCAGCACCGTCTTGATCTTCACATCGATCTGGTAGCCGTCATTGGCTTCGAACCAGGTGGACATGCGGTCGTATTCCGCTGAAACAGACATATCACCTGCCTGCATGGCAAGCTCCGCCTCCCGCATCTTTTCCTGTGTTTCAAGCAGTGCGGAGAAGACCCCACGCATTTCCTCCCATACCGTCAGGGTGGAATCCAGCGCAGCCGACTGTGCAAGATAACCCACAGATGTTTTGGAGCCGCGGACGATCACGCCATCTCCTTCAACCTCATGGTCGGGAAGAATCTCGCCCAGCAGGATCTTTAGCAGGGTGGATTTGCCGCAGCCGTTGGCACCGATCAGACCAATCCTGTCCTGATCCTCGATCTGCAGATTGACATCCTGCAGGAGTGGAATGCCATTGTAAACTTTATGAATTGAAACTGCTTTGAGCAGCATGTAATCACCTCACAATACACTCTTTTCATTATAGCAGGAAACGGCGCTGTTGTCAAATCTTTTGTCTGCGTTATTGACATTTTCCGGCAAATCCGTTATAATAGATAGCGGACCTGTGTCCGCAATGAAATGGAAGGAGGACAGCCAATGAAACGAATCCTGACCGTGCAGGACATTTCCTGTACCGGAAAATGCTCGTTAACTGCTGCATTGCCGATCCTGTCAGCGATGGGACATGAGACAGTCATACTGCCCACAGCGGTGCTGTCCACACATACAGCGTTTGAAGAATACACCTTCTGTGATCTGACCGACCAGATGCGTCCGATTGCAGAGGTCTGGAAAAAACAGGGGATCACATTCGATGCGATCTATACCGGCTACCTCGGTTCCGCTGCACAGGTGGAGATCGTTGAAGAACTGATCTCGCAGTTCCGCGGCGAAAATACCTGCGTATTTGTGGATCCGGTGCTCGGCGATTTCGGCAGGCTCTACAGCGGCTTCGGAGATGATTTTCCGCAGGAAATGAAGCGCCTTTGTATGGGCGCGGATGTTATCACCCCGAATCTGACGGAGGCGGCATGCCTTCTTGGCATTCCCTACATCGGGGAGGGCTATGAAGCCGGGGATATCAAACGTATTCTTTCCGGACTTGCGCAGCTCGGTGCCAAAAAGATCCTGCTCACCGGTGTGAGTCTCAAAGAGAATGAGGTTGGATTTATGGGCTACGATGCTCATGAGAACCAGTATTTTTCCTATTTCCATGAAAAATTCCCCCAGCAGTACCATGGGACGGGTGACGTATTTGCAAGCTCCTGTGTCGGCGGGATCCTCTGTGGGCTATCCTTTGAGGCGGCTACTAAGCTTGCTGCAAATTTCACGCTCGAAAGCATCCGCGCTACCGCCATTGCTCCCGATGCCAGATGGTACGGTGTGCATTATGAAAGTGCGTTGCGTTATCTGCTGCAGCATCTGTCAGAATAATCCATTGATCGGCAGCCCCTTCTTAGGGGGGGCTGTTGTTTTTATGGAAAATGTACTGAAAAACATGAGGATTTTATGCAAAGCGCTGATTTTTCCGAAGTTTTCAATTTGCTATTGCACTAAAATTCAGAATGTCGTATAATAAAAATATAGGATGTAAGACCATGTCAGAATGCCGTGGTCTGTGTTTGTTTTTAGTGAAAAAAGGTATAGAAAGATACAAAAATGCCAATTATTAACAAGCATATCCGATAAAGAAGAACAAAAGATAATAGAATTAGGGGCAAACAAATGATTTTTTCCAGCTTGATTTTCCTGTATCTCTTCCTGCCGCTCTGTCTGCTTTGCTATGCGTCCGTGAAGAAGATCCAGCATCGTAATATTGTACTTGTCATTTTTTCATTGCTTTTTTATGCGTGGGGAGAACCCACACGCATCATATATCTGCTGCTCAGTACACTGATCAACTATCTCTGCGGACTTGGTGTCGATAAATACCGAAATACCGCCGCTTCAAAGGTTGTGCTGGGCTTTTCGCTGCTGTACAACCTTGGTATGATCGGGGTATTCAAGTACAGCGGTTTTCTTATGGAAAATGTCAATGCGCTGTTCGGATCGCAGTTCCCTGTGCCGGAGATCGCACAGCTCGTCGGCATCAGCTTCTACACCTTCCAGGTCATGTCCTATGTCATCGACTGCTACTGGGAGAAGGTGGAGCCGCAGCGGAATTTACTGAAATTCCTGCTGTATGTATCGCTCTTCCCGCAGCTGATCGCAGGCCCTATCGTGCGCTACAGCACGATTGCAGAGGAGATCGATGATCGCAGAACGACCCTCGAGGATCTCAGCGGCGGTCTGACACGTTTTGTCATCGGCCTTTCCAAGAAGGTCATTCTTGCCGACCAGCTCTTCCGCATCGTGGATGATTTCCTCGGCGGTATCGAATCCCAGACGATGTTTGCGACCTGGTACGGCGTGATCATCTATTCACTGTATATTTACTTTGACTTCTCCGGTTATTCCGATATGGCGATCGGTCTCGGCAGGATCTTCGGCTTCCACTTTGACGAGAACTTCAACCACCCGTTCCTGTGCAAGGATATCACCGAATTCTGGCAGAGATGGCATATCTCCCTCGGTTCCTTCTTCAGGGATTACCTTCTGCCGCTGTCCTTCTTCGGCATCCGCAATAAGTATTTAAGCCTCGGCATTGTCTGGCTCTGTACCGGTATCTGGCATGGCGCGAGCTGGAACTATATCATCTGGGGTCTGTACTATGGTGCATTCATCCTGCTTGAAACACGCATCGGCAAGAAGAAAATGCGCAAGATCCCGATCGTGCTGCGTCATATCTACAATAAGATCGTGATCATCATCGGCTTTGGTATCTTCTATTTTGAGGATACCGCAAAGCTTTTGACCTTCCTGAAGAACCTCACACCGCTCAATCCCAACGGCATCACCAGCTCCGTTGTGACGATCTCGCTGTACAATAATCTGTTCCTGATCCTGGCGGCCATACTGTTCACCTTCCCGATCCTTGCACTTTTCAAAAAGCTTTCCGATCGGTCACTTGGAAACAAGGTGTGCCTGTCCGTAGCCGGAACGATCACCTGTGCTGCACTCCTGCTCCTGAGCAGTGTGCTGCTCGTGGATGCCACTACCAAGGCATTCCTGTACTACCGATTCTAAAGGAGGGACGATCAGATGCAGAAAAACACCAGTGTTCCTTCTCAGAACGCACCAAAGAATATCTGCCGCGCAATGGAACGTAAGCTCATGTCGTTCAATGTGATCGTGCTTGTTGTTCTCTTTGCAGCGGTCTCCCTGTTCCTGCTGTTGGGCAAGCGTCCGACCAAATCCGAGCAGGAGAACCGTGATCTTGCAAAATGTCCGAAGTTCACCCTTGCAAGCTACCTTGATGGCAGCTTCACTGCGGACTTTGCAGAATTCTACAATGATACCGTACCGATGCGCGCATACTTCAAGGGCGTGATCTCTGATTTTCGCGCAAGCCTCGGTATTGAATATGACGATGGCGTCAAGCTCATCGGCAATGTTCCTGTGCAGGAGGAAAAGCCCACAGAGCCTGTGACAGAAGCTCCGACGGAGAAGCCTCTGGCAGAAACGGAACCGGATCGGACTGATTCCGAAGCGGAATCCGAGGCGACCGAAGCCCCCGAGGAAGCCACCGAGGCTCCCACGGAACCCGCGGAAGAGGATATTGACGGCGAGATCGCAAATAATATCCTCATCATCAAGGACAGAGGCATCATGCTCTATGGAGGCGGCTTCAGCAGGGGACAGACCTATGCGGAAACCCTGAACGAATACAAGGCACGGCTCGGTGACAGCGTGAATGTTTATTCCCTCGTTGCGCCGACAGCAGTGACCTTCTACCTGCCGGAGAAGTACAGCAGCTACTCTGCAAGTGAGATCGACAATATCGAGAATATCAACAGCTACCTTGATGGTGTAACGCCTGTCAACGCGCAGGATCACCTCTTCCCGCATACGGAGGAAGAGATCTATTCCCGTACGGATCACCACTGGCAGCCGCTTGGTGCTTACTATGCCGCAGAGGCTTTTGCGGAAGCAGCCGGCGTGCCGTTTGCGCCCCTCTCCGACTACGAAACCATCACCAAGGAGGGCTATGTCGGAACGCTCTACGGCTACACGAACGAGGCGGCTCTCAAGGACAATCCCGAACCGTTTGTCTACTATCAGCCGCAGAACGAGTACAGCACAACTTATTATAATATTGACATGACCAATGAACGTCAGGGCAGTCTGCTCCTGAATCTTGATAATATCGCAAGCTCCAGCTGGTACCTGGTATTCATGGGCGGTGACGAGCGCATTACGCATATCACCACCGACTGCAAGAACGGCAGAAAGCTCATGATCATCAAGGACAGCTACGGCAACGCGCTCGTACCTTGTCTCACCCAGTCCTTTGAGGAGATCTGGGTCGTGGACATGCGTTACTTCGAACCGGGTGCCATCAGCTTCGCACAGGAACAGGGGATCACCGATCTGCTCTTTGCCATGAATACCTTCAGTGCAACGGGCGGCAATTCCGCAAAGCTGCAGGAGATCATGGATTAACCGATCAAACAGGGGGATTTTATCATGCTGCAAGAACTTTGCTATCCATTCGACAGTGCGGCGATTCTCCAGAAACGCCGTCGTCTGCTGCGCCAGCTGAAAGAACAGGAAAACGGTGCAGCAACCATAAAAATCGCCGTTCTGGGCGGTTCCACCACCAGCGATATCGTCAATACTCTGGAGCTGTTCCTGCGCAACCGCGGGATCGTTCCCGAGTTCTGGCAGTCCGAATATGCACAGTACTGGAATGATGCGATGTTTGAGAATCCGGAGCTGGAGGCATTCGCACCGGAGCTGATCTTCATCCACACCTCATCCAGAAACATCAAGGAGTATCCGGCAATCGGTGACAGCGCTGAGCTTGTAGAGCATAAGCTGGAGGCGGCATACGACCACTTTGAACAGATGTGGGAGCGCCTCTCCGCTGTCTATCACTGTCCCATCATCCAGAACAATTTCGAAATGCCGCTGACGCGCCTGCTCGGCAATCGCGAGGCCGGCTGCATTCATGGCAGGATCGATTTCCTGACCCAGCTCAACTGCCGTTTCTATGCGTATGCAAAATCGCACCGGAATTTCTATATCCACGATATCAATTATCTGTCCGCCTGTTACGGACTTGATAAATGGCTGGAGCCGTCCTACTGGCATCTGTACAAATATGCACTCTGCGTTCCGGCGATCCCGGAATTCGCCTACAACCTCTCGAATATCATCTGCTCCCTGATGGGCAAGAACAAAAAGGTACTTGCCCTCGACCTTGATAACACCCTCTGGGGCGGCGTCATCGGTGACGATGGACAGGCAGGCATCGAGATCGGGCAGGAAACCTCCGTTGGGCAGGCCTATGCCCAGCTGCAGGAATACCTCAAAGCCCATAAGGATCTGGGTGTGCTGCTGACTGTCTGCTCCAAGAATGACCATGAGAATGCCATCGAGGGTCTGCAGCATCCCGACGGGATCCTGCGTCCCGAGGATTTTGTCAGCATCAAGGCCAACTGGGAGCCAAAATCCCAGAACATTCAGAGCATGGCGCAGGAGCTGGCGCTGCTGCCGGAGAGCTTCGTCTTTGTGGATGATAATCCCGCCGAGCGTGCCATCGTGCAGGCGCAGCTGCCGGATACGGCAGTCGTTGCGTTTGACAGTGTGGAGGAGTGCATGCTGGCACTCGACCGCTGCGGCTATTTCGAGGTCACGACCTTCTCGGAGGATGACCGCAGCCGCAATGAAATGTACCGCGCCAACGCACAGCGTCAGGCTGCGCAGCAGAAATTTGAAAGCTACAAGGATTTCCTGCTGAGTCTTGCCATGAAGGCAGAGATCCGCGATTTCGATCCGGTCCACCTGCCGCGTATCACACAGCTGACGAACAAGAGCAACCAGTTCAATGTCACCACAAAGCGCTATACGCAGGCGGAGATGGAAGCGGTTGCCAAGAGCGATGCCCATATCCGGCTCTACGGCAGACTGGAGGACAGCTTCGGTGATAACGGCATCGTCTCCGTTGTCATCGGCCGCAAGGAAGCTGCAGCGCTCCATATCGAGCTGTGGCTCATGAGCTGCCGCGTCCTCAAGCGCGACATGGAATTTGCCATGCTTGATGCGCTTGTGAAAACTGCACGTGAGCAGGGAATCGAAGAGATCATCGGCTACTACTATCCTACCAAGAAAAATGCCATGGTGGCGCAGCTTTACGGCATCTTTGGTTTCGAGAAGCTTTCGGAAGATGCCGAAGGCAATTCCGTCTGGAAGCTCAGAACACAGGAATACCAGAACAAAAATGAAGTAATCAGAATACAGGAGGAAGTTACAAAATGAACAGAGAACAGGCAAAAGAGAGACTGACGGAAGTATTCCGTGACATTTTCGATGATGACAGCATCGCGCTGAGCGATGCCACATCCGCAAAGGATATCGAGGACTGGGACAGCCTCGAACATATCAATCTCATCGCAGCAGTCGAGAGGGAATTCAAGATGCGCTTTACCATGCGTGAGGTCAGCGGCATGAAGAATGTCGGCGAAATGCTCGATATCGTGTGCGAGAGAGCGAAGAAGTAACAAAGAAAACGGAGAAGATCCCATGATCTTCTCCGTTTTTGTTAATCTAAATCAATTTCCAGTCCCACCGGACAATGGTCACTTCCCATCACCTCGGGGAAGATCTCCGCACGCACGATCTTGTCGGCGATGCGGTTGGATACGAGAAAATAGTCAATTCTCCATCCGACATTCCGTTCACGGGATTTGAACATGTACGACCACCAGGAATACGCGTCCTTCTGATCAGGATGCAGGTAACGGAAGGTATCCGTAAAGCCGGCGTCCAGCAGCTCTCCGAATTTTCCGCGCTCTTCGTCAGAGAAGCCGGCATTGCCCACATTGGATTTCGGGTTCTTGAGGTCGATCTCCTTGTGTGCGACATTCAGATCGCCGCAGACGATAACAGGCTTCTTTTTATCCAGCTCCATCAGAAAGCCGCGCAGATCGTCCTCCCACTGCATCCGGTAATCGATTCTTGCAAGCTCCCGCTGCGCATTGGGGACATAGAGGTTCACGAGATAGAACTGCTCATACTCGCAGATGATCGCTCTGCCTTCGTCCGTGTGCGGTTCAAAATTGAACGTTACCGACAGCGGCTCCTTCTTTGTGAAAACCGCTGTGCCGGAATAACCCTTCTTCACTGCACTGTTAAAGTACTGCATGTAGCCGTCAAAACTCGTAGTCACCTGCTCCGGCTGCATCTTGGTCTCCTGAATGCAGAATGCATCCGCATCAAATTGGCGGAAGCTCTCCTCAAAGCCCTTGCCAAGACACGCCCGAAAGCCGTTGACATTCCATGAAATCAGTTTCATTGTTCCTCCCACTGCGGCAGTACGCTTTCTTCAATGACTTCTACCGTTACATGATTTGTGGATACCATATACAGCAGTTTGCCAGTGCTGTCCGTCACAGAAACTGTGGTGGCATTCCATTGCACTTTTACATTTTCAAATTGCAATTCTGCAATGTATGCGCCATCGTGATCAATGACGATCAGTTTATAATTTCCCATGGATATTCCTCCTCTTATGAAAGTCTGTCCATCTTCTTTGAAATTTCCGCAATATTCTGCTCCACGCCAAGACTTGCAATCAGGGAGGTCAGGACGATATCCTTCGCATCCGTGAAGGATATCTCATGCTCCTGCGCAAAATTCTTGACGATCCAGAAGAGATCCTCCGCATTGGCAGTGATGATCTTCGTGTCAAAACGTTCTAAATACCGCATAACGTTTAGCTTGCAAGGAATGCTACGAATGCCTTGTAAGCATTGTAAACATCGGTCTTTGCCACCAGTTCGTACGGCGCATGCATGGAAAGCACCGGAACGCCCACGTCGATGGTGTCAATGTTGAGGTTTGCAATATACGCCGCAACGGTACCGCCGCCGCCCATATCCACCTTGCCAAGCTCGCCGGTCTGCCAGATGACATCGTTGTCATCAAGGAGCTTGCGGATCACGCCGACAAATTCAGCGGAAGCATCGGAGGTGCCGGACTTGCCGCGTGCGCCGGTGAACTTTGTTACGCAGACGCCATGGTTGAAGTACGCACAGTTGTTGCGCTCCAGCACGTCGGAGAAGGTCGGGTCGTAGGCCGCATTCACATCGGCGGAAAGACACTGGGATGCGGACATCACCGCTCTGCCGTTTGCACCGAAGCACTCCGCGAGATCGCAGAGGAAATACTTCAGGTAAGCGGAACACAGACCGGTATTGCCGTCGCTGCCGGTTTCTTCCTTGTCCGTGAGGATGGTAACAGTGGTATGCACCGGATCCTTGCAGCCAAGTGCTGCAATGAACGCAGGATATGCGCACACGCGGTCATCGTGGCCGTACGCACCGATCATGCTGCGGTCAAAACCCACATCCTTCGCAGGATACGCAGGAACCGCTTCCAGCTCAGCGGAAATAAAATCATCCTCAATGATGCCGTACTTTTCATTCAGAATGTCGAGAATTGCGAGCTTTACAAGCTCACTCTCGCTGTCATCACGGAACGGCATGGAACCAACTACAATGTTCAGTTCCTCACCCTTGATGCCCTCGTTCAGGGTTCGCTTCATCTGGTTCGTTGCCAGATGCGGCAGCAGGTCGGTGATACAGAAGACAGGATCGCCTGCATCCTCACCGATGTTCACTTCCACGGAGCTGCCGTCCTTGCGGATGATCACGCCATGGAGGGAGAGGGGCATGGTCGGCCACTGGTACTTCTTGATGCCGCCATAGTAATGGGTCTTGAAGAAGGCGATCTCGGTATCCTCATACAGCGGATGCTGCTTCATATCCAGACGGGGAGAATCGATATGCGCAGCGCACAGACGAACGCCCTCCGTAATGGGTGCAGTACCGATCGTTGCAAGGATCAGTGCCTTGCCGCGGTTGTTGAGATACACCTTGTCACCGGCACTAAGCTGCATGCCGGGTGTGAATACCTTGTAGCCTTCCGTATCAAGACGGTTCACCATGTAATTGACCGCCTCGCGCTCCGTCTTGGCCTTGTCAAGAAAGTCCTTGTAGCCTTCACAGAAGTCACTGCATGCGGCGAGCGCAGCCTCGTCCATACGGATGCCGGCATGCTTGCTCTGAGAGAACAGTGCTTCCTTTTTCTGCTTTGCAATGGAAAGTTCCTTATCCATGTTCATTGCTCCTTTCAGTTTTGCGATGTAGAGTGCGCCTTCTGATAGCATACTTTAATTTTATCCGCAACCTCCTCGGATAATTCATACAGCTGCGGAAGATCTTCATCATTGCGGATGACATAATCGGAGTGGGAAATGAAAAATTCCTCATCCAGCTGTGCGCTCATGCGCTCGTTTGCTTCGGTTTCAGTGATGCCGTCGCGGGCAATGATGCGGCGTCTGCGAAGCTCCGGCGATGCGACCACGGAAATGATCAGATCACAGAAATCCGCTGCACGGCTTTCGAAAAGCGTCGGCGCATCCAGCAGGATCAGACAGTTGCCGTGTGCGGAATAATGGCTGATCCGACTGAAGATCTCCTCCGTGATGAACGGATGGCAGATGCTGTTGAGGCTCTCGAGCTTTCCCTTGTCGTTGAAGACGATCTTCGCCAGAGCCTTTCGGTTGAGGCTGCCGTCCGCATTGCGGATATCCTCTCCGAAAAAGTCGAATACCTCTGCAAGGCAGGGCGTTCCGGTGGACATGACCTCCCTCGAAATACGATCCGCATCGATCAGGGTAAATCCATTCTGAACGAAGATCTGTGAAACGGTACTTTTGCCGGCGCCTGTCTGTCCCGTCAGTCCGACAACGATCGATTCTTTGTCATGGCTCATAGCTTGATCACCTCAAATCCTGCCGCCCTCATCAGACGATTGTAAACGGAAAGATCCGCTCCGCTCATCTCCGGCATACGTACATAAACTGTGGATGCTCCCAGCGCATCCAGCTCACGGAAGCGCAGGAACAGGTAGTGTGCCTGCTGCACACCATCATCCCCATAGCGCAGACAGGGAATGCCCTGCACATCGGGGTCGGAATCAAATAACAGGCAGTGCGTCCCTTCATCGGCATGTGCCTGAACATATTCAGAAAATGCTGCAAAATCCTTTGCATCCACCGGCAGGATCTTCGCCTGCGGGGCATAATGCTTGTACTTCATACCCGGCGATGCCACCTTGGAATCCTGCGCGATCTGGCTGTAGACGGCCTTGTCCACGTAAACGTGCTTTGCAAAGGGCATGAGATCCTCCGCAGAAACCAGTCCCGGACGCAGGATGTGGATCGTTTCGTCATCATCAAAGCAGATCACCGTCGATTCGACACCGACCTCGCAGATGCCGCCGTCGATCACCGCAGCAATGCGGCCATTCATGTCATCCATGACATGCTGCGCAGTGGTAGGGCTCGGAAGTCCAGAGCGATTTGCGGAGGGTGCCGCGATCGGACAGCCCGATACTCGGATCAGCTCCCTTGCAACCGGATGGGATGGCATGCGGATGCCGACAGTATCCAGTCCTCCGGACGTCACATCCGGAACACAGGGCTGCTTGGGCAGCACCATCGTCAGCGGCCCCGGCCAGAAATGTGCCGCGAGTTCCCTCGCAATTACCGGAATTTCCGAGGCGATGGTCTCCATCATTCCGATCTCGCTGATATGGACGATCAGAGGATTGTCCGCTGGCCGGCCCTTGGCTGCAAAAATATTCCTCACAGAGTCTTCGCATCTTGCATCCGCACCGAGTCCGTAAACGGTTTCGGTCGGAAATGCGACCAGCTCGCCGCCGCGAAGCAGCTGTGCGGCTATTTCAATATCCTCCGTGCTGTTTGATAAAAACTTAGTCTTCATGGTTTTGTCCTGCAAGTTTCGCAGCCTGATCGGCAGTTGCGAGTGCGTCGAAAATTTCGTCCAGATCACCGTTGAGAATGGCCTCAAGGCGATAAATAGTCAGACCGATTCTGTGATCAGTCATACGTCCCTGGGGATAATTATAGGTGCGGATGCGCTCGGAACGGTCGCCCGTGCCGACCTGCATCTTACGCTCGGAAGCGATCTTGTCGGTCTGTTCCTGCTGCATTGCCTCAAAAAGGCGCGCACGCAGTACCTTCATCGCCTTGTCCTTATTCTTATGCTGGCTGCGCTCATCCTGGCATTCCACCACAACGCCGGTCGGCAGGTGGGTGATGCGCACAGCGGATTCTGTCTTGTTGATGTGCTGACCGCCGGCACCGCTGGAGCGGAACACGTCGATCTTCAGATCGGTGGGATTGATCTCCAGTTCCACTTCATCCGCCTCCGGCAGTACGGCAACCGTAACAGTGGAGGTGTGGATGCGGCCCTGGGATTCGGTCTCCGGCACGCGCTGTACGCGGTGTACACCGCTCTCATATTTCAGACGGGAATACGCACCGTCCGCTTCGATCGAAAAGCTGATCTCCTTGTAGCCGCCAAGCTCCGTGGGGCTTGCACTGAGCACCTCAAGTTTCCAGCGCTTGGATTCCGCATACATGCTGTACATGCGGAACAGGGAGTTGGCAAAAAGGGAGGCCTCCTCGCCGCCGGCACCGCCGCGGATCTCAATGATGACGTTCTTATCATCGTTCGGATCCTTGGGAAGCAGCAGGAGTTTGAGCTGCTGGTTCTGTTCTTCGAGCAGTTCCTTGGACTCCTCCAGCTGGAGCTGTGCCATTTCCTTCAGTTCCGGATCAAGACCGCCGTCATCGAGCAGTTCCTGCGCTTCTTCCAGCTCTGCCTTAGTAGCCTTGAAGGCACGGAACGCCTCTACGATCGGGGTGAGGTTTTTGTATTCCTTCATGAATGCCGTATACTTCTCACGGTCACCAATGACCTCGGGATCGGAGAGCTGGGCATTGATATCCTCATATTTTTCTTCCATCTGCAGAAGTGTTTCAAACATCAACAATCACCATCCTGTGCAGCCGGACAGTCCTCTGCGCGGGTTACCTGCCGGATATATTTCTCTATTTTATGCCGCGGAATCATGAACTCCCTGCCGCAGCCAACGCAGCGCAGACGGAAATCCATCCCGGCGCGCAGAACTTCCATTTCCTTCGCACCGCAGGGATGTTGTTTTTTCATAAGCAGCAGATCCTTCACTCTGATATCCATCGTGATCTTCCTTTCCGGGAGTCATGACAACAAACAGTCAAGCAAATTATATTATACCCTATTTCCGAAGAAAAGGCAATAATTTGTTTTCATATTTTTTCGTTTTTGTTCAATAATAATAAAAACGAACCCCGTATCCTATGCAGTGTGATGAAAACTTAGCTTCGGAAACGGGGAAGGAGGGAGCAAAACAGCATGAAACTACACAAAGTAGAAGGAGAATTCTCCTGCACGGAGCTTGCCGAGCTTGCTGCCGGCAGGATCCGCAGAAGTGTGCGCGGCGTGCGGGAGATCAATGTTATCGAACTCGGCAGGGGACTGGAATCCTCCGTCGGCAGACAGCGTGTCACGATACTGCCAGCCAATCTTCGCATGCAGAATTACGCCACAGCAGTGATGGTCTCGGACATCAGTGATGATGTGCTGCCGGAGCCGATGTACCGGCGCAGTGTGCGGCTGCTGCTGCTCTGTGAGCCGGACGCTGTTGCAAGAGCCACATCGATCCTTCAGGCGGTGGGCGCACAGAATGTCAGAAAGTGCTGATTTTCGACAAATATCTTCGTTGACAAGATGCCTCCAATATGGTATCATGGAACTATGATTCATCATACGGATGTGAAGGATGCCTGCCGCCGGCAGGCATATCTGCCCGGAATGCCGCATACGATGCAGTGGGGCAGAATCGTTCCTCAAATAATATATCGGAGGTCAAAAACTATGACTCAACATTACTATCCCGAAGGCGCACTGATCGAGACCGCAGAGAACAGAGCGGCAGTTGCCGATGTACAGGGGCTCCTGCAGGCACAGGCGGCAGGAAGTATCCTTGAAGCAAGGGTCTCCATGTGTGACAGCAACCACAACCTATGGATACAGCTGCCGGCAATGAAGGCCATGATCCCCCGCGAGGAGGGCGCGATCGGCATTGCTGAGGGTGAGCTGCGTGATATTGCACTCATTGCAAGAGTCGGAAAACCCGTGTGTTTCCGTGTGCTACGCATCGAAACGGATCCTTCCGGTCATCCGGTCGCCATTCTCTCACGGCGTGCGGTGCAGGAGGCGTGCGCGGAGCAATACCATTCCCGTCTGCATCCCGGTGATATCATCGATGCACGGGTCACGCATCTGGAGCCGTTCGGTGCGTTTGTGGATATCGGCTGCGGTATCGTTTCCATGATCCCCATCGATGCGATCTCCGTATCGAGGATCGCGCACCCCTCCGATCGTTTTACCGTCGGGCAGCGTGTCCGTGTGATCGTCCGCACCGTTCAGGGCAAGCGCATCTGTCTGTCCCACAAGGAGCTGCTTGGCACCTGGGAGGAGAATGCAGCGCTCTTCCATGTGGGCGAGACGACCTGCGGCATTGTCCGTTCCGTGGAAAAATACGGCGTGTTCATTGAGCTGATGCCGAATCTTGCAGGCCTTGCAGAGCTTCGCCAGCCTGTGAAAGTCGGACAGAGAACGAGCGTCTACATCAAGGCGCTGATCCCGGAGAAGCTCAAGGTCAAGCTGATCCTGGTGGATGTCTGCGAGGAGGCAGGCCCTCCCGAACCGCTGCGGTATTTTTATGAGGGCAGCCGCATCGAACACTGGGTCTATACCCCTGCCGATGCGAGCAAGTACATAGAGACCGTTTTTGATGGCAGGGTCACCGTATAACCATTGAAAACCCATGATAAAAACATCCCCCGATATGTGAACGGGGGATGTTTTCTTATTGTATTCTGCAATAGGTTTCCAGCCATATTGAGATGCTTTCTTCCGTTGCCTCTCCGTCAAATCTTGCAAGCTCCTCGCCGTCACGCAGCAGTAGGACGGTCGGCAGCACCCGTATGTCAAAGCGATCCAGCAGCTCGGGATCCGTGTCCGCATTGATCGAATACGCCGTCATCATCAGTTCATAACGATCCGTCATGCGGTCGAGCATCGGCTCCAGCGTCCGGCAGGGCGCACACCAGGATGCGTAAAAATCCAGAAGGATGGTCTTACGATGGCTCTCATCCAGAATCTCCTGCAGATGATTGCCAGTTGTGTGAAACAGCATAAAGCTTCCTCTTTTCCCATGAAATCATTACAGGCAGCGCCTGCGACCTCATTATAACACATGGCACAGCGGTTGTCAATATGCAATTTTCAGGAAGATTTCCATGGTATTTTCCATCGGTTTGGACAGCGAAATTATAAAAATGGATTGACAATCTGTAGAAAAATATGTATAATATACTCAGGAGCCGTACCGCCAGAAACAGAAAAAGGAATACCGGGCGGTTCCATGAAGGAAAAATTGAAAAGAGGAGTATTGGTATGAAAAAATGGAATCGGTTGCTTGCCGGTGCGATCAGCACCGCCACGCTGCTTTCCGCAATGCCGATGGCCGCATTTGTTGCAAATGCAGAGCCAGTGGAGCTGATCAATGACACATTTGAGGACAGCTTCGGCAGCTGGAAGGCAAGAACATCGGGCAGCACAACGCTGTCCCTTTCCGATGCTGCTGCGCACAGCGGCAGCAAGTCCCTGTATGTCACAGGAAGAACGCAGACCTGGAACGGCGCAGGTGCCTCCGTGATCGGTACGATGTACGGCGGCAACACCTATGATCTGAGCTGCTACGTCATGTATGATGACACAGAGGTCGGCGGTCAGAACCAGCAGTTCAACTTCCAGATGATGTACACCGACGCAAACGGTGATGAACGCTATTCCTACATGGGCAGCTGCAATGCCTCTGCCGGAAATTGGACGGAGATCAAGGCGACCTATACCGTTCCTGCAGATGCCACCAATATGGTGATCTATGTGGAAGGTGCAACGCTCAGTGACTTCTATCTTGACGATGTGGTCGTGACCGGCGAGAAGGTGGAAAACTCCGACGCCGAGGACGGCTTCTACGATAATTTTGATGATGGCACCACCATGGGCTGGCAGGTGAGAGGTTCCAACACTACGCTCGCTCTGACGGATGCACAGTCCTACAGCGGTGACTATTCCATCTACTGTGACGGCAGAGAACAGCTCTGGAACGGCGTGACCTGCAACAAGACCCTCTGCCTCGAGGCCGGCGGCTACTACAGCTTCGGCTGCTATGTGATGTATGATGGCGCGGAGTGGACCGACACCCAGGGCTTCTCCATCAATCTCCAGTATGATCTGGAGGGCGTGGAGCATTACTATACTATTTATACAGAAACCGCAAACAAGGGTGAATGGACCTATGTCGGCACAGAATGCACCATCCCCGAGGGCGCGACGAATTTCTATGTTTACGTCCAGACCGCCTATAAGCCGGACGCCAGCGTGCAGGCACAGGATCTGATGGGCTTCTATGTGGATGATGTTTCCGCCGAGCGTCTGCCCGATCCGGCAATTGAGGAAGATATCGCCTCCCTCAAGGATGTGTACGAAGATTATTTCAGAATGGGCTGCGCCGTTGCTGGCAGTGAATTCGGTCAGGGTGCCACCAAGGATCTGATCCTCAAGCATTATAACAGCGTTACCATTGGTAACGAGCTGAAGCCCGAGTCCGTACTCGATCAGTCCGCAACAATCGCCTATATGAACGCAAACGGCGGTGATCAGACCAATCCCCAGGTTTCCTTGAAGCAGGCGGCGGATATGCTCGCGTTCTGCGAGGAGAACGGCCTGCCCCTGCGCGGCCATGTCCTTGTATGGCACAGCCAGACACCCGACTGGTTCTTCAAGGAGAACTTCGATGAAAGCGGCGCATGGGTGACGCCGGATGTCATGGATCAGCGTCTGGAAAACTATATCAAGAATGTGATGGATGCCATTGCGACCCAGTACCCCGATCTGAACGTGTACGCTTGGGACGTGGTGAACGAAGCCGCTTCCGATTCCGGAACCATCCGTCCGGCAGGCTCTAACCACGAATCCTCCGGCAGCTCTGCGTGGGTGCAGGTCTACGGCGACCAGTCCTATATCAAGAAGGCATTCGAGTTTGCAAGACAGTATGCGCCCGCTGACTGCAAGCTGTTCTATAATGATTATAATGAATACGCCGAGGGTAAGATGAACTACATCTGCACCGACATCCTGCAGGATCTCGTGGATGCCGGTCTCATCGACGGCATGGGCATGCAGTCCCATATCAGCATGAGCAATCCCTCCATCGCGCAGTATGAAAATGCCATCCGCACCTATGCGGATATGGGTCTGGAGATCCAGATCACCGAGCTTGATATCAACATCAAGTCCAATTCCGATGAGGATATGCTGGCTCTGGCAGAGCGTTACCGTCAGGTATTCGAAATGTACAAGAAGGTCAAGGATGACGGTGTGAACCTCTCCGCAGTCGTACTGTGGGGCATTACCGACTCCACCAGCTGGATCGGCGGTTATCCGCTGCTGTTCGATAAGAACTATGCCGCAAAGGATGCATTCTACGCGGTCATTGATACCGATGCACAGGTGCAGACCATCAACACCGCAAGAGCCTATGCCTACGACGGCACTGCCGAGGGTCTGGAATTTGCGATGGAAGTGCAGGCAGCCCAGCAGGTCGGTGAAGCTGGCAGCTTCAAGCTCGCCTGGAATCAGAAGACCAATGAGCTCGTTGTCCGTCTGACAACGGATGAGGACGACCTCGATGTCAGCAGCAATGGGGCAGAACTCAAGGAAACCAATGGCAGCGACTTCATCCTCAGCCTCAATGAAACCGCCGCAGTAGGATCCAGCATCCGTATGGATGTGGTAATGGGCGGCACCGCATGGAACAGCCTTTCCTATGACCCGAATGACAGCTCCAGTTTCGGTAAGGTTGTCTTCTCCGAAATCCCTGCCTACGCAGAAGCCACCAAGGGCACCCCCACGATCGACGGCGAGATCGACGATATCTGGGCATCTGCCAATGTCCTCGACATCAACACCTATTCCATGGGTGCAGGTGCCACCGGTACTGCAAAGGTGCTCTGGGATGAGGATTACATCTACGTTCTCGCAGAGGTAAAGGATCCCGTCCTGAGCGCAGCAAGCCCGAACACCTACGAGCAGGATACTGTGGAGATCTTCCTCGACGAAAATAATCACAAGACCACTGCCTATGAATCCGACGATATTCAGGCAAGAACCAATTACCTTGGCGAAAAGTCCGTAACGGACGGCCTTTCTGCGGATGCATTCATTTCCGCAGCAGCAACGACCTCCGACGGCTACCTCGTAGAATTTGCGATCCCGACCACGCTCGGCGGTTTCGCGTCCGGTCAGGTTGTCGGCTTCGATGCCCAGATCAATGATGACGGTGACGGCGAGGGCAAGCGTACCTCCATCTCCAACTGGTACGACCTCACCGGCATGGGCTATACTGATGTGTCCGGACTGGGTCTGCTCAAGCTCGTCGGCAGCAGCAGCGCTGAGGATCCCAATGTGGATTACGGTGACGTGGACTGCAACGGCAAGGTGGAGATCCTTGATGTTATCGCACTGAGCAAGTCCCTGATGGGCGCAGGCACGCTGACAACGGAGGGTGCGGCCAATGCAGATGTGGACTGCAACGGTGCCATCAACACCACAGATGGTCTGAACATTATGAAGTATCTCGTGAAACTCATTGAGTCCCTTCCCGTCTGATGTATCGCGAATCCTGTAAACAGGAACCCCGATGGCAATGCCTCGGGGTTCTTTTGATTTCAGTCATTCTGCACTTGACATCCGTCCGGCGATATGCTATAATAAATACGCAGAACAGACAGTTCCCGGCCATACCTGTCTCTAAACGAAAACCGGGGTACTGTATTCTGCGTGCAGAATGCAGTTTTTTTATGCTTGGAGGAAATATATGTATACACTCAGAACTTCCGCTTCCTTTGACAGTGCCCATTTCCTGAAGGGCTATGAGGGAAAGTGTTCGAATATCCACGGCCACCGCTGGACGCTGACCGTGCAGGTGCAGTCCAAGGCGCTCCACGAGGGTGGTCAGCTCGACGGTATGGTCATTGATTTCGGCGACCTCAAGAAAGCTGTCCGTGCGCTTGCTGACGCGTGGGATCATGCTCTGATCTATGAGGAAGGCTCCCTGCGACCTGCGACCATTGCCGTGCTGCAGGAGGAGAACTTCCGGATGATCGCTGTCGACTTCCGTCCCACCGCGGAGCATATGGCAAAGCATTTTTATGATGCGCTCAAAGTGCAGGGCCTTCCGGTGAAGGATGTTACAGTCTATGAGACACCTGACAACTGCGCTTGTTACGAGGAGTGAAACAATGGCTGAATTTCGCGTAGCTGAACGCTTTGTCAGCATTAACGGAGAGGCAGCCCATGCCGGAGAGCTTGCCGTGTTCATCCGGTTTACCGGCTGCAATCTTGCCTGTTCCTATTGTGATACCGCCTGGGCGAATGCGCCGGATGCACCGTACACCCTCGAGACAGAGGAGACTCTTTGTGAGTATGTCAGGGCTTCCGGTGTGAAGAATGTCACCCTCACCGGCGGCGAACCGCTCCTGCAGGTGCAGCTGCCCGTACTGCTCCGTGCCCTGCACGGAATCGGCGTGCGTGTTGAGATCGAAACCAACGGCAGTGTTTCGATTGCGGAAATAGCAGCAATGCCGGAGCGTCCGGTGTTTACGCTTGATTACAAGCTCCCCGGCAGCGGCATGGAGTCGCGGATGCTCACAGAAAATTACCATTATCTTATGGAAGGTGACACAGTGAAATTCGTTGCCGGCAGCCGGGAGGATCTCTGCCGCGCAGCGGAGATCATCAAGGAATTCGACCTGACAGAGCGCTGTCATGTATATCTGAGTCCCGTGTTCGGCAGGATCGAGCCGAGGGAAATGGTCACGTTCATGCAGGAAGAATGTCTTAACGGTGTGCGTCTGCAGCTGCAGCTGCACAAATTCATCTGGGATCCGTCAGAAAGGGGCGTATAATATGGCAATTGATCAGGAAAAGCTTCGCTATCATATCCGCGGTCTGCTTGAGGCGCTCGGTGAAGATCCGGCGCGTGAGGGACTCCTCGAAACACCGGAGCGTGCGGCAAGAATGTATGCGGAGATGCTTGAGGGCTGCCAGTACACCAATCATGAGATCGCGCAGATGTTCGGCAAGACCTTCGCGCAGACGCAGGACGGTCAGGATCTGGTCGTGATGCGTGATATCGAGGTGTTCAGCTTCTGCGAGCATCACCTTGCGCTGATGTATGATATGAAGGTGACGATCGCGTACCTCCCGAAGGGCAGAGTGCTGGGACTGAGCAAGATGGCAAGAATCGCCGAAATGGCTGCAAAACGCCTGCAGCTTCAGGAACGCATCGGCAGTGATATTGCCGAGATCATGCAGGAGGTCACCGGCAGTAAGGACGTGGCAGTCCTCATCAACGGAAAGCACAGCTGCATGACTGCCCGCGGCATCAAGAATACCTCTGCGGTCACATCCACCCAGACCCTTCGCGGCAGATTTGCACAGGATGCGGAACTGCTGCGCAGAGTGAAGGAATGATCCACAGCTTTTGAAATCACGGAGGAAATACAATGAACAAAGCATTAGTGCTCGCAAGCGGCGGTGTGGACTCAACTACCTGTCTTGCCCTTGCGGTGAAGGAATATGGTGCGGAAAATGTCGTTGCACTGGCCATGTACTACGGTCAGAAGCATAACAAGGAGCTGGAAGCAGCGCGGGCCGTTGCCGCACATTACGGTGTTGCATACAAGGAACTCGATCTGTCCCTGATCTTCGCGGATTCCAAGTGTTCGCTCCTCTCCCATTCGGATGAGGAGATCCCCACGGAATCCTACGCAGACCAGCTTGCCCGGACGGACGGCAAGCCCGTCTCTACCTATGTGCCGTTCCGGAACGGTCTGTTCCTTTCCTGTGCAGCAAGCATTGCACTTTCGAACGACTGCACCGAGATCTACTACGGCGCCCACAGCGATGACGCAGCAGGCTCTGCTTATCCGGACTGCAGCGAGACCTTCAATATGGCAATGTCCGCAGCAATTTTTGAGGGCAGCGGCCAGAGCCTTCGTGTCCATGCACCCCTTGTCAGCCTGACAAAGGCAGAGGTCGTGAAGATGGGGCTGGAGCTGGATGTACCCTACCACCTCACATGGAGCTGCTACGAGGGTAAGGACACCCCTTGCGGAAAATGCGGCACCTGTATCGACCGTGCCAAGGCGTTTGCGGAAAACGGAATGGAAGACCCCGCACTGAAAGGAGAATAACATGAGCAGAAACAGAGAAGAAATGCAGGACATCACCCTGCTCGGCAATCAGAATGTGAAGTATGCGCAGGACTACGCCCCCGAGGTGCTGGAGACCTTCGACAACAAGCATCCCGGCCGTGACTATTTTGTCAAGTTCAACTGCCCGGAATTCACAAGCCTTTGCCCCATCACCGGTCAGCCGGATTTTGCAACGATCTACATTTCCTATGTGCCGGATATCAAGATGGTCGAGAGCAAATCCCTCAAGCTCTATCTCTTCAGCTTCCGCAATCACGGCGATTTCCATGAGGACTGCGTGAACATCATTATGAATGATCTCATCAAGCTGATGGATCCGAAATACATCGAGGTATGGGGAAAATTCCTTCCACGCGGCGGCATTTCCATCGATCCCTACTGCAACTATGGCAAGCCCGGAACCCCCTGGGAACAGGTGGCTTTTGACAGACTTTCTAAGCATGATCTGTACCCGGAGATGGTGAATAACCGATAAAGCATCGGATCATCGGAGAACAGTGGGATTTTTACTTCGGGTGGCGGTCGAAGGTACGGCGATCATCATAAGCCCTCTGTATATGAGAAGATACAGTCCTCCCAGAAGAGAAGCATATGCGATGATCGTGATAAGATTCCCGTGAGGCGGGATGCCGGTCACTGCAAAAAACAGCTTCAGGATTTCATTCGAAAAGAATGCCGCACCGATGGGAAGTCCCACTGCACACCACCAATTCGGACGAATGTCGGTTTTCCGGATCACCATCACGAGCCGCGCGAGATTGCCGCAGACATTGCTTGCGTAATATGAGAGGATAATGCCGTAGAATCCCATCAAAGGCACACAGATCAGTACTGCGGAGATACGGATGATATATTCTGCAAGGTAATTCAGTGAGGAGAATGCCTGCGCACCAAGTCCCTTGATGATGCTCTCAAGAACGATCTCCAGATAGATGAACGGTACAACGGGCGCAAGGAGCATGATCATTTTACCGCCGATCGCACCGCCGCCAAGCAGCTGTCCGAGGTCATGCCCGAACAGAAGGAGAACCGCCATGACATAAACCGCAAACAGGATCGTCTGTGAGAGGATCGTCTCCGAAAGACTGGTAATGCGGATTTTGTTGCATGCAGCCGCCTCTCTGGCAGTTTCTGTCACAAGAATACCCGACAGTGCGCAGAGGACTGTCGAAGGGAAGAAGAGCGTCGGAATGACGATGGCCTCGAAGATACCGAACTGACTGAGTGCCTCGCCCGTGGAATTACCGGCCTGCCGAAGCGTCAGCGGCACGAGCGCGTCATTTGCCGAGCTGAGGACGGAGGTCAGCGCACTGCCGAACATCACCGGAACCGCAAGCTTCACATATCGCCGCAGGGAGATCGATGCCGTTCCGGTACCGGAAGTCCGGTGGGTGCGGAATTTCCACAGCAGAAAGAGCAGTGTCATGAGTGATCCGCCGATCGTGCACAGTGCCGTCATCAGGCAGATCGCACGATTGCTGACGGGCGTAATGAGATGGACGATGCCGGCCATGAGTGCGCATCGCGCAAGAAAACCGATCGCATCGGAGGCAGCGCAGATGCCCGCATGACAGGAGGCATTGAAATAACCGCGCATGCAGGCCGTCAGGGACAGCAGCGGAAGGGAGAGTGCCATGAGCCGGATGGGTGCAGAAAGCGCCTCATTCCCGAAAAAATAGCCGCTGCAAAGGGGGGCAAACAGAACGATCAGCAGGGCGACAACCGCACTCAGCGCAAGGCTGACACTAATACAGTAGCGAAGCACTCTGCCGGGATTTCCGGAGGGTTTCCCCAGCTCCTCAGAGACAAAGCGGCTGACGCACAGAAAGGCATTGCCGCCTGCCATTACGGAGGCAAGGCCGAAGAAGGAGCCGGTCAGCGACAGAATGCCGATGGCCTCCGTGCCGAGGACACCGGTCATCCACGCATTGAGCAGGAGGCCGATGCCATCAAGGATCATCTGAATGACTGTAAGGAGCAGCGTGTCCCGTGCAATATTTCTCTGCATAAGCGACCTCCGAAACAAAAAATGGCAGTACGGGTTGTACTGCCATTTTATGCGCTGTGCGCAATGTTTATGATTTCAAAGAATCCCTTCCGTTCTACCCATCAGATAGAACAGCGCCATAATGCCGACGATCAAAAGCACGATGAAGATCAGCAAATCCATCAGCAGCTTTGTCAGAGGACTTTGTTTCTTCGGTTCCCGATGCGCCTTCGGGTCGGCAAAGCGTGCACGCTCCACATAGAGCGCCGGACAGAGTAGCAGGTTTAGGAGGTTCCATCGGCGGTCGGTAAGATCAAGATCCTCCGTTGTCCGGTTAATTTGTTCGAGCTGAGAACGCGTTGTCTCATCCAGACGAAGCTGTACGCGTTCATCCGGCAGAAGGGATTGGTAGCCCCGCCCCTTTCGCAGGTGGGTACGGCTGATGATAGAGAGCTCTGCAGTTTCCGCCGATGCCGCTTCGCTGTTGCAGGTGAGCAGCTGCACTGTCTCCGTTTCGCCATTCGAGTCTGTGTACTCGATGGTCAGGCGGTGGCGGACAAAATCGACCGTCCTGCCGATCTCCTCGGCTTTGAGGATAGCGCCTGTGACAATCTCACAATGTCTGCGTCGCCAGAGGAAATTGCGCAGCTTCCAGAGCCCGAAGAGACAGAGCAGGATGACGGTGATGAGCATCGTGAATTCTGGATGTCTGCCGCGAATGCGAAAAAGCATGGAAAGCATGGGGATCCCTCCTTGTGTAATGGACAATGATGCAGAACTTAGCAATGCCCCCTTGCCATAGGCTTGGGGGCATTGCGGTCAAACGATTCGGTGTTCATTCTTCTGCAAAAGCTCACCAGCGCGGGTCCCGCGCTTATTTATACAACGGTCCATACGCCTCACAAGCACGATAATCCGCGCCCTCCAGCTCCTTCGTGCCGAAAGCGGACCATGCGTGCGGACGGTAGATATCCTCGTCGGGAACATTATGCATGGAAACCGGAATGCGCAGCATGGAAGCCAGTGTGATCAGATCCTTGCCGATATGACCGTAGCTCAGGGAACCGTGGTTTGCGCCCCAGTTTGCCATTACGCTGTAGACATCCTTGAATGCATCCTTGCCCGTCAGACGCGGAACAAACCATGTTGTCGGCCATGTCGGGTCGGTACGCTTGTCGAGTACCTCGTGTACGCCGTCCGGAAGTACGGTCGTCCATCCCTCTGCGATCTGCAGCACCGGCTGTGTGCCGTTGATGATGTTCACACGCATCATGGTCACCGGCATCTCTGCCTGTGTACGGAAGTGCGAGGAGAAGCCGCCGCCTCTGAAATAACCGAGGTTTGCCGGACACCAGTCCACCTTATCAGTGATCGCATCGATGTCCTCCTGTGTCATATCCCACCACTTCTTCATCACCGCATTGCCGTTTTCGTCCTTTGCCATACCGGTCGCATCAAGTGCAGCGGAGCCGGAATTGATCAGATGGATGAAGCCGTTTTCAGCAAGACCCGTGGGCTTGACGCCGCTCACGCGTTCCACAGCCTCCGGACTCCAGTAGGTACGCACGTCCGCAAAGACGGATGCGGTATTTGTCAGCAGATGGCCGAAGAGCATTGCGGTGCCGTTGAGACCGTCGTTCTCCGTCGCGAGGATCGTCGGCTGCTTCTTGCCGTTCCAGTCGAAGGTGGAGTTGAGGATCGCCTCGGAGAAATCGCCGTTCGGCAGCCAGTCCGTCCACTGTCTCTGCCCCTGGAAGCCGCCCATGATGCCGTTTCTGCCGCGGCTCTCTTCCAGCCAGTTCATATCTGCCAGTACCGGATTGCCCAGCAGGATGTCCCTGAGAACGAGTGTCATCTTCACGCAGAATTCCCAGTTCTCCTCCTGATGCTCAGCAGGAAGAGGATTCTCGTTCACATCGAAGCCCATCGGGCAGTTGTCCATCGTCCACTTGTAAGCCTTTTCAAATTCAGCATGGTCGTAGATTTCCAGATTGATGCGGCGCAGCACCTCGGACATATCCACCCATTCTGCGCGGATGCCCAGATAGTTCTGGAAGAAATCGCTGTTGCAGTAGGAGCCGGCGATGCCCATGGAAACGCCGCCGATGTTCACATATGCCTTGTTGCGCATCAGTCCAACCGCAACGGCACATCTTGCAAAGCGCAGGAGCTTTTCACGCACATCGTCCGGAATACTGGTGTCATCCTTGTCCTGCACGTCGTGACCGTAGATCGCAAATGCCGGCAGTCCTCTCTGTGCATGCGCAGCCATGCAGGCAGCCAGATACACCGCGCCGGGACGCTCCGTGCCGTTGAAGCCCCATACTGCCTTGATGGTCAGGGGATTGAGATCCATTGTTTCGCTGCCGTAGCACCAGCAGGGAGTAACGGAAAGGGTTGCGCAGACATTCTGTGTCGAGAAGAATTCCTCGCACTTGTAAGCCTCCGCACCGCCGCCGATGGTGGAGGGCGCAATCACGCATTCCACCGGTGTGCCGTCCGGATAGCGCAGCTCGGCTTCGATCAGTGCCTTCGCTGCGTTTGCCATGTTCATGGTCTGGTCTTCCAGACTTTCGCGGATGCCCAGCTGTCTGCCGTCAATGACGGGACGAATACCAATCTTCGGATACATAATCATTCACTCTCTTTTCTGAATATTTTTTGAAAATTATCGTAAATATACGCGTTTTCGGGATTTGGCGTATATTCCTTTACTGTGATGGAGGAGGCGATCGCCTGTCTTGCCTGGGAGAGATCCTCCATCTCTCCGGCAGCGATCAGCTGGATCGCCGCATTGCCGTAGGCGGTAGCTTCGACAGGACCCGTCAGCACCGGAATGCCGCACAGATCCGCGGTCAGCTGGCAGAGCAGCATGTCCTTCACGCCGCCGCCGAGCATGTAGATGCGCTCGTATTTCCGGCCGGTGCAGAGTTCGATCTCTTCCATCGTGCGGCGGAATTTGCAGGCGAGACTCTCATAAATGCAGCGGATCACATCGCCGTCATCCTCAGGAGCCGGCTGATTGCTTTCGGAACACCAGTTGCGGATCCTTGCCGGCATATCGCCGGGATCGGAGAACGCCGGTGCCTCCACATCGATAAAGCGCATTCCGGCATCGGCCTGTGCCGCCATCTTTTCCATTTCTGCATAGGAATAGGTGCGCCCCTGCGCCATCAGTGTGCGCCGTGTTTCCTGGATCATCCACAGGCCTGTGATGTTCTTGAGGAAGGTAACAGTGTTGCCGTATCCCACTTCGTTTGTCAGGTTGCAGTACGCCGACTGCTCCGTGACAACGGGCGCATCCAGCTCCGTGCCGAAGAGCGCCCAGGTACCGCAGCTGATGAACAGGAAGGGGAGGGCTTCGGGGCAGGGAACCGCCGCCGCAGCGCACTGTGTATCGTGACCGCAGACAGCGATCACAGGGACGGAAGGAATGTGCAGTTCATTGCAGATCTCATCGGAAAGCATGCCCTTGACAGCACCGGTCTCGGTCAGCGGCGGGAAAATATGTTCCGGCAGGCCGAGTGCTTCCACCGTCTTGGAGGACCATCCCCCGGTCTTGTAGTCGAACAGCTGGGAGGTTCCCGCAATGGTACGTTCGACGGAGATATCACCAGTCAGAAAATACGCCAGCAGATCCGGCATCATGAGGAAACACTGTGCATTTTCAAGAAGTTCCGGCGCATTCTGCTTCTGTTCCAGAAGCTGGAACGCCGTGTTGATCGGCATGATCTCATTTCCGGTCAGAGCGTAGAGCTCGTCCATGGAGATGTACTTCTCTGCCTCCAGAAGCATGTCGTCCGTGCGGTCATCACGATAGTGATAGGGATTGGCAAGCAGGTCGCCGCGCTTGTCCAGCAGGCCGTAATCCACGCCCCAGGTGTCGATGCCGACACTGTCGAAGCCTCCGGCAGCATGCGCCTTGCACAGACCGTTCTTGATCTCATGCAGCAGACGCAGTACATCCCAGTAGAGATGACCGTTCACAGAAACCGGTTCGTTCGGGAAACGATGGATCTCCTGCAGCTTCATTTTTCCGTTTTCGAAAGAAGTGAGGATCGCCCGTCCGCCGGATGCGCCGAAATCAAAGGCAAGGACTCGTTTTTTCATAAAAATCCTCCTTACGGATTGTATTTCTTGTATCCCGGATGTTTTCCCGTTACCTTGTACTGGGAACGCATGCTGCACAGCCGGTCGATATTCTCGCGGGAGATCTCCTGTGCGCCGCCAAGAAGGTGCGCTGTCAGGCTGATCTTTGCAAACAGCTCGAGCGTCTCCATGCGGTAATATGCTGTGATAAGATCCGCACCGACCGTCAGTGCGCCGTGGTTCTGGAGCAGCATCACATCATGCTCCTGCAGATAGGGTTTGATCGCTTCGGGTACTTCATTGGTGGAAGGCGTACCGTAAGGTGTTACCGGAACGGAGCCGATGGCGATGACGGATTCGATCATGGAGTACTCGTCCAGTGCCTTGTTGGCTACGGCGTAGCCGGTTGCGGTTGCCGGATGTGCATGCACGACCGCGTTCACGTCGGGGCGCTCGCGGTAGCAGCAAAGGTGCATCTTGATCTCGGAGGACGGCTTTGCACCCTCCGGCCCCTCCAGTACATTGCCTTCACCGTCGATGCGGACAAGCTTTTCGGGGGTGATAAAGCTCTTGCTGATGCCGGTGGGCGTTGCAAGATAGGTGCCGTCGCTCAGACGTACGGACACATTGCCGTCATTGGCAGCCACCCAGCCGAGCTGCCACATCTTGTGGCAGACATCGCAGATTTCATCCTTGATTGCGGTAAGATCGAGATTCTGATCCATAGAAAAACCTCCTGTGGTATGTGATGGCAGAGACTCTGCCGGATCGTAGAACTGTCCACCATTATTATACATGATTTTGTGGAAAATGTCCAGTACTTTTTCAATATTCTCCTATATAACAGCAAGATTGTGCTATATGAGAAAAACGTGAAGCCCGAAGCTGCGCAAATGCATCGTTCTGCTTCGATCGATACGTTTTGTATCCTGTGAAAGGCCTCGGTTTTTTCTCAAAAAAATGCCGGGTCAGCTATTGACGAGAAAGCCGGAATCAGGTATAATAGAATAGGAGTACCATGTAATTTTTTTGGAGGTAACACTATGAGTCATCAGATTTCTGCGTCCATTCTCAATGCAGATATCCTGCATTTCGGCGATGTCATCCGCAATCTGGAGAACGTCGGTGCGGACATGCTGCACTTTGACGTGATGGACGGTGTGTTTGTCAATAATATTTCATTCGGAATCCCTGTGCTGGATGCTGTTTCGAAGGCAACCGACATGTTTCTGGATGTACACCTGATGATCACGGATCCGCTGCGCTATGTCGATGCCTTTGCAAAGGCAGGTGCGGACCTGATCACCTTCCATCTGGAGAGCGTCAGCGATCCCGACGCAACGATTGAGGCGATCCATGCAGCAGGCTGCAAGGCGGGCATTTCCATCAAACCCGGAACGCCTGCGCAGGCGGTTGCACCCTATCTCGACCGTGTGGAGCTGGTGCTTGTCATGACTGTGGAGCCGGGCTTCGGCGGCCAGGGCTATATCACCGAAATGGATGAAAAGATCGCACAGATCCGTGAAATGATCGATGCATCCGGGCGTGAGATCTACCTTGAGGTGGATGGCGGCGTCAATGCACAGACCGCCCGCGAGGCGACCTCTGCCGGTGCCGATGTCCTTGTTGTCGGAAGCTACCTGTTCCGGCAGGAAAGCCTTGCAGCGGCAATGGCATCCCTGCGTTTCGGGGAGGAATCTGCGTCTTGAAGCAGCAGAGCGTCAACCGAACACCCCAGTACTGGCTGGTGCTTTTCGCACTTGTCCTGGTAAGCGTATTTTATTATGGCATCCGTGCCGCCGTAGTGTGCGGTCTTGCAGCCGTAACCGCGGTGCTGACCGATTTCTTCTGCCTGTTCCTGCGCAATAAGCCCTATCGCATGAAGGATCTGTCCAGTATCACCACAGCCCTCGTGCTTGCCCTGATGCTGCCGGCTTCCGTGCCGTATTCCATTGTGATCCTGAGTACGGTCTTTGCGGTGGCTGTCGGAGCGCATGTCTTCGGAAACCGCGGTACCGCAGTCATTCCGCCTGCTGCGGCGGGCTATCTCTTTGCGCTCATCGGCTGGAAGAACGAAGTGCTTCGTTTTCCGCCGGTCGGAACGCATCTCAGCCTGTTCGGTAATGCATTCGGGAAGGACAGTATACCGCTGTCCCCGTCCCTGAGCAGTCAGGTCAATGCCGAGCATCTCCTGAAAACGGATCCGCTCGATCTGCTCCTCGGTGCCGTATCCGGTTCCATGGGAACCGGATGCATCCTGCTCCTTCTGGCAGGTGCCGTGGTGCTGCTGTTCAGCCGCGATCTGTCATTTGTTGCAAGTGCGGGCTACATCGGTGGAATTCTGGTCACCTCAGCCTACGCAGGCATGACGGTCTGGGAGATGCTGCCGGTCAATATGCTGCTGTTTTCCATGCTCTTTCTTGCATGCAATACCCGCTTCCTGCCGGAGGGCGTGCTTGCGAAAGCCGTCTGCGGTTTGGTAATCGGTCACGCAGCCGGATTTCTGATCGTATTCTGCAATCTGGAATACGCCCCCGTGGTAGCGGTCGTGCTGTGCAGCCCGCTCTGCCATGCCTATGCGGATGAAGAGGCGCGCGAACGCGCGCAGCGGATGCTCACGGAAAAGCCGGAAGAAACGGTTTCGCCGGAGCCTTCTGATGCAGAACCGGAAGCGTCCGTTCCGGATGCTGCGGAGGAACCGCAGGAACAGCCGGACAGTTCCGGCCAAGAAACGGAGGCTGAATGATGAAAACCCAGCGCTTTTCTGTATTTGACGGACTTTTCCGACGCAATGCGGTGCTCGCCGAGGGAATGGTCATTGCTCCGATCGTTGTATGCTGCAGTACACTTCGCAATGCATTGATGCTGTCGCTTGCCTTTGCCTGCATTACCTTTCTGACAGTCTGCATCGGTGCGTTCTACCCGAAACGGCTGCCCTATGCGCTGAAGATCACACTGTATGCCCTGACTGCATGCGTGTGCTATCTTCCGGCGGTGATGCTGTGCCGGCATCTGGATCCGCAGGCAACTGCGGCGATCGGCATTTATCTGCCGCTTCTGACTGTTAATTCCTTCATTGTGCTGCATTCACAGCTGCATTTCTATCCGCTGCGCAAACGTGTGATGCTGCCGGTACTGCTCTTCCACATTGCAGGCTTTGCAGCTGCCGCAGTCATTGTCGGCGTGATCCGGGAGCTTGTTGCCTTCGGCACAGTTTACGGGCATGTCGTGGATATGCCGCTGCTCATGCAGGGCTTCTCGGCACCCTGGGCAGGATTCATCCTGCTGGGACTGCTCTGTGCGCTGCACCGGGCGATTTTTCCTCAGAAATAAGGTGAAATTATGTGGCTGATCGCCAATCTGTTCTCGCTGCTGACCACCAATCTTGTATTGACGAAGGCGCTCGGTACAAGTACACTGATGACGGCTGCGAGAAGCAAATCCAATCTGACCATTCTTGCACTGATGATGACAGGATTTTCCGTCCTGAGCTGTCTGCTGACGAGCCTTGCAGCACCGCTGTTCCCATCGGAACCGCTGCTGCTGCCCCTCTGTTTTGCAGCCATCGTCTGCGCAGTGTATATTATTGTGCTGCTGGGATTGTACAGCCTCAGCGGCAGACATTTTGTACAGCTGAAAAAATACGTGCATCTGTCCGCACTCAACTGTGCCGTGATGGGTACGCTGTGGCTTGGCTTCGGTGATGGAACCGCGCCGATGGGAATTCTTGATGCCGTGTACTTCGGACTGCAGTCGGGCCTTGGCTTTGTGCTTGCTGCACTGATGCTCACTGCGGTGCACCGGCGTCTTTATGCAGAGACAGTTCCGGCAGCATTTCGCGGATTCCCAGCCGTGATGGTCTATATCGGCCTGCTTTCTATGGCCGTGTATGCCATTACGATCTGATGTCATGTTTCAGAATTTTTTGTATACAATAAGATAGATATGGCTGCACAGAAACAGAGAGCAGTCCCCTGAGAGGAGAACAACAACAGAATGAAATTCAAACCAAAGGGACGCAAGATCTACCGGTACAGAACCCGTGGTGAGCGTCTGAAAGGCTTTTTCCGTAACACCGGTGCCGTTGTCGGAACGGTTGCTGCGATCGCAGCGATCGGTTTTGTTGGTTTTAGTGCCGGTGCCCCTATTCTTAAATTCCTGGAGGAAAAAAAGGTCGTCACCCAGAATGATGGTGAGGCATCCTCCGTTCCCGATGCCACCGCTGCCACAGAATCCGATTCCGTGCAGCCGCAGGAGGAAGCGACCGAAGCTCCCGTACAGCAGAAGCCTCTGGAGGATCTGTGCGGCTACTATCTTCCGGAAAGTGCCCTTACCACGGAGTCCCAGCTGCGCAGTGCGCTGACCGACGTTCCGGCAGGCACGACCCATATTGTGGTACCGCTGAAAACACAGGGCGGATTTCTGCACTATGCTTCCGCACTTGATGATGTCCGGATGTGCGGTGCGGTCGTATCCGCATTGCCTGCGGAGACCATCTGCAGTGTGATCCGGGATGCTGGCTATGTGCCGGGTGCCTGCATCAATGCCCTCGAAGACTCTGTGTATCCGCGTACCTTTTCCGCTGCAGGATACCAGACCATTACGGGTGAGAAGTGGCTCTATTCCGGAGCTTCCACCGGCGCAGCACCAATGCTCTCGCCATTCAGTGTTCTGGCAGAGGAATATCTCGCCGCCCTGACCGGAGAGATCAGCGAAGCTGGTTTCGAAGTCATCATCTGTCAGGGACTTGTTTTTCCGGAGTTTTCCGAGGAGGATCTGGCAGTACTTGATACGAACGCGGATGCCTACGACCGCTACACAGGCCTTGAAGAGATCGCCGGAGCGATGCGTGCATCAGCCGGAGATGCCATGTTCCTCATTGAGGTGGACGGCCAGTATGTACTCGACGGCAAAACCGATATCCTCACTGCGCTTGACAGCATCAGCGAGGATGGCGTAATACTTACGATCGACGATACGACATCACCGCAGTATGGCACCATCAAAAACGCCGTCAGCAACTCGCAGTGTGTCTTTAAGATCCAGAGCGCACAGACGGTCACGGACGAGATCCTCGCGCCGCTGACCATTAACGGAAGTTATTTCATCCATCCGGGAACCCAGCTGTCCATTACCGCGGAGCCGTCCGAGACTGCTTCGGAGGAAACGGAGACAGCGTCCGGAACGGATCAGTAATATCATGAAAAAGGAGTGGAAATCATGTCCGAAAAATTCACCATTACCCTGAAAAAAATCATCGATGAATTCAAACTTGAAGTCATCCATACCCCTGCACCGCCGGAGGAGATCTTCGTGGATGAAACCGACGTCATCCGTCCCGGCCTGCAGCTCATGGGCTTCTATGAGTACTTCAATCCGGAGCGCATCCAGATTATCGGCAAAATGGAGTTCGCGTACCTCTCCACCGTGGATGAGGTGACACGCCGCGATCGCCTCCAGAAGCTCTTCTCCCAGAAGCTCAAGGCGCTTGTCATCACCAGAGAACTGCCGTATTTTGCAGAAATGCTGGAATACGCAAAGCAGTACGAAACACCCCTGCTGCGCAGCAAGGAGAGTACCTCCAACTTTATCGCAGGACTGATCGCATTCCTGAATCTGAATCTTGCGCCCCGTATCACACGCCATGGCGTACTGATCGAGATCTATGGTGAGGGCGTGTTCATCACCGGTGAAAGCGGTGTCGGTAAGAGTGAGACCGCTATTGAGCTGGTCAAGCGCGGCCATCGTCTTGTAGCCGATGACGCAGTAGAGATCCGTAAGGTCTCCAACATCAGCCTCGTCGGCAGCTCTCCGGATAATATCCGTCACTTCCTTGAGCTGCGCGGTATCGGCATCATCAATGCCCGCCGCCTGTTCGGTATGGGTGCGGTCAAGATGACCGAAAAGATCGACCTCGTGGTAGAGATGGAGCTCTGGAATCCGGAGAAGATCTACGACCGTATGGGCGTGGATACACAGTTTGCGTCCATTCTGGGCGTAAAGGTGCCGTCCCTGACCATTCCGGTAAAGCCCGGACGAAACCTCGCTGTCATCCTTGAGGTTGCAGCAATGAACAACCGTCAGAAGAAGATGGGCTACAACGCCGCTACCGAGCTGCTGGAACGTCTCGGTATGGGCATGGATGCAACAGAGACCGTCAAGGAATACGATGCATTCTGATCCTGAATCCATAAGAACCCCGATGGAGGAACACTATGAGAGAACAATTACAGCGGATCTGTGAGGAGTACGGCTGCACGCTGCAGACGGATGTGCCGCTTTCCAGACACACCACCTTCCGTATCGGCGGAACGGCGGATTACTGGGCGGAGATCACTTCTGTGCAGGGGCTGCATGCACTCCTGCAATTCTGCAGAGCAAATGCCGTGCCGTATTTCATCCTTGGCAAGGGCAGCAATATTCTTGCATCCGATGAGGGCTACTGCGGACTGATCCTGCATATCGGAAATGCCTTTTCGCAGATCAACATCAGCGGTACGACAATTGTCTGCCAGTCCGGTGCAAGCCTTGCCGGCGCGGCGCGCAGTGCGCTGCAGCATTCGCTGACGGGAATGGAAGCACTCTGCGGTATTCCCGGCACCATCGGCGGTGCGCTTTATATGAATGCAGGTGCCTACGGCAGCGAGATGAAGGATGTCGTGCGCAGCTGCGAATACATTGATACGGATGGAAATCTTCGGACGATGACCCTGGAAGAGATGGCGCTTTCCTATCGTCACAGCATTTTCTGCGAAAACGGTGGTATCATCGTCAGCGTGACCATGGAGCTGCAGGAGGGCGATCCTGCAGCGATCGAAGCCAGAATGGAAGAACTGCTTGCCCAGCGTAAGGCGAAGCAGCCGCTCGAATTCCCCAGTGCTGGCAGCACCTTCAAGCGTCCGGAGGGGAGCTATGCCTCCCTTCTCATCGACCAGTGCGGCCTGAAGGGGATGTCCGTCGGCGGCGCACAGGTCAGCCAGAAGCACTGCGGCTTCGTGATCAATACAGGGGATGCCACCTGTGCGGATGTCCTGACACTCTGCGATCAGGTGCGCGACATCGTGGAGAAGGAAAAGGGGTTCACACTGGAGCTTGAGCCAATTGTATTAAAATAGGAACGGAGGACAGATTCATATGCAGCTTGTCATGATCACCGGAATGTCCGGTGCCGGTAAAACCATGGTGATGCAGGTGATGGAGGATATCGGTTACTATTGTATCGATAATCTGCCGCCCCAGCTGATCACGAAATTCGTGGATATCTGCGAGCATTCCGAGGGCAGTCTCAACAAGGTTGCGATCGCTGTGGATATCCGCAGCGGTGAGATGTTCTCCGAGATCTACCGCTCCTGGAGAATGCTGAAGAACGAAAGCAGCGTCGATGTCAAGGTGATCTTTACTGAGGCATCCGATGAGGTGCTGCTCAAGCGTTACAAGGAAACGCGCCGCAAGCATCCGCTTGATGAAAAGTGCGGCTCCCTGCAGGAGGCGATCCAGTACGAGCGCGAGCAGCTGCAGCAGCTTCGTTCCATCGCCGATTACTACATCGAAACCTCCCACCTGAGCGTTTCCCAGCTCAAGGAGGAGATCAAGAATATGTTCCTCGAGAAGAAGACGGATTCGCTCCTTGTAAAGGTGATCTCTTTCGGATACAAATACGGCGTCTCCACCGAGTCCGACCTCGTGCTGGATGTGCGCTGTCTGCCGAATCCTTTCTATATTCCGGAGCTGAAGAATCACACCGGCTGCGAGAGCTGCGTGCGCGATTATGTGATGCAGTTTCCCCAGTCGCAGGAGCTGTTCCATAAATTTGAGGAGCTGCTGGAATTCCTGCTCCCTCTGTATGTCTCGGAGGGAAAGAGCCAGCTGGTCGTGGCGTTCGGCTGCACCGGCGGCAAGCATCGTTCCATCACCTTTGCAGAGCTGATGGGGGATGCGCTTCGTGAGAAGGGGTATCGCGTGCATAAGATGCACCGCGATATCGCCAAGGACAGAGGTTAGGAGGTGACACAGCATGTCGTTTTCCGATCATGTGCGTGAGAGTATCCGCAGTACCATCAATGACCAGGACAGACGCTTTGCCTGCCTGTACGGCATGCTGCTGTACTGTCGTACTGTGACAAGGGAGGAGATCTGCCTGCGTAGTGAAAGCGAGGTCTTTGACTCCGTATTCCCGATCCTGATGAAGACCGTATTCGGCGCCTCCGTGCCGCTGGAGATCACCTCCAAACCACGAAAGGACGGAAGCCAGCGACATATTTACCGGATCACCGGTGTCGAAGCCGTCACGCGCATCCGCCGGATGTTCCATATCCATGAGGAACGCCGCGTCGATATGCGAAATCTTCCGATGAACAGCATCGGTATGTTTCTCGGCGGTGTCTTTCTGACCTGCGGAACCATGACCGATCCGAATAAAGAATACCATCTCGAATTCTCGGCACCCACACAGGTCCTCTGTCAGGATCTGTGTGATATCCTGCTGAGCGTTGGCGTACATCCCGGCATCACAAAACGCCGCTATGCGTACTCTGCCTATCTGAAGGACAGCGAGGAGATCGGCGATCTGCTTACCTTCATGGGTGCGCAGAAATGTACGCTTGACCTTATCGATATCAAGATCGACAAAGAGGTCAAGAACCATGTCAACCGTATGAATAACTGCGATATGGCGAATATCGATAAGGTGATCTCCGCATCCGAAAAGCAGTGCCGGGATATTGAAACCATCATCCAGCATGACGGCATGATGAAGCTCACAGCGGAGCTGCGAGAGCTTGCTGAGCTGCGGATGGAGAACCCCCACCTGAGCCTGCAGGATCTGAGCGAACTGCTGGAAAAGCCCATCGGGCGTTCCGGTGTCAATCACAGATTCCGCAGACTTGCGGCGATCGCCCAGAAGTACAGGGAGGAGGATGGCAATGCCGGCAGCTGATGCGTTTGTACACCTGCATGTCCACAGTGAATACAGTCTGCTCGACGGTGCCTGCCGGATAGACTCCCTTGTAAAACAGGCAAAAGCGCTCGGGCAGACTGCCGTTGCCGTGACCGATCACGGCAATCTCTACGCTGCGGTCGCATTTTATGAAGCGGCCAAGGCACAGGGGATCCGTCCGATCATCGGCTGTGAGGTCTATGTTGCCCAGCGCACCCGATTCGATCGGGAGCCTTCTTTCGACGGAAAGAGCTACCATCTGGTGCTGCTGTGCGAGAATAACACGGGCTATCATAACCTTGTCAAGCTCGTGTCCCTTGCCAATATCGAGGGCTTTTACAAAAAGCCGCGTGTGGACTGGCATCTGCTTGAACAATACCATGAAGGACTGATCTGCCTTTCGGCATGTGTGGCTGGAGAGATTCCCCGCAAACTGCTGGAAGGCAATTATTCGGGCGCGAAGGAAACCGCCCTGCGCTACCAGAAGCTGTTCGGCAGGGACAATTATTTCCTCGAGATCCAGAACCATGGCATTCCGGAGGAGAGGGAAGTACTGCCGCAGCTGATGCGGCTGTCGCGCGAAACGGGGATACCTCTTGCAGCGACGAACGATGTCCACTACCTGACCAGAATGGACGCCGCCATGCAGAAGGCGCTGATCTGCATCCAGACCGGTACGACCATCGATCAGCCCGGTGCACTGAGTTTTCCGACGAATGAATTCTATCTCAAGTCCGCAGAGGAAATGGAAACGCTCTTCCCGAATCTTCCGGATGCGATCACGGTGACTGGAAAGATCGCCGACCGCTGTGACGTGAGTTTCACCTTCGGTGAACGCAAGCTCCCGCATTTCGTGCAGGAGGGTGTCACGGACAATACCGTCTATCTGCGTGCACTCTGCGTCAAGGGAATGCACCTTCGTTACGGAGAAAACCCATCCGATGAAGTCAAGCAGCGTCTGCGGTACGAACTGCAGGTCATTGAGCAGATGGGCTTTGTCGATTATTTCCTCATCGTCTGGGATTTCATCCGCTATGCCCGGAGTCAGGACATTCCCGTGGGCCCCGGACGAGGTTCCGGCGCTGGAAGCCTGTGCGCATATTGCATGGGTATTACCGGTATTGACCCGATCGCCGGCAACCTTCTGTTTGAGCGTTTCCTGAATCCGGAGCGTGTCAGCATGCCGGACTTCGATATCGACTTCTGCATGGAGGGCCGTCAGGCGGTCAAGGACTATGTTGTCCGTCGCTACGGCAGCGATCATGTTGCGGAGATCATTGCCTTTGATACCATGAAGGCGCGTGCTGCTGTCCGCGATATCGGCAGAGTGATGAACATTCCCTATGCGGTCTGCGACAAGACCGCAAAGCTCATTGACGGCAGGCAGACCATTCCACAGGCGCTCGAGCAGAGCAAGGAGCTGCAGCAGCTTGCAAGGGAGGACGAACGCGTCCGGAAGCTTCTGGATATGGCAAAGCAGGTCGAAGGAATGCCGCGTCATGCGAGCACCCATGCCGCAGGCGTCGTGATCGCCGCATCCCCGGTGAGCGATTACGTTCCCCTGCAGAAGAATGACGAAACCATTGTTACCCAGTACACGATGACAGTGCTGGAGCAGTTGGGACTGCTGAAAATGGACTTCCTCGGGCTGCGGAATCTGACTGTGATCCGCGATGCTGTGGAGGCGATCCGCCGCAGTGAGCCGGAGTTCTCCATCGACCGGATCCCCCTTGATGATCCTGAAGTCTACCGGATGATCTCCGCCGGCAATACCTCCGGTGTGTTCCAGCTCGAAAGCAGCGGAATGCGCGCCGTGCTGATGCGCCTGCGGCCGGAGAGTATGGAGGATATTATCGCGGTACTTGCACTCTACCGTCCGGGACCGATGGATTCGATCCCGACCTATATCCGCAACCGACATCACCGCGGTGAGGTGCGTTATCTTCATCCGCTTCTGGAGGACATCCTCGATGTGACCTATGGCTGCATTGTCTATCAGGAACAGGTCATGCAGATCTGCCGGAAGCTTGCCGGTTATTCCTACGGCAGAGCGGATCTTGTGCGTCGTGCGATGGCAAAGAAAAAACACGAGGCAATGGAGCAGGAGCGTCAGGTGTTCCTCTACGGCTCCGGCAAGGACGACGGCTGCGTCGGTGCGATCGCGAACGGCGTGCCCAAGGAAACTGCCGAGGCGATTTTCGACCAGATGGAAAGCTTTGCCTCCTATGCCTTCAATAAATCCCATGCGGCAGCCTATGCGCTGCTTGCATACCAGACGGCTTATCTCAAATGCCGGTATTTTGCAGAGTATATGGCAGCGCTCATGACGAGTGTGATCTCCGATTCCCCGAAGCTCCTGAGTTATCTCGAGGAGTGCCGCGGCGCCGGCATCACGATCTGTCCGCCCGATGTGAACACGGGAGAGTGGAGCTTTGTGCATCATAATGGCAGCATGTATTTCGGATTGCTGGCGATCCGCGGGCTCGGTAAGGGCCTGATCGACAAGATGACACAGGATCGCCGTGTGAACGGATGCTTCCGCGGCTTTGTGGACTTTTGCCGGCGTATGTCTGCACAGGGCATGAATAAGCGTGCGCTGGAAGCACTGATCCAGGCGGGGGCGCTTGATGGTCTTGACTGCAACCGCCGCCAGATGCTTGCAACCTATGAGCGCGTCATGGAAGTCGTCAGCAGCGGTAATGACCATGTACTGGAAGGGCAGATGAGCCTGTTCGGTGAGGCGGAATCCCAGCCTGCGGATGATCTTGCGATCCCTCCCATGGAGGATTACGACAGCTTCGAAAAGCTGCGTATGGAAAAGCAGGTGATGGGACTGTATATTTCCGGCCACCCGATGGAAAGCCTTCGCTATCTGCGTGAGCTGCTGCATACGCAGATGATCAGTTCGCTGACCGGGCAGGAAGGACGTAACGTGAAGGATCACCAGAATGTGCAGCTTCTCTGCATGGTGCAGGGCATCAAGAAGCACCGTACCCGCGGCGGAGAAGAGATGTGCTTCCTGACGATCGAGGATGAATCCGGTGCGATGGAAACCGTCGTGTTTCCAAGACTCTACGGCGTTTCGGCACAGCGCCTTCAGCAGGATCGTATCCTCTATCTGACCGGAAAGATCTCGAAAAAGGATGACGAGGTGACGATCCTTTGCGAAAGCATCCGCGAACAGTCGGAATTTCCGCAGCTGCTGCGAAAGATGCAGCTTTGCATCAAGGTAAGCCGTGAGGAGCTTGCGCTCCTGCCGCAGCTGGAAACGCTCTGCGAACGTTTTCAAGGCGATACTAAGGTGATCCTGTATCTTACGGATGAGAAACGCTATGTACAGCCGCGCAGTCATCTGCAGGTGGAGATCACAGAGAAGTTTTATGAGCAGCTGGGACGCATTTTTCCGGCGGATCGAATTGGCTGTATCCCTGATTTTCAGCGTAGTGTGTAGAATTTTTTCCGGAAAAGCAGGGAAAAGACAAAAAGGGCTTGACATCAGCATCTAAATGTTGTAAAATAGATAGGTAAGAAGAATTTTTGCGTATGCAGAATGGAGAATGGATGATTATGAGAAAAATCGGTGTTTTGACAAGCGGCGGCGACGCTCCGGGTATGAACGCTGCAGTAAGAGCAGTGACTCGTGCAGCACTTTCCAAGGGTATGGAGGTCGTAGGTATCCAGAGAGGATATGTCGGCCTGTTGAACCGTGAATTTATTGATATGAACGCAAGAAGTGTTTCCGGTATTATCCAGAGAGGCGGTACTGCGCTCTACACAGCTCGCTGCCCCGAATTCCGCAACATGGAAGGTGTTCTCAAGGGTAAGGCTGTTTGTGAGGAAATCGGTCTTGAGGGTCTGGTTGTCATCGGCGGTGACGGTTCCTTCAGAGGTGCCGGCGACCTGTCTTCCGTTGGCATTCCCTGTATCGGTATCCCCGGTACCATCGACAATGACATTCAGTGTACTGAGTACACCATCGGCTATGATACCGCAATGAATACCGCAATGGAGATGATCGACAAGCTGCGTGACACTACACAGTCCCATGCTCGCTGCTCCGTTGTAGAGGTAATGGGCAGAAAGGCTGGCTTCCTGGCTGTTAACGTTGCGATCGCAGTAGGTGCAGAGGCTGCTCTGACTCTGGAGCGTCCCTACGATCTGGATGCTATCGCTGCAAAGATGGTAAAGACCAAGGAGGACAAGAATGGCAAGCATCACTTCATCATCGTTGTTGCTGAGGGTGTGGGCCAGTCCGAGAATATTGCAAGAACCATTCAGGAAATGACCGGCGTTGAGTCCAGAGCAACCGTACTCGGCCATGTTCAGCGCGGCGGTTCTCCGACTACACGCGACCGTGTCATCGCAACTGAGATGGGTTATCATGCTGTAGGTCTGCTTGAGCAGGGCATCGGCAACAGAATTGTTGGCCTCAAGAATGGCCAGATCTACGATATCGATCTGCAGGAAGGCCTTGCAATGAAGAAGCCTTTCATTGATGCAAGATACGATATTCTCAACGAAACTGCTTATTGATCCAACCGGATATTCATTCAGACAGCGCCTTGCAGCGCTGTCTGAAGTTTGTCATACAGAGTAGAGATCTGTGCGTTAAGTGCTGGCCGAACGGGGAGTTGTCGGCCGGACGAAAAGGTACGCCTTGCGGTACAGATTTCGCATCCCGCTGAATGTATAATTTAATGCTCTCATAGGCCTTGAATTATGCACGAAGCTGCAATGGCTCGCATAAAGGAGGTATACTATGAAGAGCTTTTTTTCTATCCGCGCTTCTTTCAAGGAGCTGGAAAAAATCCGTTGCCTGACGATTACAGGCATTTTCATCGCCATTTCAATGGCACTTGAAACCTTTTCGATCGACATCGGCTATGCCAAGGTGAATTTTGCATTCCTTGCGATTGCTGCGATCGGAATGCTGTTCGGCCCGAGTACGGCATTTCTTGCCGGAATGCTGTGCGATGTTGTGGGCTTTATTGCTCATCCGAGCGGCGCATTCCTGCCGGCCTATATCGTCGTGGCGGGTCTGCAGGGCGCGATCTACGGCTTCTGCCTTTACCATAGGACCGGTAAGCAGGTGATGATGAAAAATCCGCTGAACGGCAAACAGTTCGATGTGATGTTCGCGGCAAGACTCATTATCGCGCGTCTGCTCGATGTGGCGATCATCAATCTTTGCCTGAACACGGCGCTGAATATGTACTATGGGTTCATCCCGAAGGAAGCGTTCCATCTTGCCGTTGCAGGCCGACTGATCAAGAATGCAGTGGAGCTTGTAGCGGATATTCCGCTTCTGCTCATCCTGATGCCGGCGTGTCTGATGATCTATCGCCGTTCTGTCAAAAATACAAGCGCTGCGTAATTGTAAGAATCCATAAAATAATGCTTGCTTTTTTATGCACTTTGTTGTATAATAAAAGTAAGCATTTTTTTGAAAGGATATGATCCAATGACCAATGTAGGATTTATCGGCGCCGGTAATATGGGCTTTGCCATTATGAAGGGCGCTGCGGAAAGCGCACTCTCCGGTGAGATCCGATTGTTTGCATATGACCCGAACGCAGAGCAGGTGAAGCGCCTCGAACCGTATGGCGTGACTCGCTGTGCAGGCGAGCGGGAGATCATGGAGCAGTGTAAGTTTGTATTCCTTGCTGTCAAGCCCCAGATCATCGAGGGCGTTCTCGAAACGATCGCACCTTATGTGACACAGGATACTGTGCTTGTCTCCATTGCAGCCGGTATTACGGACGAATTCATCGCAAAGAAGACCATTCCGGATGCGAAGGTTGTACTTGTGATGCCCAACACGCCTCTTCTTCTCGGAGAGGGTGCCTCTGCATTGTCGCGGAATGCACAGGTGGCGGACGAGGAATTCGAGATCGTTCTCAATATTTTCAAGGTCTGCGGTAAGGCTGCCGTGATCTCCAAGGATAAAATGAAGGAGATCATTGCTGTGAACGGCTCCAGCCCCGCGTTCATTTATCTCTTTGCGAAGGGCTTTATTGATTATGCAGCATCCGAGGGAATTGACGCAGGTGTGGCAAAGCAGCTGTTTGCACAGAGCCTGATCGGTTCTGCAAAAATGATCACTGATTCCGGTTATACTATCGAGGAACTGATTCGAATGGTATCCTCCCCCGGCGGTACGACCCTTGCAGGTCTTGACTGCCTGTACAGCGGAAAGCTCGAAGAAACTGTGAATGACGCCTGCACAGCATGCACGCGCCGTGCTTATGAGCTGTCAAAATAATGGCATAAATCCGCGGACATGCGCATAGCCTTTACGGAGGAGTTGATGTGTGATGAAGCGGAATCATGATCGGAGATCCGTGCAGAAGAATGGCGTTGTTTACCTGTTCGTACTTGTTCTTGTCGGTGTGGCCGTCGGCAGTGTTCTGAGAATGCTGCGGCAGAGCATACCGCTATGGGACGGGACGTTTTTCCTGCAAGGTATCGGATTTCCGGAAGCAACTGATTTTGGGAATGTGCTGGTGTACTGTGCGCTGATCCCCTTGCTCTGGCTTGCGCTGTATGCAGCACTGGGACTGTCCCTTGCTGGAATTCCGGGAGCAGCGGGGCTTCTTGTGCTGCGCGGTGCCGCACTTGGCGGTACGCTGAGCGAAATGTACCTGACAAAGGGAATCGGCTGTCTGCCGGATGTACTGGTGTTTGTCATGCCCTGTGCGTTTCTTGGAACGCTGCTGTTCACGCTTGCTGCAAGGGTAGCGATACGCGCCGGCGTACGCATGGCACAGCTGGTGTTCCGGCGTACGCAGGAGGAAACATTGCCGCTGCGTCTGTATGCGCTGCGGTTTCTTGTGCTGGCAGTCAGCTTGCTGCTGCTTGGCGTACTGCAGAGCTGTTTGCTCTACTATGTTCATCCTGGGGTGTAATACTGTTGTTGAAAATAGAAAGGAAGATGCAATACAATGGGACTGTTTGGCGGAGGTTATGAATCCTCCGGTACCGGCATTGCAAAAGATGCCCCGAAGAAAAAACCGTTTTTCCGTTACTGGGAACTGACCTTCCGGAAATTCTGGAAGCTGATCAATATCAATATCCTGATGATGGCGACGATCCTGCCGCTGATCCTGATGATCCCCGTGATCTATTATCTGACCAATGTCAGCCGTGAGCTGACACTGTTCATCCTTGGGGCGCTGCTCCTGCTGTTTGTGGTGTCCTTCGGACCCTCGATCGCCGGCTTTACCAAGATCTTCAGGAACTATTCGCTTGAAAAACCTACTTTTATCTGGGATACCTTCATTAAGACGTTCCGAAGCTGCTTCAAACAGGCATTCGTGATGGGATTGCTCGATCTTGTGGTGATCGCCTCGGTCGCAAGCGGACTCTATGTATATCCGCAGCTTCTCCAGAAGGAATCCTCCATGATGTACTATTTCCTCTTTATCGGAGGAATGAGCATTGGCATCGCTGTGCTGCTGATGAGCTTCTATGCATATCTGATGATCGTTTCCACTGACCTGAGTATGGTAAATATTCTGAAGAATTCCTTTGCCCTCAGCTGTGTGGCTCTCAAGAAAAACCTGATCACATTGGGCATCGCGATCGGCGTAGTGCTGGTGTTTGCGCTGCTGACGATTGTGTTCCCGCTCTTTATGGTGCCGGTTCTGGTGTTCCTGCCCATTGCGTTCATCGGGTTCATGATCGTGTTCAACTGTTATCCTGTTGTGCAGAAGTATGTCATCAATCCCTACTACGCACAGCGCGGCGAGGTGAGCCCAGAGCTGTCCTACACCCAGACTGCTGGTGAAAATGTCTTTGAGGACCGGGGCGGTAAGGAGAAGCCCGTTGAACCGAAAAAGACCAAGAAGAAGTCGAAGGGTAAGGTGATCTCCTGATCGGACTGCGCATGCGGCGCCGGTTGTACGGTAAGTGCTGCTACGGTAAAAAAACAGGTAATAAATTTTGATTTTTTTGAAAAAAACCCTTTACAAACCAATTGGAATGTGGTATAATAGTTAAGGTTCCGCGTACTTGGAATGGGGGTTACGCCCGCATCCGGGATTTTTACCTGCCCCACTCTATGTTGCGGAATAATATAAATCAAAGAGGTGAAATTACAATGCTGCGTAAGGAAGAGAAGACAGCTGTCATCGAAAACAATCGCACCCACGAGACCGACACAGGTTCTCCTGAGGTACAGATTGCAATTCTGACACGTCGTATCAATGACCTGACTGAACACCTGAAGGTGCACAAGAAGGATCATCACTCCAGAAGAGGTATGCTGAAGATGATCGGTCGCAGAAGAAATCTGCTGGCTTATCTGAAGAAGAAGGACATCGAAAGATACCGTGCAATCATTGCAAAGCTGGGTATCCGTAAGTAATTGCGGATTTAGAAGGCAGTGGGGTATCCCCCTCTGCCTTTCCTCATATCACAACAAATCTAAACAACAAAATTGCGTCAGCAGCGGAATATTAGCATCTGACCGTACCTCTGTAGCTACAGAGGCAGGGTTTTTTGCTAAAACGCTGCCTGGCACAAGGAGGTAAAGCGAATGTTTGAAAATTACAAGGTATTTGAAACAACCTATGCAGGCCGTCCGCTTATCGTAGAGACCGGCAAGACCTGCGAGCTCTCCAACGGTTCCTGTTGGGTTCGTTACGGCGAGACTGTCGTAATGGCAAATGTTACTGCAAGTGCAAAGCCCCGTGACGGCATCGATTTCTTCCCGCTGTCCGTGGACTACGAGGAGAGACTATACTCCGTCGGCAGAATCCCCGGCTCCTTCACCAAGCGTGAGGGTAAGCCTTCCGATAAGGCGATCCTGACCTCCCGTATGGTTGACCGTCCCATCCGTCCGCTGTTCCCGAAGGATATGCGCAACGATGTTTCCGTTGTGATGACTGTTCTGGCAGTGGATCCCGACTGCTCTCCTGAGATCGCAGGCATGGTAGCAACTTCCATCGCTATCTCCATCTCCGATATTCCGTGGAACGGACCGATTGCCGGCATCAGTGTAGGCCTCGTTGATGGTGAGATCGTTCTCAATCCTACACAGGAGCAGAGAGCAAAAACAGACCTGAACCTGACGGTTGCAGGCTCTGCTGAAAAGATCGTTATGATCGAAGCAGGCGCAAATGAGGTTGAGGATCAGAAGATGCTCGAAGCGATCCTTGCAGGTCACGAGGAGATCAAGAAGATGGTTGCTTTCATCAGCGACATCCAGTCCCAGATCGGCAAGCCGAAGTTCACCTTCGAGTCCCAGGAGGTTCCGCACGAGATGTTCGACGAGGTCGAGGCACTCTGCGGTGAAAAGGTGAAGTTCGCACTCGATACCAATGACAAGAATGTCCGTGAAGCACGTCTCAAGCCCATCGTGGATGAGATGCACGCTGCTCTCGATGAGAAGTACGGCGACGACGCTGCAAAGCTCGACGAGTGCATGTACAAGCTCCAGAAGAAGATTGTTCGTGCGTGGCTCTATGAGGGCAAGCGCGTAGACGGCAGAGGCATTGATGAGATCCGTCCGCTGGCTGCTGAGGTAGGTATGCTGCCCAGAGTTCACGGTTCCGGTATGTTCACCAGAGGCCAGACTCAGGTTCTGACCATTGCAACCCTCGGCCCGGTAAGCGATTCCCAGAAGATCGACGGCCTGGATGAAGAAACATCCAAGCGTTATATGCATCAGTACAATTTCCCGTCCTACTCCGTAGGTGAGACAAAGCCCTCCAGAGGCCCCGGCAGACGTGAGATCGGCCATGGTGCTCTCGCTGAGAAGGCACTCGTTCCGGTTCTGCCGTCCGTAGAGGAATTCCCCTATGCAATGCGTCTGGTTTCCGAGGTTCTGTCTTCCAACGGTTCCACTTCTCAGGGTTCCATCTGCGGCTCCACACTCGCACTGATGGATGCCGGTGTTCCGATCAAGGCTCCGGTAGCAGGTATCTCCTGCGGTCTGATCACCCTGCCCGACAGCGATGACTTCATGACTATGGTGGATATCCAGGGTCTTGAGGACTTCTTCGGCGACATGGACTTCAAGGTGGGCGGTACTCACAAGGGTATCACTGCCATTCAGGTGGATATCAAGGTTGACGGTCTGACTCCGGCAATCATTGCAGAGGCATTCGAGAAGACCAGAAAGGCTCGTCTCTACATCCTCGATGAGATCATGCTCAAGGCAATTCCGGCTCCCAGAGAGACCGTAAACGCATACGCACCCAAGATGCTCCAGACCAAGGTGCCGGTGGATAAGATCCGTGAGGTCATCGGTCAGGGCGGCAAGGTGATCCAGAAGATTTGTGCTGAGTGCGATGTTAAGATCGATATCAACGAAGAGGGTAATGTATTTGTCAGCGGTATCAATATGGACAATGCCAAGAAGGCAATCCAGATCGTTGAGACCATTGCGAATGATCCCGAGGTTGGCGCGATCTACAAGGGCAAGGTTGTTCGTCTGATGAACTTCGGCGCATTTGTTGAGATCGCTCCCGGCAAGGACGGCCTGGTACACATCTCTCAGCTTGACAACCACCGTGTAGAGAAGGTGGAGGATGTCGTTGCTATCGGCGATGAGGTCGTTGTCAAGGTTGTTGAGATCGACAAGCAGGGCAGAATCAACCTTTCCCGCAAGGAAGCACTGGCTGATATCGCTGCGAAGAAGAATAATAACTGATAATAGCAAAGCCGCTGTTCACAGGAACAGCGGCTTCTTGTCTCTTTGGAAAGGAGTGTATCATGAAAATTGCAATTATGGGATACAGCGGTTCGGGAAAATCGACGCTTGCAGGAAAGTTGGGAGAAATATATGGGGCGGATGTACTCCATTTTGATACGGTTCACTTTCTGCCGAATTGGGAGATCCGTTGCAGGGAGGAGAAAGAACGCATTACAGAAGAATTTATGAATACCCACGATGCATGGATCATTGATGGCAATTATTCCAAGCTCTTTTATGAACGCCGGCTGGAGGAAGCGGATGTGATCATCCTGCTTTTGTTCAACCGCTTTTCCTGCCTGTACCGTGCAGCGAAGCGTTATCGGAAATACAAAAACACCACCCGTCCGGACATGGCGGCTGGCTGCAATGAAAAGCTGGACTGGGAGTTCATCAAGTGGATTCTGCATGACGGAAGAACCGTACAAGCGCAGGAACGCTATCGCAGCGTGATTGCAAAGTATCCGCAGAAAGTGATTGTTGTCAGAAATCAGAAACAGCTGGATGTGTGCCTTGAGAGACTCACAGTTAATCAACCATGAATCAACAACAATGCCCCCTTTGCGAAGCATCGGGGGCATTATGTTGCATTAACTATCGTCGCGAGTGGGAAAGTTCCGTAATGTGAAGACTCTCTCACGCGTATCGCCAGCGCGGGCTCCGCGCCGCTTAAACGTTGATCTCTGCCTTATCGTCAGAAACGCCGTTCTTTTCCAGTACAGGATTCACGCAGTTTGCAATGAACTCGTCCACCTGCTGCGGGCATCTGCCGATGAAGTTCTCGGGCTTCATGATCGCATCCATTTCTTCCTTGGTGATCATGAACATCGGATCTGCCAGGATCAGCTCGCAGAGGTTGTTGTCCAGACCCTCACGCTTTACGCGTGCGCCTGCCTGCATAGAATACTGACGAATCTTCTCGTGGAGATCCTGACGGTTGCCGCCCTTCTTGACAGCACTCATCATGATGTTCTCGGTTGCCATGAACGGCAGCTCTGCCATGACACGGCGGGTGATGATCTTGTCGTATACTACAAAGCCATTCTCCGGATCGGTAACGTTGAGCATGATGTTCAGGATCGCATCCACGCCGAGGAATGCCTCTGCAACGGAAATTCTCTTGTTTGCAGAGTCATCAAGGGTTCTCTCGAACCACTGTGTACCCGCGGTGAATGCAGGGTTCAGTACATCCACCATGACGTATCTTGCAAGGGAAGTAATTCTCTCGTCGCGCATCGGATTGCGCTTGTATGCCATTGCAGAGGAACCGATCTGGCTCTTCTCAAACGGCTCTTCCATCTCCTTGAAGCTCTGCATCAGACGGATGTCGTTGGAGAACTTGCTTGCGGACTGCGCAATGCCTGCGAGTACGGAGCAAACCTGGTAATCCACCTTTCTGGAATAGGTCTGGCCGGAAACCGGAACCACTGCATCAAATCCCATTTCCTCTGCGATCATCTGCTCAAGTGCCTTGATCTTGTCGGTATCGCCTTCGAACAGCTCCATGAAGGAAGCCTGTGTGCCGGTGGTACCCTTGGAGCCGAGGAGCTTGAGGGAATCGATACGGAAGTCGAGATCTTCCAGATCCATCAGCAGCTCATTGCACCACAGAGTAGCACGCTTGCCGATGGTGGTCAGCTGTGCCGGCTGCAGGTGGGTGTAAGCGAGGCAGGGGAGGGACTTGTAGGTGTCTGCGAACTTTGCAAGCTGTGCAATGACCTTGACGAGCTTTCTCTTCACAACCTGCAGTGCATCGCGCATGATGATCACATCGGTGTTGTCGCCGACATAGCAGGAGGTTGCACCCAGATGGATGATACCTGCTGCCTTCGGGCAGATCGCACCATAAGTATGTACATGCGCCATTACGTCGTGACGGACAGCCTTTTCTTCTTCGGCAGCCATTGCGTAGTCGATATCATTGATGTGTGCTTCCAGCTCATCGACCTGCTCCTGTGTTACGGGCAGACCGAGCTTCATTTCTGCGCGTGCAAGCGCAACCCAGAGCTTTCTCCAAGTGGTGAACTTCTTGTCAGCGGAGAAGAGATACTGCATCTCCTTGCTTGCATATCTTGTGCAGAACGGGGATTCATAGGACATATTGGACATAATACGTTTCTCCTTTATTTTCAGATTTCCTGCGGTTTCCACATGAGGACCGGATATATCGGATCATAGGGCTTTACCACATCCGGATTGTTCTCTGCATAGGCAAAGATCGTATCCGCAAGGCCTTCCTTAAGGAAGGAAAGCAGTGTCCCCAGCGGCTGTGCCGCCATGGCGTCGCAGATCGGTGCGATGGTGATTGCCTGCTTGCCGTCCAGTTCCATAATACGGTAGGGCCAGATCTGGCAGTCAAAGGGCTTTTCCGTACCCAGCATGCAGCCCTTTGCTGGGTCCAGCAGGGGACAGCGGAACAGTCCTTCCTCATCAAATTCACTGATGCGGAACAGATAGGAGCATTCTCCCTTTGTGACAAATTTGGCATCCGGCAAAAGCTTCTGTGCCCTGTCTTTGACCTCTTCGTTGAGGACGGGAGTCTCCCATACATCATAACGATCAAAGACGCAGCAGAGTCTACAATCCGCACAGGTACTGCGGCTGAGGAGCTTTGTCAGCATCATCATCACCTCCATCTTTATTATTATACCACATTCTCCGTCGGATTGCAATAGCCGTTATGCCGAAATTCCAGCCGATTTTCGCTCCAGAAACAGCAAAAGAGCGGCATACAGGATGTATACCGCTTGCTGCGTACTATCGCGCAGAGGAGCGACGTGTTTCCGAAGTGGTCTCACGGTCGCCGCGCTGATCCCTTCTTGTGGATGTGGTGTGTTCGGATTCGGTGCTGCTGTCGGACATATCACCTGCAATATCACTGACAATGGCCTCACCGCCGTCAATGACATCGCTGACAATGCCTTCGGCGTCACTGAGAAGACTGTCGGTCGGATCCACCGCGGACGGCATGCTCTCTGTACGATCGGCAGCAGAATCCCGTGTGGAATCTTCCTTTGAACGGGTGCCGCAGCCAGTCATCAGTACCGCACAGCCGGCTGCAGCCAGAAGTGCAGTGACAAATCTCTGTTTCATGAAAATGCTCCTTCCTCATTGGAATGACCGCTTAGCGCAATCGCTGCCTTACGGTTCGGTAGTAGTATGACCGTATTCGCACGAATTATTCCCCATGTGAATGATTACCATTTCACTTATCACTTTGTGCATAATGCATAAATCTGGCTTGCTGCAACTGTGTTGAATGATGAAAAACCACAAAACGCTTGAAAGAATACGCCTTTTGTGCTATAATATAAAAGTTGCAATAAAGGAGGAAGATGCCATGAATGCCAAAGAACGCTTCATTGAAATTTACCGAACCCACATCCAGCGTCCCGGTGCGCAGAAGCTGCTGGACTATCTGCTTTCGGACGACAGCGATTTTTTCACAGCACCGTGCAGCACCAGATTCCATGGCTCCCATGAAGGGGGCTTGGTCGAGCATAGTGTCAATGTGTATGAATGCCTCAAGGACTATCTGACACGTCCGCGTACCAAGGAACTGTACCACATGGATTACAGCGAGGAAACGATCGCGCTGGTGTCACTGCTCCATGATATCTGCAAGCTCAATTTCTACAAAACGGAGTACCGCAATGCCAAGAATGCGCAGGGTGTCTGGGAGAAGGTGCCGTATTACACGATCGATGATACTCTTCCCTATGGTCACGGCGAAAAATCCGTGTACATCATCTCGAGCTACATGCGTCTGACGCGTGAGGAGGCTTTCGCGATCCGCTATCATATGGGCTTTTCCGGTATTGAGGACAAGAATTCCATCGGGAGGGCATTCGAGATGTTCCCGCTTGCCTTTGCACTGAGCGTTGCCGATATGGAGGCAAGCTATTATCTGGAAGAACGGGGATAAACGGAAGTTCCCCCGTACAGAAGGGACTCTGCCCCGTACTACTATCATTTTAAGGAGTTATTTTTCATGAGTTGGTTTGATCACGCAATTATCTATCATATTTATCCGCTGGGCTTCTGCGGTGCGCCGAAATTCAATGAGGGCGGCGAGCCGGTAAGACGCCTTGAAAAGGTGCTGGAGTGGATCCCCCATCTGAAGGAAATGAACGTGGATGCCGTATACTTCGGCCCCGTTTTTGAATCCGTGGAGCATGGCTACGATACCATCGATTACAAGATGATCGACCGTCGTCTCGGCGACAATGCCATGTTCAAGGAGATCTGCGAGAAGTTTCATGAGAACGGCATCCGCATCATTCTCGACGGTGTCTTCAATCATGTCGGCAGAAAATTCTGGGCGTTCACCGATATCCAGCAGAACGGACAGAACTCCCGTTACTGCAGCTGGTTCCAGAACCTCAACTTCGGCGGGCAGAGCCCCTGCGGCGACCCCTTCTGGTACGAGGGCTGGAACGGTCACTATAATCTTGTCAAGCTCAACCTCCAGAATCCCGAGGTCTGCAATTACCTCCTCGATGCTGTCGGCTATTGGATGGATGAATTCAAGATCGATGGTATCCGCTTTGATGCGGCGGACTGCATCGACTTCAATTTCTTTAAGAGCATCCGTCACTTCTGCAAGAGCCGCAACCCCGAATTCTGGCTCATGGGCGAGATCATCCACGGCGATTATAACCGCTGGGCAAATCCAGAAATGCTCGATTCCGTGACGAATTACGAGTGCTACAAGGGCATCTGGTCTTCTCACAACGACAAGAATTTCTACGAGATCGACTATTCCATCAACCGTCAGTCAGGTGCCAACGGCGGCATCTACCGCAATACCAACCTCTACACTTTCGTGGATAACCACGATGTGAACCGTCTGGCAAGTACCGTGACGGATCAGAGATACCTCCCGACCTGCTATACGCTCCTGTATACCATGCCCGGTATCCCGTCCGTTTATTACGGAAGTGAGTTCGGCATCCAGGGACGGCATGAGAACAATTCCGATGACGGTCTGCGTCCCTGCCTTGATCTTGCTGCAATGCAGAATGAGAATACGCAGCTCTATCAGCATATCGTGAAGCTTGGCAGAATTTACAAGGCATACCCTGCCCTGCGTACGGGCTCCTACCATACCCTCCAGATCCGCAACCGCCAGATCCTGTTCTCCAAGGAGCTGGATGGCCAGACCGTCTATGTAGCACTGAATCTGGATGACCAGCCCTTTGATATGCAGTTCGGTACCCATTTCGGCATGCTCGTCGATGTGATGGGCGGCAATCAGGTGCATGTGGAAAACGGCAACGCCCATATCCATATGGAGCCGCATTCTTCCATGATCATCGTGCATGACGATATCGTCAATAACCAGCCCGAGCCGGAGCCGGTGGCAGTTCCCGTACCGCGCGAGGTGCATGAGGGCGAGCGCTACCGCCATTGCAAGGGCGGCCTGTACACCGTGCTTGCCGTTGCAACGCATACGGAGACCATGGAAGAGATGGTCGTATACCGCAGCGATGAAAACGGCAGTGTCTGGGTAAGACCCAAGTCCATGTTCCTCGACAAGAGGGGCGATGTGGACAGATTCACAAAGCTTGACTAATACAACAATGCCCTGCTTATCCGGTAAGCAGGGCAATTCTCATCAGAACAAATTCAGGATCATTTCTTCGATTTCCGCAGGAACGTCGCCGTTTCTGCCGATGATGACGGATTCTTCCTCATCGGTGACATAGAGGTCGTAATCGTAAAAGGCGAAATTGCGCTCCATGATGCAGCTGTCACCCGTCTGCGGATTGGCGAATTCAAACCAGACCTTGTACATCCACCAGCCGCGCTCCTCATCAAAGGCATCCACGGAGTATATCGCATCCTTCGGTGCCCAGCCGGCTTCCATCATGGCGCGTACATCATCCTTGAGACGCTGGCTGAAGCTCACATCCGGATCATCCATATCGGGATATTCTCTGAAGAAGAGTCCCCAGGCTGTCGTGCTTTCCGGAATTTCTCCCGTTTCGGCAAAAGCCTGGTATTTTCCCTTTGTGGAATACCGAAGAATGATATCCAGAATGATCTCATCCGGAGGAAGCTTGTTGGAAACAAAGTAATGCTGCATTGCCTCCTCGCTCTTTTCACTGGGGTATTCATAAATGATATACTGATCGTTGACGATTTTCTGGAAGTCCAGTGTCAGAAGGAGTGTGTCGCCTTCATAAAAGCCGTAGCAGTAGTAGTAGCTCACATGGGGGCTTACGTCTTCCTGTTCAGAGACTTTCGGTGTATAATCGGCATACTCCAGCTTGACTTTGATATCTCTGCCTTCAAAGTAATACGCATAGGCATCATCCATCTGCTGCTTGAGAAAATCCTTGTAGCTGTCCAGATTCTCGAATTCCGTCGTCTTCAGTGCGTACAGATCCGCATAACTGAAGTTCATGACATCGAGCAGCGCTTGTGTGTTGCCCTTTGTCAGATCCCTTGTGAGTTTGTTGAGCTTTATGACATCCGAAATGGAAGAGAAACTCGGGTAACGGTTGAAAAATTCATTGTAGCCGAGAAAGCCGCTTCCGATCAGAAGGATGCCCAGGATCACGCTCAGAACGATTGCAGTGACTTTGCGGCGCTTGAGCTTCTTGCGCATTTTTTTCATGGGCTTGATTTCGGCTTTGTCGGCAGTTTCTTGTTCCGCAGGCTGGAGCTGCGTGCGGAAATGCTCGAGCTGCTTTGCGCAGTCGGGACACTCCTTGATATGGGTTTCGAGTTCTGCCGCGGTCTCTTCGGAGCAAAGCCCATCCGCATAGAGCGGCAGCAGATCCTTTGCAATCGTACATTTCATATGTATCACAGTTCCTTTCATTTCTTAGTTGGATCGTTCTCCATTATGCGCAGCACCATGTCCTTGCTGCGCAGGAAGGTGACGCGTCCCCAGGCTTCCGATTTCTGGAAGGTCAATGCGATCTCCCGAAAGGGCAGCTCCGCATAGACCCGCAGAAGAAAGACCTCCTTGTAGGGTTCCGGCAGCTGGTGAACTGCCGCGCGGATCGCCCTTGCGGTCTCTGCATCCTCCAGTCTCTCTTCAAGGGAGGGCGCGTTGGTCTCGCGCAGATCCTCACGAAGTGCCGAGGTGGGATGACGCTGTTTCTTCCGGAGATGATCATAGTAGGTGTTTTTTGCGATCTGACAAAGCCATGAGGTCAGTTTGCAGCGCTGATCAAACGTTTCACTCTTTTCGATCGCTTTCAGGAATGTATCCTGCAGGATATCCTCTGCAAGATCGGGGTCGCCGCACAGCCTGATCAGAAACTGGTATACCATCTGTGCGTGCTGCTCATAGATTGCTTCAAAGCTGAGGTCCGCCATCCGTTTCCCTCCTTTCACTTCATTAGACGTTCCTTATTCTGAAACGTTACAAAAAACAAAAAAGTTTTCAGTATTATTCTATCATACTCCGGAAGATCTGGCAATAGGGTATTTTCTCATGTGTTCAGTGAGAAAAAAACTTCCTCCCCACCATGCGGTGGAGGGAGGAAGTTTGGTGCTCCTTGCAGTCTTAGTTATTGAAGGAGTCGTTCTTCTTGTTCTGAGAATTCTGGCTGTTTCTGTTCTGAGAATTCTGGCTGTTCTTGTTCTGAGAATTCTGGCTGTTCTTGTTCTGGGAATTCTGATTGTTCCTGTTCTGAGAATTCTGATTGCTCATGTTCATCGCTCCAATCTCCGCACATCCCGGTACATCCATCGTCGGAATGTGCGGTGTTCCGAGTATGATATACCGTCGGAACAGTTGGATTTGCTCCGTCCCTGATAGTATTGCCGATGAAAATGAAATTATGCAGACGGCGATTTTTCAATTTAATTTTGAGGGAGATACTCCGTTGCCTCAGTGAGCGGTTCGGTGGTTTCTTCCATGTCCGGTTCCACCACAACGGGTTTTCCGGGGTGGAAATTGTTCTGATGGTCTCTGAGACTCAGGATCGAGAACAATCCCACGGCGCACACCGCCGTGCATGCCGCTGCATAGAGAAAAAAACGTCGGAACGTGCGCTTCGGTGCCGGCGCGACACCCGTGGCCTCGTCATCCTCTTCCTCATGAAAGTCCTTCTGGTAGAGATCCTGTTTCATATGCTCCACAAGATCTTCGGGAGCATGGATGCTGTCAAATGTATTCTTAATGTCCCTGCGTAAACTCATTTCCGATACCCTCCCAGTTTCTTTTCCAGTTTTTTGCGTCCTCTGGACAGCCGCTGTGCAACGGCAGCCTCGCTGCTGCAGAGGATCTTGCTGATCTGCCGGATGGAATAATCCTCGTAGTAATACAGATAGATCACGATCCGGTACTTCTCCGGCAAGCCAAGCACCGCTTCCAGCACCTCAGAATGCTCCTCTGGCGCTTCACTTTCTGCGAAGACTGCAATATCTGCTGAAGTCCTCCGGCTGTGCCATGCACTGCGCAGAAGGTTCTTCCCCTCGTTGATCGTCACGCGCAGAAACCACGCTTTTTCATGCTCATCGCTCTCAAAAGAGGGATGGGTCTTGAAATACTTCAGGAACACGTCCTGCATGATGTCTTCCGCATCCGCAAAATTCCTAACTGCCGTCAGAGCTGTGCGATAGACCATATCCTTGTATTTATCGATGACAGCGTAGGAAACGCCCGTCATCATGATCGGCTGCTGCCTGCCGATTTCGACATTGGATGGAAATTCCTGTTCGTTCATCGTCAGCATGTTCGGATCCCGCCCTTCATTTGGTCTTTGCTTATCATACAACTGAACGCCTTGATTTCTGACAGCTTTTTTGAAAAACGGCAGATTGCACAAATGGGATCGGTTTTCTATGTGCATCCTGTTTAATTCCATGATACCATATCGTGCCATGAAAGTCAACCGCGGACTTGAAAATGGCATAGCAATATGGTATAATGTAGAAGAACATAGAACGAAGGGAGGCACAGCCATGCAGATCATGATGGAAACCGCAGCGGACCGCGACGCGATCGAAGCGTTCCTGTCCATGGAAGAGCAGGGATGTTCCGAAGCACTTGCACTGCGGCGGGAGGGGAGAACCGTGTGTTCCCTGACTGCCAAAACGGAGGACGGTGCGATCGTCGGCTATCTCCACGCCTGCGAAATAGATGCTGTCGGCAGTACGCAGCTTCTGCTGACCTGCTGCGTTGTGCAGCCCGAATACCGCAAGCAGGGGATCGGACGGAAGCTTCTTGCGATGGCCCATGAATTTGCCGAAAAACAGGGGTACGGCTGGCTGTTTGCCGTAGATGACACGGGTTTTCTCGAAGCAAAGGCCGGATACAGACCGGCAGCCTTTTCCGGCTTTATGCCGCCGGATTTCCGCGCGCAGCCGGAAAGCTATCTTGTCTACCAGCTCAGTCCGAAGGCACCGGAGCTGCGCGGATATGTGACATATCCGGAGGCACTTGGCGTACGGAAACCCGAGGTGTTTTTTGCGATCCGCACCACCATGGATCTCAAGGAATACGAACATGCAGTTCTGAGTACACGTCTGCGCAAGCGGATCTTCGAACGCGCAGTACTGATCCTTGCCATGATCATATGCGGCATTGCGGCTGTCTGGAGACAGCGGCTCGAGATCCTGCTGGCGCTTGTTCCGCTGAGCATTCTTCTGTACCGCAGCATTGTCGATCCGGCACGCTTTGCAGTGACACAGGTCGAAAAGATCAGACGTTCCTTCGGCGGCAGCGACATTGAAAGCTTTTACTTCTTCACAGAGGACGGCATTGCCCAGTACCATCCGAACACCCGTGGCTGCTCCCTGCAGTTTTATCAGAACATGACGCAGCTCTATCTGAAGGATACCTTCCTTTTTCTCTGTAACGATGCGGCAAAAGGGCTGTTCCTCATGTACCGTGACATTCCCGACAGGGATGCACTGATCGGTTTTCTGAAACAGGTGATCCCGGATCTCCGCATTCGCCGATAAAAAACGCCCTCCCGGTTATCTTCCGGGAGGGCGTAATTGTTATCGGTTATTTTCCTTTTTCCATTCCAGATATTCTTCATAGCCGCCCATGCGGTCGATGCAGCCGTCCGGTGTGATCTCGATGATGCGATTTGCAACGGTTTCCAGCATTTCATGGTCATGGGACGAGAAAAGTACCACACCCTTGAATGCCGTCAGGCCGTTGTTGACCGCCGTGATGCTTTCCAGATCGAGGTGGTTTGTCGGTCTGTCCAGCAGCAGGACGTTCGAGCCGAACAGCATCATTCTGGAGAACATGCAGCGCACCTTTTCACCACCGGAGAGGACCTGTACGGATTTATACACATCATCGCCGGAGAACAGCATTCTGCCGAGGAATCCACGCAGGTAGGTCTCCGTCTGCTCCTTGACCGCATACTGCTGCATCCACTCGATCAGGTTCATAGGACAGTCATCAAAGAACTTGGAGTGATCAACGGGGAAGTAGGAAACGGACGTGGAAACGCCCCACTTGAAGGTGCCCTCATCCGGCTGTTCTTCCTCCATCAGGATCTTCATGAGCATCGTGATCGCCTGCTCGCTTTCACCAACAAAGGCAACCTTGTCGGTTCTGCCGATGGTGAAGGATACATTGTTCAGCAGTTTTACGCCATCCACTGTCTTTGAGATGCCGTTGACCTGCAGGACATCCTTGCCGATCTCACGGTCAGCATCAAAACCAATGAAGGGATAACGGCGGCTGGATGCCGGCATTTCTTCCACCGTCAGCTTCTCAATGAGCTTGCGGCGTGCGGTCGCCTGACCGGACTTTGATTTGTTGGCCGAGAAACGCTCGATGAAGGACTTCAGCTCCTTGATCTTCTCCTCCGCCTTTCGGTTCTGCTGCTTGATCAGACGCTGCATCAGCTGGCTGGATTCGTACCAGAACGCATAGTTGCCGACATAGAGCTTGATCTTGGTGTAGTCGATGTCCACGATATGCGTGCAGACATTGTTCAGGAAGTGACGGTCATGGGAAACTACGATCACCGTACCGAAGTATTCTGCAAGGAAATCCTCCAGCCAGCGGATCGCATCAATATCCAGATGGTTTGTCGGCTCGTCAAGCAGGATGATATCGGGATTGCCGAACAGTGCCTGCGCCAGCAGTACCTTGACCTTCTCATTACCGGAGAGGCCATCCATCTGCATATACAGCAGCTCTTCGGGAAGACCCAGGCCCTGCAGGAGCTTGGAGGCATCCGATTCGGCCTCCCAGCCATTCAGTTCAGCAAATTCACCCTCCAGCTCAGAAGCAAGTACACCGTCCTCCTCAGTAAAATCTTCCTTTGCATAGAGCGCATCCTTCTGCTGCATGATCTCGTAGAGTCTTGCATTGCCCATCAGGATCGTATCAAGAACTGTATACTGGTCGTATGCGAAGTGATCCTGCTTGAGAATACTCATGCGAAGTCCCTTGTCGATCGTCACTTCGCCCGTGGTAGGCTCCAGATCGCCGCAGAGGATCTTAAGGAATGTGGACTTGCCGGCGCCATTGGCACCGATCACACCATAGCAGTTGCCGCCGGTGAATTTCAGATCCACGTCTTTGAATAATGTGTCACTGCCAAAGGACAGGCTCACATTGGAAACTGTAATCATAATCATACTCCTTATCTTTATCTGTTTGCCCCGAAAACAAGAGTACTCCATCCATTCTGCACAGCAGAAGGACGGAGAACCTCGGTATCAGTGATTATCTATAGTATACCATAAAATCGGGTCAAAAAACAATTTATGGAAGTGTAGAAAAACCCTTGATTTTGTCTTGGAATTATGGTATAATAGTACAAAGGACGATTGCTGACAGATAAAGAAAAAGAAAGGGGCATCGCTTATGTTTAAGATTACCGTAAAGGGCGGTACATTGCCGCAGGAAGAAATTGACGCGTACATTTTCTATACCAAGAAACGCTATGGTACGATTCTTCCGGATGATCTGGAAATCATTCTTGAAGTGGACGGGGATTATGTGAATATTGCCTATAATCCTCCATTTATTTTCCATACCTACCGGGCAACGGATTACCTTGTCAATGACGCTGAAAAGCTCAATGCCTCGAAGTATTCCGAGCTGCAGGAGAAGGTTCCGAATCATCTGTAATCACGAACAGGGCGGTGACCATATGGCCACCGCCCTGTCTGTTCGTGTTACCCGGCGTTCAGGGCAGAGGCTTTCTGCTGGAGGCGAAGCTTGTCCGTGATGAGGGCAACAAATTCTGAATTGGTTGGTTTACCCTTACAGGTGTTGACTGTAAAACCAAAGAACGAATTGAGGACATCAATGTCACCTCTGTCCCATGCGATCTCGATGGCATGACGAATTGCACGTTCCACTCTCGAAGCGGTCGTGTTGAAGTGTGCTGCGACCGTGGGATACAGCATCTTTGTCACGCTATCCAGCAGCTCAGGGTTCTCAATAGAGAACATGATCGCAGCGCGGAGATAGTGGTATCCCTTGATGTGCGCCGGTACGCCAAGCTGATGAATAATATCCGTAACAGTGAATTCGAGATCATTCTTGCCCTTGGCATTGTTGTTCTGCGCCTGGTTAAGAAGGGAGATGATGCGCTCAGCCAATGTCTCAATGTCAAAAGGCTTGAGCATAAAGTAACTTGCACCAAGCTCCATGATCTGCCGTTCAATGAAGGGATTGTCATAGCTTGAGGTAACAATGAAGTACGGGAAAACCTGTGCTTCGGCTTTGGCTTTTTTGATCAGGTCGATCGCGTCCATGCGCGGCATGACAGCATCGATGATAACAACATCGGGCAGCTCTTCCTTAATGGTGTTCAGAAGAATGGCACCGTCTTTTCTGCGAGTGATCGCATATAAACCGTAGCTGCGAAGTGCGCTGGCGGTGGAGATACCATAATCTGCTGTGTCGTCTCCAATCAGAATTTTTTTCTTTTCTTTCATATGTACGACTCCTTTGCTCTACTATTGATATCATAACATATATTTTTCTAAATTGCAAGAGCTAAATAACAGTTTTTTTCAATAAAATTGACGAATTTCAAAAAACTTTGAAAAACAGCAATGTTGAATCATGTGAAAACTTCGTCAGAAAAGTGCATAAATGCAGTGCTGAACGAAAATATGCAGAATTTTCAGATGTAAAAAAATCATGAAATAATAGTGAATGATCATTTTCCGGATCCCCAAATGTCTGAAAATGCCGAAATCCAAAGAAAAAATCAGGGAAATCAAAATATTGGGTAATTTTTATCAAATGTTGAAAAATATTACCCTCCGTTTTCTGAGGTTTCTGTGCTTACGCCGCCGCTCCAGCCATATGCGTATGTGTCACTAAAATATACGGAATATTCATTCTATTCAATAAATAATGAATATTTGCATGGAGAATTCAAAAAATAATTGCATATTTATTCAGAACCCCCTTGACAATGAAGGGTGGGATGGTGTATAATAATAATGTTTCATTATTTCAATTAGGAGGAACTTCTCATGGCAAAAGAAATCAAAAAAGTAGTGCTTGCATATTCCGGCGGTCTGGATACCTCTATTATTATTCCGTGGCTGAAGGAAAATTACAATAACTGTGAGGTTATCGCAGTTTCCGGTGACGTGGGCCAGGGCACAGAGCTTGACGGTCTGGAGGAAAAGGCGATCAAGACCGGCGCTTCCAAGCTGTACATCGAGGATCTGACAGAGGAATTCATCACTGACTATGTATATCCGACCGTACAGGCTGGCGCGATCTATGAGAACCGCTACATGCTCGGTACTTCCTTTGCTCGTCCGATCATCGCAAAGAGAATTGCTGAGATCGCGATCAAGGAAGGCGCAGATGCGATCTGTCACGGCTGCACCGGTAAGGGCAACGACCAGGTTCGTTTCGAGCTGGCGATCAAGGCTTTCGCTCCGGAGATGGAGATCATCGCTCCCTGGAGAATCTGGGATATCAAGTCCAGAGATGAGGAGATCGAGTACGCTGAGGCACATAACATCCCGCTGAAGATCAACCGTGAGACAAACTACTCCAAGGATAAGAACATCTGGCATCTGTCCCATGAGGGTCTGGATCTGGAGGATCCGGCAAATGAGCCGCAGTATGAGAAGGAAGGTTTCCTGGAAATGGGCGTATCTCCTATCCAGGCTCCCGATAAGCCTACATATATCACCATTCACTTCGAGAAGGGCGTTCCGACTGCACTCGACGGCAAGGAAATGAACGGCACAGAAATGGTAACCGCTCTGAACAAGCTCGGCGGCGAGAATGGTATCGGCCTTGCTGACCTCGTAGAGAACCGTCTGGTAGGTATGAAGTCCAGAGGCGTATACGAGACTCCCGGCGGTGCGATCCTGTATCACGCACACGAGGTTCTCGAGACCATTACCATCGATAAGGAAACTGCTCGTATGAAGCAGCACATCGGCATCAAGTTCGCTGACATCGTTTACAACGGCCAGTGGTTCACACCTCTGCGCGAAGCGCTCAGCGCATTCGTTACCGAGACACAGAAGACCGTTACAGGCGACGTTCGCCTGAAGCTCTACAAGGGCAATATCATCAATGCCGGCGTAACATCTCCGTACACTCTGTACGATGAAGAGGTTGCTACTTTCGACGCTGATGAGGTATATGATCAGAAGGACAGCGCAGGCTTTATCAACCTGTTCGGTCTGCCGATCAAGGTAAAGGCACAGCTCGACAAGAAGCGTGCAGAAAAGAACTAAGGACGTAATTTATCACATGACAACAGCAAACACGGGGGCTTTTTCAGTCCCCGGCGTTTCTGTTTCAAAAACCGGAGGGAAAACACATGGCACTTTGGGCAGGTAGATTTTCAAAGGAAGTGGACGAGACCGTCAACGCTTTTAACTCTTCAATTGCATTTGATGCCCGGATGTACGCTCAGGATATCCGAGGAAGCATTGCGCATGCGACAATGCTCGGTGACTGCGGTGTAATTGAAAAGTCTGAAAGCGAAGCAATTATTAAGGGATTGCGTGAGATCCTTGACGATCTGCAGGCGGGTAGACTGATGTTCGACCCGAATGCGGAGGATATCCATATGTTCGTGGAGGCCGAGCTGACGAAGCGCCTCGGCAGCACCGGCAAGCGTCTGCATACTGCCCGATCCAGAAACGACCAGGTCGCACTGGACATCCGTCTGTATCTGCGCGATGAAATCGCAGAGATCAGGGAGCTGGTGCTGGAGCTTGCAGAAACCCTCTGCAACATGGCAGAAAAGCATACCGAGACCATCATGCCGGGTTATACACACCTGCAGAGAGCACAGCCGATCACCTTTGCACACCATCTGCTTGCCTATGCGCAGATGCTTGCCCGTGATCTGGAGCGCCTTGACGATACCGCGAAGCGCATGAATGAATGCCCCCTCGGCAGCGGTGCCCTGGCAGGTACGACCTATCCGATCAACCGCCAGCAGACAGCACAGCTGCTTGGCTTTGACCGCCCTGTCGCAAACAGCCTCGACGGTGTTTCCGACCGTGACTTCTGCGTGGAGCTTTGCTGTGCACTGTCCCTTCTGATGACCCACCTCTCCCGCTTCTCCGAAGAGATCATCATGTGGTGTTCCTGGGAATTCAAGTTCATCGAGCTGGATGATGCCTATGCGACCGGCTCCTCCATCATGCCCCAGAAGAAGAACCCCGATGTGACCGAACTGATCCGCGGCAAGACCGGAAGAGTGGTAGGCGACCTCATGACGCTCCTGTCCATGCTCAAGGGCCTGCCCCTTGCATACAATAAGGATATGCAGGAGGACAAGGAAGCCATTTTCGATGCCATTGACAACGTTAAGCTCTGCGTGAAGACCTTCATCCCCATGCTCGCTACCATGCGTGTCCTGAAGGACAACATGCGCAAGGCGGCAGCCAAGGGTTTCATCAATGCGACTGACTGTGCCGACTACCTCGTGAAGAAGGGCATGCCCTTCCGCGATGCGTACAAGATCACCGGCACCCTTGTTGCCCAGTGCATCGAGCAGGAGCTGACACTCGAGACCCTTCCGCTTGCGGAATACCAGAAGATGACCGACCTCTTTGCAGAGGATGTCTATACCGCGATCAGCCTTGATACCTGTGTGAAGGAACGTTCCTCCGAGGGCGGTCCTTCTCCGAAGGCAGTTGCGATCCAGCTCGCAGCGCTGCGTGAGCGCCTCGCAAAGTGACGGCTATGAAAAAACGAGCTGTGAAATTCATTCTTGCATTATCCGCACTGACAGTGCTGGACTGGGCGTTTGTAGAATTCTTCCTGATCGGTGAATTCATCAACAATCGGGCAGTATCCATCATCTGGGGTGTGATTTGCCTCGCAGTGAGCTGCGGCTACAGTCTGTGGCGCTGTCCGTGGGAATATATGCCGGATGAACAGAATGTAAGCGATAAGGAGGACGAACCATGTCCGTAAAAGTATATGTTGATGGCCAGGCCGGTACGACCGGTCTGAAGATTATCGATCGTCTGCAGTCCCGTGATGACATCTCGCTGCTGAAGATCGCAGAGGAAGACCGCCGTAATGCGCAGAAGCGTGCAGAGATCATGGCGGAGTCCGATTTTACCTTCCTCTGTCTGCCCGATGATGCCGCAAGAGAAGCAGTCGTTCTCGCAGGGGATAACACCAGAATTCTCGATGCTTCCACTGCACACAGAACCAATCCCGCATGGGCATACGGTTTCCCGGAGCTTTCCAAGGAATTCCGCGAGAAGCTCGCAGGTTCTTCCAAAACTGCGGTTCCCGGATGTTATGCAAGCGGTTTTATTTCCATGCTGTATCCGATGGTGCACAGTGGCCTGCTCCCCGCAGATTTTCCGGTGTTCGCTTATGCGACCTCCGGTTACAGCGGCGCCGGCAAGAATGCCATTGCACAGTATGAATCCGAGGACAAGCCCTATGAATTCGGCAGCCCTCGTCAGTATGCGCTTTCCCAGCAGCATAAGCACCTGCCGGAGATGCAGCTGTTTTCCGGACTGACCCATGCGCCGATGTTCAATCCCATTATCTGTGATTATTACAGCGGCATGGTCGTTTCGGTTCCGATCCAGACCAGAATGCTGGAGAAGAAGATCACACTGCAGCAGGTGAACGAAATGTTCCGCGCGCACTATGCGGACGCAAAGCTCGTGGAGGTCAATCCCCTGATGGAGGAGGCAGAGCAGAAGTCCTTCTTCCTCGCATCCAACACCCTCAGCGGTAAGAATAAGCTGGAGATCTTCACCTTCGGTAATGATGAGCAGATCTTGCTCTGTGCAAGACTGGATAACCTTGGTAAGGGTGCATCCGGTGCAGCGGTACAGTGCCTGAACATCATGATGGGCGTGGAGGAAACCACCGGCCTTGTATAAGAAATCAACAAACGAGGTGTTTGCTTTGAAAATCAAAGAATGTAAGAATATGACATTTGTGGACGGCGGTGTCTGCGCCGCCAAGGGCTTCCTGGCTGGCGGCGTGCATTGCGGTATCTCCCGTAAGGCACTTGCAGAGAATCCGGACGATCCCACCATGCAGGCAAATCTGCCCGCAGAAACCAAGAAGAAAAACGATCTTGCCATGATCTATGCGGAAAAGCCCTGCACGGCAGCGGCAATGTACACCACCAATAAGGTGCAGGGTGCTCCGATCGCAGTGACCCGTCAGCACCTGAAAGATGGCATGGCGCAGGCTGTGATCGTGAACTCCGTCAATGCCAACACCTGCAATGCGGATGGTGTGGAAAAGGCTAAAAAAATGTGCGCACTGGCAGCTGAGGCGCTTGGTCTCAAGGAAGAGGACATCATCGTCGCTTCCACCGGTGTCATCGGTCAGCCCCTTCCCATCGAACCGATCATCGCAGGCGTCCCCGGACTTGCAAAGTCCCTTTCCCATGAGGGAAACACCGCTGCGGTGGAAGCGATCATGACCACCGATACCCGTCCGAAGGAGGTTGCCGTGCAGTTCACTGTCGGCGGCAAGACCTGCACCCTCGGCGGTATGCTCAAGGGCAGCGGTATGATCCACCCGAATATGGCGACCACCCTTACATTCCTGACAACGGATTGCGCGATCGATGCAGCCCTCCTGCAGGAAGCGCTCCGCGAGGTGGTATTCCTGACCCTCAACCGTGTCAGCGTGGACGGTGATACTTCCACCAACGATATGGTCTGCATCATGGCGAACGGTGAAGCAGGAAATGATATCATCGCAAAGGAAAATCAGGATTACGAGATGTTCAAGGATGCGCTCTATGCCGTTTTGATGAATCTTGCAAGAATGATGGCACGCGACGGTGAGGGAGCTACCAAGCTCATCGAATGCCTTTGCACCGGTGCTGCGGATGATAAGACCGCTGAGATCGTCGCAAAATCCGTCATCACCTCCAGCCTCTTCAAGGCTGCGATCTTCGGCGAGGATGCCAACTGGGGCAGAATTCTCTGTGCAGTCGGCTATGCACCGGCAGATTTTGACATTTCCAAGGTCGACGTGACACTGGCTTCCGCAAAGGGCAGCATTGCTGTCTGCAAGGACGGTGCCGGTCTGGATTTCTCCGAGGAACAGGCAAAGGTCATTCTCGGCGAAGAGGAGATCGAGGTGCTCGTTTCCATTGGCAATGGCGGAGGCTCCGCAGTTGCATGGGGCTGTGACCTGACCTACGATTATGTCAGAATCAACGGCGACTACAGAAGCTGATGACGGCGAGGAGAAGTTACAATGAGTGAAATGATTTCCAATGATGTCCGGGCAAGGGTCCTTAACGATGCACTGCCCTACATTCAGAAATACAATAATAAGGTCGTCGTTGTCAAGTACGGCGGCAATGCCATGACCAACGAGACTCTCAAGCAGGCAGTCATGAGCGATATCGTTCTGCTGCATCTGGTCGGCATCAAGGTCGTGCTGGTTCACGGCGGCGGCCCTGAGATCAATGATATGCTGCGTCGTCTGAACATGAAGAGCAAGTTCATCAGCGGTCTGCGCTATACTGACGAAGCCACTGTCGATGTGGTGAAGATGGTGCTTGCCGGCAAGGTCAATAAGGATCTGGTAACGCTGCTCGGCCAGATGAATGGCACTGCGATCGGTCTGTGCGGCCTCGATGAGCAGATGCTCATGGCTGAAAAGACATACGGCGCAAATGGCGAGGATCTCGGATTTGTGGGCAATGTTGTACAGGTGAATACCAAGCCCATTCTGGATGCGCTGAACAACGGTGTGATCCCTGTGATCGCTACCGTTGCGTGTGATGAAAACGGCCAGGCGTACAATGTCAATGCAGACACTGCAGCTGCAAGAATTGCAGCAGAGCTTGGCGCAGAGAATCTGATCCTCCTGACGGATATCGCAGGACTCCTTCGTGATAAGGATGATCCCTCCACACTGATCCCCGAGGTCAATGTCAGCGAAGTACCTTCCCTGAAGCGTCAGGGTATTATTTCGGGCGGCATGATCCCGAAGATCGACTGCTGTGTCGAGGCGATCCGCCGCGGCGTGCAGAAGACCGTCATTATCGACGGTAGAGTACCGCATTCCATTCTCATTGAGATCCTGTCCAATGAGGGTATCGGTACACAGTTTATATGATATTCTGGATTGAGATGATCCCTGTGGCTGCTGCATTGCTCTGCTTTGCGGCAGCGCTGGGATTCCATTGCAGAAAAAATAAAGGTATCCGTCATCCTGTGTACACGCAGGCGACAGTGGTCGGCGAAGTCCAGCAGGTGCATTATCGCAGCCGCACGGAAGTACTGTTCTATGCGCCGCAGGTGAAGTATATGACGGAACAAGGGGAAATGACTGCAACAGACCGGCACTTTATGCCGGAGTGGCAGTATCGTTATCACAGGGGAGAAAAAATAAGGATTTGCTATCAAAAAGAGAATCCGGGACTATTTCGGATCTGCCGCACAGCCGGCGAGGAATGGTGCCGAAATGGCTTTTTGATAGCCGGCGTAGGAATTTTATTGGCATACGCAGTACTGCGCATGCAATATCATTAAACAGGAGCTGGTACATAATGAATGTCATTGAACAAACAAACGAACATATTATGTCTACCTATGGCCGGAGTGAAGTTGTCCTGGAACAGGGCACAGGTGCTGTCTGCAAGGACGAAAACGGTGCATCGTATATCGATTTTGGCAGCGGTATCGGCACAACTTCTCTGGGATTTGCCAATGAAGAGTGGGCGGAAGCAGTGTGTGCGCAGGTGCGCAGCATGCAGCATACCTCCAATCTCTTCTACCATAAGCCCCAGGCGGAGCTTGCTGCAAAGCTCTGTGAAATGACCGGCTATAAGAAAGTATTCTTCGGCAACAGCGGCGCAGAAGCAAACGAATGCGCCATCAAGCTTGCAAGAAAATACAGCTACGACAAGTACGGTAAGGGCAGACATACGATCATTACGCTCGTTAATTCCTTCCACGGAAGAACAATCTGTACGCTGACCGCGACGGGTCAGGATGTGTTCCACGATTATTTCTTCCCCTTTGTCGAAGGCTTCCGCTACGCAGAAGCGAATAATATCGCTGATCTTCACGAAAAACTTGACGATACCGTGTGCGCGATCATGGTGGAATATGTTCAGGGTGAAGGCGGCGTCAGAGCCCTGCAGCAGGAGTTTGTGGATGAGATCAGACGCATCTGCGATGAAAAGGACATCCTGATGATCGCTGATGAAGTGCAGACCGGTATCGGAAGAACCGGCAAGCTTCTTGCAGGTGAGCATTTCGGCTGCAAAGCAGACATTACCACCCTTGCCAAGGGATTGGGCGCAGGTCTGCCCATCGGTGCCTGCCTCGCTTCTGAGAAGTGTGCAGACGTGCTGACAAAAGGCACCCATGGTACTACCTTCGGTGGAAATCCCGTTGTCTGCGCAGGTGCCGTAAAGGTTCTTGAGATCTTCAGCCGTCCCGGTGCGATGGAAGAGATTGCTGCTAAGGCAAGCTATATCCGCGAGCGTCTTGCTGACGTGGAGGAGATCGAAGAAGTCAGTGGTCTTGGTATGATGATCGGTATTGCCTTAAAAACAAAAAAGGCTCCCGATGTGCTGCAGTCCTGTCTCACAAATGGACTGATGGTACTGACGGCAAAGGATCGTGTAAGATTGCTGCCGCCGCTCACAATTTCTATGGATGAGCTGCGGACCGGCATGGATATCTTAGTGAAAGAACTGGAGGGATAAGAGATGGAACTGTTTGTCATTCCGAAGGGCAGCGGCAAGTATACCGTGACCGATAAAAAAGATCGCAAAATTTATAGCGTTACAAAGGCGAAGAAGAAGTTGTTCGGCGGCAATCCCATTACCACGCTGCATGACGCAAGCGGCTACGCATTGTATACCCAGCAGAGAACTGCGGCAGGCAAGAAGCCGGCATTTCGCGTGGATTTCAACGATGAGCCGTTTATGACACTTGCGTGCAAGTCCGTGTATCTTGATCCCTCTCTGATCTGCGAAGGCCAGGGAATGAAGTGGGAGATCAAGAGCAAGGACCGCATGAATTTCGAGATCTTCAAGGATGGAGTAAAGGTCGGCAAAATGGAAACCCAGAGGCAGACCAACAACGAAGCGAAATTCTACATCGAGATCGATGACAAGGTGTTTGATGATTACATTCCGCTCTTTGCGGTATGTGCCGACAAGAGCTTCAGCCAGATGAATAAGGCGGAGTAATGATAGAGAGATAATAGGAGGAACTAACATGAAACATTTACTGAAAATGCTGGATCTTTCCCAGAAGGAGATCTTTGAGATCCTGGATCTTGCCGATCAGCTGAAATATCAGACCAAGCATAATATTCCCCATCCGATCCTGGAGGGTAAGACGCTCGGTATGATCTTCCAGAAGGCATCCACACGCACTCGTGTTTCTTTCGAAACCGGTATGTACCAGCTTGGCGGCTATCCGCTGTTCCTGTCTGCAAATGACCTGCAGATCGGCAGAGGTGAGCCGGTGCAGGATACTGCACGCGTACTGTCTCGTTATCTGGATGGTATCATGATCCGCACCTTCGCACAGAAGGAAGTGGAGGATCTTGCAGAATACGGCAACATCCCGATCATCAACGGCCTGACTGACTTCTCCCACCCCTGCCAGGTACTTGCTGACCTTCTTACCATCCGCGAGAAGAAGGCAAGCTTTGACGGTCTGAAGATGTGCTATATCGGCGACGGCAATAACATGGCAAACTCCCTGATCGTAGGAGGTCTGAAGGTCGGAATGTCCGTTTCCATTGCATGCCCCGAGGGCTATCGTCCGGATCAGCAGGTAATGGATTTTGCAAACGGCTATGACTGCTTCTCCATTACGGATAAGCCGCTGGAAGCAGCAGCTGGTGCCGACGTGGTGATCACCGATGTATGGTCCTCCATGGGTATGGAAGCAGAGATCGAAAAGCGTAAGATCGCATTTGCAGGCTACCAGATCAACGATGATGTTATGGCCGCAGCAAACAGCGATGCAATCGTAATGCACTGCCTCCCTGCACACCGTGAGGAAGAGATCACTGCAAAGGTATTTGAAGCACACGCAGATACGATCTTTGATGAAGCAGAGAACCGCCTGCACGCTCAGAAGGCTGTGCTGGTGAAGCTGCTGGGACAGGAATAATAGAATTAGTATTTTTTAGGACTTCTCAAATGGTGAGGAGTCCTTTTGTTTCGACGGTAAATAATTTGTAATCAAAATGCGAATTCATGATTTGTTTATACTCTGTTAATTGTTTTTTTTTTTTTTTTGTTATACTTCTATAGTAATAACACGAACTGGAGGTTTATTATGAAGAGGATTTTAGTGGCGATAAGTGCAGTGTTATACCTGATGAGTATGATGGCGTGTTACGATGACAGCAAGAATAATGAAAAGGATCCGACTACTAACAGTTCTAAAACGAGCAGTGATGAAACAAATGGTGAGTTGAAAATAGAGAAGTATAAGGGGTATGCAACAGTAGAGGAACAAATAAATGTATGGCTTAATACCGCGATCGAAAATAAAACTAAAGAGTATTTGTTGTACGGAGTTCCGGAAATAGTTGTGAAAAGAGCAGCTGTTATTTTAGATGAAAGAGAAGAGGATATTACAAATTATGCTTCCCAATACTATGATAAAGAGTATGCAAGCGACGATAGTGAGTACAGCGAGAGACTGAAGGGGCTACAAATTACTACTTATGAAGTAACAGGAGAAGATGGAGATATGCTATATGTAAAAACAGTAGAATTTCCTAAGACTTCTAGGGCATTTGATGAATTTGGAATTGAATATGAGGATATTACAGTACCGGCGACACGATTAACAGGAAAGCAAGATGGAGAAAATATAGACGATGCTGGCTATGGGCATTTAGTGTACAAATATGAAGGAAAATGGTATGATTTTGAAAGCATAGAACTCTACTACGATATGGTGAGCGAACGTATGGAATAGTCAAACACCCTTGCGAATGTCCGCAGGGGCGTTTGTGAAAAATAGACAGTTTTCTTGTCTAAAAAAACGCATTCTTCTACTTGACAATTCCCCAAAACCGTGCTATAATAATAAAGCTGTCGAACG
>CAYYIT010000003.1:0-23194 GCA_964472035.1 uncultured Ruminococcus sp.
ACCCGCCAAAAGGCTATCGCCTTTTGAATCCATGAGGTTTTTCGACAGACTGAGAGCCGGACGTTTGTCCGGCTCTTTTCCATGATTTCATAATGATCCGTTAATCGTTTGCATACTCAAGATCGGCGCCGCTGGTGATGGTGTTGCTGACTACCAGATCACCGTCCTTGATCGCGAAGACATTCCATACATCGCCGGATCCGAGATTCGTCGGAACGTGGAACTGCGCAACCACAACATTGCCCTGTTCCACTGTAACCATTGCTCCGGAGGTACCCAGCGATCCGTAACCTGCATAATGGTGAACGTAGTAATAATACGGCTGGCTGCTCTTGGCACTGAGCGTGATATGCTCCGGTCCGTAGCTCGTCGTATCGTCATAATCCAGACTGCAAAGCGAACGTCCATACTCATCCGCTTCCTTGTTGGAATAGTATACATGGAATTCCGATCTGTCGGAATACATACCGACCATATGGGAATCGAGGTCACGCGGATCCGCATCCCATGTCAGTGTGATCAGATAATCGTCGCCGTTGATCTCAGGCGTGATCGTACCGTCCTGATTTTCCGTCGTTCCCGACTGGACAACGATATTGAAATAGGACGAAGAATAGCCATCCTTGGTAACGATCGCCGTGTAATTACCGAGCGGCAGTTCTACAGAATATGCGCCGTTCGCATCGGTAATCGCCTCATCCAGCACCTCAGCACCGGATGCGGTATTGTTCCAGTCCTTCACGAACTGCATCTGTACGTCCTCGACGCCGACACCGCTCAGGGAGTTGAACACGGTACCGCTTGCAACGCCATGATCCGACTCGCTTCCCTCGACCATCAGGAAGGTTTCCATATAGGTCGTAAGGTCGGCATTGACCTTTGCATAGCAGGAGAAGTTAATGTAGCCCTGTGCGGAGATCTTGATCTGATACTCGCCGCGCGGCATTTCGATAGTATAGTTGCCGTCCGCATCCGTGTGCAGCGTCGTGTAGAGCGCATCCATCACATAGATCTCGATCACGGCATTTTCGATGGCCGTCTCACGATCGGATGCCTTGCAGACCTTACCGGAAAGTGTACCCGTCGCAACTTCATCCGCAAAGCGGTAGCTCTCGGCATCCTCGCCGCCGAAGACCAGCGGTGTCGCGCCGATACCGCCGTAACGGCTATCCGCGTCACTTTCGCCATAGATGGTCTTGGAAAGATCCAGCGCTTCCTGCAAGGTGTAATGCTCCTGTGTCTCAGGGTTCACCTGCTGCATGATATGTACCGTAGAATAAAGCATCACAACATTATAGCTGCGCATGATCGTATCAGAATTTCCGACAACAGCAGCACCCTTGTCCGCAAATGCATTCGCAAGCTCGGGAGTCTTACCGCTCTGACAGGCTGCAAGATACACAAAGGAATTCTCCATATCACCGCAGTAACGCGCAATGTATTTGGAGGAGATCAGCACTCTGTCATAGCCCGTCATGAGGCCGTTGACGATACGATTGGATACGCAATCGCCAAAGTACTCAAGATCCCACCACCATGCATCCCAGTCGAATTCTTCACCCGTCTGAAGGATGGATTTGGTATTGGAGAAATAACCGCCGTGGCCGTGCCAGAGAATGACCTGATCACTTCCGAAGGAACGGATCACATCAAGTGTCACTTCACTGTCATCATAATTCTCTGCATCGGAGAAGCTGTAGTTCGTGAAGGAATCCTCAAGGTCCTCCGCAGAAACGTCCATCATCTCCAGTACATAGTCCACACCCGTCGGCAGATCATATGCGGATGTGCTGAAAGTCTCGCCGCCCATTTCCGTAAAGCTCGGCTGGCAGGTATAGATCGTCATATCCACGTCAGATCCGACATTGTCCACGCCTTCGACCGGAGGCATATAAACAGAAGAAAGGCCGAAATAGTACTTGATGTAGATGCTGTTTTCTTCGACCTCGTACTCGAGGATCAGACCCTTTTCGACATAGCCGTCAAGCACGGGCTTGATCTCATTGATCAGCGTTTCCTGCTCATCGACTTCAACAAAGCCATTATCATTCAGGAAGCCTTCCTCGACTTCGAGGATCGCATCTCGGATGTCGTTGTAGTCATCCTGTGCATCCTCCGCAGCGTCCTCATCGGGCTGTACAAAGAAACGGACTGCGACTTTTTCACTGGCATTTCTTCCGGCCTTGCAGAAGTAATGCAGCGTTGTCAGCTCGTCATACTCTTCATCCGTTTCTACAACGCAGGTGTAAATGCCGTCGCCGGCTTCGGCATCGCCCTTCTTACCATCGTCATGCATCTGTCCGATGGGTTTCTTTGTGTCCGCATCGCTGTAGAGCAGGATCTCGGTGTTTTCGGAAGCACCATCCGCTGTCACAGTGAACGTGATCACCGCATCGGTACCGCTGACGAAATCCGTGCCGTCAGCTGCAAACTCCTTGAACTTCACACCCCATCCATTCAGAAGGAAACCGGGATACACCCACAGCAGAACTGCCACGATCGCCAGGATCACCAGCATGATCAGGAAAACAATGAGTCCTCCCTTTTTCTTCTTTTTCTTCTTCGGCGGCGCCTGGGGCGGAACCGGCGCTGCCGGCGGACGCATCTGCGGCTGCATGGGAACCGGATTCGGATGCACCGGCGGCTTTACCGGAGCCGCGGTCTGTACCGCAGGACGCGGCTGCTGATTTTTCGCCGGAGCTGCTGCCTGCGGATGCTTCACAGGCGCACTTACCTGCTGGTTCTTTGGTGCACCTACCTGCTGGTTCTTTGCAGGTGCATTTGCCTGCGGAGCGGGTGTCGGAGAAGCGGCTGCCTGCTCGGACATCCGGTTTCCGCATTTGTGGCAGAATCTCGTGTTTTCCTTCAATTCTGCGCCGCATTTTGAACAAAACTTAGCCATACATAACCCCCTATAAAAATGTTTTTATGCCTTCTCAAAGAAGCCGAAGTGTTCCATTGCCTGATAGATCCCATCATGCAGGATATCCGCCGTCACATAATCCGCATAGGGGATCAGCTTTTCACCGTTTCCCATGGCAATGGAGGTTCCGGCAGCGCGGAACATCGGCAGATCATTGAGACTGTCACCGATCGCATATGCGTCCTCCTTCGTCAGGCCGTGATACTTCAGAACGGCTTCCATTCCAAGTCCCTTGGAGCAGTCGATCGGATGCATTTCCGCAAAGCCCCATCCCCTGTCCACGAATGCAAAATAGGGAGCAATGCCCTGCTTGAAGGCCTCAAGGTCGGTCTGCTCATCATAGGCAATGACGAATTTATCAAAGCAGAAATCGGCATCCTCCGTGCTGCGGAACACATTTTTCTCCTGCATCCGGAAGGTATCGCGGATCTGCAGGATGAACGGCAGCTCGCGCGTCATGGGATCGAAGAAAAATCCGTTCCGATGCTCATACAGCGGTGCTGCATTGCAATCGCGGACGAGCTGTACCATCCTGTGACACACCTCCATCGGAACTGTCTGATAAAAGACTTCCTCTCCGCCGCACTCGATATAGGTACCGCAGCCGCAGACATAGCCGTCAAAGCCCAGCACCCGCACATCCGCATCGACATTGACCACGGGACGTCCGGTGTTTACATAGAGCAGATGCCCTGCTTCTCTTGCAAGACGAAGCGCCCTGACAGTACTCTCGGGAACATAATGCGCCGGGCCGTCCTCCATGAGCGTACCGTCAATGTCAAAGAACATGATCTTTCTGGACATCTTATACCTGCTTGAAGAGGTGTACAAGCTCCAGCGCGGACATTGCACAGTCATAGCCCTTGTTGCCAGCCTTGGTGCCTGCGCGCTCGATTGCCTGCTCGATCGTATCCGTTGTCAGTACGCCGAAGAGAACGGGAACCTCCGTCTCCAGAGAAACGGACGCAATACCCTTGGAAACCTCTGCGCACACATAGTCATAATGGGAAGTGGAGCCTCTGATCACTGCGCCAACACAGATCACCGCATCGTAATTGCCGGACTTTGCAAGCTTCTTTGCAGCCAGCGGGATCTCATACGCACCCGGCACCCATGCGAGGGTGATGTCATCATCGGAAACGCCGTGGCGAACGAGGCAGTCCTGTGCACCGCCGATGAGCTTGGAGGTGATGAATTCATTGAAACGGGACGCAACGATCGCGATCTTCAGTCCCTGACCGCAGTAAATTCCTTCTAAAGTCTTCATAATAAAATCCTTTCTGATATGGTTTTGCCTGTTTATTCAGGCTTGACATCGATCATATGACCCATCTTCTCCTGCTTGGTACGCAGATAGAAGAGATTCTCTGCCTTAGGAGGGATCTCAATGGATTCCCTCGAAGTGATGGTAATGCCGTATTCGGAAAGATCCGTGATCTTCTCGGGGTTGTTCGTCATGATCCGCAGTGATGTGGCACCGAGATCCTTCAGGATCTGTGCGCCCTCGCTGTAGTCACGAAGATCCGGCGCAAAGCCAAGCTCCACATTTGCCTCGACCGTATCCCTGCCGTGCTCCTGCAGGTCATAGGCCTTGATCTTGTTGAGCAGACCGATGCCCCTTCCCTCCTGACGCAGGTAGAGGAGAATGCCTCTGCCTTCCTTTGCAATGCGCTTCATGGCAGCGTCGAGCTGTTCACCGCAGTCGCATCGGCAGGATCCGAATACATCACCCGTCAGACATTCGGAATGCACTCTGCACAGTACGGGTTCGCCGTCAGCGACATCCCCCATCACAAGTGCGATATGCTCATTTCCGCTGATCGTATTGCGGTAGCCGAAGATCCGGAACTCACCGTACTTCGTCGGAAGATGCGCATCGGAAACGCGCTCCATAAAGGTGTCGTGCAGACGTCTGTACTTCTGGAGATCCTTGATCGTCACAAAGACGAGATCGTGTACTTTCGCAAATTCCGTCAGTTCCGTGAGCCGCATCATCGTGCCGTCATCGGACATGATCTCGCAGCACAGACCGCAGGGCTCCAGACCTGCAAGACGCATCAGATCAACCGTTGCTTCCGTATGACCGTTGCGCTCCAGCACACCGCCGGGCTTTGCCTCAAGCGGAAACATGTGGCCGGGTCTTCTGAAATCCGCCGGAGCCGCATCCGGATCCACGCACTTGCGTGCGGTGAGTCCGCGTTCCTCGGCAGAAATGCCAGTCGTTGTCTCAACATGATCAATGGACTCGGTGAATGCTGTGCAGTGGTTATCGGTGTTATTCGTCACCATCTGCCGCAGGCCGAGCCTGCGGATATAGCTGCTGTCCATTGGCATGCAGATCAGACCCTTTGCATGACACGCCATAAAATTCACATTTTCCGTCGTTGCAAACTGTGCCGCACAGATCAGATCGCCCTCGTTTTCGCGATCGGGATCATCCGTGACAAGGATCAGCTTACCCTGACGCAGCGCCTCAAGCGCCTCGGGTATGGTATGAAACTTCATCCCTTCACTCCTTCAATAATTATGCAAACCCATGCTGCGCAAGGAATTCCGCGGTAATACCGCCTTTTTTCTTCCCTGCACCGCAGAGCTTTTCAATATATTTACCTACGATATCGCACTCCAGATTCAGTAGATCCCCCGGCTTCTTCTGCAGAAGCGTTGTCTCCGAACCGGTATGCGGAATGATCGAAACGGAAAAATCCGTATTAGTCACCTTCGCCACCGTCAGACTAATGCCATCGATCGCAATGGAACCTTTCTCTACAATGTAATGCAGCACATCGGAGGGTGCAGCGATCGTCACCCAGACGGCGTTGTCATCACGCTTCATCCCGATCAGAGTACCCGTTCCATCAATATGCCCTGATACGATATGACCGCCGAAGCGTCCGTTGGCCGGCATGGCGCGTTCGAGATTGACCGTGCTGCCCGGCACGAGCTTTCCGAGGTTGGTGCGATGCATCGTCTCCGGCATCACATCCGCAGAAAAGCATGCGCCGTCAAACCGGCAGACCGTCAAACAGGTGCCATTGACGGCGATGCTGTCGCCGATGCGGACATCTCCGAGGATCGTATGCGCATTCACTGTCAGAACACAGGATCGCGAGCCGCGCCGGATCTCCCGGATGGTGCCGACCTCCTCTATGATTCCTGTAAACATTTGCTTGCCTCCATATCATATTCGAGAAGAATATCGTCGTCGAAGCGCCTGATCTCGGGACGGCTGAGCTGGTACGCCTCATCGGGCGAATCCACTCCGATGCCGCCGACCGCTGGTTTTGCAGAAATACCGCCGAAAATTTTCGGCGCAATGTAGATCTGCAGATGCTGCACGATGCCGCTTCGCAGCGCAGCCTCATGCAGGGCACTGCCGCCTTCGAGCAGCACACTGTCAAGCTCCATATCACCGATCACGCGGATGAGCGCACGCAGATCCACATGGCCGTCTACAGAAGGGAGCTGCAGCACATGCACGCCAAATTCTTCAAGCTTCTCGATCTTTCTGCGATCCGTGCGGCATGCCGCCACATAGGTCGGGATCTCATGCGCACTCAGCACGAGCTTGCTGTCCAGCGGGATCTGCAGATTGGTGTCGCAGACAAAGCGGACAGGATTGTTGCCCAGCGGAATTCTGCAGTTGAGTATGGGATCGTCCGCAAGTACCGTACCGATACCGATCATGATCGCAGCAACACGGTTTCTCGTTTCATGCACATGGCGGCGTGATTCTTCGTTGGTGATCCATTGGGAAAGTCCGACTCTCGTTGCGGTTTTTCCATCCGCCGTCATCGCCATTTTCAGAATACAGTAGGGCATACGCGTGCGGATGTAGTGAAAAAAGATCCGGTTGATGGCATCGCATTCTGCCTTACAGAAATGCCGGATCACTTCGATGCCTGCTGCCTCGAGCTTCGCATGGCCCTTACCGGCAACGAGCGGATTCGGATCATCGGATCCGACAAATACGCGGGCGATGCCGCTTTCGATCAGCGCATCCGTACAGGGCGGATTCTTGCCGTGATGGCAGCATGGCTCCAATGTCACATACATGGTCGCTCCCGCAGGATCCTCCTTGCAATTGGCAAGCGCATTTCTTTCTGCATGCGGCTTTCCATAGCATTCATGGAAGCCCTCACCGATAATCCTTCCGTTCTTGACGATCACCGCACCAACAAGAGGGTTCGGGTTCACCCTTCCCTCTCCTCGCCGTGCAAGGACGATCGCCCGACGCATATACTGTTCATCGGTCATTTTAATTCCCTCTTTTCCAAAGAAAATACCCCGAAGTCTGACTTCGGGGTATCACAAATGCATTATGCCCATCTTCTCCCATCCGGACTTTACCGTCGGTTTCGGATTCCCACCGAATCAACCTGTCAGGCTCGCGGACTTATGCGCCATGCGCCATCACCGCCGGTTATGAATTACACATACCCCGAAGAATCTAATTCTGTTTCTTCTATTATACTCCTATCTGCACGACTTGTCAAGTAGGTTTCAGAGGAAAACGAATTATTCTGCCGGCATATCAACGGGATTTGGTACGGCAGGCGGATCGGTCACATCGGGGATCACCACGGGCGGATCCGTCGGATCCGGCACAACAACGGGCGGTTCGGTCGGATCTGCCGGCTGCACTGCTGGGGTACTTGCCGGGGGAACGGTTTCAATCGGAGTGGTACCTTCAGAAGAAGAAACCGATTCCAGGGGCTGGGTTTCCGTCACAGTCTGGGTGGTATCGGTCGTATTTTCGGAAGGAAGCTCTGTTACATCCGGATTCTCATAATTGGGAGCCTGTGTCGGTGCCTGGGTATATACAGGATCCGGACGGCTGTCGCCGTATTGCTCATCGATGGGCTTGGTTTCTCCGTCAATGACAGCCTCCCAAGTGGAAAGCTGCGGATCTCCGGACGAATCATCAACATATTCGGTTGTGTCCGGAATCGTTTCCGCTTCGGTGACAGGCTGCGTGGTTGAAGCCGGTGTCTCCGCACTGTACTTTTTCGGATCGATCGGGAACATCATCAAAAACAGCAGGATCATTCCTACCATTGTAAGAAAACAAGCGCAGGCGATCACCGTAATGATCGTGGATTTGGAAAGGCTGGAAAAAAGCTTCATTCTCTATACTCCTCCGGCACGCGAAAACGTACCGACAATTATTTTATCAGGATGCAGGGGTTTCCTGCATCATGGATTGTTTGAACCGGACTGCGAATCCATGCCCGGACCCGACTGCCGGCAAATACGGCGGTATGCCGTAGGCGTCATTCCTGTATGGCGCTTGAACTGTCTCATAAAGTAAACATCGGATTCGAATCCGCTTTTTTGTGAGATCAGGGAAATGGCGTCATTCGTCGATTCAAGAAGCCGCTTTGCATAAGCAATGCGGCTTTCGATCACATCCTGCGTACAGGAGATGCCGAATGCCATCAGGTATATTTTATGAAAGTACGGCCGGCTGATGCACAATCTGTCACAGATATCCTGAATGAACCAGTCCTCATCAGGATGCAGATAGATCTCACTGCGCAGCTTCGCAAGCTTCTCATAATGCGGCACATGTACCGCACGTTCGGAATGATGGACATTCTGAAGCAGCAGACACAGCAGCAGTTCCAAAGATCTGCCGGCGACCTCCTGATCCAATGCCGACTGCGCATGCTTCATGGAAGCGACGATCTTATAGACCTCGGCAATCGCAAGGGGCTGCATTGCAAAGTGCTCCATCCGAAAAGTCAGACCATTTTCCTTCAGCTCGCGCTGGAATACTTCTGTAATGCGCAGATGCAGCCAACTGAAAGCCGTGTTCTTCTGCGAGTGGATCTGCAGTGTACCATGTTCAAACGGATACAGCATAAAGGTGAACGGGCGCACCTGATGCAGGGCGTTATTGATCCTCACTGTACTTGCACTGTCAAAAATAAGCAGTACAATTTCCTCGTTCGTTATTTCTTCCGTCAGCTGCAGCCTGCTGATCTGATTGCATTTTCCGCAATCCACAAGCATGGCACGTCCTGAATGTATCATGGCAGACCTCCGATCCTGCGTCCGACTCTCACTATACTATCATACTACTTTTTTGCGTCTTTGTCAACACCAAACGATGGATTTTTATGGAAAGACTGCCTCCGTCCGTATCCTGTGCAGATTATGTACGATTGCCGGCAAACTGCGTGCGGTAGAGCTTGTAATAGCTGCCCTTCTTCCGCAGAAGCTCCTCATGACTGCCGGCCTCGGCAACATGTCCATGATCGATGACAACGATCTTATCCGCATCCTTGATCGTGGACAGGCGATGCGCAATGATCAGAGATGTGCGGTTCTTCATCAGCGAAACCATCGCAGACTGGATGTGCATCTCAGTGCGTGTATCCACGCTCGAGGTCGCCTCGTCCAGAATCAGGATCCGGGGATCCGCAAGGATCGCTCTCGCAATGGAAAGCAGCTGGCGCTGACCCTGGGACAGATTGGAGCCGCCTTCCGCAAGCACGGTATCATACTGATCGGGGAGTTTTTCGATAAACTCCGCAGCATAGGCCTTTTCAGCAGCCGCACTGATTTCTTCCGCAGTCGCATCATCGCGGCCGTAGCGGATATTGTCCGCGATCGTTCCGGAAAACAGCACGGTATCCTGCAATACGATCGCAATACTGCGGCGAAGTGCATCCTTCGGGATCTCAGTGATATTCTTTCCGTCGACCGTGATCTCTCCGCTGCCGATCTCGTAGAATCTGGTGAGCAGGTTGACGACAGTCGTTTTACCGGAACCCGTCGCACCAACGATCGCGATTTTCTGACCGGGCTTGACCCAGAGATCCAGATCGGTCAGGACCGGCTCTCCCTCCACATAGGAAAAGCACACATCTTTGAAGCAGATATCCCCCTTGACATCCTCCGGTGCAAAGGGCAGCGTTCCATGATCCGGCTCAGGCTCGGTTTCCATAATGGAGAACACACGCTCTGCGCCGGCGATCGCCGTCTGGATATTGGCGTACTGGTTTGCGATCTCGTTGATGGGACGGGAAAACTGCTTGGAATACAGCACAAACGCCTGGATCGTACCGACCGTGATCCAGCCCTTGAGCGAGAACCATCCGCCGAATGCCGCGATCAGTACAAATCCGAAGTTCGAAATACAGTTCATCAGTGGTCCCATCATACCGCCGCAGATCTGTGCCTTGATGCCGCACAGACGCAAGCTGTTGCTCATTTCCATGAACTCGCGCACACTGTCCTCCTCCTTGCCATAGGCAACGACAGTACGATAGCCCGTCACCATCTCCTCGACATGGCCGTTGAGCTTGCCGAGCAGGGTCTGCTGCCGCAGGAAGAAGGTCCGCATGAACTTCGTCATGATACCTGATACGATGATGGTCAGGAACACCGTTGACATGGAGATCAGTGTCAGCAGCGGCGAATACAGCATCATAATGACCAGCGTACCGATTACGGTCAGAACGCCGGAGATCAGGGACCCGATGGACTGCGAAATGCTGCTTGAGATATTCTCGACGTCATTTGTCATACGGCTCATCAGGTCACCATGCCGGTGGGAGTCAAAATATCCGATCGGAAGGCGCACCAGACGTTCAAACAGATCACTGCGCATCGCCATGACCGTCTGCTGCGACAGCTTCGCGGAGCAGATCGCCTGGATATAGCTGCACAGCGCCGTAGCGGCATACACCGCGGCAAGGATCGCGATCGTTCGTCCGAGCGCATCAAAATCAACGGAAACTCTCTCCTCCGTGATCGTAATACAGTCGATCGCAACCTGCTGGATGGAAGGCGCGGCGAGATTCAGTCCGGTCATCAGGAGCATTACAGCAAGGAGCGAGAAGAACAGGTACCGGCTCTTGCCGATGTAATTGAGCAGCTTCTTCAGGGTTTCCCTGGCATTTCTGGGTTTTTCCATCCGGATCCTTGCACTGTGTCTACCGCCCTGCTCCGGGGCGGTTCTGGAACCAATGGGTGGCATGGGCGGCATCAATCCTCACCTCCTGCGGATTTCATCTGGGATGCGTAAATATCCTGGTATACTTTACATTCTGCCATGAGTTTTTCATGCGTGTCGCACGCAACGAGCCGACCGTGATCGAGCACGGCGATACGATCACAATGCTGCACACTTGCAATGCGCTGTGCAATGGTAATCACCGTGGTTCCCTGCAGATGCGCATGCAGCTGCTCGCGAAGGCGCGCTTCGGTTCCAAGATCGAGCGCGGAGGTCGCATCATCGAAGATCAGGATCTCCGGCGATTTCAGCACTGCGCGAGAGATCGAAAGCCGCTGCTTCTGACCGCCGGACAGCGATGCGCCCTTTTCAGCGATCAGTCCGTCATAGCCATATGGCAGATCGCGGATAAATTCATCGGCCTGCGCGATTTCAGCCGCGCGGATGATCGCACCCATCTCTGCATCAGGATCGCCCCAGCGGATATTATCGGCAGCACTTCCGGAAAACAGTTCACTTTTCTGCAGGACAATACCGATCTTTTCGCGCAGAGCATGCAGCGGATAATCACAGGTACGCACGCCGTCGATCAGGATCTCGCCCTGTGTCGGATCATAAAAACGCGGGATCAGGTGAACAAGTGTGGACTTGCCGGAGCCCGTTGCACCGAGGATCGCAATATTCTCCCCAGGTGCAATTTCAAGATCAATATCGCACAACACCGGCTTTCCTTCGGCACCCTGATAGGAAAACGAAACATTCCGGAAACTGATCGCACCCTTTGCCTTCGCCTCAGAAGGCAGCTGGTCACCGTCCCTGAGCTCACACTCCGTATCCAGCACCTCAGTGAGACGCTTGGCGGATGCGGATGCCCTCGCGATCGTCTGGGACATCATCGAAAGCATCATGATGCCATGGAGGATCTGCGTGACGTACGTCACAGCAGCCATGACTTCGCCGACCTCCATCGTACGAGCCTCCACCTGCCAGCCGCCGATCCAGATGACAGCAAGCACGGAGATATTCATCACGATCATCAGCATGGGATGCAGCCCCGCCATGAGTTTCTGCACACGCAGATTCGATTCCATCAGACCTGCATTGGCAGTATGGAAACGCTCCGCCTCGTATTCTTCACGGACATAGGCCTTTACAACGCGCGCGCCCGTAACGTTCTCCTGCATCACGACATTCACCGCGTCAAGCTTTCCGGCGACCTGCGTGTAGAGAGGATTGGCCTTGCGCATGATCATCCATACCATCAGCACCTCGACCGGCAGGGAGATCAGCAAAATCATACCGTATCGAACATTCAGCGTCAGCATCATGGCGATACCACCGACGAGAAACATCATATTCCGGACAAACATACGCAGCGCAAAATCGACGAACTGCTGGATCGCAGTGATATCCGAGGTCAGACGCGTCACGAGGGATCCAGTCGTAAACCGATTGATCTGACGGAACGACAGTCCCATGACCTTCCGGAAGACGTCGTTTCTCAGGTCCCTTGCAAAGCTCTGCGATGCACAGCCGCAGAATGCAGAGGACGCAATTCCGAACAGTGCACCGATGAGGATCAGCACAAGCATCAGGATTCCGGTCCGCAGGATCAGGGGCAGGTCATAGCTCAGAACGCCGTCATCCACGATGATGGACATCAGCTTCGGCTGCCACAGATCGACAAGCACCTCTCCCATCATCGTCAAGGGCGTGAGCAGTGCAAACAGCCAATAGGGCTTGAGATATTTGATCAGCTTCAAAATGATTGCTCCTTTATTCCAGTATTTTCTAACCTATTATAGCACAAACTGAAGAAAAATGCAAGGATGGGAGCATTTTTTCTTTTGGCTCTTTCGGTAATATTAAAACGGCCGTACAAAAATGTACAGCCGTTTTTGCGCTTGTGCCGTCGGATCATCTGCGGCGGCAGCCTTTCTTGCAGCCCTTGTCAAAGGAGGGGTTGCATACATAGAAATTCTTAGGGTTCATCTGTTCCTGCGTCAGGCGTACCGCTTCGCCGAACCGCTGGAAATGGACGATTTCGCGCTCACGCAGATAGCGGATCGGATCGATGACATCGGGGTCATCCGCAAGACGAAGAATGTTGTCATAGGTGGCCCTTGCCTTCTGTTCCGCCGCCATATCCTCATGCAGATCCGCAAAGGCATCGCCCTTGGACTGGTAGTACGCCGCCGTAAACGGCACACCGCTTGCGGATGCAGTGTAGATGCCTGCGGTATGATCGACAAAGTACTTGTCAAATCCGCTCTTCTTGATCTCCTCCATGGAGAGATTCCGCGTCAGCTGGTATACGATCGCAGAGATCATCTCGAGGTGCGCGAGTTCTTCCGTGCCTGATTCCGTTACTAAATTGCCCCTCTTATACTTGTTATTTGTACTTGAAAGAGCGGCTGTTATGTGGTATAATAAAGATACAGACCATTCGTATGGAGGTGCAGCTATGGCATTGGATAACAAACTCGGCATCACTGATTCCGCAGAGCTTGCAAGAGCGGAAGAACGCATCAGCAAGCAGAAAGCGGCAGAATTATTTGAAACCGGATATTTGGATACGCTTAAAGCCGGCAGTTTTGCAGCGCTTGCGGAGATTCATCGGTATCTGTTTGAGGAGATCTACGAGTTTGCAGGTAAACAGCGCAGCGTGAACATTGCAAAGGGCAGTTTCCGTTTTGCGCCTGTGATGTATCTCGATGCAGCCCTCAAGTCCGTGGAGCAGATGCCGCAGTCTACCTTTGAGGAGATCATTGCAAAGTATGTGGAGATGAATGTCGCTCACCCATTCCGTGAGGGAAACGGTCGCAGTACCCGTATCTGGCTGGATTGTATCTTAAAGCAGGAGTTAGGGTTAGTGGTTGACTGGAGTCGGGTGGACAAGGAGGATTATCTGCTTGCCATGGAGCGCAGTCCGATCAAGGATACCGAGATCAAATTCCTGCTCAAGGCAGCTCTGACCGACAAGATCCATGACCGTGAGGTTTACATGAAGGGTATTGACGCAAGCTATCATTATGAGGGGTATGCGGTCTATAAAACTGGTGAGATATCAGCAGAATAACAGGCAAAACGGAAAACTGTCAGACAAATACCTGCTCGTGTACTTTTTATGTCGGACACTTTCACTCCGATTTTTACGCCGTTCTCCCCTGCCAGTGAGCCTGTTACAGGGCGGCATTTGAGGGGTAATTTTCTTAAAAAATCGGTAATTCAAGAAATTTTTGTATTTTCTGAGATTTCAAAATGAATATAGATGACAACAGCACACTGCAAGAGGAATGCAGTGTGCTGTTTTTTATTCTTCTTCAGATTCTTCGGCATCAGGAAATTCATGCACTTTTCGGTTATCGACTACGTCTTCCGCATCTTCATACTGACCGGCGGAGTAGAGCTTCCACCATGCTTCATGTTCTTCCTCGTCCATCTGATCCCACTGCTCAGAGCGGAGGATCAGTTCATCATGGTCATCCCAGTTCAGGGACTGAGAACCGTCAGCGTTGTAGGTAATATCCTCTTTGTCGATGTTCTGATAGAGAAATTCCTGACGGACAAGATACCTGAACATATGATAATCAACGAGCTGTCCATGAATGCTCTTGACATCGCCAAAACGCTTCACAAGATAATCAACTACATCATCATATCTCGGCGCACCCTTGGCAAAGAACAGTTCCTTAAGAACAGTGGATAGAATGTGATCATTGACACGAATGACCAGTGTATTGTCATCAGAAGCCTGTCTGTCATAGCTCAGCTTGCAGTCCTTGACAAGAGCACCGAGGCTGGCAATCGTAGTGGGGCTGAAACTGCTGTTGGCATTTCTGCCGAAGATCAGGTAGTCGGCAGTTACCTCAAGGTAGGTTGCCAGCTTATAGATGGAAATGGCAGTGGGTACGCTTTCACCCTTAATGTAGCTGCGAAGGCTTTTACCATCAATTCCGGTGTCAGTTGATACCTTATTGACTGTCAGACCCTTTGAAAGAATCAGACTGTTCAGGTTTTTACCGAGGCTTTTCTTGAAGATGGCTTCATCAAATTCATTGTTTTTCACGATATACCGTCCTTTCTTGGAAGGGGAAAATCCACGGGGCAAAACCTCTGGTAATTCTCCCTGAGATGTGATAGAATAGAAGCATTAATCCGGTCGGGGTATTCCCTTGGTAGTCAGGGGTTTGCACTTGCCATTATACCAAACTTGTCCTATTTTGTCAATAGCGAAACAAAAATTTTCTCAAAATCACAATGAAAGGACGAATTCACATGAAAGAGCACAAGAAATATTTCCACATCGAACAGATGAGCGACAAGCTCATAGGCAGCTTTCTTCCGGGCGATCACATCATCATTCAGGAAAAGCTTGACGGTGCAAACGCAAGCTTCCAGTACGATGCCGAGAGTGACTCGCTCGTCTGCTTCAGTCGCAATCATCCGCTGGATGCAGAGGACACCTTAAGAGGGTTCTATGATTGGGTACAGAGACTCGACAAGGAACAGGTTTGCTCCATTCTCAGAGAAAACCGGCGTGTATTCGGCGAGTGGCTTGTCAAGCACACGGTGAAATATCCGGAGGAGAAGTACAGTACGCTGTACATCTTTGACATTTACGACATGGAAAAGAAAATGTACTATCCGCAGGAGTATGTCAAAGGTGTTGCAGAGGCTCTGGGTATCCCCTATGTTCCGGTGTTCTATGATGGAGTATTCAAAAGCTGGGATGAGATCATGCCGCTGATCGGCAAGACGGAAATGGGCGGCGAGATTGGTGAAGGCATCATCGTGAAGAACCTGTCCAGACTCTGCCATTCAAAGACAGGTCTGCCTGCCTATACAAAGCTTGTACACGAACGCTTTCAGGAGGTATTCCGCAAGGCAAGGGAACGCCGTCAGGGCGATCCGGAGGAGCGCAAGGCACGATTCCTCGGCAGACAGGCAGCGGAAAGCATTGTCACTCCGGCGAGAGTGGAGAAGATGCTCCATAAGCTGGTGGACGATGGGATTCTTCCGGAAGATTTCTCGATCAGAGACATGCAGACGATCTGCAAGAACCTTCCCTCTGCGGTGTATTATGACTGCATGAAAGAGGAGCCCGAAACCGTCAATAGTGTGGACAATTTCGGCAAGCACTGCGGTGCAGTGACCTTGAAGCTTGCAAAAGAAATCGTGATCAGGAGGATGCAGAATGAGTAAGATCAGTCTTGGAGAGCGGATGAAACGCTATGAGGATGTGACAAGGCTTTACTTAATGCGGCGCAATCCCGTCATTATCCGTCTGGACGGCAAGAGCTTTCACAGCTTTACCAGAGGGTTCCGCAAGCCTTTTGATGAGATTCTGGTGAAAGCCATGCAGCAGACCATGCAGGTACTCTGCGAGAGCATTGAGGGATGTGTCATCGGGTATACACAATCCGATGAGATCTCGCTGGTACTCTGTGATTACCGAAAGCTTGACAGCGAAGCATGGTTCGGGAACAATGTTTTGAAGCTCTGTTCCGTGTCGGCAAGTATCGCTACAGCAGCATTCAATCAGGCATTTCGTGAGCTGACAGAGGGTATGGGCGGTGTCTATGCAAAGCGCATAGACAAGGCACATTTCGATGCGAGAGCCTTTTCCATTCCGAAGGAGGAGGTCAACAACTATCTTGTATGGCGGCAGAGGGACGCAGTCCGCAATTCCATTCAAGCAACAGCACAGGCTTATTTCAGCCAGAAGCAGTTAGTCGGCGTGTCCTGTGAACAGGCAATGGAAAAGCTGCTGTCAGAGAAGTCCATGGACTGGAACAGTATGCCGTTTCAACTGCAGAGAGGTTCGTGCTGCATCAAGACACCCCGACTCCTGCACAAGGGTACGGAGCATGAGGTCGTGAGAAAGATGTGGATGCTTGATGAGGAGATCCCGAATTTCGCAGAGAAACCGGATTATGTGAATACCTGTATTTACATTGGAGATGAATCATGATTTATTTTACAAGTGACCTGCATTTGGGTCACGAGAGCATCCTGAGATTTTGTGAAAGACCCTTTGACAGCGTGGAGGAGATGAACCGTAAACTCATCAGTAACTTCAATGCCATTGTCAAGCCGGAGGATACGGTGTACATTCTCGGAGATGTGAGCTATAAGATCAATCTTTCTGAAGCGAATGCAATGATCGCAAAGCTGAATGGTCACAAGCACCTGATTCGTGGCAATCATGACAAGAAGTATGATGCAAGCCTGTTTGAGGAGGTCTGCGACATCAAGCAGATCTTCGAGCATGGCAGACATTTCACACTGATGCATTATCCCATGCTGGAGTGGGCGAAAATGCGGAGCAAGAGCATTCATCTGCACGGACATATGCACAATCAGGGTATGGATTACAACCTACAGTGCAAGGCAGAGGGTATCCGCAGATTTGATGTGGGTGTGGATGCAAATGGATATTATCCGGTAGCGATTACGACGGTGCTGGATTTTGTGGAAAAATTCAGGTAATACAACATAAATTCACTTTAAAATGAACAGGAGGCATCATCATGCCAAGAAGTTATTACGATGATACAGACCGCAGGATTGCGATCTTTGAAGATACGATGGAGATGTGCTGGGACAACCCAAGGCTCTCCGATTCGATTGATGAGACGATTGACAGAACAAAAGTGTATACACCGGGTAAGAGTTCTTTCACTCTGCCTGCAAAATATCCTCAGGTAAGCGTTTCACTGACAGAGGAACGTACCATTGCCGCAGCAGCACGGCTGCACAGAAAACATCCGGAAAGCCGCATCGCAGTGTTGAATTTTGCATCGGCAACAACCCCCGGCGGCGGTGTAAAGTCGGGCAGTGCTGCACAGGAGGAGTCGCTCTGCCGCTGTACAACCCTGTACCAATGTCTGAATACAGATGATCTGGAGCGAAGATTCTACAGGATGCACCAGAAGCAGAACGACCTGCGATACACGGATACTTGTATCTACTGTCCCGATGTTATCGCATTCAAGACGGATACCAGATTTCCGGAGCTTCTGACGGAAGAGGATTGGTTCAAGGTGGATGTGATCACCTGTGCAGCACCAAATCTGCGGAAAGTCCCTTATAACCGCATGAATCCGGGCAAGGGCAGAGCAATCACGCTGCATGATGATGAACTCTTGCAGATTCATCTGAAGCGAGGACGGCAGATTGCAGAGACAGCTGCAAAAAATGGCGCAGATATTCTGATTTTAGGTGCATTCGGATGTGGTGCATTCCAGAATAACCCCAGAGTGGTAGCGCAGGCGTATGAAGGACTGCTTCCTGAAATCGGCAGAGCATTCCGAGAGATCTGCTTTGCTGTGTACTGCCCTCCCACTGATATGACGAATTATCGCGTATTCAAGCAGGTTTTGAAAGATCAGCTGGATTCCTGTCTGCCGTAAGAAGAACGAGGCTGTCGAAAGAATCCGTATTCTGCCGGAGGCACATCGGTGCAGATAAAAACACTGCCCTGCCTACCAAGAGACAGGGCAGCTGTATTATTCGCCGGATTCCTGCGGCAGAGTCTTCGAGAGTCCGTGCAGATATGCTGTGAGCAGATCTTTCTCACGACCGTTCAGACGGCGGTACAGGTTGATGACGGTGCGTTCATCCGCTGAAAGCATATCGAAGCTGGCAACAGTGGGCTGTTCCCTGTCGAAAAACTGGGACAGCGTGATCTGGAAGCCTTCACAGATCTTTTCCAAGGTGGATACGCTGGGGATGGTTTCACGGACAAAGATGTTATTGAGCGAAGAGTAAGGCATGCCGGATTCCTTCGCAAGGCGGTAGGTTGTCCATCCTCGTTCCGCAAGCAGCTCTTTCATTCTATTCATCACAAAGTTATCAGCATTGCTCATGGTGATCTCCTTTCAGGGGGTTATGATACTTATTAATATTGTACCGCTTTTTCAGTATTGCCTAAAGATGTAAAGTTGAGAAGTGCATATACCATGTTGAGTTATAAGGAGGAAAATTTATGCTGTATGATCCTATGAATCTTCCGAGGGAGGAAGTAAATGCGAAGCCGGTGTATTTTAACCGCTATGAAGATTTCTGTTATTGTATCAATGGGCATTTGTATGTCTATGTGCAGGAAATCGGAGAGCGTGAAACGGCGATCCTGATTAGCAACAGTACAAAGCCGCAGATCAGTGCGATCGTGAAACAGTCGTCACTCAAAATGTTCGAAAATATCGAGCCAGAGGAACTGATGAAGGCAGGTTTCTATGTCTGGTTAAGACAGCTGCAAACCCATGAGGTGTATCGCTGCAACTGCATAGAGCAGCTTTTTGATTATCTAAGTGAGTGACTTTTGGTATTGACATTTAGTACTAAATAGAGTATAATATAAAAGGTCATGTTGTTCAGGTGAACGATATCTTGTAAGAAGTTACCTGCAACAATGATGCATTATCAAAAACGAAAGGACTAAGATTATGAAAAACATGCGAAGAGTAATCGCTGCTTTTACAGCAGCAGCATTCATGGCGAGCACAATGGCTTTAAGTGTACATGCAGAGAGTGTCTTGCTCGGAGATGCGAATGGTGACAGATATGACATTGCTGTTACCCCGATCTCTGTGACAGTTGAAAATGATTATTTTGAATGTGTTGACGATTATATTCATGCAAAGAAAGATGGATATTATTTTATCGTGTCGGATTATGGTACTTATTTTGCAGGATATGTTCAACCGGAAGAGATCTCAGGTGAAACATTGAAGGCAGTTATTGACCGGATGCTTACAGATCATTCAAATTCTTTAGATACACTTGTGGGTAGCGGTTTAACTTACGCATACGGTGAAGATAATGAATATCTGGTTTACAGTGCTGACGGTGTAAATGTGGATGTATGCTATCATCTCGACAGATATGATGAACCAATATATAATTTGTACATGCGTTACTGGCGTGATGATGAAGAAAATGCTGCAGTCGGAAATGTTGAAGCCAAGTATGATATTCAGCTCAAGATCGACACAGAACACTACGTATTAGGATCAGAGTATCAGGAAAACTTTCAGACGAATCCTCCCGAAAGAGCTATCATTAGTGAAGTGTCTATTGGGGGTGATGAATCAAATTATAGAATTGATGGTTTAGACGAAGAATCTTCCATAGATGATATTGTTGTAACATTTTATAAAAATGGATTTTACAGGTTTCGTGCATATACAAGCAATGGTCGCTATTTAGAATATGATTTTCTCGTTGATACGATCGTACCAGCTGAAGGAAGCTATGAAGAGGTGTTCATGTCCGCTGTTCAGATCACAGCAAACACAGAAAATGAATATTTTGATTTAGCAGAGAACGGTGAAGAATTGATAGCCAAAAAAGATGGGTATTACATCGTTGTTTTTGAGGGACAGGCAAGTTACTACACTCCACTCAAGTATTTTGAAATAAGTGATGATTCTGTTGAATCTCTTATTGATAGACTGCTTTCCAGCACTGATTACTTATATTATTTGCAATCAAAAATTGGAGAAGTCTGCGCAGATTCTTTTGATGACAACATGTATTTACTCTATAGTCCAGATGGTGAAATGATTGAAGTGTGCTATCAGATAGATTCATCTGCATCTGAGACAACCACAACAGAGACTACTACCACAACCGAAAGTACAACCACTGAGACAACCACTACAGAGACCACCACAACAACCGAAAGCACAACCACCGAAACAACCACGACAGAGACCACTACCACAACAGAAAGTACAACCACCGAAACCACAACTACTGAAACAACCACTTCAGAGTCTGCTGCTACTGAAACAAGCACAACTGAAACTGCTCCGAGTGAAACAACTGAAGTGAGCGTTGGTGATCTCAACAATGATACCGCAGTGGATGCTTCTGATGCTGCAGTGATTTTAGTAGCTGCCGCAGCTGTCGGTGCTGGTGATGATAGCGGTCTTACGGAAGAACAGAAGAAAGCGGCAGATGTGAATAATGATGGAGAATTTGATGCTGTTGATGCTGCGATTGTTCTCCAGTATGCAGCAGCAGCCGGAGCTGGTTATACAGGCAGCATGGAGGAGTTCTTAGCTGACATAAAGAAAGAGAATCCGGAAGAGTAAACAGTAAGTTTCAATTTCTAAATCAAAACTCACAGACAAATCCCCTACTCCTTACTTCTGTCCCCGAACTTGCTAAATCCGAATTTTAAGCAGATTTTTCTGAGAGAACCCCGTCAGCGGCTGGCTTTGGCGGCACAGATGAGGTTGGGGTCAGTTATTTTGGAAATTCTGAAGAATCTGAAAAGACCGGAATAACGGAAATTTCCGTTCATCAAGTGAATATTTACAAAAAGCACAGCCTGTCGGTTCAATGACAGGCTGTGCTTTTTATGTATCCTATCAGAATGGGGTAAAGTCTCTGAGACGGTAGTTCGTGATCAGCACTTCATTGTGACCGACCTCGTTCAGGGTGATCACCTTGTAGTAGAAGTGCTTCTTCGCCTTTTTTGCCTTTCTTCCGAACTCATCCATGAAGAAGCCCTTGATTAGACGGTCTTCTACATTGTAAGCACCGCTTTGAATGTTCGCAAGATGCTTGGCATGAGAGCCTGAACCCCTGCTTCTTGTAAAGCGACAGCAAAGAATGAATTTACCCTTGAATTGACGAAGTCTTTCACAAAGAATACGATGATCATTCACGGTAAATCCCGTCATGCCATTACTCTTATTGTCATAGCCTGCCGTGCTGATATAAGGGGGATCAATGAACAAGAGCAGTTCCTTATCTTTCTGATGTGTAGCAATGATACTGAGAAGATCATACTTTGTGATTGCAACGCCCTGCAATCTCTCTGAAAGCTTCATGATGATCTCCTTTACTTGTTCAAGATCATCGTGAATTGCTTCAGGTGTCTTGTGCTTGTTGAAGTTCCCCTCACGATTGCGAACGCAGTAACGATTCAGATAAATGTATCTGGAAGCAAGGCGGCAGTTCTTCTTGACGGAACGGATATTCCGGTTTCTCGCACTTAATTCCTGCTGAATCTCCTGAAAGAGAGCTTCCGGTTGCTTCATTTGCAATTCCTGCTGAAGTACGGTAACTGCATCGCAAAGCTGCTTTGGACAGTTCTGAATGCACTTGTACAGTGTGTACTTGTTCTGGTCGATGTCATTGATCATATAGGGAATTTCACCGGAAATACGCCCCCTTACATTCAGGAAGACGCCACCCATACCCATGCAGGTTTCATAAATGCGCTTAATACCATAACCAGACTCTTCCAGTGACTCCCTGACTGCTTTTTCAATTGCATCAGCAACACGAGCCCGACATTTATTGCCCATCACCTTGATCACTGCCTGCTTGGCTAATCGCAGATAATCAGGCAGCGGTGACATGGCGTGGAAAGAAAATGGCAGTGCTTTCCGGAGTTTTTCAGCATAGCTTTTGAACAGACCTAATGCCAAGAGAGTCCGAATCACAAAGCTGAACTTGGCTGAGATTTTGATTGGCTTGGATACATTCTCCTCTGATGACTCGGCTTCAGATTCGGCTAAAGCCTTAAATTCAGTCATTGCAAAGCTGATAATTCTTCCGCAGTCAGAACTTGGATTCACATTGAATGTGAACGGGATTGCTTCACGACCATCCTTGAAGTCAGCATAGAAATAAGCCTCAGGGCTGATGCGGTTTTCGTAGTTCTCAACAAAGTCCTTGACATCACTTTCCATCAGCGAAGAGATGACATTAATGATGTCGCTGCTTTTCAACTCTCTCTTTTTCAGACCGAGAAGTCTTTCAGCTTCCATGACATAACATTTGTGAATCCTTACTGTTCCTTTCATATTGTGTAGACCTCCTAAGATTTTTAGAATCGCAGTCAAAAACTGCTGATCTACACAATGCACCTTTGAAATATTATTAAGAATTTCAGTTCATCTTCGAAAATTTTTTTGATTCTTTTTCATTTTTTCTGTATACAAGCAGATGAATCCTCAAACCTTGATATTTATCAATTATTCTTTAGAAGGCATAATTCATACGAATCGACTTTTCAAGCCAACCGAGAGTAAAAACCTTGACTTCAGATTTCCATACTTGAACAGTGACCTCCAACTGCAACAGAATGCACCTTCTGTTTTTGCATAGCACACCCTTATTATTTTTTCATTGAACGGAGTCAAGTCTATACCTGTTCTAAGATCACACTGGTGTGTTGTAATCGCTGATCGTGCTTGTTTGGAGTCAACACTACGCTGTACGGAGCAATGTCTATGCTGATGTCATTTCACACTGCCGTTGTTATGAGTTTGCTCTCTTTTGAT
>CAYYIT010000003.1:23294-84185 GCA_964472035.1 uncultured Ruminococcus sp.
TGAAGTCAACACTGCGCTGAATCGAGTAGTGTCTGTGTTGATTCCATTTCGCACTGCCGTTGTTATGAGTTTGCTCTCTTTTGATTGAAGTCAACACTGCGCTGAATCGAGTAGTGTCTGTGTTGATTCCATTTCGCACTACTTTGTGATAAGTGTACCCTCATCTGTTATTAGTCACCCCTGTACTGTACCGAGTTCAGTCTGAGTCTGTTTCAAAATGGCACTATTCTGATCGCAGTGCTGTCTGTTATGCTTTTCACTTTACTCTATTTACGGTAAGGGTATAGCTGACTTGTTCCAAGTCCTCACTATTTTCCGGTTTTGTCTTGTTTCCGGTGATTGCAGTGGACACTATTTATCAAAGTTGCAGACGGAGTATGATTTCTGTTTGTCCTGATTTTTCGCTTTTCATTGTAAGAAAGTCCGCTGTGCAGCAGAGATCAAGCCTGTTTTCAGTTCTGTCTGAATTTGAACTCAGTTATGTCTATCGAAAAACTAAAATTTTTCATGTTTTAAGAGGTAGCCCCCAACATAAGTTTCCTTAATTCGGGGTATTCATTGAGCGAAATTTAACCCGTCAGAGGGTGGATTTCACAGCATGGACTATCCGGCAGCAAAAGATAGGGTTTGCTTGAAAAAATCTCGGATGCTATATTGTTTTTTGAGAAAACCGTCCTAAATAGGCGGTTTCCGAAAAAAACAACAGGCAAGCAATCCGATTTCAACGTTTTTTCTGTATGCAACCCTAACATTTTTGGAGGTTTCATGGCGTTCAGTAGGAAATCGAGACGGCGAGATGTGACAGCTTAGAAATTTTTGAAATTGCGAAGAGGATTTCTCAGTTGTTTTCTTGCTTATCATGATGAAAAAAGTCTTGAAGTCCTGATGAAAAGAAGAAGAGGATTGAACGGTAATAAACTGAGCGTTCTATATCAAGAAGCTAATTGCAAGAGTTGTCATTCTTTGCTGAATAGCTGATAGCGGTATATAATGCCGCAGAGAGCAGATTTCGCAGTAAAATTGGGCATATAAAGATGGTAATAATAGTAAAAGACCATGGAATTTCCAGTAGATTCCATGGTCTTTTTTGAATATGCAGCAGCACCATTCAGTGGGTGCAATTGCACCCTTCATTGCACCATTCAATAGGGGTAAAGTGACAATTAGATTGCTTGATAATGTGTATCAAGAGAGCATTAAATTGGCTTCATAGCGTTGAAACGCCGTGATTTTTGGTAGTTTGGGATATGACTTTCCAAGAAATTGATGGAAATATCAAGAGGATTTCGCAGTAGGGCTGTAGCAAGTGTTATTTCGTTTGTCATAGCTGACAATGATACATCAGTAAGGGGGCATGGAACAGCAGATGTGATGATGGTTCAGGTATGATGAACAGATGATAACACAGTCCACAAATCTATACTTTTACAGACGCTCAATCTGAACTTCAGATGTTGTTGATAAAAGTCCAGATGCAGGAAAAACAGACGTCCGCAATATAATAAGACTTTTATGGACAGCAGGAGGTGATGAAAATGGAAAACAAAGTATTTGGGTATATCCGGGTATCGAGCAGAGAGCAACACCTTGACAGGCAGAGAGAGGCTTTGCTTGAATTTGGTGTGCCGGAGGGCTATATCATAGAGGACAAATGCTCCGGTAAAGATACGGATAGACTGGGGTACCAGTATCTCAAAGCAAATATGCTCAGAAGCGGCGATACCCTTGTAGTCAAGGAACTTGACCGTCTGAGCAGAAACAAGGCTGACATCAAGCGTGAACTTGCGTATTTCAGTTCTGAGGGTATCAGGGTAAAGATACTGGACATCCCCACAACTTTAACTGATTTTCCGAAAGAGCAGTCGTGGGTACTGGATATGGTGAACAGCATACTGATTGAAGTTCTGGGCAGTATTGCAGAAGCAGAACGACGTAAGATCAGACAGCGGCAGCGTGAGGGTATTGAAGCTGCACGCAGGAAGCAGGTAAAATTCGGCAGACCACGGGCAAAGAAGCCCGAGTGCTGGGATGCAGTGATGGCAAAGGTAAAATCAGGCGAGATCAAGGCTGTTGAAGCGATGAAGATCATGGGTATCAAACGAGGTACATATTACACGCTGATCAAGCGAGATAGTGAGGGTAAGTTATGATGAACACAGCAATTGCGACAAGGACAAACAATATGCCGCTTTCCGTTACATATAATGTAGCGATTGGAGTTGGTAGATTGAAGCAGACAAACAAAGACACCGCTGCTGAAGTGCAGAGTACGGCGGCATTCGGACAGAGTCTCAAAATCGGTATCTATAAGAGCCTGCGCAATCAGGGGATTATCAGCAATCATGCCCTGATGCAGCTCATGCAGATGCAGAGGAGCGGAAAACCATGTCAATAAAGGTTGCCGCTTATTGCCGGGTATCCACTGATACGGATGAGCAGCTCGGTTCTCTCGAAAGTCAGAAGCAATACTTTGCTGAGTATATTGATAAGGCTGAAGACTGGGATCTGGTGGAGGTATACTATGACGAAGGTGTCAGCGGCACTTCCACCAGACACCGTGAAGGCTTTCAGCGTATGATGGACGATGTGGAAGCTGGAAAAATACAGCTGATCATTACAAAAGAAGTGAGCAGATTTGCCCGTAATACTGTGGATACGCTTTCCTACACAAGACAGCTGAAAGGAATGGGAGTCGGGGTATTGTTCATCAATGATAACATCAATACCCTTGAGCCGGATGGTGAATTGCGTCTCACGATTATGGCAAGTATGGCACAGGAGGAAAGCCGCAAGACCTCAGAGCGTGTCAAATGGGGGCAAAAACGTCGTATGGAGCAGGGCGTGGTATTCGGCAGAAGTATGCTGGGGTATGATGTACAGGGCGGCAGGATGACGATCAATCCGGAAGGTGCCGAGATCGTCAGGCTCATCTTTCACAAGTATGTCAATGAGAACAAGGGTACGCATGTCATTGCCAGAGAGCTTTTAGAGGCTGGAATCCGTCCCTGTCGTGTCAAGGAGTGGAGCAATACGGTCATTCTCAGAGTGCTACGCAATGAGAAATATGTGGGTGACCTTTGTCAGAAGAAGACCTACACACCTGATTATCTGACACACAGCAAGAAGTATAATCGTGGTGCGGAGGAGAAGGTCTATCTCAAAGACCATCATGAGCCGATCATCGACCGTGATCTGTGGGACAGGGCGCAGGTCATTCTTGCAGGCAGAACCTTGACGGACGAGCAGAAGTCGAGACATAGCTGCCGTTACTGGTGCAGCGGTAAGATTGTATGCGGTGAGTGCGGTGAGCGCTTTGTGAGTCGCACTAAGAAGCTGTCAGGGGGTATCATCTACAAGGCATGGCGATGTGCAGCAATGGCAAAGTACGGCACGAAGAAGCAGAATATTCATGGCGTAGAGGTCGGCTGCATGAATCAGTCGGTCAATGAACAGGTATTGCTTGAAAGCGTGGGGTATGTACTGCGACTGATGCAGATCAGTCGTAACGAACTGATTGAGGAAATGAAGGCTGAGATCGGTGCTGTGTTACATACGATTCCGCAAGTGGATGTAACATCTCTTGCGGCGGATGTTCGAAAGATGGAGGTGAAGAAGCAGACCTTACTTGACAGATTCCTTGAGGGTATCGTTTCAGCTGTCGACTACAAGCGGCAGAACGCCCTGTACGATGAACAGATCACGGAAATACAGCGAAAAATTGATGCACATCATCAATTGCAGACGGAGTTTCAATATCAGGCACGGAAGATGGAGGATTGCATCGGGTATGTGAAGAAAATGCTTGATTTTGAAGCACCTGATGAACATATCTGCGGTGAGGTCACAGAGCGTATTACAGTTTATCATGGGCATATTCTGGAAGTAAAGCTCAAGTATATTCCTGCTGTCAGGCTGAAGTACAGAACCTCCGGCAGAGGCAGTCGATATACTGCGGAGTTTGAAAGGATATGAAAAGAGCCTGTTCCGGTGAGTTCATCACAGGAACAGGCTTTATTTGATATGTAAATAATGGGGCAATTTGGTGACCGATACACCGATATCCGTCAGCAGCCCCTTCACTTCATCGGAGGGCATCGCATACCGCTGGTGCAGATAGCGCATGGAGGCTGCAAGCTCACCGTCAGGCCCGCCGAGCTGGCTCAGGATGACCTGCGCCATCTTGGGATTCGGGTTCTTGATGTTGACAGGATACTGCAATTTCTTCTCATACGTCCACATGCTTAGTTCGCCTCCCTTTCCCATGGGTAGGGGCCCTTGGCCCAATCCCATACGTTCTCATTAACGGACTGGACAGCCTTGATCGGACCGAAGCGCCGCACATATTCTTCCACTGCCGCTTTCCTTTGCGCGCTGTATTTGCGGAACAGTTTCAGCGCTTCCTGACACTGGGTATGCGTGTCAAGGTAAAGCTGCAGATCATAGAGCGCAAAATCGTATTTCTGAATGAGATTCAGAAGCTCACATTTTGTTTTCATCTGTCACACTCCCCTCCGGCAAATGGCAGATCCAGCTCCGGAAACATCGTTCCCCGACTGAGCGCCGTCATTGCGTCATACGGTTCACTCCAGAGCTGGAAGGGTACATAGGACATTCCTGCCGGCGTCAGCGCCGGAAATGCTGTCATCGGCTGGGGGCTCAGACAGTCATGCGAAGCTGCCTCGACGCAGTCATGGGGCACTGATGGTTCCATACGCTGTGCCATGCGTTCAAATGCGTGTAATTCCATATTCACACCGACTTCTTTACAGAAGACGCTCCTTTCTGTCGAATACACATGGGGTTCATGTGTATTACATACTATGCAGGTAGCGTCGCATCAGTGAATCTGCCGGAATGCCCTTGCAAAACGAAGGGGAATATGCTATAATAGTCTTAATGATTTGTAAGGAGTGATACCATGCCTTTTTTACCTGTATCCCGTAAGGAACTCAATGAACGCGGCATCGATCAGCTGGACTTCATCTGCCTGACAGGTGATGCCTACGTCGACCATCCGTCCTTTGGTATTGCCATCATTTCCCGCATGGTGGAGAGTCTCGGATTCTCGGTGGGTATGATCGCTCAGCCCGTGCATGATGACGATTTCAGGAGGCTGGGCGCACCGAAATACGCCTTCCTCGTTACAGGCGGAAATATTGACAGCATGGTTTCGAACTATACAGTTGCAGGCAAAAAACGTTTTGATGACGCCTACAGTGCCGGAGGAAAGGGCGGAAAACGTCCTGACCGTGCCGTTACCGTCTATTGCCGGAAGCTCAGACAGCTGTTTCCGGATACGGAGATCGCCATCGGCGGACTGGAAGCCTCCCTGCGGCGCTTCGCCCATTATGACTATTGGGCGGACAAGGTGCTGCCCTCGATCCTTGTGGACAGCGGTGCGGATCTGCTCATGTATGGTATGGGCGAAGTCACCATCACCGAGATCTGCGAACGTTTCCGCAATGGACAGCACCTGAAGGACATGCATGACATCCGCGGCACCTGCTACCTGACAGATCCCGTCAATACACCCATGGGCGCAGTGCAGTGCGACAGCTTTGAAATGGTCCGCGACAACAAAAAGTCCTACGCCAAGGCCTGTCGTAAACAGTATGATGAACAGGACGAGGTGTACGGAAGGCTCCTCGTGCAGCGTCATGGCAATCAGATGCTCGTCCAGAATCCTCCGCAGCGCAGCCTGACACAGGAAGAATTTGACCATGCCTACGAGCTTCCCTATATGAGAGCCTACCATCCCATGTATGAAAGCGTGGGCGGTGTCCCCTCCATTCAAGAGGTGGAATTCTCCATTACACATAACCGTGGCTGCTATGGCTTCTGTAATTTCTGCTCGATCGCACTTCACCAGGGCCGAAGGATCCAGACAAGAAGTGAGAACTCCGTTCTCCGCGAGGCAGAAGCACTGACGCAGAAATCCGGTTTCAAGGGATACATCCACGATGTCGGAGGACCCACTGCCAATTTCCGCGCGCCTTCCTGTGAAAAGCAGCTGAAAAGCGGCCTCTGTAAGGGCAAGAAATGCCTTGCACCGAACGCCTGTCCCAATCTGAAGGCCGACCATACCGAATATCTCGAGATGCTCCGCAAGATCCGACGCATCCGCGGTGTCAAGAAAGTATTCATCCGCTCCGGCATTCGCTACGACTATCTGATGCAGGACAAAAGCGATGCATTCCTGAAAGAGCTGATCTCCAACCATGTCAGCGGACAGCTGAAGGTCGCACCGGAACACGCAAGCAACCGAGTGCTTGATATGATGGGCAAGCCCCATATCGAGGTCTACGAGCAGTTTGAAAAGAAATTCTACGAGATCACAAAGGGTATGGGAAAGGAACAGTACCTTGTCCCCTACCTCATGTCCTCCCACCCGGGCTGCACGCTGAATGACGCCGTGGATCTCGCAGTATTCCTGAAAAAACACAATATCCGTCCCGAACAGGTGCAGGACTTCTATCCCACGCCCGGTACGATTTCCACAGCGATGTTCTACACGGGACTCAACCCCTACACCATGGAAGAAATCTACGTTCCGCGCAAGCCCGAGGAAAAGAAGCTCCAGCGCATCATGCTGCAGTATTTCAAAAAGGAGAACCGCGATCTTGTCGAAAAGGCGCTCACCATCGCTAAGCGGCGCGATCTGATCGGCAACGGTCCGAACTGCCTGATCCCCCCCTCGGACAAGCCCGGTGCCAATCGTCCGGGACGTGCAGCCGGAAGCAAGCCCCAGCCGAAAAAAAGCAAGATCCGAAGCATTCAGAAGCGCAAAAAGCGCTGAACCGAAAGGATAACAGCCAATGAAGATCGACCGCAGTGAACTGCCATTCTTTTTCAGCGATTATATTACACATTTATCGGCGATCAAAGGATTGTCCGACACCACTGTGATGGGGTATTTCCGCGATATCAGGCAGTTTCTTCGCTTTATCCGCTATGAATCCGAGCATCCCGGACAGAATCCCGATGCATCGGCGCTTCCGGAGATCCCGATCCAAGACATGCAGGTGGAAGACATCCGCCGCATTACCCTGCGCAATATCATCAACTACTACAATTTCATCATCATGGAATGCGGCAACAAGGAGCGCATCCGCGCCAGAAAGGCCACTTCCCTCCGGAGCTTTTTCAAGTACCTGCAAAAGCAGGCGCGGCTCATCGATGAAAACCCAACGGAGAATCTTGAGATCCGTTCCCCCAATCCCCGCAAGCAGAAGCCGAAGTATCTCAACCTCAATGACAGCCTTGCCTTGCTGCGAACACTGACGGAACAGAAGGATAAAAAGGCGCACCTGCGAGATTATTGCATCGTCACGCTGTTTCTCAACTGTGGTATCCGACTCAGTGAGCTGGTCGGACTGAACCTGTCGTCCATCGACTTCTCCGAACATAAGATGATGGTACTCGGTAAGGGCAACAACGAACGCACTGTGTACCTGAATGAAGCCTGCATGACTGCGCTGCGCGAGTATCTCTTTGAACGTTCGGAGATCCCCACCGATGACAAGGCCCTCTTCCTGAGCAGCCACAAGAAGCGTATCAGTAAACGCCGTGTCCAGCAGGTCGTGGAAAACGCACTCTCTGCGGCAGGCCTTGACGGACGAGGTCTCTCCACGCATAAGCTGCGGCATACTGCCGCGACCCTGATGTACCAGCACGGTCACGTCGATCTGCTCACGCTCCAGAAGATCCTCGGGCATGTCAGCATCTCCACAACGGAGATCTACACCCACCTGACCGATGTGCAGATGCAGGAAGCAATGGACCACTCCCCTCTTGCTGAGGTAAAACGAAAGAAACTATAGCAAAACGAGCCGCTTTGCAGCGGCTCGTTTCTATGACACGACAAAAAGCATATCCCCCAAAAGGGCGATATGCTTTTCTCTATTCATACTAATCCTCTAAACTCTGATAGACTATGTCTATCAGAGTTAAAGGGATTAGTATCAAATACACATTCCGGTACTTACTGCGCAGAGCCCTGCTGATTGCGCTTGGTCTTGAGCTTATCGAGCTTTGCCTTACGCTGCTGAACATCCTGCAGACTGGTCGTAAAGAAGGACTCTGCATCCTTGAAACGCTTGCTTACATAGGTATCAGTAGCAGCCTTGATCGCATCGGACTCTGCCTTTGCCTTGGTCAGAACATCCACAGCGCGGCGCTTTGCCTCACGGATGATGGACTCCTCGGAAACGATCACCTTTGCACGCTCCTCGGCCTGACGTACGATCTGTTCAGCCTTTGCTTCCGCTTCCTTCAGAATGCGGTCACGATCAAACTCTACCATTTTCGCATGCTTGATCTCCTGCGGAACATTCAGACGCACGTCATTGATCAGCTCACGCAGTCTCTCACCGTCAATAATTGCCTTATGTGCAGCAAACGGAACGGAAGCCGCCTTGTCCAGCAGCTCGTCCATATCATCCAGAATTTCATCAATACTCATTTTTGTTCCTCCTTCATCAACCTCTGTTGAATCGTCTCAAGAATACACGCAGGGACAAAAGGACTGATATCCCCGCCGAAATACGCAACCTGCTTTACCACACTGGAACTCAGGAACATATTCTCCTGACTGGTGGTAAGGAATACTGTCTCTGCATTGGCATAGAGCGCTTTATTCGTCAGTGCCATCTGGAATTCATACTCAAAGTCACTGACCGCACGCAGGCCCTTGACGATCGCAACCGCACCGACGGTCTTGACGTAATCCACAAGAAGTCCATCAAGAATATCGATCACGACGTTATCGAGATGCGCAGTTGCCTCGGCGATCATCATCATTCTCTCCGTAGCAGTAAAGCTCGCCTTGGCTTTGTTGGCATTCGTCGAGATCAATACGATCACTTTATCAAACAGCGTGGAGGCACGAGTAATAATGTCAAGATGTCCCATCGTCACAGGATCGAAACTGCCGGGACACACTGCAATTCTTCTCATTTCTCCACCTCCTGCATCAATGCAAAAACCGATACTACTATTTTACCATAGAAATACTGCTTTTGCAACTGTAAATTCAAAATTTTTTCGGGAATTTGCAATTCTTTTTCATGTTCACAGACAATTTTGCCTGTTTTCTTCAATTTATCTCCAAGAATTGGCAAAAGCTCCAGTAATATATCCTTGCGGTAGGGCGGATCAAGCAGGATAAAATCAAAGTCTTCCTCCGGACAGCGGCGCAGAAAGGCAAACGCATCCATTTTATGAAGCTCTGCACGATCCATAAGACGCGTACGTTCAAGGTTCTCACGCGTAATGGAAAGGGAATTGGCAGACGCATCCACAAAGACCGCTTGTCTTGCTCCGCGGCTGAGCGCCTCGATGCCGAGCTGTCCGCTTCCTGCGAACAGATCCAGGACCTTTGCATCCCGAAGTTCGAACTGAATCGAGGAAAACATCCCCTCCTTGACACGGTCCGTCGTCGGGCGGACATCCATGCCCTCGAGGGTTTTCAGACGGATTCCTTTGGCAGTGCCAGTGATAACTCTCATGATTGACCTCCCTGTTCCGCTTCATGCAGAAACGCATACAGCCTCTGCGCGGTATTCTGGGGTATTCCAACCGCTGCAATGTCTGCGATGGTCGCTTCCTGCAGCGCTGCCCTGGTTTTGAAATGCAGCATCAGCTTCTGGGCAGTCTTTTCGCCGACACCCTGTACACCGGTCAGTTCGGACGCAAATGTCCGTTTCTTATGCTTGCTGTGCATGAACGCAACGGAATAACGGTGCACCTCATCCTGAATTCTGGTAAGCAGATGGAACGCCTCGCGCGTTCCGGAAATGCTGATCTCACCGCCGCCCGTAGCAATGGCACGCGTACGGTGCTTGCTGTCCTTCACCATGCCAAAGAGCGCGATATCCGGCGCAAGCTGCGCAACGATGGGAGCGACTGCATGAACATGTCCCTTGCCGCCGTCAAGCAGGATCAGGTCTGGTTTTCGTGAAAACCAGGGATCCTCCTCATCACCCAGATGGCCGAGACGCCTGCGGATCACTTCCTGCATGCAGGCGTAGTCGTTCTGCATCATGGATTCCTTGATGGTAAATCGCTTATATGCTTTCTTCTGCGGCCGTCCGTTTTCGAAAACGACCATACCGGCAACCATGGAATCCGAGGCGAGGTTGGAAATATCGTAGGCCTCGATATACTTGGGAACACGCTCCATTCCGAGGAGCTTCCCGAGTGCTTCCACCGCAAGCAGTTCCTTGCCGGTGCGGTTGCTCTGGACTGCGATCGCCTCTGCGGCGTTCTGTTTGGACATACGGATCAGCTGCAGGCCGTTGCCTCTCTGCGGAACCAGAAGCTTGATCTTATGGCCCATCTGCAAAGAAAACATTTCCTCAAGCAGTTCCATGTGATCCAGCGCGGACTCCAGCAGGATCACCTTCGGCAGATCCGTTCTGCCATGGTAATACTGTGTCACAAAGGCATCGAGTGCCGCCTCATCGGCCTGCTCCGTATAATGGAAGGTCTGCTTATCGTGCAGCCTGCCGTCACGATACATCAGCACCGAAATACACAGTGCATCCTGATTGTCCGCACTTGCGATCACATCGGCATCGCGGAAGGCATTGTCGATGATCTTCTGGGATTCTCCGGCCTTCTGAATGGCACGGATCCGGTCGCGAAGGATCGCAGCCTTTTCAAAGTCAAGCTGCTCGGAAGCCTGCTCCATCTGTGCCTGCATCCGTTCCACGGAAGCATTGCTGCCGCTGCGGATGTAAGCGGTCGCCTGTGCGATGATCTCCGCATAAGCATCCTGCGTGATCCTTCCCTGACACAATCCCATACAACGTTTGATATGGTAATTCAGGCAGGGTCGCGCCTTGCGGAACATCTGCGGAAATTTCTTCTGACAGGTCGGCAGCTGAAATACCGCATTGACCTCCTCGACCGTCGACTTTGTCACAAAACCGCCCGTGTAGGGCCCGATATACAATGCATCGTCAGTTTTCTGTTTTTCCGCGGTAATGCGTGGATAAGCCTCATTGGAGATCTTGATATAGTGATATCCCTTGTCATCCTTGAGCAGGATGTTGTAATGGGGCTTATGCTGCTTGATCAGACTGCACTCCAGAAGAAGGGCTTCGTATTCCGAGTCGGTAACGATGAAGTCATAGTCCCACACATGGGAGACCATCTTCGCCACCTTCGGGGTATGGTCAGCAGATACACGGAAGTAGCTGGTGACACGATTTTTCAGATTCTTGGCCTTGCCGATATAAATGATACCGCCCTTTTCATCCTTCATCAGATAGACACCGGGAGAAGTGGTCAGCTGTGCTGTTTTTTCACGGAGATAGGGCAGACGTTCATTCATCGCTTCACCCAGCATGGAAACAATACTACTCATCGAAAAACGTACTCGTATAGGTCTGCACTCTTGCACGGTCGCCATGGCAGTCGATCTCCAGGCGTTCCTGGGAAAGCAGGAAGCGCAGGATGGAGAACAGTACCACGTAGGCTACCGAATTCGCAAACAGACTGATGTAGACAGGCCATTGATAGATCGTACCGAACATACCGGACAGAATGATCGTCACAGTCACAACGATCGCAACCTGAAGTGCAGTGTTCTTTTTCTGCAGAGCAAGGTACGAGAAGCACGTTGCCGCTGAGAAAATGGAATGCCCGATATTCAGGGCCATGGAATTGGATTCATAGAACGGGATATGCTCCGCGTTGAAATCCATGATCATGATCGTGACTTCCACGATCAGATAGACGACCATCGCCGTTTTCATCAGATAGCGATGCCGGACGATCCTGCAAAAATGCAGCAAGGAGAGCAGCATGCATACAAATCCGCCGGTTTCAATCGTATATGCAGCGATTTCCAATGCTACAATCTCGATCCCGTGTCTGCTGATCAGCCAGTAATAAACGGCGCATACCATCGCAAACAACAGAAACAGCAGATTCGCATACTGTCCAAGCTGAAAGCATTTTTTCAGTTTTGGATGCATTGCCATGCCCTCCTTGTAAATGATATTGTATTTTTGTCAGCGATTACTTTGCCTGCAAAGCACGCTGACCGATATCCTTACGGAAATGAACCTTTTCGAATGTGACCTGCTCGACGCTCTTGTACGCCTGTGCAAGCGCATTCTGAAGTGTATCCGCAGTCGCAGTCACACCGAGCACTCTGCCGCCGGCAGTCAGGAACTGCGCATCTACGTACTTTGTACCTGCATGATAAACAAATGCACCGGCAGTCTGACCCTTGTCATCAAGGCCCTCGATCACCTTGCCGCTTTCATACTTGACAGGATAGCCGCCGCTCGCCATCACAACGCACGCAGCACTCTCCTGCTTCCATACGATCGGAAGCTCCGCAAGCGTGCCGTTGTAGATCGCCTTCATGATCTCTACCAGATCGGTATCCAGCAGGGGCAGAACCACCTGTGTCTCCGGGTCGCCGAAACGACAGTTGTACTCGATCACCTTCGGACCGTTCGGGGTCAGCATCAGACCGAAGTACAGGCAGCCTGTGAAGGGTCTGCCCTCAGCTGCCATTGCTGCAATCGTAGGCTTGAAGATGGTCTCCATGCATTCCGCAGCGATCTCATCGGTATAATAGGGGTTCGGTGCAACTGTACCCATACCACCGGTATTCAGGCCCTCGTCGCCGTCCAGCGCACGCTTATGATCCATGGAAGAGATCATCGGCACTACGGTCTTGCCATCTGTGAAGGACAGCACAGAAACCTCGGGACCTGTGAGGAATTCCTCCACAACAATGCGGGTGCTGCTCTCGCCGAACTGCTTTTCATCGATCATGGAAACAACGGCATCCACAGCCTCCTGCTCATTCTGTGCAAGGATCACGCCCTTGCCGAGTGCCAGACCATCCGCCTTGATGACGGTCGGATAGGTGTTCTGTTCCTTAATATATGCAATTGCGGACGCGCTATCCGTGAAAACCTCGTAGCCGCCCGTGGGGATGTTGTACTTCTTCATCAGATCCTTGGAGAAGATCTTGCTGCCTTCGATAATAGCGGCGTTCTTCTTCGGGCCGAATGTCATGAAGCCCTCTGCCTGCATCGCATCGACCATGCCGAGTACGAGCGGATCATCGGGAGCAACCACGACCAGATCGGGCTGGATCTCCTTTGCAAGTGCAACCATACCGTCAATGTCGGTTGCCTTGACATCGCAGCACTTGGCATAGCGGGAGATACCACCATTGCCGGGAGCGCAGTAAATTTCGGTGGTAAGGGGGCTTTCTGCAAGCTTCATGATGATTGCATGCTCTCTGCCGCCGCCGCCGACTACTAAAATCTTCATGGGGGATGTGTCCTCCTTTTTTGAAATCTTCTATAAACTGAACCGATGCTCCTTCATCTCATCCAGAAACTCATCAGAAATGGGGAATCCTGCGGCATCGCCGATCACGCTGTCCATACCGCAATACGGACACAGTGCGGTTTCACCGCCGTCCGTCCAGTCCTCCGGCTGCAGCACAGTGGGCTTGAAGATCTCACCGCACAGGAAGCAGCCGCAGAAATCGCTTCTGCGGATCAGCGCATGGTTGTTCTTGCAGTTCTGATGCGCCAGCACAAGGTCGGTTTTCTGATACACAGGATTCACCTCTTTCAGAGCATTAAAAACACAAATCAATGATGGAATAATCTAATTCCAGTGAATGCCATTGCGATGCCGTACTTGTTGCAGGTCTCAATGACATTATCATCACGGATGGAACCGCCGGGTTCTGCAATGTACGCAACACCGGACTTCTTTGCGCGCTCGATGTTGTCGCCGAACGGGAAGAATGCATCGGAACCGAGACAAACATCAGTATTCTGGGCAAGCCAAGCCTTCTTCTCTTCTGCGGTGAATACAGCGGGCTTTACCTTGAAGATTCTCTGCCACTCGCCCTCACGCAGTACATCCTCGTACTCGTCGCCAATGTAGACGTCGATCGCATTGTCGCGGTCTGCACGGCGGATGTCATCTACAAACTGCAGACCCATTACCTGCGGAGACTGACGCAGCCACCAGTTGTCTGCCTTCTGGCCTGCAAGACGTGTGCAGTGGATTCTGGACTGCTGACCGGCACCGATGCCGATTGCCTGACCATCCTTGACATAGCAAACGGAATTGGACTGGGTATACTTCAGTGTGATCAGGGAGATCAGGAGGTCATCCATCTTGTCCGCCGGAATTTCCTTGTTCTCTGTCACGATATTGGAGAGCAGTTCCTTGTTGATGTCGAGTTCATTTCTGCCCTGTTCAAAGGTCACGCCGTAAACCTGCTTGGTTTCGATCGGAGCGGGCTTGTAATTTTCGTCGATCTTGAGGATGCAGTAAGTGCCCTTTCTCTTGGACTTGAGGATCTCCAGAGCCTCTTCATCATAATCGGGGGCAATAACACCATCGGATACCTCACGCTGGATCATCTTTGCAGTGCAAACGTCTACCTTATCAGAAAGTGCGATGAAATCACCGTAGGAGGACATTCTGTCCGCACCTCTTGCTCTTGCATAAGCGGAAGCAAGGGGTGTCAGCTCGCCGAGATCATCCACCCAGTAGATCTTCTTCAGATCATCGGAAAGCGGTCTGCCGATCGCAGCACCTGCCGGAGAAACATGCTTGAAGGAAGTCGCAGCGCACATACCTGTCGCAGCCTTCAGTTCCTTGACGAGCTGCCAGCCGTTGAGGGCATCGAGCAGATTGATGTAGCCGGGTCTGCCGCAGAGTACCTCGATCGGCAGCTCGGAGCCATCCTCCATAAACACTCTGGACGGCTTCTGGTTCGGGTTACAGCCATATTTTAACAGCATTTCATTTGCCATGGGTTTTGTCCTCCTGAATTGTAATTGATGCCGGATCTCTCCGGCGAATGTGTTCCACCGCCTGCATCACGCAAGATTCCAGATCATCCTCCGATCTGATCAGACAAACGGAAAACCCGTAGATTTCGCCGTTTTTCTGCACGGACGGATCATCATCCACATGCAGCGCAATGCGGTATTTTGACGGATATTTGGACGGCATCGCCTCCGCCCTGCTCCCCTGCACTTCCGTTTCGTGGCGTGCACCGTTGACAATGTTGTCAGGGCATATACCATAGCTCCGGAACAGAAGCCGGATATAGCGGGGACTGCGGTAGGATGTCGTATAAATCCAGACAGAGATGCCCTGTTCTTTCAGCTTACGGAACAGAGAAACCGTTCCCTTACGCAGACGGTCATGAAAGAGAAGATGCAGAGGGAACGGAAGCCGTCTCTCCGCATCACAGGTCTGCGGATCAATGAACAGGGTATCGTCTAAATCAAAGGATACAATCACTTTGTATACTTATTGATCACCTTGGAAGTTGCCTTGCCGGTTTCGATGTCAATGTAACGAACGAACAAGGAAACCTTGTTGTCCTCGTTCAGTGCATCCCAGAGCTTTGCAGCGAATTCATCCATATCGTTCGGGATAGTCACCTTCTTCGGCTCACCCTCGAAGCTCGGCAGCGGATTGCCGTCGCCCATGTAGGTGTGGATGAAGTGACCAAAGCCGCTGATCGGATTTGTGTAGGAATAGGTAAAGCGCTCGCAGCAGTCAGGATTGCCGTCTGCGGACTTGAGAATGGACATTGCATAGTTGTAGGTACCATTCTCCACATGCATGATACCGGAAATACGAGGTGTGTAGTTCGGTGCATCGTCCTCATATTCACGGGTACGCAGGGACTGCTCTAAGGTCTGCTGCTTGTCCATCAGCTCATAGATGGTATCGGTCTGGTCGCCGTTTGTCACGATGGTCTTATTGCCCAGTACTCTTACCGGAGAATAGATGATCAGGTGCGGATCTGTCAGCTTGGAAGGATCTGCAGCCTCGGTCTTGATGCCGTCAGCGGTCTCCGTGAACACGCGGTTACGGGAATTCACGCTTCTGCCCATGATGAAATACGCAGTGACAGCGGACTTGCCGTCCTCGGACTTGCCGATAACGATACCTCTGCCGGGATAGGAATTGCTTTTCAGTTCTTCATAAATATCCAGAGTTTTCATAGCAAATGCTCCTTATGTAAAGTTTTGAACATCAGTTTCAGTTACCCTTGTAATCAACAAACGCACGGTTTCCGATCACCGTCAGTCTGTCCTCGCAGAAAAGGCTGACAGCCTCCGGAAGGATCTTCCATTCTGCCTGTTCCATGACACGCTTCTGCAGGATCTCGGGGGTATCATTGTTCTGCACCTCGACACCCTTTTGCAGAATGATGGGGCCGCCGTCGCAGATCTCTGTCACGAAATGCACGGTTGCACCGGTAAGCTTCACGCCCTTTTCAAGGGCCTTTTCATGAACATGCAGACCATAGAAGCCATCACCGCAGAAGGACGGGATCAGGGACGGGTGAACATTGATGATCTTATTGCGGTACGCCTTGATAATGCTCTTGTCGAGGATCGTCATGAAGCCCGCAAGAACGATCAGATCCGCATATTCCTGGTACAGCGCCTCATGCAGCGCGTTGCTGTAGGACGCATTGTCCGGATAATCCTTTCTCGGAACCACCCTTGTCGGAATATTGTTGTTTCTGGCTCTTACCAGTGCATAGGCATCCGCCTTGGAGGAGATGACACAGCTGATCTTACCGCCGCGCAGCTCTCCCCTGTTCTGTGCATCAATGAGTGCCTGGAGGTTGGTGCCGCCTCCGGAAACAAGTACTACAATATTTTTCATCAAGTTCACACTCCTGTTGATTTTGAAATTAGCAGAGAATTACGCCTTCTTCGGATTCAACCAGTTCGCCGAGGATATAAGCATCCTCACCGGCAGACTTCAGGATCTCCACTGCCTTGTCAGCGTCTTCCTTTGCAACGGAAACGATCATGCCGACACCCATGTTGAAGGTGTTGTACATGTCACGCTCCGGAATATGACCGGTTCTTGCAAGCAGCTCGAAGATGGGCAGAACCTGTACGTTCTTCTTCTCGATCTTTGCAGACAGGCCCTTGGGCAGGGATCTCGGAATATTTTCATAGAAGCCGCCGCCGGTGATATGGGAAACCGCCTTTACCGTTACGGATTCCATCAGCTTCAGTACGGACTTCACATAGATCTTGGTGGGAGTCAGCAGGCACTCGCCGAGTGTCATACCCAGCTCGTCAAAATAGATGGACAGGTTTGCCTTATTGACATCGAATACCTTGCGCACCAGAGAGAAGCCGTTGGAATGCACACCGCTGGACTTCAGAGCGATCAGTACGTCGCCTGCCTTCTGGGAATCAGGGTTCACGATCTTGTTCTTATCAACAACACCTACGGAGAAGCCAGCCAGATCGTATTCATCGATCGGATAGAAGCCGGGCATCTCAGCAGTCTCGCCGCCGATGAGTGCGCAGCCGGACTGTACGCAGCCCTCTGCGATACCGGAAACGATGGTAGCCACCTTCTCAGGATAGTTCTTGCCAACTGCAATGTAGTCGAGGAAGAACAGGGGCTTCGCTCCGCAGCAGATGATATCGTTCACGCACATTGCAACGCAGTCGATACCTACGGTATCATGCTTATCCATGAGGAATGCAAGCTTGAGCTTTGTGCCGACGCCGTCCGTACCGGAAACGAAAACAGGCTTTTCGATGCCGGTCAGATCGGGTTCAAACAGACCGCCAAAGCCGCCGATGCCGGACAGAACACCGGGGGTATTGGTCTTCTTGATATGCTCACGCATCAGCTTGACAGCCTCATAACCGGCAGTAACGTCAACGCCGGCCTTCTTATAGCTTTCAGAAAAACTGTTCATGGGTATAACCTCCTATGATGCAATCACATCATTTTCACTTCATTATATGGGGGCATATACTTCCGCGCAGATGCCATTTATGCAGAGCAGAACGCATATGACTCGTATCCGTCATATTCACCGCCATTCACACAAATGCGCAAACAGCAGAAGTATATGTCATCAAACATGGATTATTTGCCATTCCAGCAATAAGAACAAAGATTCTTAGCCGGTAAACCGATCGCCTTCATCGTACCCTCAAGCGTCTGGAATTCAAGAGATGTGAGCTTAAGCTGACGGCAGATCTCTTCGCGCAGTCGTTTACCGCGCACTGTATTCGTATCGCAATACTCCTCAAGGTGCTTCATGCCTTCTGCACCTTCAAACTGATCAATGACCTGACGCGCGATGAGCTCCATTTCAGAGGTACTGCGGGAGAAATTCAGATATTTGCAGCCAAACATGATCGGCGGACAGGCGGAACGCATATGGACTTCCTTTGCGCCGTGTTCGTAGAGGAATTCCACCGTCTCACGCATCTGTGTACCGCGGACGATACTGTCATCGACAAACAGCAGTCTCTTGCCTTCAATCAGTTCATGCACAGGAATCATCTTCATTTTTGCAACATGATTGCGCATCTTCTGATTGGTAGGCATAAAGCTTCTTGCCCAGGTAGGAGTATACTTGATAAAAGGTCTTGCAAAGGGAATACCGCTGCGGTTTGCATAGCCAATTGCATGAGGAGTACCGGAATCGGGAACACCACAGATATAGTCCACATCCGGGAGACATCCGGCATCAATATCATTCTGTGCCAGTATTTCGCCGTTTCTGGTACGCATCGTCTCAACGGTAACGCCTTCATAAACCGCAGTAGGATAGCCATAATAGGTCCACAGGAAGGAACAGATATTAAGCTGACCGTTGCCGGGGGCAAGCACTTCACAGCTGTTAGGTGTAAGCTTTACGATCTCACCAGCTTCGAGTTCCTTGTAAACGGAATACCCGAGCTTCTGGAATGCGAATGATTCCAGTGTCACGCAATAGCCATCTGAACGCTTACCGATCACGATCGGCAGCTTGCCGTATTTATCCCTTGCAGCAATGATTCCATCCTTCGTCAGGATCATCAGGGACATCGTACCCTCAATTTTCTCCTGAGCATAACGGATACCCTCTGCAAAAGTAGCCTTCTGCGCAATCAGAGCACCAATCAGATCACCGGAATTGATTTTACCGCTGCTCATTGCTTCAAAACATGCACATCCGCTTTCGAGCAATTCTTCAGTCAGTGCTTTGGCATTATGCACAATGCCAACACTGCAGATCGCATACAAGCCGAGTCGGGAGCGAACCAGAATCGGCTGCGGATCTGTGTCACTGATACAGCCGATGCAGAGATTTCCCTGCATGGATGCGACGTCATTCTCAAATTTTGTGCGGAAAGGAGAATTTTCAATGCTGTGAATATTTCTCTGGAACCCTCTTTCCTCTGAATAAGAGGTCATACCGCCTCGGCGTGTTCCAAGATGGGAATGAAAGTCCGTTCCGAAAAATACGTCTACAACGCAATCATTTTCAGAAACCGCTCCAAAAAAACCGCCCATACATTATTCTCCCATCAGGCGCTTCATGATTTCCTGATATGCTTCCTCTACACCGCCCATATCTCTGCGGAAACGATCCTTGTCGAGCTTTTCGTGGGTAGTGCTGTCCCAGAAACGGCAGGTATCGGGAGAGATCTCATCTGCCAGAATGATCTGGTCATGGAAACGGCCAAACTCGATCTTGAAGTCAATGAGATCGATATTCAGTTCCTTGAAGAACTTCACCATGAATTCATTTACCTTGAAAGCATACTTGGTGATGGTGTCGATCTCTTCCTGAGTTGCAAGACCCAGTGCCAGTGCATAATAGTCATTGATGAACGGATCGCCCAGATCATCATTCTTATAGCTGAATTCCAGAGTGGGCTGGAGGAGCTTTGTGCCTTCCTCGATACCGAGCTTCTTGGAGAAGCTACCGGCAGCCACATTTCTGACGATTACCTCGAGGGGAACGATGGAAACCTTCTTCACGATGGTCTCACGGTCGGAGATCTCCTCTACCAGATGCGTCGGAACCCCTTCCTTTTCAAGCATCTTGAACATGAAGTTAGTCATTCTGTTATTGATGACGCCCTTACCAGAGATGGTGCCCTTCTTCTCGCCATTGAATGCGGTCGCATCATCCTTGTAGTCTACGATTACCAGGTCAGGATCGTTGGTTGCATAAACCTTCTTTGCCTTACCCTCATACATCTGTTCGCCTTTCACAATGTTTGCCATGATAGTTAACCTCCATCTATTGTTCCCTTAAAGGGTTTTTACCATTTCTGCGAGTGCTGCGTCCTTCTTTCTGACGCCCTCTGCCATATCTTCCTTCATCTTGTCAAGTGCCTGTGCAAGCGCAGGATCGCTCAGTGCAAGCATCTGCACGGCAAGAATACCGGCATTGGCTGCATTATTGATACCTACAGTAGCCACCGGAACACCGGGCGGCATCTGTACCGTTGCAAGCAGTGCGTCCATACCGTCGAGTGCGGTGGACTTGATCGGAATACCGATCACAGGAAGTGTAGTGTGTGCCGCAAGAACGCCGCCGAGATGTGCTGCCATACCTGCTGCTGCAATGATGACACCAAAACCGTTTTTCGCTGCATTCTTGGAAAATTCCGCTGCTTCATCGGGTGTACGGTGAGCGGACATGACATGTACTTCATACGGTACGCCGAAGGACTTGAGCTTTTCTACTGCCCCCTTGACAACCGGGAAATCACTGTCGCTGCCCATAATGACTGCCACTTTTTTTGACATAAGACGCCTCGTTTCTCCGTGCAATTTACAATCCTGACTTCTGCTGTTCTGCACGGTGAACTGCATGAGCCATTATTTATTCTGCATCCGTCGGTTCCGGTTCCGTAACAGCCGGTTCGCTGTTATGGAAGTCCATATTGACAGATGTGAGAATCACTTTATTTTCAGGTGTTTTCTGGAAATACAGATGCACCTGAACACTCTGACCACTGATGGTTTCGCGTGCGGTATTGGTATGGTACTCTATCGTAAAGGACAGATCATAGATCCGGTTTTCCGTTCCCATCGAACCAGTAAACGCAACATCCCGGATGCGGTCAAATACCGCACCGTTAAAGGAATCATTGATGCTCAGTCCGCCGATATATTCCGCGCTCGTGATCAGTGAAAGGTTACTGAAATCATTACTCAGGAGCATCTCCATATAATCCGTCACATGACTGCTGATCCCCTGAAGTCCCTCCGGCTTCAATTCTGCAAGATAGAGCGAACCGGTAACCTCCCATTCCATCGCTATCCCTCCGACGAAGGTCTCCATGGAGGCTTTCTGCAGTACTTCCCTGCCCTCATTGGCATAATAGGAAAGGGTACACCCCTCACGCGAAAGCGTGAGCGTCCTGCCTTTATAGGTAACGCTTGTCCAGCTGTCCGAGAACACCGGAACAAAGGTATCGGAATCGTACAGGATATTGCTTCCGTCCTCTGCCACAACACCAAGGTAGTAAAAGTCACCCATTTTCTCCATCGATTGGAATACAAACGGAAGCACGACATTTTCTTCATAATCAATGCCGCCGATAAGAACCTGTCCGTCCATACGCTGCGAAGCCAGGATCAGCTTCGGCGTAACCGCAAGAATCTCCGTCCATTCCGGTTCGATGACGACCGCACCTTCTTTGTCAAGGAGTCCATAATAGCCATCCGTACTTCTGAAGAGCTGCAGTCCGGTACTGTATTGTGTCAGGACTTCAGCGATGCGTTCATCATCACCGCCGCCCCCTGTGTCACGTGAAACATCATAGTAGAATTTCGTCAGTCCCACGCACAGAATGATCGCAACGATAAAGAGCAGAGAGATCATGAACTTGACACGATTGCTCACTGTTCATTCTCCTGAATGTTCTGCGCTTCCTGTTCCTTCATACGGGAACGGTAGATTTCTTCGGTCTCACGTGCAAGATAGATCGGACGCGCCTTCGATTCCAGATAGGTCTTCGAGAGATACTGACCGAGGATACCTGTGCAGAACAGCTGCAGACCTCCAAGCAGGAACATCACACACATAATGGTCGGGAATCCTGCTACCGGATCACCGAACACAAGTGTCTTGATCACGATCACAATGATCATGATGAATGCCACCAGACAGCTGAGGATACCCAGCAGGGACGCCAGCGCCAGCGGTGCAGTGGAGAACGCGAAAATGCCCTCCAGCGAATACCGGAACAATCCCCAGAACGACCAAGCGGTCGTACCTGCGGCACGTTCGACATTCTCATATTCAATATAGCGGACCTTGAAGCCCACCCAGCTGAAAATGCCCTTTGAAAAACGGTTGTATTCCTTCATGGAGAGAATGGAATCCACCATCTGTCTTGTCATGAAACGGAAGTCCTGTGCGCCGTCCACGATCTCCGTCTGCGAGATCTTATTCATGATCTTGTAGAAGGTTCTTGCAAACGCCGAACGGATCTTGGATTCGCCTTTACGGCTGACACGACGTGTCGTTGCACAGTCATATTCTCCGTCCTTGACAAAATGATACATCTGCGGAAGAAATGCCGGCGGATGCTGCAGATCGGCATCCATCACAACGACATAATCACCTTTCGCATTTTCAAGACCGGCAAACATTCCGGCTTCCTTACCAAAGTTTCTGGAGAAGGAAATATAGCGGACACGCTCGTCCGAAACAGACATATCCCGCAGGATGGAGAGTGTCCTGTCCTTGGAGCCGTCATCAATGAACAGCAGCTCAAATGTCAGGGACGGATGCTCCGTGCGCATCTGCTCCATCACACGCAGAATCTCCTGATAGAAAAGCGGCAATACCGCCTCCTCGTTATAACATGGAACTACAATGGAAATCAAACTCATGATAAACTCCTTCCATCGCTTGATAGCGACAGATTATTCAGGTCGGCGGATTCCGGAATCACATCGTGAATCCGGCATGAAAAAACACGAAACCGACCAACCGACATAGTTAGCTATTATTATAATACAACATATTTACAAAGATTGCAAGTGGTTTTTTTCAGGATTTTGAAAAAAATTTCGATTCCGTTTCGGGAGTCAGAAAATTATCACGCAGATTCGGGGAATTTTTTTCAACACCCTTTTCGTCGCATTTCACAAAAATATGAAGCAGCCGCGATCTGCCGAAAAAAGCAAAGCAACAGCCGGCCAAAACAGCCGACTGCCGCCATTTCATAGCATTATGCTTCGCCAAGGATGCGTGCGACAGCACTATCGATCTCCGTACATTCATGCAGCTCAATGACACCCTGGTCACAGTTCTTTGCCAGGGACGGATCAAAGGGCAGCTGCGCCAGCAGCGGAATGCCATATTCCTTGGCAACCTCTGCGGTATGGCTCTCACCATAGACATGGATCTTTTTGCCGCAGTCAGGACATACGGCATAGCTCATGTTCTCCACGATGCCAAGGATCGGGATATTCATCATATTCGCCATCTTCACTGCCTTCTGTACGATCATGGAAACCAGCTCCTGCGGGGAGGTAACGATCACGATACCGTCCACCGGAATGCTCTGGAATACGGTCAGCGGTACATCGCCGGTTCCGGGCGGCATATCCACAAAGAGATAGTCCACGTCATTCCAGATAACATCCGTCCAGAACTGCTTGACAACGCCTGCGATCACAGGGCCTCTCCATACGACCGGATCCGTATCGTTCTCCAGCATCAGATTCACGGACATCACATCAATGCCCATCTTGGAGGTTGCCGGGATCATACCCATCTCTGTAGCCGCTACGCGCTCCTTGATACCGAATGCCTTCGGAATGGAAGGACCTGTAATGTCAGCATCCAGAATTCCGGCATGCTTGCCTGCACGCTGCACGCCCACTGCCAGCAGGGACGAAACCATGGACTTACCAACACCGCCCTTACCGGAAACAACGCCGATCACTTTGCCGATCTTGCTCAGCGCATTGGGCTTTTCGATCAGGCTCTGGGGTTCTTTTCTGGAGCTGCAGTTGCTGCTGCAGCTGCTGCAGTCATGTGTACATTCACTCATAATTCAAAACTTCCTTTCTATGATGACAGCCTTTCTGGCTGCATTTGGCTTATTTCTGTTCCAGATAGGGACGCAGGTATTTGCCGGTGTAGGATTCCGGAACTGCAGCGACTTCCTCGGGCGTACCCTGTGCGACGATAGTACCGCCGCCGTCGCCTCCCTCAGGACCGAGGTCAATGATATGGTCCGCCATCTTGATGACATGGAGATTATGCTCGATCACGATCACCGTATTTCCGGCATCGGCAAGCTGATCCAATACCTCAACAAGCTTGTGAACATCCGCAGTGTGCAGACCGGTTGTCGGTTCATCGAGAATATAGACGGTCTTTCCGGTTGCACGCTTTGACAGCTCCGTCGAGAGCTTCACACGCTGCGCCTCACCGCCCGAAAGCGTTGTCGCCGGCTGTCCGATCTTGACATAACCAAGACCAACTTCCTGCAGGGTTTTAAGCTTCCTTGCGATCTTCGGGATATGCTCAAAGAACAGCACGCCCTCATCCACCGTCATCTCCAGCACATCATGGATGGATTTACCTTTATAGTGTACCTCAAGCGTCTCGCGGTTATACCGCTTGCCCTTGCAGACCTCACAGGGAACATAAACGTCCGGAAGAAAATGCATCTCGATCTTCAGGATACCGTCGCCCTCGCAGGCCTCACAGCGGCCGCCCTTGATGTTGAAGGAAAACCGTCCCGGGCCATAACCACGCGTCTTCGCATCCGCCGTCTGCGCATACAAAGTGCGGATATCCGTGAACACACCGGTATAGGTTGCCGGATTGGAACGAGGCGTTCTGCCGATGGGAGACTGATCGATACAGATCACCTTATCCAGATGCTCCATGCCTTCAATCTTTTTGCAGTGCCCTCCCTTGATCTTGGCGCGGTTAAGCGTCGCAGCCAGATGCTTGTAGAGGATCTCATTGACAAGCGAGGATTTTCCCGAACCGGAAACACCCGTCACGCAGGTCAGCTTTCCGAGCGGGAACGACACATCGAGATTCTGGAGATTATGCTCCGTCGCACCGATCACGCGCAGCTCCTTGCCGTTACCCTCTCTGCGGCGTTCCGGCAGCGGGATCACCTTTCTGCCGCTGAGATACTGTCCCGTGACAGAATCCTCACATCTGAGCAGCTCCTCCGGCTTGCCGGAGAACACGACATTACCGCCGTTCACGCCGGCACCTGGCCCGATATCAATGATATGATCGGCCGCAAGCATCGTATCGTCGTCATGCTCGACAACGATCAGCGTATTGCCGATGTCGCGAAGATGCTTCATCGTTTCGATCAGCATCGCATTATCACGCTGGTGCAGACCGATGCTCGGTTCATCGAGAATATACAACACTCCCATCAGCGAGGAGCCGATCTGCGTTGCAAGACGGATACGCTGGCTCTCACCGCCGGACAGCGTTCCGGCCGCACGCGAGAGCGTCAGATACTCAAGTCCTACACTGCTCAGGAATCCAAGGCGGTCGCAGATCTCCTTAATGATCCGCTCGCCGATGAAGTTCTCTTGCTCTGTCAGTGTCAGACCGCCGAAGAAATCGAGCATCTTTCTGACGGTCAGCTCCGTCAGCTGGAAGATGTTCAGACCGCCGACAGTAACGGACAGCACCTCCGGACGCAGTCTTGCGCCATTGCAGGCGCCGCAGACCACCTCGCCCATATAATCCTCGAGATCTGCACGCGCATAAATACTCGTTGTTTCCCGATAGCGGCGCTCCAGATTCGGGATCACGCCTTCGAAGGAAGCGAAATAGCTTCCGCCGCCCATGTCCCTGCTCCGATGGAGCAGCAGCTTTTCCTCACCGGTGCCATAAAGAAATACATTCACCACTTTTTCAGGAAGCTCACAGACAGGTGTATGCAGAGAGATGCCGTACTTTTCCGCAATGGCATGATAGTACATCATTGCAATGGAACCTTCCTCAAGATGGTTCCAGCCGGAGGCGTGGATCGCGCCGTCCATAATGCTCAGCTGGTTGTTCGGAAGGATCAGATCCGGGTCGATCCTCTGGAACACGCCAAGGCCCGTACATTTCTCACATGCACCATAAGGGTTATTGAACGAAAACATACGCGGTGTCAGCTCTTCCATACTGACATTGTGTTCGGGACATGCGTAGTTCTGCGAAAAGGAAAGCAGCTCCCCGCCCACAACATCCACATGAATGATGCCGCCCGTCAGCGATGCCGTGGTTTCGAGGCTGTCCGTCAGACGGGAGGTAATGCCCCCCTTGATCACAAGACGATCCACCACGATCTCGATCGTATGCTTCTGATTCTTTTCAAGCTTAATTTCTTCAGACAGATCGTAGATGATGCCATCCACTCTGACGCGGACATAGCCGCTTTTTCTGGCGCGTTCCAGCTCCTTGAGATGCTGGCCCTTCTTGCCTCGGATAATGGGTGCGAGCAGCTGGATCTTGGTTCCCTGCGGAAGGGCAAGGATCTGATCGACAATCTCATCAATGGACTGCTGGCTGATCTCCCTGCCGCAGACAGGACAATGCGGAATGCCGATCCTCGCATACAGCAGACGCAGATAGTCGTAGATCTCCGTTACGGTTCCGACTGTGGAACGCGGATTCTTGGAGGTCGTCTTCTGGTCGATGGAGATCGCCGGCGACAAGCCTTCAATGCTGTCCACATCGGGCTTGTCCATCTGTCCGAGGAACTGTCTTGCATAGGAAGAAAGGCTCTCCACATAGCGGCGCTGTCCGTCCGCATAGAGCGTATCGAATGCAAGCGAGGACTTGCCGGAACCGGAAAGACCCGTCACTACGACAAGCTTGTCACGCGGGATGGTAATGTCAATATTTTTCAGGTTATGCACTCTGGCACCCTTGATCACAATTTCATTTCTCTGCATCATGCATCTCCCTTGAGTTTTGCAATTTCATCACGCAGGAACGCCGCGTGCTCGAATTCCAGCATCTTCGCAGCTTCCTTCATCTGCTCGGTCAGACTGCGGATCAGCTCCTCGCGCTCCTTCCTGGAGAGCTTCGGACGTGCGGTCTTCTGCTCGACCTCTTCCCTGCTGCTGATCTCGATGACATCGCGGATTTCCTTGCGGATCGTCTGCGGAATGATTCCGTTTGCTTCGTTGTACGCCATCTGGATCTCGCGGCGGCGCAGGGTCTCGCGGATGGCACGCTCCATGGATCCTGTGACAGAATCCGCATACATGATGACCTGACCGCCCGCATTTCTTGCAGCACGTCCGATCGTCTGGATCATGGAGGTTTCGCTTCTGAGGAAGCCCTCCTTATCCGCATCCAGGATCGCTACGAGGGATACCTCCGGAATATCCAGGCCCTCTCTCAGAAGGTTGATGCCGACGAGAACATCGAATTCACCCAGACGCAGATCACGGATGATCTCCATACGCTCGATCGTATCGATATCATGGTGGAGGTAGCGTACCTTCACGCCCATGCTCTCGAGGTATTCCGTAAGGTTTTCCGCCATTTTCTTGGTAAGCGTCGTCACAAGCACTCGTTCGTCCCGTTCCTCACGGATACGGATCTCGGAGAGGAGATCGTCCATCTGTCCCTCGACGGGCTTGACGATGATCTCCGGATCGACAAGACCAGTCGGTCGGATGACCTGCTCCACGAATCCAGCAGAATGCTCATGCTCATAGGGGCCGGGGGTCGCACTGACAAACACTGCCTGATGGATGTGTTTTTCGAACTCCTCAAATACAAGAGGACGGTTATCGAATGCACTCGGAAGCCGGAAGCCGTAATCCACGAGCGTTGTCTTTCTTGCACGGTCGCCGGCGCTCATCGCACGCACCTGCGGCAGCGTCACATGGCTCTCATCGACAATGAGAAGGAAGTCCTCCGGAAAATGATCCAGCAGCGTATAGGGCACGCTGCCCGGCGCGCGTCTTGCAAGCACGCGTGAATAGTTCTCAATGCCGCTGCAGAAACCGATCTCGCGGAGCATTTCGATATCATAATTGGTACGCTGCGCAATGCGCTGCGCTTCAATGAGCTGATGGTTCTGTGTGAAGAAATCGACACGTTCCGCAAGCTCTTCCTCAATATCGGCGATCGCCGCCTCCATCTTCTCATCACCCACAACATAGTGGGATGCCGGAAAGATCGCCGCATGCTGAAGCACGGCTTCCACCTTTCCGGTAATGGTATTCACTTCACAGATACGCTCGATCTCGTCGCCGAAGAACTCCACACGGATCGCCTTGTCCGTTGCATTCGCCGGATAGATCTCCATCACATCGCCGCGCACCCGGAATTTATTACGGGAGAAATCGATATCATTGCGCTCGAACTGAATGTTGACCAGCTCCCGCATGAGCTGATCCATGGGCTTTTCCATGCCGACGCGGACAGAAACGACCATGTTGCGGTATTCTTCCGGACTACCGAGGGAATAGATGCAGGAAACGCTGGCAACGATGATGACATCCCGACGCTCTGCAAGCGCCGTTGTCGCAGAATGCCGGAGCTTATCGATCTCATCATTGATGGATGAGTCCTTCTCAATATAGCTGTCCGTACTTGGAACGTAGGCCTCCGGCTGGTAGTAATCATAGTAGGAAACAAAGTATTCCACGGCATTATCAGGAAAGAATGCCTTGAATTCTGTACAGAGCTGCGCTGCAAGGATCTTATTGTGTGCAAGCACGAGCGTGGGCTTGTTGACATTGGCAATGACATTCGCCATGGTAAATGTCTTACCGGAACCCGTCACGCCAAGCAGCGTCTGCATATGTTCACCGCGCTGGATGCCCTCTGTCAGCTTACGAATGGCTTCGGGCTGATCGCCCGTCGGTGAATACTCCGACACAAGTCTGAAATGCTCCATGGATGTTCCCTCCTTTGTTCATTCACTCCCTATGATTATACCACAAAAAAGCACATTCGTCAACCGAAAAGAAGAACAAATTTTTCCTTCGCCGAAAATTTATCAATACCGCACAAGCACCTCCGGCAATCACCGGAGGTGCAGTGGTTTATTCTTCCGCCAGAACCGGCAGCGGAGTGGCCGGACGGAACATGGGCATGAGCTGGAGCTTGAACTGATTGATCCGATGCAGACGGTCGATCCGCTGCTTCTTCTCCGGATCGTCGATCTCTCCGGTACGGATATAGCGGTCAAGCTCTGCATAGGTGAAGCCAAGATTCTCTTCATCCGTCTTGCCGCAGAGACCGTCGATCGGCACCTTATCCACCAGCACATCGGGCAGCTCCAGAATACGGCCGATCTCCTTGACCTCCTGCACTGTCAGGAAGCACATGGGAGAGAAATCTCCTGCGGCATCGCCGTAGCGCGTGGAATAGCCCACCCAATCCTCGGAGAGATTGCAGGTATTCACCACTCTGCCGTTGCAGCTCTGGGACACGGCATAGAGCGTTGCCATGCGGATTCTCGGAGGGAGGTTCGTCACGCTCTGCGTGCTCAGGGGCAGTTGTTCCGGAATCGCTGCCTTCAGCCCTTCGATCGCAGCACCGACATTGACAACATAGTGCCGGATGCCGAGATGATCCACGAGCATCTGTGCCATATCGATATCATGCTGCACACCGCAGGGCATCAGTACGCCGATGACCCTGTCCTTGCCGAGTGCTTCCGCGCAGAGTGCGGCTGCAACAGAGCTGTCCTTGCCGCCGGAAATACCGATCACGGCATTGCAGCCCTTTCCGTTCTCTTCAAAAAACTGTCGGATCCATGCCACGCATTCGTCCTTGATCTTCATTGCATCAAACATCGCTATTTTCCTTTCTATATGCTGCTCAGAACGTTCCGTTATGCAGGACACCGCGCACCTGTGCAAGGCTCTGCTCCCGCAGAAGCTTGCCGTCACGGAACACTGTCACGAGCTGATTTTCGGTATTTTCACAGGCCTCCGCCCAGGTAAAGCCATCCTTGTAGGAGTATGCGCCGTTTTCGTCACGCCATACCACACAGCAGCCCTTCTGGGACTTCTTGAAACCGCCTTCCTTGGGGTTCTTGAAGATCGGGTACGGCTCACCATCGATCTCGCAGTAGGTCGCCTTGATGCAGGAGCTGAACGTATCGCGGGTGAAGGGCTTGAGCATGCCTTCCTCCTCCACGCACTGCATGGAGAACGAACCGACACCGAGTGCCACATTGGAGCAGGCAAAGCCCTGTTCCATGAGGATCCTGTAGATCTGTTCACAGCGCTGGATGGTGATGGAATCGCCGTAGATCGCCTTGACATGGGGATCGAGCACCTTGTAGCCCTTGCTGTTCACGGTACCGCCGAAGATCTCCCAGAGCCGGAATACCGTCTTCGTCACGACCTCCACGCAATCACCGGAATCGCCCCGCATGAGCATGCAGCCGTTGTGGGCAAGGATCTCCGGCTTCAGCTGCGGAAGCACATTGTCGATGATATTCCAGTAGTCATAGGAATCGAGAACTGCCGAGAAGCTCGTGTCGGGATAGATCTCCGTCAGGAGCCGCCGCAGGAGCGTGATCTCATCGCCGTCCACTGCAAAATTGGAACACATCACAGAATGCTCCGTACTCGGGCTGCCGAAGGCAACCGGTTCCTTGGTGCAGTCACAGCAGTAGCATTCCTCCAGGTACGGGATCGTCGGGACGGTGGCGGTATTGAGGAAGCTCAGGCACCAGCCGGCACCTGCCTTAATAGCGGATTCCGTACATTCCTCGCCGCGGAAATCAAACGCACCGAGCGCCTTTGCACGCGGCAGATCGTCCTCACAGGTGAGTGCATAATAACGATCCACGATCTTACGGTATGTCGCACCGACCGTCGCCGCGAGCATCGGATGCCAGCTCTCCGCAGAGATCAGGCTTTCAAGGGACTGCGGCAGCCATGCAAAATCGGGGTGGGTGTTCGTAATACCGAACATCGGCACCTGCATCGGAACCCTTGCGCCCTCCGGCAGGGAAACCACCTCGATCGGCAGATAGCCAAGTCTGTGGAGCTTCTCGATCTTCTCGATCCTGTACGCTTTTGCGCCGAGCGCGGCGTCCATGATCCGACGATAGCCGGCGATCACTTCCTCAAAAGGCCGCGAGAAGAATTCCTCATTGAAATAGTCGATCAGGTAGGTTTTCAGAAATCCCTGCAGTCCGAAATGCACGACCTCCGGCCACATCTTCACACGGCTCATGCGGGGTGTGAAGTAGGAAACGGACTTTGTCATATTTTCGGGGAGCATCTCTGCATGCACCGCCTTATAAAAATCGATGAGCAGCATGGGATTGATCTTACGCATAGTCAAACACCTCCACCTTCGGATGTTCTTTGGTAAAGATCGAACTGGTCGTGTAGACCCTTTCGATCAGACCGCATGTCAGCAGGTCTCCTTCCAGAATGGTATTCTCGCAATGGGAAACATAGAGATAGATCTCCGCAGCGCCCAGCTCCTTCAGCTTCTTTGCGCTGTGATAAAAGGTACCGCCGCGGCTGCAGATATCGTCCACGATCAGGATGCGGCTTCCGGCAATACGCTGTGTTTCACCGGCGACCTCCAGCCCCTGGATCTGTCCCGTTGCCCAGTCGCGCTTCTTGATGCCGAAGGCAAGCGGAAGCGAGAGCATGCCGCTGTAGCGCTTCATTGCGCCCTCATCGGGATAGAACGCCATGAGGTTCTCAAAACCGATTTTCTTCTGAACATCGAACAGATATGAAGTCGGCTGCTGCACTTCAATGCGGTCGATCAGCGCTTCGCTGACACTCGAATGCGGATCGAGTACGATCACTCGTTCAAACCGGAGGTCATTGATGAATTCCGCAAAGTATTTCAGGGTGAACACATCTTCCGCAGTCTTGACTCTATCCTGTCTTGCATTCGGGATATAGGGCATTTTCAGTACGATGCGTTCTCTCCCATGGGCACGAAGGTGTTTCACAAGAAACAAGAGCGCTGCCATCTCTTCATTATTCTCATACTTCCAGGTGATCCCATCTGCATTCTCACTTGCAGGAGGATTCTCTCTGAGCAGGAGCGTTCCGTCCGGGAAATGACTGATCGTTACCGGAGTTCCGTTCAAAAGCAGCATACTATCCCTCCTTCACCTGGATCTGGCACATCTTCATCGTGGTCAGTGCAGCATTGTGGCTTTCCGGCGTCACACCGGCACAGCAGGCCGCATCCACGCTGATCGGGATCTCCGGAAAATTCGCCTTCAGCAGCAGTGCATTGGATACCACACAGATATCCGTACACAGACCGATCAATTCAACAGCGAATTCCTCACCGTAGGTCTCCTTCAGAAGCTCCGGCAGCCGCACGCTGCCGAAGGTGGGCTTTTCGATCATACGGAAGCGCTTGCCCTCCAGCGCTTCTGCAACACGCAGGTCCAGCGCCCAGCCCATCGTGCCTTTAATGCAGTGGGGGACCGGAAGGTTCCTGCCTTCGCTGGTCTCCATGTAGTTTTCCTCGTGCGTGTCAAAGGTCACGATGATATCGCCTTCAAACGCACGGATCTTCTCACAGACTGCCGGAACGATCGCCTGCGCTTCTGGAGTTCCGAGTGCGCCGTCTACAAAATCCTTCTGCATATCTACAACAATCAAAACCTGTTTCATATTAAACCTCCTGATCATGCTCTGCTTTTCGGAACAGTTTTGCCGGACGATGGCCGGCTCCCGTGGACATTTCATCCGTTTCTGTCACATAGTCCGCCGCTTTTCTGCGGAAATTCGCCGCCTGTGTCGGTTTTCCGGTGATCGTCTCCTGTACGCGCTGCAGCGCTGTCAGCGTGAAGCGATCCGGAAGGAAATCGAACAGCAGTCCGAACTGCTGGGCTTCCCTGCGCAGCATAGTGACCGCCTCCGCGATCAGACTGCCATGGTCAAATGCAAGCCCGCCGGAATCCGTAACGCGATACAACGTCCGTCCGAACTGCTTGGTTTCCTCAAGCTGACAGGTGATCTCCTGCCCCGCTCCGGAAAGCCGCAGCGTCCAGCCTGCCTCTGTTTTTGCGAATGCAATGTCAAACCACTGCGCCTCGGCAGCATCCGTTCCTCCGCGGACTTCCGTAATGCCGGATCGGCTGACGGCAAGAAATGCGTTGGAAATGATCCTGCCGCGCGGATCACGGCCGATATCGCTGTACACCCCGACATGGCGCAGTGCTGTCGGCGTTGTACCGGTCTCCTCGGTGATCTCACGGAGCGCGCATTCCTCCAGTGTTTCACTGCTTCTGAGGAATCCGCCGGGCAGCGCCCAGCATCCCCGGAAGGGATGCTCCCCCCTGCGGATCAGGAGCAGACACAGCCGGTGTTCCGGCTCATGACGATAGCTTTCTTCCTCCGTTGAACGTATCGCAAAAAGTACGATATCCGCCGCAACGGAAGGCCTCTCGTAATCCTCCAATCGATAGCCGGCAAGAAATTCTGATTCTGAACTATGCTCCATCGGCGGCACCTCCTTTGTTATTTCTATTATGATAATAACACATTTACAGTAACTTGTCAAGGGGTTTTGAAAATTTTTTCTGAAAATTATCTGTCGGGAGAAAAAGCGCCGGTTTCGGACATCGAAATCACCTTTCCGTCGCCGCCGACGATCACATGATCAAGGAGCAGGACATTGACTGAACGCAGGAGATCGCTGACACGGGAGGTCACGTTGATATCTTCGAAGGAGGCAGCAGCGATCCCCATCGGGTGATTATGCGCAAGGATCGCGCAGGTACAGTTCGAAAAGAGAATGGCGCGCAAAAGCTGCTGGTTGTCGATCTGCACATGATCCGGCTCACCTCTGCCGATCTCCACACAGCGCACGACCTGATAGCGGCTGTTCAGGCAGGCAAGCAGCACGACCTCCTGCTTTTCATAGGCAAGATGGCCGCAGAAATACCGGCAGCGCAATACCGGATCCATCAGGCAATCCGCACGAAGCTCCTCGGTTTCATACAGCTGCAGGATGCCGGGCAGCAATTTCAGGAGGGTCGCACCCTTTTCACCAATGCCTTTGATCTGCAGCAGTTCCTCATAATCGGCATGCATCACGCCGCGGATGGACCCGAATTTATCAAGCAAAGCGTGGGCAATGCCGTTGGTGTTGCAGCGCGCATGCACATAGAACAGCAGCATTTCAAGCACCTCATGCTCTGCAAGCGCCTGGATTCCGAACGTCAGGAATTTCTTCCGCAGGCGTTCCCTGTGCCCTTCATGCAGGTTTTCCGGCGCTGCGTTTTTCTTTTGCTTGCTCACAGAGAGACCTCCTTTCAAAACAGGATTTACAAATCAAAAAAAATATGCTATACTATATTTAATCTACCCACACACCGGAAAGGATGATCCGAATGCGCAGTATTACGATCGGACAAAACGACGCGGGACAGCGTCTGGATAAATTTCTTCTGAAATGCCTGCCTGCACTTCCGAAGAGCATGCTTTACAAAGCGATCCGCAAAAAACGCATCAAATACAACGGCGCCCGCTGCAAGGGAATGGAAATCCTTGCGATCGGCGATACGCTCGACCTGTACCTCAACGATGAATTCTTCGAGAAGAAAGCGGATACCGGCTTTGAAAAGGCAACAGGCAGTCTTTCCATTGCCTACGAGGACGACCATATTCTGATCGTGAATAAGTCCGTCGGGCAGTTCGCACACAGCGGCAATGAAAAGGGTGCTGTCTCACTGATCGACGATGTCAAGAAGTATCTTCATGATAAAGGCGAATTCCGTCCGGAGCAGGAACAGTCCTTCTCCCCCGCCCTGTGCAACCGGATCGACCGCAATACGGAAGGTCTTGTCATTGCCGCCAAGACCGCAGCTGCGCTCCGGACGATGAATGAAGCCATCCGCGACCGGCATGTACACAAGCAGTACCTCGCGGTCACCGCCGCACCGCTTCCGAAACGGCAGGACACCTGCACCGCCTTCCTGAAAAAGGACAGTTCACAGAATATGGTACGGGTCGTCGATCGCGCCCCCGACCGCAGCTGGCAGATGATCCGGACACGTTACCGCGTCCTTGCGCAGGAGGGGGAACGACAGCTTGTATGTATCGATCTGCTCACCGGCCGCACCCATCAGATCCGCGCACACTTCGCCCATCTCGGCGCACCGCTTCTGGGTGATCCCAAATACGGCGGACAAAAAGACCGTCATGCGGAAGAAAACCAGTGCCTGTGCGCCTTTTCCCTCCGCTTCACACATCTTACGGATACGGTGCTGTCGGAACTTGAGGGGAAGCAGATCCTTGCACCGCTTCCCGCCTTTGTCCGAACCTATTTCCCCACTATGACGGATCCTCAGATCCGCCGTCAGATAGATCAGTAATGATTTTCGCTTCCGCCTGTTCCGGTGCTGCTGCCGGTGCAGGCGTTTTTTCCGGTTTTGGGTTTCTTCGCCACTCCGGCGGCATGTAGGATTCCGTCGAAACGGGAAGTCCCTTTCTCTCGAGACGAGCGCTGACGTATTCACTGCACAGCGAGTAAAACACCGCAAATACAGGGGACGCAACGATCATTCCCACAAATCCGAACAAACCGCCTCCGATAAACACGGCGGCCATAATCCAGAACGCGGACAGTCCGAGCTGATCGCCGAGGATCTTCGGAGCAATAATATTGCCGTCGATCTGCTGTATCACAATAATGAAAATACCGAAGATCAGGCCCTTGACCGGAGAAAACAGCATGAGCAGCAGCACGGAAGGAACACCGCCGATGAACGGACCGAAGATCGGGATCGCATTCGTCAGTGCAAGCAGTACACTGATCAGCGGCGCATACGGCATTCCGGTAACCGTCATGAAAAGGAATGTCACTACACCGATCAGTGAGCAGTCAAGTGCTACGCCCGTAAAATAGTGGATGAACTTATGGTTCACATTTCTCACAAACTTGAAGATCCGCTGCGAGCTGTCAGGCTTGCAGACGGCACAGATGAATTTCTTGGACTGTGCAAAGAATTTTTCCTTGCTGTACAGAAGATAGATCGAAACGATCACACCAAGGAATGCATTTTTAATGGTACTGAGCACCGCCATGAATCCGCTTGTAATGCTTGCAATCAGACCATCCTTGGCAAATACCTTTCCGATATTCAGCTCAAACTGGCTGATCATATTCAGCAGCATCTCCTGCAGGTCAGCAAAATCAAGTTTGAAGTGCTGACGGAAAAATGCCGTCTGATCCGTCAGACGATTGACAAGGTTTTCAGCGCCTTCCTTCAGTCCTGCGATAAAGCTGGGATCCTGAACGGAGTCCGCAATGCTCTGGATATTTTGGATCACCTCCGGGATGATCGCGGCGATCAGACCCGTCAGCAGTGACAGCAGCAGCAGGATACTGCATGCAACGGACAGTCCGCGAACAAGCCCCCGATGCGTCTTTTTCCGGTTGATCAACCGGCCAAACAGCCGTTCAAACCGCTTCATCAGCGGATTGATCAGATAAGCGATCACAAATCCCCAGATGATCGGGGAGCTGACCTCTATGATCTTGGACAGCACCGATTTGAAGATCTCGATCCGGAATGCAAATATCACAAGCATCAGACATGCCGCAAATACCAGAACTGTGTAGACCGCTATCGTTGCATATTTCCTGTTAAATTGTAGTTTCATTGGTCATTCCTTTCTGCAGCAGCGTTGCAACAATTTCGTTAAGAAGCGATGGGTTTGCTCTTCCGCCGGATGCGCGCATGCACTGTCCGACAAGATAGCCGAGCGCACGGGTTTTGCCGTCCTGATAATCCTTCACAGACTGCGGATTCGCTGCGATCACATCCTGTGCAAGCGCAGTAAGTGCGTCCCTGTCAGAGAGCTGCGCAAGGCCGCGCGCCTCGATGACGGGTTCAGGATCGGTGTCCTGCGTCAGCATCACTTCAAGCACCTGCCTGGCGGCAGAATGTGAGATGCTGCCGTTCTCCACATAAGCGATCAATGCCGCCAGACGCTCCGGCGTGAGGGGCATGTCCTCCAGCGAACGTCCCGTTTCATTCATGGAACGGGAAATATCCGTCAGGATCCACTTAGCCGCTGTCTTCGGCCGTGATTCCGGCAAATTACAGTACCGGTCATAAAATCCGGCTTTGTCGGGGGACTCGGTGATCAGCACTGCGTCGTCCTCACTCAACCCATATGCATCGATATAGCGTCGTATCTTGGCATTCGGCAGCTCCGGCAGCGCATCCTTCAGCGCAGCGATCCTCTCCTCGGAGATCACGACCGGGGGGAGATCGGGCTCCTCAAAGAACCGGTAATCCTCCGCATCCTCCTTCGACCGCATCAGAATGCTGATACCGCGCTGGTCATCCCAGCGGCGCGTTTCCGGTTCGATACTGCCGCCAGCTTCCAGAATGGCGATCTGGCGCTGCGATTCGTATTCAATTCCGCGGACCGCCGCACTGAAGCTATTGACGTTTTTCAGCTCACAGCGCGCACCATAGGCATCCTCGCCCTGCCTGCGGACGGATACGTTCACATCGCAGCGGAGGCTGCCCTCCTGCATTTTACAGTCAGAGATGTCCAGATACCGCAGAACAGACCGCACCGTATCAAGACAGCCCTTTGCTTCGGCACTGCTGCGCATGTCAGGACAAGTCACGATCTCAATGAGCGGCACGCCGCAGCGGTTGTAATCCGCAAGCGATCCGCAGTAGGCATCGTCGTGCAGAAGTTTGCCGGCATCCTCTTCGATATGGATGCGCTCGATCCGGACAGCGGTCGCCTTTCCATGTGTCAGATACCGCAGCATCCCGTCGCTGCACAGCGGCTGTGTCCCCTGCGAGATCTGGAAAGCCTTCGGAAGATCGGGGTAGAAGTAGTGCTTGCGTGCCATTCTGCTCACCGGATGGATCCGGCAGCCGAGCGCATGCCCCATCTTCACCGCATATTCCACGACCGATTCATTCAGAACGGGCAGCGCACCCGGAAGGCCAAGGCATACCGGACAGATCTGCGTGTTCGGTCGTTCCCCGAACACATTCCTGCATGAGCAATAGATCTTTGTCGCCGTCGACAGCTCTGCATGGATCTCAAGACCGATCACCGTTTCATACTGTCCCATTGCCCTGCCCCCTCTCTGTACGATCCCATAATGACGAAAAACCGCCCATTTCCTGTTCATATCTATGCGCAGCGCGAAGCAGAAGCCCCTCCTGCAGCTGCGCTCCCATGAGCTGCATGCCGATGGGAAGTCCGCCGGCGGTCATTCCGCAGGGGACGCTGATCGCAGGAACGCCCGCAAGATTCGCAGTCACCGTGCAAAGATCGGCACGATAACGCTTGACCGGATCGTCCTGATGTGTTCCGAAGCACGGCGCAGGTGCAGGCGCAGTGGGCGTTGCGATGCAGTCAACTTCTTGAAACACATCCGCAAGCTCCTGACGGATACGGTCCTGCGCCGCAGCTGCTCTACGGTAGTAAGCATCATAATGTCCGGCACTCAGCGCAAAGGTACCAAGCATGATTCGGCGCTTGACTTCATCGCCGAATCCCTCGCTGCGGGATCTTTCCATCATTTGTGCAAGATTCCCGTATTCTGCGGTACGGTAGCCATAGCGCACACCATCAAACCGCGCAAGGTTTGAGCTGGCCTCGGCGGACGAGATAAGGTAATACGCACTCACCGCGCTCCTTGTTTCCGGAAGTGAGAGCGGTTTCAGTACAGCACCGTTACGTTCCAGCAGATCTAAAGCATCATGAACCGCCTCGGATACCTCCGCGTCCGTTCCCTCCGCAAAAAACTCCTTTGGTATGCCGATGCGAAGACCGCGCACATCCCCATCAAGCTGTTTCCTTCCCAAAGGGTCCGTATCCTGAAGCGATGTCGCATCCTTCGGGTCATGGCCCGCGATCACTTCGTACAGAAGGGATGCATCCTCCACCGTGCGTGCCATCACACCGATCTGGTCAAGGGAGGAGGCAAATGCGATCAGTCCCCAGCGCGAGACCCGTCCATAGGTGGGCTTGAGTCCGACAACACCGCAAAAGGCTGCCGGCTGGCGTACAGAACCACCCGTATCGGATCCGAGTGCCAGCACCGCTTCTCCTGCAGCGACCGCTGCCGCGCTGCCGCCGGAAGATCCACCCGGAACGCGGGTCGGATCCCAGGGATTGCAGGTATTATGGAACCATGAGGTTTCGGTGCTGGAACCCATCGCAAATTCATCCATATTCGTTTTTCCGATGACGATCATTCCGGCGTTCCGGAGCTTTTCAACGGCATGAGCATCAAAGGGCGAAACATAGTTTTCCAGCATTCTGGAGGCACAGGTGGTGGGCATCTCCCTGACGGCGATATTATCCTTCACTGCAACCGGAATCCCTGCAAGAGGATGCATCGCAGCTCCGGCAGCCCTTGCGCGGTCGATCCCTCTTGCCTGTTCGAGCGCGGAAGGGTTCATGGCAAGATATGCCTGCACCCGCGGCTCCTTCTCAGCGATGCGTGTCAGAATGCTCTGCAAAAGCTCCTCCGCACTGATCTCCCGATTTTGCAGCATCACCGACAGTTCCGATGCGGAACGCTGGTAGAGCATCACACTTCCACCTCCACGGTCTGCGGCACGGCAAAGCACTCACAGCACAGCTCCGGTGCATTACGGAAAAAAGCTTCCTGAGGGATATCACAAACCTCCGGATGATCCGGCCGCAGCGCTGCGCCGGAAATGAACACTGCTGCCCCGGATCGCTGAACATCCGGCAGATCCTCCGCCATTGCCGCAATGGCCTCCATTTCTGCTGCAAAACGAACATGCTGCTCGGGCGTGAGCTCCAGCCGTGCAAGCTTTGCCACATGATCAATATCAAAATGCATTTCCTGTTCCATCGTTACTCCCTTACTGCAATGCGTCAAGCATTTCCTGCTCGGTCAGCACCGGAATGCCAAGCTCCTGTGCTTTTGTGAGTTTACTGCCGGCATCCTCTCCGGCAATGACAAGATCCGTCTTTTTGGAAACGGAGCCGGTCACCTTTGCGCCGGCAGCCTCCAGCGCACTTTTGGCTTCACTGCGTTTCATTTGCGAAAGTGTACCCGTCAGCACAACTGTTTTTCCGCTGAAGTAGGTATCGCTTGCGGCTTCGTGTTTTGTATAGTTCATGGTAAGCCCGGCATCTCGGAGCTTGCCAAGCAGCCCCTTCACATGGGAATCATGCAGCGCCGAATACAGACGATCTGCCATAACCATGCCGAAACCGTCAATTGCAGCGATCTCTTCGGGCGCAGCCGCCTCGAGCGCCTCCAGCGATCCGAAATGCGCACAGGCAAGACTTGCGGCCTTCTGACCGATATTGCGGATGCCAAGTGCAAACAGCACCCGATCAAGCGGCGCATCCTTGGTCGCGGCAATGGCAGTGACAAGATTGTCCGCCGATTTTTCCTTGAAGCCCTCGAGCGTGAGGAGCTGTTCGCGTGTCAGTGTATACAGATCCGCTGCATCCCCTATCAGCTGCGCATCGATCAATGCTGCAACGATGGCAGGCCCGAGGCCTTCGATATTCATGGCATCACGGGATGCAAAGTGCTGGAGCTGTCTTCGCAGCTGCGCCGGACAGGAAATATTCGTGCAGCGCAGGACACTTTCCTCCTCATCGCGGACGGTATCCGCACCGCAGACAGGACACTGCAGGGGCAGTACATACGGCTCGGAATCCGTGGCATGACTCACACTGCGAAGCACCTCCGGAATGATATCACCCGCCTTGCGGACAACGATCGTATCGCCGATCCGGATGTCCTTCTCCGTGATGAAATCCTGATTGTGCAGCACCGCTCTCGACACGCTCGTACCTGCAAGCAGGATCGTATCAAACACCGCTACCGGCGTCAGCGCGCCGGTTCTGCCGACATTGACCTCAATATCCCGCAGCACGGTCTCCTTCTCCTCCGGAGGGAATTTGTAGGCCACTGCCCATTTCGGCGTTTTGGCGGTGGCCCCCATCTCCTCGCGCTGCGAAAGATCATTGAGCTTGATCACAACGCCGTCGATATCATAGGGAATGCTCGCTCTCGATGCACCGATCGCTTCGATCGCAGCAAGGATCTCCTCCGTATTCCGGCAAATCGTCCTGCCGGGAACCACACGGAATCCCGCATTTTCAAGGAACGTAAGCGTATCATCGTGCGTCGCAAAATCGCGTCCCTCACATTGCTGGAGGTTGAAAATGAAAATGTCCAGCTTTCGCTTCGCTGTCACGGAGGACTGCTTCTGGCGCAGGGAACCTGCCGCTGCATTTCTCGGATTCTTGAACGGCTGTTCATCCGCTTCTTCCTGCTCCTTCACGAGCGCAAAGAACTGCTCACGGGGCATGTAGACCTCGCCTCTTGCCTCCACAAAAGGCACCGTCTCACGCAGCGTCATCGGGATCGAACGGATCGTTTTCAGATTCGCCGTTACGTCCTCACCGACAAATCCGTCACCTCGCGTGGAACCGCGGACAAATTTGCCGTCACGGTATTCCAATGACACGGAAAGACCGTCAATTTTCGGCTCCACACTAAACGCTGCATCCGCAAACGCCTCGCGGCAGCGTGTGACAAAGGCAGCCACCTGTTCGAAACTGAACACATCCTGCAGGCTCTGCATCTGCACAGTATGCTGCACCTTTTCGAACTGATTGGATGCGGTTCCGCCGACACGCTGGCTGGGCGAATGGGGGGACAACAGCTCCGGAAAGGCTTCCTCCAGACTCCGAAGCTCACGCATCATGGTATCATAGGTATAATCGTCCACACTGGGACGATCCTGCACATAGTATTCATAATTGTATTGTTCAAGCAAGCCGGAAAGTTCCCGGATCCTGCTTGCTGCTTCCTTCAGCTCCATATCCATAACCTCACTTTTTCGATATTCCGGCGATTCTGAACAGACACCGGAAAAGGGTATACCTATTTTATTATACCACAGATACCTGCATTCTGCAATCCATTTTCTGTGATTTCTGAAAAAATACACATCGTCTTCAACATCCAGGTTGCCTTCGCATATAGTATAACAGCAACATCCTGAAACGGAGGCTACCCTATGCGATTACAGCTTCTTTACCGACGCCGCCGGCGCCTGCATAAAGTCCTGACTGTCATTGTGATCCTTCTTCTGTGCATGGCGATCTTTTTCCTATGGAGCATCATCGACCGCAGAATGCGCCCGTCCGCCGAACGTCTCTGCGAAGAACAGTGCCGCTATATCCTCTCACAGGCCGTCGCAGATGGCGTGGAGGAGACGCTGCTGGCGCTCTCTGAAATGGACGTGACGCTCACGACAACCCAGAAAGATGCATCCGGTCTTATCGTCAGTATGGACGCCAACAGCCACACGATGAATCTGATCCAGACCATGCTGCTGCAGAATGTAAACGATGCGCTGCGCGAACAGGAACGTGCTGCATTCCATGTTCCCATCGGGTCTCTGACAGGAATGTATACGATCAGCGGAAAGGGGCCTTCCATTCCGCTGCGCTTCTTTCCGGCCGGGTCTGCAAGCGTACGGCTGGAAAGCAGCCTTTCCTCTGCCGGCATCAACCAGACGCTGTACCGTCTGACAGCAGTGATCACTGCACAGGCAAGCTGCGCAGTCCCCATGTATCAGGCAGAGGTCACGACGGAATTCTCCTATCTCTTCAGCGAAAGCCTCATTGTCGGAGAGGTGCCGTTCTCCCCATAAGAAAACAATGTCCCGATGCTGCATGCATGGGGACATTGTCATATCGGATTCAGAAGGAATAGCCGTATCTCGACAGCAGGGAGTTCAGATGCTGCATCGCCTGGGAAGGACGCTGCTGGTAGAACTGGCGCAGCTGCGACAGATCATTATTATAATTATTGTTGAGGCGATCGCCGTATCCCGCGTAGAAGCGGCGGTTGGTGTACGGAAGCGCCTCGCGCTGTGCCTGATCGAACTCTGTGATGCGCGCATCCACTGTCTGGTAGGAAAAGGTCTCCTCCACGATGCGCTTGTAGTTACTGTGGAATTCCTGTGCAAAGGTCGGATTTTCAAGCAGCTTGTAGAACAGCGCACCGATATTGCCCCATTCCTCCTCCGTATTGAGGTTGCCGATGGTATTGTAATATGCGCTGCATTCCTGCTGGTTGTAGAGGCCGCTGGAATACTCCGTATCGTAGAGCGCATAACGCCACTTTCCATCTCCGTATTCGTTGCCTTCCACAGCAGTATTGGCACGCCACATCAGCCAGTTGTTCGTCCATGTCGGATTGCACCAGTCATAGGCTGCGATGTAGGTCTGCACGGTGACATAATCCATGAAGCTCTGGATGTCGATGGTATCCAGCACCCTCTGGTAATTCTCCGCAAGGGTCATATCCGCCGTCATTGCCCAATCGTAGAAATCCACATAGTCCTGATGGACGTTCATATCACCCTCAACCTCATATGCCTGCATGGTGGTGATATTGTCCGCTTCGAGTCCGTAGTGGGTCGCAAAATAATTGTCATCCTGACGTTCCTTGAGCATGTAATAGCCCCAGAATTCGCCGTCGATGAATACCACGCACGGCTCGGAGGCCTGCACGGAGATGTCCAGTCCCGAGGAAAGCGCCTGCACCAGATCGTCACGGAAACGCGTGGAGGTGATATCATTGCCGCCGTTTCGCATGGTGATCTTATCGAATGTTGTCAGCGGTTCACCGAAGGCATCGGTCAGTCCATCAAAGAATTCATACTCCATCTTGGAGGCACCGTAGTCCCCTCTTGCAAAAAGTCGCAGGCTCTTCTGTGGATTGGAGCGCGATGCATTGCCGGCAATGCGGATGCCGACCGCTTCCTCATAGGCAAGCACGCCGCCTTCAAAGACCTGGATCGTTGCGGGACGCTCCCAGTCACGGCCGCCCTGGTTGTAATTGCAGGGATTTTCAGTGCTCCAGGAATCAAGTCCGGGAATGAATTCCGAGGAATTACGCCATTCGTAGTAAGTATTTCCGACCACATAAATGCCCGTATCCGCATCAAAGAAATTCGCAGGATCGGAAACGATGGAGATGACCTTCATCTCATCATAGAAGCTTCTGGTCTTGTTGATGTAGTAGCTCTTATTGACCACATCGCTGTAGTTGCCGTCGGCATCCACGCAGACAGCACGGATCACCATGCCCTTGTCCACGTTCATATTCGGAACAGTATAGCCGCCGAGTGCAATATCGGAGACTGCCGAATAAACGTTAGAGGTGTTGGTATTATCGTAGATCCTGATCTCGCCCTGATAGTTCTGTGCGGTGGAAGACGTCCTCGGATCGGAACCATCCGTCGTATAGAGGATCTGTGTCCCCTCTGCGCCCGTCACGGAGAGCTGGAATTCGCTGTCATAGAATCCGCTTTCCATGGAGAACTCTGGTGCATCGACCACAATAATGCGCTGTGCAGAGTCATTGCTTGCACCGGGAGTCGGTGTCAGATGGCTCAGATTCTGGGAGCCGTTGGCATATCGTCCATAGCTTACATCCGTATCCGCCGCCGGGATCTCCAGCACATCGAGCGTACCGTTATGCGGATGGGTCAGGTATACCGTCTCGCCCGTTGCACTGAGCTTGAACGGAGCGTGGTGTTCGCCCTCGCCCTCCACGAGCGCGTCATCACAGCAAACGATCAGATAGCCGCCTGCCGGAATGACCGTGCCTTCAGGGAAGGTATATTTGAACAGATTCTTTGTGCCGTCCGAGAAGCCATAGCCGGACAGATCCACGTCCGTCTGCGAGCCGTTATACAGCTCCACCCAGTCGGGTGCATTGCCGGCGGCATCAAAATAGGCGGTTTTATTGGAGGCGGATGCCTCGTTGATCCGAAGGCCGGTATAATCATCCGGAACGAAATCTCCGAGCAGCATCGCCTTGAGCAGCGCAAGGTCGTAGGTATCGATCACACCGTCACCGGTCAGGTCGGCATTGATGGATACGGTCGGATCCGTGTCAAGCAGAAACCGATTGAGCTTGACAACATCCGTAACCGAAACTGCTTCGTTATTGTCAGCGTCTCCGAGCAGCGTCACCTGCGACATGCGCACCTCCGCAGCCGATACCGGTATGCTTGCACAGAGCAAGAATGCAGCCGCAGCGGCAGCCAACATGCGGTATTGTTTCATGAAAAATTTCCCCTCTCCGGGTACGGAGGCAGATCCGTACCGATATATAATTTTATTCTATCACATTTTGCAAAAATTTGCAAGCATTGTTTTATAGATTTTATGTAAATTCCCTCATTCTGCAACATCAAATGGCACTTGACATCCGATTGGCAAGGGATTATAATGAAAATAAAACCGCTTGCAGAGAGCTTTTCCATCGGCTGAAAAAAATTTTTTTGAAAAATATCCAATATTTTTTTGGCTGCGTTGTTATATATATGAAACCACCTTGCAAGGAGGATCCCTGATGGAGAGAGAACTTGAAAGCTATCTCCGTTATTTGAAGGGTGATCAGACTGGTTTGCGACAAATTGTAGAGTCCTACTGGAACAGCATGCTCCTGTTTACCAACAGCTATGTCCATGACCTGTCGGAGGCCGAGGACATTGCGCAGGAAGCCCTGATCCGGCTTACCATCAAGCGTCCGCGCTTTGATGAAGCTTCACAGCTGAAAGCATATATTTTTAAGATCTGCCGCAATCTTTCACTCAATCATCTGAAAAAACAAAAACGCACGCAGCTGCTGCATGCAGGAATAACGGAAGATACAGAACAGGAAATACAGGAAGTACATAAACGAATGGAACTTGAGGAACAGAAGCAGCTTCTGCACCGCGCCATCGGACAATTGAAGCAGGAGTACCGTGAGGTCATATACCTCCGGTATTTTGAAGGACTGTCCTCGCGCGAGGCATCACGCATCCTCAGATGTACTGAAAAACAGCTCAACAGCCTTACCTACCAGGCACGGCAGCAGCTGAAAAAAATATTAGTAAAGGAGGGGTATTCCATTGAAAACCTATGACGAAGTCGTAGCCGGCGTGCTGGAAGGTGCCGCAGCGCATCGCCGCAAGGTAAAGCGGATGCAGAAGATCGCTTCGCTTACTGCGATGTGTGCGGTTTGTGTCGTCGGACTATCTGTGTACATGAATCTGGAACCGCGGCAGTCCCTGCCAGCGGATTCCGGATCGGATATTCTCACAGAAACGCAGCCATACCTGCATCACGATCCCTCCGAACATGAGGATCCCACCGTACAGGACAGCACAGCACAGATTCAGGAACAGCTCCCGACGAACCCCATCGTGACAGAGCCGGAAAGCATCCCGCAGACGGAGCCCACTGTTTTGCCGCCGCAGGCAACAGAACCTGAAAATGTCCAGAATGAGACGGATCCCATATCCACAGAACCCCCTGCAACGGATCCCATGGAAACGCAGGAGGTACAGACTGCACCGCCCCCGACCCCCACGGAGCCGCCCGTCACCGTTCCCATTGTCACGGAGCCGGTCGTCATTCAAACAGAACCCCATACGGATACCATGGATCCGTCAGAAGGTGAGGATATCGAAACCACCCGTTACAACGATGGCGATGCCGGTAATTATCCCACAGATGATCCTCCGATAGAAGACACCGATCCGACCGAAACAACGGAAACGACCACGACAGCTCCCCTCTCCCAGACTTCTACCATTACTGTGACCACTGCTGCAGTGAACGCAGAAGCGTCGGAAACGACGCTGCCGGATCCTCCGAAGATCCTGAAGTGCGATCTGCCCTATTGCAGACGATCCCAGAAGGATTGACCATAGCGCCGCGTGCTTTTTTGTGCGCGGCGTTTTTACCTCTTGACAACAGGAAAGTTCTGTGCTATAATAATAGAAATTCTGCAAGGAGGAAGCCATGAGCAACAGCAGTTCGGACGACGGCGGCGTCCCGTACGATAATTACACATTTACATAGTTCTGTTCAGGGCGTGGCGTAAGCCATACCCTTTTTCTGCTGTGCAGAATTCCACCAAAGAAAAATGATTTTTTAAGAAAGAAAGGGTTTATTAACTATGGGTAGTGACGGTATATCACTGATCATCATTCTCGTCTGTATCATTTGTTCCATGTACTTTTCCGCAACGGAGACGGCGTTCTCTTCCCTCAACCGTGTCCGCATCAAGAACATGGCGGACAAGGGAAACAAAAAAGCGAAGCTTGTTCTCAAGCTGACAGATAAGTACGATGAGATGCTCTCTACCATTCTCATTGGCAACAATATTGTCAACATTCTCGCCTCTTCCATGGCTACGCTGCTTTTTGTAAATCTGCTTGGAGATCCCGATCTCGGTGCTACTGTCTCCACTGTTGTGCTTACGATCGTGATCCTGATTTTCGGAGAGATCTCTCCCAAAAGTATTGCCAAGGAAATGCCGGAACGTTTTGCAATGCTTTCAGCACCCATTCTGCAGTTGCTGATGACATTACTCACACCGCTGAACTGGCTGTTCAAGGGATGGAAAAAACTTCTCTCACTGGTGATCAAATCTCCCGAAGAAACCGGCATCACCGAAGAAGAGCTGCTGACCATCGTTGAAGAAGCTGAACAGGGCGGCGGCATCGACAAGGAGGAGAGCGATCTCATCCGCAATGCCATTGAATTCAACGAACTCGAAGTCCGTGATATTTTCACCCCCCGCATCGATATCGAAAGCATCCCGTCCGATATTACAAAGGAAAAGGCGGCGCGCGTGTTCTCCGAGACAGGCTACTCCCGTCTTCCGGTATATGAGGGCGACGTTGATAATATCATCGGTATCCTGAACCACAAGGATTTCTTCAATACGGTCTATGACCAGAAGGCGGAGATCTCCAGCATCATCAAGCCAGTGATCTTCGTTCCCAAGAGCAAAAAGCTTGCAGATCTTCTGAAGGAACTGCAGGAACAGCAGCTGCATATCGCGGTTGTTATGGATGAATTCGGCGCAACTGCCGGCATTGTAACACTTGAGGATATTCTTGAGGAGCTTGTCGGTGAGATCTGGGATGAGCACGACGAGATCGTTCGTGAAATGTCCAAGTGCGATGAGAACACCTTCATCGTGTCCGGTAAGGCAAATGTAGAAAAGATTTTCGAGATCCTTCGCGCGGACGGCGAATTCGATGCTGTGACCGTTAGCGGCTGGGTCATGGAATATCTCGAGAAGATCCCCGCAGAGGGCGATACCTTCGAGGACTGCGGTCTGCGTGTCAAGGTCCTGAAAATGAGCGGCAGACGCATCGAGCAGGTTGAGATCGTCCGGCTGGAAGAGCAAAAAGACGACGAATAAATCGTCGCCGCATATCATACAGGCAAACGAACCGCCGCAACATAATGTTGCGGCGGTTCGTTCTATCTATTCACTTTGCGCGAGTAATTCACGCTTCATCATGCTAAGATCGAGCACATCGATCACGCTGTCTTCACACAGGTCACCTGCGCGCCAGTTGGTCAGGGATGCATCCGCTGTGCAGAGCAGCCATTTCTGCATCATTATGATATCCGTCACGCTAAAGAAGTCATCCGCATTCACGTCGCCTCTTACATTCTGTTTTACAGTTATAACAGCTGTGTCCGATAATTTATAGGATCCGTTATATGCCTCGCAGTAAACAGCCTTGTCATTCAGCCAGCTTCCTGCGTTTGTAATTATAAGCGTATCTGACTCTATGCCTGATACATCACAGAAACTCTCTACATATGACCAGTCATAGGGCTGAAGTGAATCATCATCTGCGTCTGTGATATACCAGTAGTAGCTGTCTGCATTTTCAGCTTCCACCTTAAACTCAGCACTTCCACCTTCATAGATCACTGCATCCTCAGGCTGCAAGGTAAATACAGGCTTGGTTGTTGTGACTTCAAGATAATACTCGCCGATATATGTTGTTGCTTCGGAAAGGTCAATCAGCTTTCCTGAATCAGTTGCTTTGGAGCCGTAATCAATGTATGCGCTTGGCTCCTCTTCCGTGAACTCATCAAACATTTCCCAACGGGTTGAGATGCCTTTTGCGCCTCTGAAGTCACCGCGGATGATCTCGGCACTGACATCTGTTACGTTGAACGAAAATGCGCCGTATCCTGTATCTTCCATCATTTTAAAATATCCTCCGCTGATACAGATATCACCGCTTTTTGCATATGCGCCCGCTGTATTTCCGTAAAAGCTTCCGCTGTAAATTCTTGCAATTCCGCCGTCCATATAAAAGCCAAAGCTTGGAGGTTCTTCATCATCTCCAAGCACTCCGCCGTTGATGATCACCTTCGTGTTGCCTGTCTGATACAATCCGTAATACCAACTGCTGAAATAGCCATCGTTAATGGTTAACTTTGTGTCGCCTCTGACGAGCATTCCGCAGCCCCTGCCATCGAACGTACCGCTGTTGATCACAGCTGTACCGCCGTCAAGAACAATTGATGCAAGTGCATACTCGCTTGCCGAAGGTGTGAACTCGTTATCATACAGATAATAGCTTCCGCCGTCGATCTGCAGATTGCCCTCAGAGATCACAGACGGACAGCTGTATGCAAATTCGTCCGTAGGTGACATGGCAGAAACATTGGTCAGACGGAGCGATGCGCCCTCATGCACACGGAATACGCAGGCTTCGCTCGCGGCAGTGGAAAAATGCAGATTTGTCGTGCTGTCCGTAGGGGTTGCCACCGATTTGCTGATGACTCTCAGAGAACCTGCCACAATATCAAACAGCGACTTGTCATATCTGCCCGTTTCTCTTGCAAGGCCGCAGCCGTTCATATCCAGTACAATCTCTGCATTCGGATCATCAAGAACAAGCATATTGTTGTATTCCATATCGGTCTGTACTGTCCATTTTGTCGATCCGCTCACATCAAGGGTGATCCACTGCTTTCCGCCTTCTGCAAGTGCTGACTGCAGCTCTTCGTAAGTGGAAACGATGGTCTGTTCACTTTTCGGCGGAATGATGACAGATTCCATTATATGTCCGCAGTAGCATTTCTTTTCCCACAGTCCGCTTTCTGTCTCTGTGGCGTTTTTTACAACCTGCCACGGTTCGTTAATTGTGTATGCGCAGGAGTGATCATAAGCGGTTCCTCTTAATGCAACACCACATTCGCAAGCATACCAGTGCTGATTTTCATCGTATGCATATCCTGAAGATTCGTGGAGATGTCCCTCAGGCGAGCACATTAATTCTCCGTCTATAGAAATCATCACAAGCGCATCGGACTCTGTCAGTCCGTCAGGAAGCTCTGTTTCACTGCCAAGCATAGAAAGCAGTGCCGATACGGCAATGACCTGTACACTGCTCGTGTCGATTGTTTCGCCCGTGTCTGTATCAATAAAGGTTGCAGCACCCTCATTGCTTAACAAGCCTGTGTAATTCTCGATCCTGCCAAAAACGGTGACATCATACATGTCCGCATCTGTGAATGTAGTGAAATAGCCATTATAACCTGCAAAGCCTTCCGCTTCCATCATCCATGTGAGAACGGGGTGATCATACATCTTTGCATAGCCCGTGCTTGACTCCACCCAGAAACCGCCAAGAAACTCGATGTCCGTGCCCGATTCTGTGATCACAGGCTTCTGCGGTGCTTCATCGGGACGTGGATATACAATGCTGACGACTGCATCATAGGTACCCAGTGCGCTGACCGGCATCACCGTACAGATCGCATTGCCCATAAACATTGCAAGTGCCGTTGCGGCGGATGCAATGCGTCCGACCATTTTTTTCATATTCATACCTCCTTATTCGCCTATGCCCACGGATCTTCCTCTGCAGGAACACGGATATCCGCAAGGCACTGGATATCGTTGACGAACCACTGCCCGGTAGAAGGCTTCTTTCTCAGCTTGATGGGACGCGGATTGTCCGCGCCGCCGCTTGTGACATAGAGCGTCGCCCAGTTTTCCTCATCGAAGGAATAGGGGTTCTCACTGACCCTGATCACATAGGGCACATTCGGCTTGTAGCCATTTGCAGGCGACGCGCCTTCGAAGAATGAAAATGTCTTGTAGTATTTTCCGGTCAGGCGTTCCTTGATGAAGCCCTTTTCATAGGCGCTTACCTCTGCAGGTCCCTTGAGGAAGTTCAGCATCTCGATACATGCGTCCGGATTCTTTTCGTAGGCACAAAGCACAGCGATCGTCAGTGCCGCAGTCTTGAACGCGGAGTCAAGGGAGGCCTCCGGCATCGCCTGCAGCTGTGAAAGACTGTCCGGCAGTACTGCGAAGGTGAAGCTTTCTGTGTGGTTGCCGCCTTTTCCCGTGAAGGGGGCAGCCTGGTTTTCTGTTTTTGCAGATTCGTTTCTGAGTGCATTGCCTGCGGATCTGAGCAGTGAATCAAATAATCCCATTTGTTCGTCCTCCTTTGATTTCTTCATCCATCGTCCTGCCTGTCATCTTGACGAAATCAGAACAATGTGTTACAATAAAATGATGGGCGGTTCCTGTGACTGTTGGCGCACCCACAGGAACATACAGAGCACCCTAAACTTTGGCAGGATATATACTCTCTTTTACCCTTACAATTATGATTATAACGCAGATCTGACTTTTTTGCACCACCCGAATTGAGAAAAAAGGGTGGGAAAATACAAAAACATGCAGGAAACGGGCAACATGTCCGCACAGAAAGGGAATATATGATGAAAAGAATCACTTCAATACTACTCAGTCTCATGATGACCGCAGTCTGTTTCTCGGGCTGCACAGATAAGAATAAGCCAGACGCTGATCATCCGGTCACACTGACCATGTGGCATGTCTACGGCAGCCAGACGAATTCCCCTCTCAATGATGCCATCGATGAATTCAACGACACCGTCGGCAGAGAAAACGGTGTGACCGTCAATGTCGTTTCGGTCACAAGCTCTTCGGCGATCGACAAGGCACTTGCCGCCTCTGCAAACGGTGAACCGGGAGCGGAGGAACTCCCCGATCTGTTCACTGCTTATCCGAGGGTGGCAGAAATCGTGGGAGAGGACAAACTGCTTTGCTGGAACGACTATTTCTCCGAGGAGGCGCTTGCCGCCTTCAGGGAGGATTTCCTTGCCGAAGGCTATTTCGGCGATGAGCTGCTGATGCTGCCGGTCGCCAAATCCTCCGAAGGACTGTTTCTGAACAAAACGCTCTTCGACAGATTCAGTGCAGAAACAGGGGTATCCATCGATGCTCTCTCGACCTTTGAGGGGTTGTTTGAAACGGCAAACCGCTATTATGACTGGTCGGATGGGCAGAATTTCACACAGATCAACGATTTCTACAACTATGCCTACATCGGCATGAAGGCGCATGGCAGTGAATTCATCCAAAACGGAAAGCTGAATCTGAATGACGCAGCCTTTTCACAGATATGGGAGACGCTGAGCAGAGCGGCCATCTACGGCGGCATCTGTCTTGATGACGGGTATGCGGCTTCCCGCTGGAAGACCGTGGAGATCATCTCCAATATCGGCTCGACCGCCGATATCCTTTACCAGCCTGAAATGGTGTTCCATCCGGATAACACCACTGAACCGATCACTTCCGTTTCGCTTCCGTATCCGGTATTCACGGAAGAGAATGCGGTCGCTGTCCATCGCGGCGGAGGACTTTTCGCCGTGAAAAGCGATGACGAACGAGAAAACTACGGTGCCTACCTCTTTGCAAAATGGCTGACGGACAAAGAAAACAACCTGCATTTTGTAACAAGTGCAGGCTATCTTCCTGTGACGGACGACGCTTTAACCGCATTGTTTGCCGATACCGCTATTGTCGAAGAAGAACGCTACCAAAACCTCTATGATATGATGCAGGACATGACGGAGGACTACACACTCCATGCACTTCCCCGTTACGAGGGTGCATCCGACATCCAGAGCCGGTTCGAACAGAATGTCAAGCTGGTACTGAAATCCGCTCACAACCAGTATATGGAACGAATTGCCGCAGGAGAAGATGGGGCCACTGTACTGAACGAGCTTTCCGCGGCAGCTCTCGAAGAGCTGAAACGGCTTTCCGGCAAGGATATGTAGGGGGACGGTCATGAATATACTCAGTTATCTTGACATCAAGAGCCTGATCCGGCAATTCCGATCCGAAGGACTGACGTTGCGCAGAAGGTTTGCCTTCTATGTGTTTTCTGTGATCTGCCTGTTTCTTGCAGTCATTATGATCCTTCTGAATCTGTTCGGGATCCTCAATCCGGCAAACCGGCAGATCATGAGCGACATCAACGCAAGGCTCGCGGCCTGTTCCGAGCGGATCGAGCGCGACTGTGATGAGCTTGCAGCCTGTGCGATCTCCTTCTCGGGACAGCTGGAACGTGAGATCCAGAACTATCTGGCTGCGCAGAATACCAGCTTCGACGCCCTGCAAAACAATGCCGAAGCCCTTGATGCACTGCAAAACCAACTTTACGATGCAGTTTACCTTAACATGCAGGTGGCGCCTGCAAGCGGTGCGTTCTACATTCTGGACACGACCGCGAACAGCAATTCAGAAAACGCTCTTTACAGCGGAATCTATCTCAAATACATCAATCTCTGCTCCGCGAACACAGTGAACAATGATCTCTCCATTTACAGAGGATCCTTCTCCACAGGCAAAAGCAGAGGGATCAACTTCCACAGCGGATGGAAAAATGAAAGCAGCACCGATTTTTTTGAAAACTGCGACAGGCTTTTTCCTGACGGCACGCACTTTATCTTGAGTCCTGCGGTGCAGATCCCGGATACCTGGGAACGAGCGCGGTACATTTATGTCCCCATAAGGGATTACGATGACAGCATCATTGGCGTCTGCGGCTTTGAGATCACCGATCTGCTGTTCCAGCTTTCGCATAATCCCGCGGACGGACGCCGCGGTAATGAGATCTGCGGATTGCTCGATGAAAAGGACGGGATGTATTCCGGACAATTCAGCTCCGGTCGGTTCAATCATGCGAACAATGTTTTACAGATCAGGAACAAAAACAGTTTTCAGCATTTTGATTTCGGAAATGAACAGTGCGTGGGAAGAACAAAGGAAATCACACTCGGAAACGAAACCTTCAGCGTTGCGGTGATGCTCCCGAAGGCACAGTATGAGAGTTTTCTTCGCAAGGGGCAGCTCAATATGATACTGATTTTCGTAATCGCTGCAATTCTTGCTGCGGTTTGCTGTATTATCATGAGCAAGAAATATGTGTCGCCGATCCTCGAAAAGATCGAGCGTGTCAAAGCCAAAGAGGATCTCGGCGAGCAGCTGCGCATCCGTGAGATCGATGACCTTTTTGCCTTCCTTGCGGAAAAAGACAATGCTTACGCACAGCAGCTTGACGACCTTGAAAAGGCAAAGCAATATGCCGAGGAAGAGGCATGTCGTGCAAGAGCACAATACGAAAAGGCAGCAAAAAAATACGAGCTTGCCAAAAGCGAGATCGACCGTCTTGCGGAAAAGCAGAAGGAAGAAATTATCCCCGAGGAATACCACTTCTTTGTGGAAAATCTCAGCATGCTTACGCCGGCAGAGTACAGGGTCTATGAGCTGTATCTTTCCGGTAAGACTGCAAAGGAGATCGCGCAGCTCCTTCACATCTCCGAAAACACCATCAAATACCACAACAAAAACATCTACAGCAAGCTTGGCATCTCCTCACGCAAGCAGCTGCTCCGCTTCGCTGCACTGAAACAGCATATCGATGGAAAAGAGGACTGGACATAACAACGCATACAAAAAAGGCTGTGCATTTCTGCACAGCCTTTTGGTTTTTTAGGACTTCAGATTGAAGGGATCGTAGCGCTTGTACGCTGCCTCATTGCGTTCCACCTTCATTTCGGCGATCCAGCTCTCGAGCATCTCGTCGAATGCGTCATTGAACATTGCAAGCTGAACACTGTAGATGCTGCCCTCATTCCAGAGGTCTTCCTCTGTGACACGCTCCTCGATATCGTAGCGAACGCAGAGGTAGAAAGCATCCTCTTCTTCCACGATGAAGGGCTTGCCGTAATCGGCTTCCTCCGTATCCAGAAGGTTCTTGTATACATTCTCGGAAGGATTGTAGGTGATCGTCTCGCCCTCTTCGTAATCCTCCTCGTTGATCACTGCAATGATCGTCTCGTTCGGGAAGGGAACGGTCGTTGTGGTGGTGCCGGTCTCTTCCGTGCCGGTTCCGGTTTCCTCGGTGCCGGTGGAAACGGTCGTAGTGGTCGTTTCGGATTCGTCATTCTCCGCAGCTACGGTCGTTGTAGAAGCGGATTCCTCGGAACCATCCACTGCTGTGGTTGCTTCCGCCTCCTCGGTTGCCGCTTCCGTTGCGGCTTCTGTAGCTGCCTGTGTGGTGGTTGTGGACTCGCCTGTGGTTTCGGTAATACCTGCTGCCTCCTTGGAAATAGAGGTGCAGTAAACACTGTAGTCATCCTTAACCACAGCCATCTCCGTCATAACAGCCTCGATACCGCCGTCAGCGTAGGCATCTGCAACGCGCTCTTCATAGCTCTCTGCAAGTGCTTCCAGCTCGCTGGTATCCTCAAGCTTATTGCCGGCACCGTCCAGCTTCTTCATCTGGATGATCTCTGCACGGATATTATTCTCAATGTAGTAGGTCTTCAGCTCTTCCTCGGGAGCGCCTAACTCGCCTTCGGTACCGTAGTAGTAAAGGAAGATCTCCTCCGTCTTATAGGAAGATGTCACGAGCTTGCGATAGGAGCCTTCGCTGACACCGTTTGCCTCGTAGAAATCCTTGTAATAGCTCCATGTGTACTCTACCATGTCATCGATGTATGCCTTTGTCTCATCATCCAGCTTAAGGCCAAGTTCATCGAACTTTTCTTCAACAGCGACATAGCTTGCGCAAAGATCCGTTGCCTTGTTCTGGATCCATGTCACGGTATCCACGCCTTCGATGGTACTGCCCTTGACTGCTGCGGTGTTTGCAGTATCGAAGTCAGGGTTTTCTTCCTTGATCATGTTCAGCGCGGAATCATGCGCCTGCATTGCATAGTAGATGTAAATGCCGGCCGGAACCTTGGTGTCGTTAACGATCAGACCATAAGTTGTATCACTGCAGCCGGTAAACGATGCTGCAATTCCGAGCGCAGTCAGAACAGCTGCGACTTTTTTCTTAAAAGACATATTGCTACCTCCAAAAAACAATCTTTTATTATTATACTACAAAATTGCTTGCATGTCCAGCCTTTTTTGAAATTTTTTCTTTTTTTCACATGATTTTTATTTTTATCCCGTGTGATTTCCGATTGCATCCTTCGGAAATATATGGTATAATGAAAAAAACGAAGTTTCAGGAGGGATCCTATGCAATCCTTGCTCATTGTAGAGGACGATAAAGAAATCAATCGCCTGCTGTGTGATTTTCTTTCCACACAAGGGTATACGGTGCATTCCGCCGCGGATGGCCTGACGGCCATGCGGATGCTCCGTGAACACACGGAATTATCACTCGTGCTGCTGGATCTGATGCTCCCCTTCCAGAGCGGCGACAGAACACTCGAGGAGCTGCGGCATTTTTCGGATGTCCCCGTGATCGTGCTTTCCGCCAAAAGCACCACCCAGACCAAGGTCGACCTCATCCGCATGGGTGCGGACGATTACATCACCAAGCCCTTTGATCTTGACGAGCTGCTTGTACGGATCGAGGCTGTATTACGGAGGAGCAGTACGGCGCATTCCGCTCCGGAAGAAGAAGCGCTTCAGTTGCATGCCATGTGTCTGCAGCCAGCCGGCAAAACCGTTACGGTCAACGGTACTCCCCTTTCACTGACTGCCAAAGAATATGCGATCCTTGAGCTGATGCTGCGGCATCCGAACAAGCTTTTCTCCAAAGCCAATCTCTTTGAAAGCATCTGGAACGAAGCGTATTTCAGCGATGACAACACCATCAAGGTACATATGAGCAACCTGCGCAGCAAGATCAAGCTCCTCGATCCCGATCAGGAATACATCGACACCGTCTGGGGAATGGGGTACAAGCTTCATACGGAGAATTAACGATTTCTTAACCTTTGAATTAACGATTTCTTTACGCCCGCACTGTATCATAGAAGCATACCACATGAAAGGACGGATTTGGAATGAACGACATCATCCTCTCCATGGATAATATTTCTAAACAATACGGTAAGAATACGGTCGTGGATCAGTTCTCCCTGCAGATCCGAAAGGGCAGCATTTGCGGCCTCATCGGCCCCAACGGCGCCGGAAAGACCACCATCATGCGTATGCTTGCAGGTCTGACCCTGCCGACAAGCGGCAGCATGCAGTTCTTCGGGGACGGCGAACATCTCGATCAGCAGCGCAAGCGAATGAGCTTCATGATCGAAAATCCCATCGTGGATCCCAGTATGACAGCAAGAGAAAACCTGCAATATGTCCGCTATGTACGCGGCGTTGCCGATGCAAAGCGGATCGATCAGGTGCTCGAATTCGTAGGGCTGACAAACACCGGCAGAAAGATCGCCAAGAAGTTCTCCCTCGGCATGCGCCAGCGTCTTGGCATTGCCATGTCCCTGATGACAAGACCGGAGATCATGGTGCTGGACGAGCCCGTGAACGGTCTCGATCCCGAGGGTATTGTAGAGGTACGTCACATGCTCCTGCGCCTTGCGCAAGAAGAGAGCGTGACGATCCTCATCTCCAGCCACCTGCTCTCGGAGCTGTCCGAGCTTTGCACGGATTTCAGCATCATCGGCAAGGGCAGGCTCATCGAAGCACTCAGCACTGAGGAGCTGCTCGTTAAGTGCCGCAACCACATCTGTCTGCGCACCAATGACATCAACCGCACCGCAGCGGTTCTGGAGCAGGTGCTTGGGCTGCACGAGTACAAGGTCGTTCACGGCGATGAACTGCATATTTTTGAGCGTCTGAGCGAAGTGGATCTGATCTCCAAGACCGTTACCGACAACGGTCTGATCATCAGAAAGCTCCATGAAGAGGGCGAGAGCCTTGAGGACTATTATCTTTCGAAAGTAGGTGAAGAAGCATGACAAGACTGATCCGCGCTGAATGGTACCGTTTGTCCCATTCCAGCATTTTCCTGCCTCTGATCGTGATCGTTTCCCTGCTCAGTCTTGGAATGGCACCGCTCAATCACGGCGGATTTGCAGAATTCTTTGAAGCTTCCTTTGACGAAACACTCTACTCTCTGGGTGCAGGTCTTCAGGTTGGACTTACCATGATGATCTCCACCATGACAGCCGTTGCCTGCGGCATGGCATACGCCAACCGTACCGCGTACTACGAAATCATGGACGGCAATTCTGTTTCTTCCATCCTGATGTCACGGCTCTTTGTCTACGTACCGCTGACGACCGTTTCCTTCCTGCTGCCATTTTTCGGACTGTGCGCCTATATCATCGTTCAGAACGGCACTGTGGAATACAACGATCTCCCGCAGTTCTTCATCATCACAACCTGCGTTTTCCTGCGCATGATCACCTTCTGTATTCTCAGTACCATGCTCTTCAAGAGCCTGCTCGGCGCTGCCATGCCGTATCTGCGGTATATGACCATTGAAATGCTCGGTTTTGAGATGCTGATGGCAGTGGAACAGGATCCGGAAAAGAACAAGGCAATCCTGAATGTCTACGAGTGCTTACCGATGGGACAGATTATGGCTCTGTTTGAGCCATCACTCCCCGATACCCTTGTCATCAAGGCAGTGGTTGGACTGGTCATCGAATTTTCGATCATCTACATTCTCGCGTATATTAGCGGCAAGAAAAAAATGCTTCTCAAATAACACACCCGCCCCATCCTGCGATGGGGCATTCGGTGTTTTCAAAGCCGGAGGTTATTATGCTGTATGTATTTCTCGTACTATCGATCATTCTTTTGGTTCTCCTGCTGTTTACGATTTTCCGGCTCTGGCAGATCAAGCAGGAGCTGCGCCGCTTTGCGGAAGAAACCGACAAGCGCCGCGATCCGGAATATGCCCAGCCGCTGAAGGTAGGCTTTTTTGATAAAGATATCGTACAGCTCGCCATTGCAGCCGACAGGCATGTGGAGATCCAGCGGGAGCTGGCGATCCATTTTCAGAGACGGGAAACACAGCTCTCCCATGTCATCTCCGGCATCTCCCATGATTTCCGTACACCCCTCACCGCCTCCATCGGCTACCTGCAGATGGTGCAGAAAAGCGCGGCGCTCTCCGAAACGGAGCAGGAATATCTTACGATCGCCATCCAGAAAAACCAATATCTCAAATCCCTCTCCGACGACTTCTTTGAGCTGAACTGTCTGGCCCACAACCCGCAGGACAGCGAGCCGGAGCAGGTCAATCTCAGCAATCTCCTCACAGAATGCCTGCTGTCACAGTACGACTGGATCGAAAAGCGCGGCATTCAGCCGCAGATCCGCATCGATGAGGGTATTGTCCTGCAATCGAGCCGCAGGCATCTTACAAGGATCCTCGAGAACCTGTTTTCCAATGCGGCAAAATACGCCGTCCGCCAGCTCCGTATTGCGCTGATGATGCAGGATGCAAGCGCCGTCCTCACCATTGCAAATGACATCCTCGACAGTGAGGAACTGCATATTTCGCATATCTTCGAGCCATTCTACCGAGGAGCCTCCCGTACCTCCGAGGGCAGCGGTCTCGGACTCTACGTCGTCAAGACGCTCTGCGATGAACTCGGCTACAAGATCGGCGCAACCAACGAGAACGGTCAGTTCTCCATCACAATGACGATCCCCACAGAAAGGAACGAATAATATGAGAGCAGTCATCACAGGTGCCACCTCCGGCATCGGAAAAGAAATGGCAGTTTATCTGCACAAACGCGGCTGGGAGCTGGTACTGACAGGACGCAACAGTCTGCAGCTTGCACGCATGGCAAAGCAGTTCGGAAATCATACCCGATGGATCGCGCTTGATCTCGCGCAGCCCGATGCGCCCTACGCCCTGCATGATTTCTGCAAGGGTATGCAGATCGATCTGCTCGTCAACAATGCAGGCTTCGGGCAGTTCGGAGAATTTACCAAAACGCCGCTCGATCGCGAGCTTGCGATGCTCGATGTCAATGTCCGCGCGGTGCATATTCTGACAAAGCTCTTCCTGAAGGATTTCCAGACACGAAACCGCGGCCGCATTCTGAATGTCGCCTCCATTGCAGGATTTATGACCGGCCCTTTGATGTCGGGCTATTATGCGAGCAAGAGCTACGTTGTCCGTCTGAGTCTTGCGATCCGCGAGGAGCTGCGCAGAGCCGGATCTTCTGTGACGATCAGCCTGCTCTGTCCGGGGCCGGTGGACACGAATTTCAACCGCCGTGCAGGTGTTGTTTTCTCCCTCCCCTCCGTCGATGTCAAGCAGGTCGCTGCACTTGGCATCGAGGGTGCGCTCGCCGGAAAGGCCATCATCATTCCGGGCACACTCATCCATCTCCTGAAATTCGGTATCCGGTTCTGTCCGGAAACCATCCTCTCCGCCATCATTTATCAACAGCAGAAACGCAAAGGGGGCGCGTAACGATGGCTGTACAGCTGCGGATCGCGCAGGAACAGGATTTCGACACCGTCATTGCCATGCGGCTACGCACCATGCGTGCCGTTTCGGGAATGGAGGATACGGAGGATTTCACTCCGCAGTTCATGCAGGAGACGCTTCGCTATTTCAAGGAAGGCCGCCACACGACCGTGCTTGCCTTTGACGGGGATGAGGCGATCGGATGCGCCAGCATCTGCTACTATTCCGTGATGCCGACCGTCTCCCATCCGGGAGGATGCCGCGCGCATATCATGAACGTCTTTGTGGATCATGCGTACCGGCGGCGCGGTATTGCCAAGGAAATGCTGTTCATGCTGCTTGACGATGCACAAAGCATGCATGCTACCGAAATCAGTCTGGATGCCACCGAAATGGGGCGTCCTCTGTACGCTTCTCTCGGCTTCAGACCATCGGGAGAATACATGGTACTTTGCCCTGCATATTGATATGAAAAGAGCGTCCTTCTCTCAAAAGGACGCTCTCAGCTTGTCAAAAAAGGGGCAATTTCCTGAAAATTGCCCCACAGCTAACGCACGCCCTTCGGGTGCCCCTAACCCCCTCCCTAAAGGGAGGGGGAAATAGTGGAGGGTGCTACCGCTGAACAGCCCGTCCCCTCTGTCTCACTTCGTTCGACATCTCCCCACCCCGTGGGGAGTCCCCCTCCACCCGCTCACCTGCGGTGCACTTTTTGGCT
>CAYYIT010000004.1:0-28728 GCA_964472035.1 uncultured Ruminococcus sp.
CTTTAGGGAGGGGGTTAGGGGGTGGGCAATTTTCAGGAAATTGCCCCTTTTTTGAAAAGCTGAACCCTCCGGATGAACCGGAGGGTTTCTTTGTGCTTAGAAATTAGTCAACCAGCTTGATGATTGCCATCTCAGCTGCGTCGCCGCGGCGCGGACCGATCTTAATGATCTGTGTGTAGCCGCCCTTGCGATCAGCATACTTCGGAGAAATCTCGTCAAACAGCTTCTTAGCTACGGTCTCCTTAGTGATGTAGGAGAATACCTGACGCTTGCTGTGCAGGTCTGTATTCTTACCCATTGTAATCATCTTTTCAGCAACTGCACGGACTTCCTTAGCTCTTGTTACGGTGGTCTCAACCTGACCGTTCTCCAGCAGGTAAGTTACCATTGCTCTGAGCATTGCGGTTCTGTGTGCAGTAGTTCTGCCCAACTTTCTTGTACCCGGCATTGTAATTCACTCCTTTACTCAAACCGAGAGAGGCATTGCCCCATCGGGTATCTTTAGGTTATCTGAGATGCGCTTAGTCTTCCTCGGAGGAAAGGTCAAAGCCCAGAGACTGGAGCTTTTCCTTTACCTCATCGAAGGACTTCTTACCGAGGTTACGCACCTTCATCATTTCTTCCTCAGACTTGTTGATCAAGTCATCCACGGTGTTGATGCCAGCACGCTTCAAGCAGTTGAAGGAACGTACTGACAAGTCAAGTTCCTCAATGGTCATCTCAAGGATCTTTTCTTTACCCTTGTCATCCTTTTCAACCAGGACTTCTGTAATGCAAGCTTCGTCGGAAAGATCGACAAAAAGCTTCAGATGCTCGTTGAGGAGATTGGCTGCCTGTGACAGAGCTTCCTTTGCAGAGATGGTACCATCGGTCCAAACCTCCATGGTCAGCTTGTCATAGTCGGTGACCTGACCGAGACGGGTATCCTCTACGGTATAGTTCACCTTCAAAACAGGAGTATAAATGCTGTCTACGGCAATTACATCGATGGGCATATCGGGCATCTGCTGCTTGTTGCGCTCCGCAGATACATAGCCTCTGCCTCTGTCAATGGTAATTTCCATGCGAAGCTTTGCATCCTTGCCCAGGGTTGCAATGTGCATGCCCGGATCGAGAATGTTGACTTCGGAATCTGCTTTAATATCGCCGGCAGTGACTTCGCACTCGCCCTCAGCATCGATAGAAATGGTCTTCGGGCCTTCGCCGTACAGCTTTGCAGTCAGGCCCTTCAGGCTCAGGATGATTTCTGTCACATCCTCCTTGACACCCGGAATTGTGGAAAGCTCGTGATGCACTCCGTCAATCTTGACATAATTGACAGCCACACCGGGAAGAGAGGAGAGAAGAACTCGTCTGAGGCTGTTGCCGAGCGTGATGCCATAGCCGCGTTCCAGCGGTGCCAGAACGAATTTACCGTATTTACCGTCAGTTCTCAGTTCGACGGTTTCGATTTCCGGCTTCTCAATTTTTTCAAGCATGTAAACCCTCCTATTTCGCAATTACTTTTGTTCGTTGATCGAAAGCGTCCGCAAGCAATTACGTATTACTTGGAGTACAGCTCGACAATCAGGTGTGCTTCTACTTCGTAGTCAAGATCCTGAGGCTCAGGCATTCTTGTTACCTTTGCAGAGAAAGCTTCCTTGTTAACTTCCAGCCAAAGCGGAATGGTTCTGCCCTGTGTCTGCTCTGCTACATCCTTGAACTTTGCACTGCTTCTGCTCTTCTCGCTGACTGCAATGACATCGCCAACGGATACACGATAGGAAGGAATATCTACCTTCTTGCCGTTTACAGTGAAGTGACCGTGACCTGTCAGCTGTCTTGCCTCACGTCTGGTCAGTGCCATACCCATACGGTATGCTACGTTATCCAGTCTGGACTCGAGCACTGCGATGAGGTTATCACCAGCCTTGCCTTCCATCTTGGAAGCCAGCTCGAAGTAGTGACGGAACGGCTTTTCCATTACGCCATAGATGAACTTCAGCTTCTGCTTTTCCTTCAGCTGCATACCGTATTCAGAAACCTTCTTACGGCTGTTAGCGTTGGGGTTACGGTTGGACTGCTTGTTGATACCCATAACCATCGGGCTGATACCCAGATATCTGCATCTCTTCAGAATCGGATCCTTATTTACTGCCATAATCTTGTACCTCCAATTAGACGCGGCGTCTCTTAGGCGGACGGCAACCATTGTGCGGAATCGGTGTGACATCCTTGATCATACGTACTTCCAGACCTACAGTCTGCAGTGCGCGGATTGCAGCCTCACGACCGCTGCCCGGGCCCTTTACGTATACTTCTACAGTCTTCAGACCGTGTTCCATAGCAGCCTTTGCAGCTGTCTCAGCAGCAGTCTGTGCTGCGAACGGTGTGGACTTTCTGGAACCGCGGAATCCCAGACCGCCTGCGCTTGCCCAAGAAATGGCATTGCCCTGTGTGTCTGTGATTGTCACAATTGTGTTATTGAAAGTGGACTGAATGTGTACTGCACCGCTCTCGATATTCTTACGCTCTCTGCGGCGGCGTACAGTAGTCACCTTTTTACCCTTCTGCTGTGCCAAAGAACTCGCCCTCCTTACTTCTTCTTGTTAGCAATTGTCTTAACCGGACCCTTGCGTGTTCTTGCGTTGGTCTTTGTACGCTGACCTCTTACCGGCAGGCCCTTTCTGTGGCGGATGCCTCTGTAGCAGCCGATCTCGATCAGTCTCTTGATGTTCAGAGCAACTTCACGGCGAAGATCACCCTCAACAGTCAGGTTTGCATCGATATAATCACGGAGCTTTGCTACATCTTCCTCAGTCAGATCCTTAACTCTTGTATCGGGATTTACGCCTGTAGCCTCAATGATCTTAGTTGCGGTCGGACGGCCGATACCGTAGATATAAGTCAGACCGATCTCAACTCTCTTGTCCTTGGGAAGGTCAATACCTGAAATTCTTGCCATTGATGAATTACACCTCCAATGCTGTCGGGCTTAGCCCTGACGCTGCTTGTGCTTGGGATTCTCACAGATCACCATGATTTTTCCCTTGCGCTTAATGACCTTGCATTTTTCGCAAATGGGTTTTACGGAAGGTCTTACTTTCATTGAAATTACCTCCTTGCAGGTTTTGCAGCATATGCTGCGCCTTACTATCTACCAATTACTTGGCTCTCCATGTGATTCGGCCCTTTGTCAGATCATAGGGTGACATTTCAATCTTCACCTTATCGCCGGGAACGATACGAATATAGTTCATTCTCAGCTTACCGGACACATGAGCCAGGATGACGTGCTTGTTCGGCAGCTCTACGCGGAACATTGCGTTCGGCAGTGCTTCCAGCACGACGCCTTCTACTTCAATCAAATCTTCTTTAGACAAATCAAATACCTCCCTATTGTGCATTGCATTCGAGCAGCTTGCGGCGCAGTGCCTTGTCGGTCAGCTGGGTCAGATCCCAGACAGTCCCTGTCAGGCGAATGTGCTTAACATTCTTGCGCTTTGGCTTTTCCAGAGTTCTGTGCTTTCCGTCAGCCAGATACACGGCATTGCCGTCCAGCTGTGTGACAACATAGAAGCTGTCCTTTTCTTTACCGGCGGTCGCACAAACCACCATACCAACTTGCAGCTGCATCAGTTCGGATCCGTCATGATCACCGGTCCGTCCGGTGTTATCGCGATTGTGTGTTCAAAGTGTGCAGAAAGACTGCCGTCACGGGTCCTTACCGTCCAGCCGTCGCCGCACTGGCGGATCGCTGCCTTGCCGGCGTTGATCATCGGCTCGATGCAGATGACCATTCCTGCGGTCAGCTTTACGCCCTTTCTGCCGGGTTGTACATAGTTCGGAACTTCCGGAGCTTCGTGCAGCTGTCTGCCGATTCCGTGTCCGCAGTACTCCCTGACAACACCGTATCCTCTTGAGACACAGTATTCTTCTACCGCACCGGAGACTTCATAGAGTCTTGCATCGACAACTGCCTTTGCAATCCCCGCCTCCAGCGACGCTTTGGTGACATCGAGCAGTGCCTGGGCATCCGCTGTCAGCTTACCCACACCGAAGGTGGCGCAGGTGTCACCGTGAAAACCGTTGTAAAACGCTCCCACATCCACACTCACGATATCCCCCGCTTTGATCTTTCGCTTTGCACTCGGGATACCGTGGATGACCTCATCGTTGATGGAGATGCAGGCGCTTGCAGGAAAACCTGCATATCCCAGAAAGGAGGGATGGGCACCGCATCCAACGATGTAATCATGCACGATTTTGTCAAGTTCCAAGGTTGTCATGCCGGGGGTGATGGACTGTCCGGCGAGCTGCAATGCTCTTCCGGCAATCCTTCCGGCCTCTCGCATCTTCATCAGATCTGTCTTAGATTTAATGGTGATACTCATTCGGTGTCAGCCCCCACAGCCTTGAGTGTCAGCTTCACCGTATCAGCAACCTCTTCCTGTCCAACGACAGTATCGAGCTTGCCCTGCTTTGCGTAATAGTCCTTGAGCGGAGCGGTCTGATTGTGATAAACCGCCAGACGATCGAGAACTGTTTCCGGCTGATCATCCTTACGGATGATGGTCTTGCCGCCGCACTTATCGCATGTACCCTCAACCTTGGAAGGCTTGTACTGGATGTGATAGGTTGCGCCGCAGCCCTCACATACTCTTCTGCCGGATACACGCATCTTGATTGTCTCGTCATCAACGAAGATCTCGAGTACCTTGTCGATCCGCACGCCCATCTCATCGAGAGCCTCTGCCTGCGGAACGGTTCTCGGGAAACCGTCGAGGATGAAACCATTCTGGCAGTCATCTGCTGCGATGCGGTCCTTGAGGATACCGATTACGATATCATCAGAAACCAGCGCACCGCTTTCCATTGCTGCCTTTGCCTTCAGACCATATTCTGTGCCATTCTTGACAGCCTCGCGGAGCATATTGCCCGTGGAGATCTGCGGAATGTTCAGAGCTTCTGAAATCACTTCTGCCTGTGTGCCTTTACCAGCACCGGGCGCACCTAATAAAATCAGATTCATATATGCCCCTCCTTAACCTAAGAAGCCCTTGTGGTGACGCATCATCATCTGGGACTCCAGAGTACGTACCGTTTCGAGTGCAACGCTTACACAGATCAGGATGGAAGTACCACCCATGGAGAGCGATGCCAGAGACGGATCAATCTTTGTCAGCAGAATCGGGAAAATTGCAATGATACCCAGGAATACCGCACCCACCAGAGTGATCTTGGACAGAACTCTCTGAATATAATCGGATGTGGGCTTGCCGGGTCTGTAGCCAGGAATACCGCCGTTGTTCTGACGGAGGTTATTGGCGATCTCCACCGGATTATACTGCATTGCAACATAGAAATAGTTGAATGCGATGATCAGGATGAAGTACAGAACTGCATAGCCATAGCTCTGAGTGCTGAAGAACTGAATGAAATAATAGTAAATCTTAGCCCCCAAACCAGCTGTTGTCGGATCCGCAACGGGCTTCACGAACAGACTGATCGTGCTGGGCAGGGACATGAATGCCATTGCAAAGATGATGGGCATTACGCCGCTCATACAAACCTTGATCGGAATGTGTGTATTCTGTCCGCCGAACTGCTTTCTGCCGACTACACGCTTTGCATACTGGATCGGAATTCTGCGCTCTGCCTCATTCATGAAGACAATGAAAGTGATCATGAGGAGGAACATCACGAGAATTGCCAGAGAAACGAAGAAGTACTTCTGGGGGTTATCCTTTGTCAGGGTAACGAGAGTACCAATATCGTTCGGGAATCTTGCTACGATACCAGCGAACAGGATCATGGAGACACCGTTGCCGATACCCTTGTCATTGATTCGGTTACCCATCCATACAACGAGGGAAGCACCTGCGGTCAGGGAAGCAACGATTACGATCGCTGCAAACCAGCCGTATGCACCCTTTGTGTACATTACCGCATCACTGCCTCTCTTCAGAGTGAGGTAGTAAGCGATGGACATGAACACTGCAAGACCGAGCGCCAGATAAGCGGTGATCTTATTGAGTGTCTTGCGTCCCTCCTCGCCTTCCTGCTGGAGTCGCTCCAGAGGAGGAAGTGCGTAGGTGAGAAGCTGGATGATGATGGATGCGTTAATATAGGGTGTGATGGACAGCGAGAATACGGTTGCCTTAGAAAGCGCACCGCCGGTCAGTGTATCCATGTATTCCAGGAAGTTACCGCCCGTCGCATAGGAATCCATCATTGCCTGAACCTGAGCCAGATCCAGGAAGGGGACAGTGATCGCACTGCCGATACGAAAAACGAGGATCATGAAGAGTGTATACAGGAACTTCTGACGAATCTCCGGTACACCCCAAGCGTTTCTTAAAGTTCGAAACAACTCAGATCACCTCAGCTTTCCCGCCTGCCTTTTCAATTTTTTCAGCAGCAGCCTTAGTAAACTTAGCAGCCTTTACGGTAAGCTTTGCAGTGAGTTCGCCCTCTCCAAGAATTTTAACGCCGTCGCAAACCTTCTTAATCAGACCGCTTGCGCAGAGCAGCTCTGTATCTACAACAGTGCCATCTGTGAACTTATTCAGGTCACCAACATTTACAGTTGCATAAGTTGCTCTGAAAATGTTGTTGAAGCCTCTCTTAGGAATTCTTCTTGCAAGCGGCATCTGACCGCCTTCAAAACCGATTCTTACGCCGCCGCCGGAACGAGCCTTCTGACCCTTGTGTCCCTTGCCAGCTGTCTTTCCGTTACCGGAACCATGACCACGACCAACACGCTTTACGGCCTTGTTGGAATCGGGAGCCGGTACGAGTTCATGAATCTGCATTTACTGCACCTCCTTGCTTACGCTTCTTCTACCTTGATGAGGTGAATGATCTTGTGGATCTTGCCATTTGTTGCAGCATTGTCCGGCTGCACGGTGGTATTACCAATCTTCTTCAAGCCAAGTGCATGTGCAGTGGCAATCTGATCCTGCTTGCAGCCGATCAGGCTCTTTACAAGTGTAATTTTCTTTGCCATGTTTCTGCCTCCTTAACCCAAGATTTCCTTAACAGTCTTACCGCGCTTAGCAGCAACCTCTTCTGCAGTTGTGCAGGAAACCAGACCATTGATGGTGGCTCTTACTACATTGCAGGGGTTGTTGGAACGCAGGGACTTGGTTCTGATATCCTTGATACCAGCTACTTCGATCACGGCACGAACCGGACCACCAGCGATTACACCGGTACCGGGAGCAGCCGGACGCATCAGCACTTCGCCTGCGCCGAACTTACCAACGATTTCGTGCGGGATTGTTGTACCCTTCAGCGGTACTCTTACCAGATTCTTCTTAGCATCCTCGATGCCCTTGCGAATCGCATCCGGAACTTCACCGGACTTACCCATACCGAAGCCTACGAGACCATTGCCATCACCGACAACTACCAGGGCAGCGAACTTCATAACACGTCCGCCCTTTACAGTTTTGGATACTCTGTTGATTGCTACAACCTTTTCAGCAAACTCAATATCCTTTACATCAATATTAGCCAATCGTGTTCCCTCCTTCTCTTAGAACTTCAGACCGTTCTCACGGGCAGCCTCAGCCAGTGCCTGAACTCTTCCGTGATACAGATAGCCGCCTCTGTCGAATACAACAGTGTCAATGCCCTTAGCCAGAGCAGCCTTAGCTACCAGCTCGCCAACCTTTGTTGCACCTTCGATGTTGCCGCCGTTAGCGTCAAAGCCCTTTACCATGCTGGATGCGCTTGCGAGTGTTACACCGTTTACGTCATCGATCAGCTGAGCATAGATGTGCTTTGTGCTGCGGAATACACACAGACGCGGAACCTCAGGAGTTCCGGAAATCTTCGTGCGAACACGGCGATGTCTTTTCAGTCTGGCTTTATTGCTATCAAACTTTTTAATCATTGCCCTTCACTCCTTTACTTACTTCTTACCCTTACCAGCCTTACCTTCCTTGCGGATGATATGCTCGCCAACATAGTGGATGCCCTTGCCCTTATAAGGCTCCGGCGGTCTCTTCTCGCGTACTTCAGCGGCAAACTGACCAACCTTCTGCTTGTCAATACCGTTGATCACGATCTTGTTGGGCTGGGGTACTTCAATTGTGATACCATCGATCTCGGGCATAATTACCTGATGGGAGAAACCGAGGTTCATTACCAGATTGTTGCCCTGCTTTGCACAACGATAGCCGACACCATCGATCTCCAGAGTCTTGGAGTAACCGTTGGTTACACCCTCGATCATGTTAGCGATCAGTGTTCTTGTCAGACCATGCAGTGCTCTGTGGTTCTTGTTATCGGAAGGACGAGCAACTGTTACAGTGCCGTCTTCCAGAGTGATTGTCAGTTCGTTGGAGAACTGCTTCTGCAGCTCACCCTTCGGTCCCTTAACTGTTACCAGATTATCTGCAACCTTTACATCTACTCCGGCAGGAACCGTAATCGGCATTTTACCAATTCTTGACATAAGATGTCCTCCTTACCAAATGTATGCGAGTACTTCACCGCCGACATTCAAAGCTCTTGCCTTCTTGTCGGTCATGATACCCTTAGATGTGGATACGATTGCAATGCCCAGGCCCTTACGAACCTTCGGCATATCCTCACAGCTAGAATAAATGCGCAGACCCGGCTTGGAAACCCTGCGTAAGCCTGTGATTACCGGAGTTCTGTTGTCTGTATACTTCAGAGTTACTCTGATAATGCCCTGCTTACCGTCATCAACGATCTGGTAACCCTTGATATAACCCTCTTCAGAGAGGATCTCAGTGATTGCCTTCTTCACGTTGGATGCGGGAATGTCAACCGTGGCGTGCTTCGCAGAGCTTGCATTACGGATTCTTGTGAGCAGATCTGCGATTGTATCAGAAATTTGCATGCCAATGACCTCCTTATACTATTTTACCAGCTTGCCTTCTTAACACCCGGGATCTGGCCATCATTTGCCAGCTCTCTGAAGCAGATACGGCATACGCCGTACTTTCTCAGATATGCGTGCGGTCTGCCGCAAATCTTGCATCTGCTGTATGCTCTTGTGGAGAACTTCGGTGTCTTCTGCTGCTTGTTAATCATTGCCTTCTTAGCCATTTGATTTCCTCCCTAATTAGTCAGCAAACGGAGCGCCGAGCAGTTTCAGCAGTTCCTTTGCTTCTTCATCGGTTTCAGCAGTTGTGATAAAGTTGATATCCATACCACGTACCTTGTCGATCTTATCATACTCGATCTCGGGGAAAATCAGCTGCTCCTTGATACCGGTAGAGTAGTTGCCCTTACCGTCAAAGGAATTACCATTGATTCCTCTGAAGTCACGTACACGCGGGAAAGCCACGTTAAACAGCTTATCTACGAAATCGTACATTCTCTCGCCACGCAGTGTAACCTTTACACCGATCGGCATGCCTTCACGCAGCTTGAAGTTCGCAACGGACTTCTTAGCGCGGCAAACGATCGGCTTCTGGCCAGTGATGATAGCCAGATCGTTCATGATCGCATCGATCACCTTTGCGTTGTCCTTTGCCTCACCGGCACCAACGTTGATGACTACCTTATCGAGCTTCGGAATCTGCATAACGCTCTTATATCCGAACTTCTTCATCATTGCAGGAGCAACAGTGCTGACATACATATCCTTCATTCTTGCCATTGTCGTTCCTCCTTTACTCGAAAGACTTGCCGCACTTCTTGCAAGCGCGGAGCTTCTTGCCATCTTCTACAACATGACCAACTCTGGTGGGCTTGCCGCACTTCGGGCAAACGAGCTGTACCTTGCAAGCGTAGATCGGAGCTTCAGCCTTTACGATGTTGCCGCTCTGGCCCATTGCTGTGGGCTTAACGTGCTTGGTAATCATGTTGAAGCCTTCAACGATTACCTTACCTTCCTTGGGGCTTACCTCCAGAACCTTGCCGGTTCTCAGGTCATGGTCTTCATTCTTATACTTGTATTCTGCCTTACCGGTCAGAAGAACAACGGTGTCACCGGTTTTTACATGAACCTTATTACTCATTCCTGACACCTCCATTAAAGTACTTCCGGAGCAAGGCTGAGGATCTTCATATAGTCCTTCTCACGAAGCTCTCTTGCTACCGGCCCGAAGATACGGGTACCTCTCGGGTTCTTGTCTTCCTTGATGATTACGGCTGCATTCTCGTCGAAACGGATGTATGTGCCGTCTTCTCTTCTCAGACCCTTAGCGCTGCGAACGATAACTGCCTTAACAACATCGCCCTTCTTTACCACGCCGCCGGGTGTTGCTTTCTTTACTGATGCTACGACAACATCACCGATGTTGGCATATCTTCTGCGTGTACCGCCCAGTACTCGGATACACATCAGCTCTTTTGCGCCGGTGTTGTCAGCAACCTTCAGGTAAGACTGCATCTGAATCATGTGCGTTCCTCCTCTCGGAAACTGCTCTTCTCAGCGGTTTCCTTGTCGCTTATATCTTACTTAGCCTTTTCAATGATGTTGACTACACGCCATCTCTTATCCTTGGACAGGGGACGTGTTTCCATAACCGCTACACGGTCGCCGACTCTGCACTCATTGTTTTCATCATGAGCCTTCAGTCTAACTGTACGCTTGATGATCTTCTTGTAAAGCGGATGCTTTACGTTGTCAACAATTGCTACAACGACTGTCTTATCCATCTTGTCGCTGACAACCATACCGGTTCTTGTCTTTCTAAGATTTCTTTCAGCCACAGCGTTTTCCTCCTATCTTACTTTGCGCTCTGTTCTGCTTCACGCAGACAGGTTTTAACGCGTGCAATATCCTTCTTGACAGCCTTTACCTTTGCAGTGTTATCGAGCTGACTAACTGCAAGCTGGAAGCGGAGCGCAAAAAGCTCTTCCTTCAGGCTGACAAGCTTCTGATTCATCTCATCGACAGTCATTTCTCTGATTTCTGTTGCTTTCATGCTTACTCCCCTCCTTACTGTTCTTCCTTAGTGATAAACTTGCACTTGATCGGCAGCTTGTGCATTGCCAGACGCATTGCCTCTCTTGCGGTCTCTTCCGGTACGCCCTTGATCTCGAACAGTACTCTGCCCGGCTTAACAACGGCTACCCAGTACTCAGGAGAACCCTTACCGGAACCCATTCGTGTTTCAGCAGGCTTCTCAGTGATCGGCTTGTCAGGGAAAATCTTGATCCATACCTGACCGCCTCTCTTGATATAACGGGTCATAGCGATACGGGCAGACTCGATCTGGTTGGATGTGATCCATGCGGGCTCGAGAGCCTGCAGACCGAAATCACCGTAGCTTACTGTATTACCTCTGTATGCCTTACCTGTCAGACGTCCTCTGTGAACTCTGCGGTACTTTACTCTCTTCGGAAGCAGCATTACTTGTTACCTCCCTCTCTTCTCGGCGCACGATCTTTGTTGAACGGACGCTTGTTATCACGGTTGTCACGACGGTCGCCGCGCTTCTTGTCGGGTCTTGCATCTCTGCGCTTCTTCTCGGACTTTTCTCTTGCAGCCATTGCCTTTGCAGCATCGCCCTTGAGAACTTCGCCCTTGTAGATCCAAACCTTTACGCCCAGCTTACCGTATGTGGTGTCTGCCTCAGCAAAACCATAGTCGATGTCTGCGCGGATGGTCTGCAGCGGGATGGTACCCTCATGGTAGCTCTCAGAACGAGCGATTTCTGCACCGCCCAGTCTGCCGGATACCATGGTCTTGATGCCCTTTGCGTTCAGACGCATTGCTCTGCCGATGCACTGCTTCATTGCACGACGGAAGGATGCTCTGTTCTCGAGATCCAGTGCAATTCTCTCAGCTACCAGCTGTGCGTCCAGGTCGGGCTGCTTTACTTCGAGAATGTTGATTGCAACACTCTTCTTCATCATCTTTTCAAGCTGAACACGCAGCTTTTCGATCTCTGCACCGCCGCGGCCGATTACGATACCGGGCTTTGCGCAGTGAATGTGGATTCTTACCTTATCTTCAGCAAAACGCTCGATTTCTACACGGGGTACACCTGCAGGCTTGAGAGTCTTCAGGATGTAATTACGTACGTTGTAGTCTTCAACCAGTGTATCGCCGAAGTCAGCCTTCTTGGCAAACCAACGAGAATCCCAATCTTTAATAACGCCGACACGGAGACCGTGCGGATTAACCTTCTGGCCCATACTTAACCTCCTTGGGATTAGTCTTTTTCTTTCACAACGATTGTGATGTGCGATGTTCTCTTCAAAATCCGGTATGCTCTACCCTGTGCTCTGGGCATAATACGCTTCAGAATCGGACCGGGTGTTACAAAGCACTCAGCAACATAAAGGTTGTCCTTGTTCATGTTGTGATTGTTGTCTGCATTTGCAATAGCGGACTTCAAAAGCTTTTCCAGAATCGGACTTGCTGCCTTCGGTGTGAGGCGAAGTGTTGCCAACGCTACATCAGTAGGCTTGTTTCTGATCAGGTCCAGCACGATCTGCACCTTTCTGGGAGAGATGCGGACATTTCTCAGATATGCTCTAGCTTCCATTTCGGTTCCTCCTTCCGCTTATTACTTCTTACCGTTGTTGGATGTCTTGGAGCCTGCATGACCCTTATAGGTTCTTGTGGGTGCAAACTCACCAAGCTTGTGACCTACCATATCCTCAGTTACATATACCGGCACATGCTTTCTGCCGTCATGCACTGCGAATGTGTGACCAACAAAGTCCGGGAAGATGGTGGAAGAACGGCTCCAGGTCTTGAGCACCTTCTTCTCTCCTGCTTCGTTCATAGCCATAACTCTCTTCAGGAGTACCTCTTGTACATAAGGTCCTTTTTTTACGCTTCTGCTCATTATGCGGTTCCTCCTTTCCGATTACTTGCCATTGCGGCGCTTTACGATATACTTGTCTGTACGATTGTGGGTCTTTCTTGTCTTGTAACCCAGAGCAGGCTTGCCCCAAGGGGTAACAGGACCGGGACGACCGATGGGGGACTTGCCCTCACCACCACCGTGCGGGTGATCGCAGGGGTTCATTACAGAACCGCGTACAGTCGGACGCCAACCCATGTGACGTACTCTACCAGCCTTACCGTAGTTAACGTTCTCGTGGTCGATGTTGGAAACCTGGCCGATTGCTGCCTTACAGCCGATCGGAACCTTTCTCATCTCACCGCTGGGGAGACGGATCAGTGCATATGCACCTTCCTTACCCATCAGCTGTGCCATGTTACCAGCACTTCTAACGAGCTGTGCGCCCTTGCCGGGATACAGTTCAATTGCATGAATGAAAGTACCAACCGGGATATCGGAAAGCTTCAGTGCGTTGCCGGGCTTGATATCTGCATCAGCACCTGCGCGAACAACGTCGCCGACCTTCAGGCCGTGAGGTGCCAGGATGTAGCGCTTTTCGCCATCCTCGTACTGAACGAGTGCGATGAATGCGCTTCTGTTCGGATCATACTCAAGAGTCATAACGGTTGCATTCATTGCTTCCTTATCACGCTTGAAATCAATGATACGATACTTAGTTCTATTGCCGCCGCCTCTGTGACGAACGGTGATACGGCCGTAGCTGTTTCTACCGCTCTTCTTCTTCATCGGCTCCAGCAAGCTCTTCTCCGGGCCAGTCTTGCTCAGTCCAGAATAATCTGTAACTGTCATCTGACGGCGGGACGGAGTAGTAGGCTTGTAGCTCTTAATTGCCATTGTTTTCACTCCTTAACATGCGATTCGCGGGAGCATATCCTCCCATACCTTGAATGGGTCTTGTCTGACGGTGTTCAGATTAATACATACCGTCGAAGAACTCGATGGTTCCTCTCTTCTTGTCAGCCTTCTTGGTGCCCTTAGCATTGGTCGGCTCGGGATTTACAGTAACAACTGCCTTCTTGTAGGAAGCGGTTGTGCCCACAAATCTGCCCATTCTCTTCTGTCTGCCGCGGCAGTTGATGGTGTTTACCTTTACAACCTCAACGTTGAACAGCTCTTCAACGGCAGCCTTGATTTCCAGCTTGTTAGCGTCCTTTGCTACCTGGAAAGTGTACTTGTTGTTCGGCAGACCGTCCATGCTCTGCTCTGTGATAATCGGCTTGAGGATGATATCCTGTGCTGCTTTCATTATGCGTACACCTCCTCGATCTTTGCAACCGCATTCTTCACAACGATGAACTTGCCGCCGTTGAGAATGTCATATACATTCAGGGTGTTGACAGCTGCTGTCTTCACGCCGGGAATGTTAGCTGCGCTTCTGTATACCTTAGGATCAGCTTCTGCTGTAACGATCAGTGCCTTCTTCTCAACGTTCAGTGCCTTGAGCATTGCAGCGATCGTCTTTGTCTTATAGTCATCCATTGTCAGGGTATCGAGTACGATGAGATTGCCCTCCTGAACCTTAGTGGAAAGCGCGGACTTCATAGCCAGTCTGCGAACCTTCTTGTTCAGTGTGTATCTGTAATCTCTCGGCTTCGGACCGATTGCCACACCGCCGTGTGTCCACTGGGGAGCTCTTGTAGAACCCTGTCTTGCGTGGCCTGTACCCTTCTGTCTCCAGGGCTTTCTGCCGCCGCCGCTTACCTCAGTACGAGTCAGAGTGGACTGTGTACCCTGGCGCTGGTTTGCGAGGTAGTTCTTTACTACCATGTGCATTACGGAAACATTGGGCTCAATACCAAACACCGCATCGGAAAGCTCAGTTTCAGATACTGCGTTACCAGCCATATCGAATACTTTTACCTGTGCCATTTACGTTTCCTCCTTCCTTACGCCTTTACACTGTCAACGATGGTAACAATACCGCCCTTGGGGCCCGGAATTGCACCCTTGATTGCAATCAGGTTGTTTTCAACGTCAACCTTTACAACTTCCAGGTTCTGAACAGTTACCTTCTCAGCACCCATGTGTCCGGGCATTCCCTTGCCCTTGAAGATTCTGGACGGAGAAGAGCATGCACCCATGGAGCCTGCATGTCTGTGAACAGGGCCAGTACCGTGGGTTTCCTTCAGACGGGAGTTGTTGTGACGCTTGATGGTACCCTGGAATCCCTTACCCTTGCTGGTGCCGGAAACATCTACGATGTCGCCAACAGCAAATGTGTCAGCCTTTACGAGGCTGCCTGCTTCCATAGAGCAATCGTCAAACTTGAATTCCTTCAGGGTCTTCTTGTAGCCGGCTTCAGCCTTGTCAAAATGACCCTTCATCGGCTTGTTCACTCTGTTAGCCTTCTTGTCGCCATAACCGAGCTGAACTGCTGCATAACCATCGTTTTCAACGGTCTTTACCTGTACAACTACGCAGGGACCAGCTTCTACAACGGTTACCGGGATCACTTTGCCGTTCTCATCGAAGATCTGAGTCATACCGATCTTCTTGCCGATAATACCTTTTTGCATTTGTTTTTCCTCCTTATGGTTATTGGTTGGCATTTGCCAACATGACCGGATGAATCGCTTCATCCATGGAACATCGTACGTTTCTGTACGATACCGCAGATCGCTGGAATTACTTTACTTCCATTACGATGTCCACACCTGCGGGGAGTTCGAGCTTCTGCAGAGCCTCTGTTGTCTTCGCTGTCGGACGGATTACGTCGATCAGACGCTTGTGTGTACGCTGCTCAAACTGCTCACGGCTGTCCTTGTACTTGTGTACCGCACGAAGAATTGTTACGATCTCCTTCTCTGTCGGCAACGGGATCGGACCGGATACGCTTGCGCCGCTTCTCTTTGCTGCCTCAACAATCTTTGCTGCTGCTGCATCAACAGTTGCATGCTCATAGCCCTTGATCTTGATTCTGATCTTTTCGCTTACTGCCACTTCTTTTCGCCTCCTTGTATGGGTGGTAATACAGGGCAGGACTTTTGTCCGGAATTCTGACCATTCGTTTTTACACTAAGCCGGGTGTATCGCACCCTCTTTTACATAAAAAACCGGAAATCTTACGCATCTGTTAAGATCCCGGACGAATGCAGCATCGCAGCACAGTTCATTTGTGCAGACGCAGGTTCATCGTAACCTGAACACGCAGTTCTGCCATGTCACTGTTCCACATACTGTGCCATCATTCCTTGTCGCCCGGTTTGAAATCGGACATACTCCACGAAAATTCCCTGACAAACCGTCAGCAACCTTTCGCTTCAACGCATATCTTTTGTCCAGCTTCCGCTGAACCTTCACTATTATAACACAACACGGTTCCGATTGCAAGCGTTTTCTTCATTTTTCTGCAATTTTAATTGTAAATTTTTTGTGAACGAACAAAAACAGCATTCTATCCAAACTTCCGCCGCAAAATTCTCCGTTTTGCACGAAGCCCCAGTGCAACTTACTGACGTCTCTGCTTATCCAAATGGCCTGGTCTCCGAATTCACCCTCCCCCTGACCCCCTCCCTGCAGGGAGGGGGGATACGTTGGGGTGCTGCCGCACCCCGCCCGCCCTCCTGCGGAGTGCTTTTTCAGAAAATCGCCGCCTGACTCCCATGACAGCAAACCCCCGATGCAATGCATCGGGGGCACTCGCTTATATCAGTCCACATTGACCCGCAGATAATTGCCGGGGTCGGTGCAGATATTGTTGACACGCACTTCAAAGTGCAGGTGATTGCCGGTAGAATTGCCGGTGGAGCCGATGTAGCCGATGAGCTGCCCCTTCTCGACCTCCTGATCCACCGTCGCGATGACGCGGCTGCAGTGGCCGTATACGGTGCTGTAGCCATCCTCATGCTCGATGATCACATAATTGCCGTAACCGCCGGAATTCCAGCCGGCAGCGATCACCTTGCCGGGACCTGCCGCATAGACCTCCGAGCCGTAGGGTGCCGCGATGTCGATGCCCTTGTGGTTGCGGTCGCTGATGTAATCATCGCTGATATAGCCGCCATTAACCGGCCAGCCGAATTTGCCGTTGCCGGCAAAGATCGTATCCGTACTTGCTGGCTGTGGGCTGTAGGTGCCGACGCCGATCTGTTCCGGAACCGGCTCCTTGGTGATCACAGCGCTGAGGACCTCACGGGTCGTCTCGATCCCGTCCTCATAGATGACAAGCACCTCACTCGTCTTCTCGCCGCGCACGCCCTTGGAAATGACCTTCTCCGTTCCGAGGTTCAGCGCGGAGGTCTCGACCTTCACGGACGCATAGTCGATATAGCTGACCACCGTCATGCTTCTCGTGTACGCAATGGGAATGTACCGTTTCAGGGTCGGTACCTTTATAATACTGCCGGCACCGATACCGCGGTACATGTGCGGATTGAGATTGGAAAGCTCCTCGACTGTGATATGGTGCTTGGCTGCGATCAGCTCCGATGTGTCATTCGTCTGTGCAACATAGCTGCCGATGTCCTCTTCCGCAGCGGTCAGCACTGCCAGCATCGCCTCCGGCTCCACAACGGTCTCCGTAAGATACACGCCGAACTGATAGTCAATGCTCTTGGTGTAGTACACCTCGGTCACCATGGAGTCGAGCGTGGAGGCGTATTCAGCAAGCTTTGCATCCATTTCCTTCGTGATGCTCTCCGTTTCCGGCACGGCACCGATGAACTCGCCCTCCACATATACGCCATATGCCTCCGTCAGGGCAACGTCCGCGCCCTCGAGCAGCTTATCGGCAAGCAGCTGCGCATTGACATACTCCTCATTCTCGGAAACGATGCGCAGCGAATAGGTCGGAAAGAACTGCAGTCCGAGATCCTCGCCTGCGCTGCTGACGCGCTGCTGGACCTCCCTTTCGGCATCCTCAAACTCACTTTCGGAGGAGATGATGCCCAGTTCCTCGCCGTTCACCGTCACACTGATCGCGTAGTCAAGTCCCGTTCCGTACTGCACGATGGCGATCAGGAACACCACCGCCAGAACCGGCATGACATAATTGAAGCAGCTTCTTATGATGCCATGCTCGCCAAAGATATAGCCGCCGATAAAGCATAGGATCTGCTTGGCAAATTCCAGTCCGCCGGTCTCCTTTGACTGCTTGACCTTTTTTAACATCCGTCCTGCCTCGCGGTTATGCTCGCGGAAGGACCTTCTGATTCCCTTACCCACAACACAGAAGAGTCTGCCGATCTGACGCAGTATGTACCAGAGCATCCGGAAAATACCGCTGACAAACCGCCAGAGAATGCCGATCACAGCACCGAGACTTCCCGTGACCATCATGCCGATCCGGATCATAAGCTGTTCAAAGCCGGACGGAATGCGCTCGGGCGCTGTACTCTTTGCACGTTTTCGCATCGTATGCATCTCCTTTCTGTTGGTGCTACCGCATACATATCGGTTACAATTGTTACAAAGCAGTAACACTGTTACTAATTATAGCAGACTCTTCAAAAAAATCAACTCTTTTTGGAAGCAACTTCCTGCAGACGGGACAATTCTGTAGGATTGCACAAAAACCCATGTCGGATTTCGTTGCTTTTCTCCCATTGGGGCAAGGAATTATCTCGCAGAATCGCCATTTATCGACAAATCCAGCAATTTCTGCATATCCTCGGGAAGGGGCGCGGTGACAAGATGCTCCTGCCCTTCCCTGTCCGTATACACCATCTCCGCGCAATGGAGGGCATGCCGCGCGATATGTACCGTGCTGCCGCCGTAGAAGTCATCACCCGCAAGCGGACATCCGATATGGGAAAAATGCACGCGGATCTGGTGGGTGCGTCCCGTCTCCAGCTCCACACGGACGAAGGTGTAGACACCGCGCTGCGCGACGCGGTAATGCGTCACCGCGCGCTTTCCCTCCGGCGCAATGCGCCGCAGGATCACAGAGCCCTCCACCCTCGCGATCGGGGCGTCGATGGTCCCCTGTGCAGGCGGCTCGCCGCTCACGGCAGCAAGATAGGTCTTCCGGAGCCTTCCGGGCAGCTGGAACGCTGCGATCGGGTGCTTCGCCACCGCCACCAGACCGGAGGTATCCTGATCCAGCCGATGCACCGGCCGGAACGTCATGCCGGGGAACTGCGCTGCAAAGGCATTCCCCAGCGTATCCAGCCGATGGTTCTGGCTCGGATGCACGGGCATGCCGGCAGGCTTGCTGAAAATGAGAACATCCTCATCTTCGAACATGACCGGCGCATGCAGCGCCGGATTCGGCTCCATATTCGGCACATCCGGAATATGCAGGCAGATCCGGTCACCGGACTGCACATGGTCGATGCTGCGGATATGCTGTCCATTGCAGAGCATGCCGTCCGGCACATGCTTGAGCTTTGCAAGCTGGCGCCTTGACAGACCGCACTCATGCCGCAGGAAGCTTTCCAGCGTACAGGGCGCCGGACGCTCTACGAGAAACTGGAGTTCTGGCATGGTGTTGTTCCTCCTGTATCCACTCCCGGATCCGGATCTGGATCAGAAGCGTACTATTCATCATCGGGTAGGGCAGCACAAAGGGGATCGTCACCACCAGCAGTGCCATCGGAAGCCATCGCATCCACAGCGCCAGCAGCATCCGCCGGCGTCCCTGCATCAGCTTCTGGGACTGACGGACTGCCCGAAAGGGGGACATTCCCGGATCCGCAAGGTACAGAAACGGCACCGCCGCCATCCCCACGCAGAACCGCAGGTAGTGCAGCCCCGTCCAGAACGCGGCACAGATGCACTGCACACAGAAAAACAGATGCCATCCGCTGTCCGCAGCCGCAAGTCCGTTCCGGATGCTCAAGACCGCACCTGCCGCAAACAGAACAAAGGGCAGCAGTGCCAGCATCCGGCACAGCGCTGCACCTGCAAAGAATGCCATTCCCCTGCAATACGCGCCGGCGCTGCGGAAGAACACGTCCTCCTCCTTACTGCCAAGCCCGAGAAAGTCGGACATCCAGCTGCACACACCGCACTGTACCGGCGTCAGGATGCAGAAGGAAAGCAGCTCCCACAAATAGGTCAGCACCGCCCACTGCGGTACGCCGCCCAGCAGAAGCTCCCTCTGCGTCATCACGCCGCAGGCGACCAGAACTGCCGCCAGAAAGCACGGCACCAGCTTCAGCAGAAGCCGGAGTGCCGGACAGAGCAGCGATGCCGTCAGCACGGCGGCATAATGCCCCTTGACGGCCTGCCTTGAAAAGCACTGAATTTCGCGTATCGTCATTGTATCTGCTCCTTTCTGTGTGCGGCATTGCCGCACTATGTAGGGAGCATCAGTTTCTGGAATACGGGATCATTCCCAGAATCTCAAAGGCCTGCGACTGCTGCCACATCTGGGCAGTGAACATGATCTCAAAGCCCTCGCCCGGTTCGCAATTGAGTTCCTTTGCAGAGATCTTCGGCAGGCCGAAGCACGCAAGCATATTGCTGATCACACCGCCGTGCGTAATTGCCGCGCAGTGATCGAAGTCATTCTCCATCATATCCAGCAGGATCCGGTGCAGCGCATGGTAGCAGCGGATGCACAGCTCTCCGGCACTCTCGCCGCCGGGAGGACGGACATCGGGACTGCCGCCGCGCAGCCATTCCTTGTAATCCTCGCGCTTGATCAGCTCGTCCACGGACTTGCCGTCAAATTCACCGAAATTCAGCTCGCGCAGATCCTCCGCGATGTACAGCTGCTGATCGGGGAACAGGATCTCCGCAGTTTCCGTACAGCGGCGCAGAGGGCTGCTGTATACTCTCTGTACTCTGGGGTATTCGTACAGATCCTGCTTGCCGCACAGCTCCGTAGCACCCTTGTCCGAAAGCGGATAGTCCGTGCTGCTGCCGATATAGATGCCTTTTTCGTTTGCCTCCGTCCGTCCGTGACGGAACAGGCTCAGTCGATATCCTCGCATAATATGCCTCCTTCAGAGATGATTCCCTCCATGGGGAACATTTTGCACAAAAATAAAGGTCGATTTTCGTACTTGTGGTATTTTTATACAAGTTTTTATTCAAAATCGAGGGATAATTCCACGAAAATGACTCTTTACAATTAGTATAATTTGTATTATAATAAAAGAAAGATGTTTTTTGAAAGGATTTTGGATCCTCCGGTGCCGCCGGGCGGCTGCCGGATCAAAAGAAAGGAGCTGTACTCTCATTTATGAACTCTGATTTTCCAAGAATTATTGCATTACAGCGAAAAGAACGCCAGATCAGCCAGAAGCAGGCGGCCGCGGATCTGGGTATTTCCCAGGCACTGCTCTCCCACTACGAGAAGGGCATCCGTGAATGCGGTCTGGATTTTCTCGTAAAGATCGCCGATTATTATAATGTATCCTGCGACTATCTGCTCGGCAGAACACCGGAGCCGGAGGGCAAGACCATCTCCGTTGAGGATATTCCGGATGACGACGGCAACAACAGCATGCCCAGTCCCGAGGTCGTAGCATTCAACCGTAAGATCATCAACAATTCCATCAGCCTGCTGTTTTCTCTGGCAATGAAGGCCAACAGCATCACGCTGATCAAGGAGATCTCCTCCTACCTGATGCTCTCGGTCTACAAGCTGTTCCGCATTGTATATAATGCAAATCCCCACAATGACCAGAAGCTCTTCTCCGTACCGAAGGTCGTTGCAAACGATGATGCAAGCGCCATCGTCTGCATGAACGAAGCCAACATCAAGGCGGCATCGAGCGGCATTCCGATCGGAGAGAACGACTGCGTGACCGATTCGGAGATCCTCTACCTGACGACCTCCATCCTGTCCCAGTCCTATCCGGAGTATTCTTCCTCCCTGCTGACGCTGATCAAGATCAGCGAGGACAGCATCCACAAGAAGCGCAACGCCTGACGCAGGCTGCGCCGCTCCTTTCTATTCTACCACATTTTCGTGAAAAATAAAAGGGGTTTTTGACTTTTTTCTTCTCAGAAACTAAAAAACATGTTCTGCGGTTCTCTCCATGCTGCCGTTTTCGTAAGCTGACAGCGGAGGGGACTGCGTTTGTCTGCCCACAGACAGTCATTTTCCTTGCAAAGGAGGATTTTATGCGTAAATTACGAGGCGTACCCGTACCCCACAGAAAAAACACATCGGACGCCGCCTTCCGCACACTGCCCGTTCCGGAAAAGGTGCTGATCCCCATGTCCATGCACATGGGAACGCCCTGTACCCCCGTTGTCAAGCTGCAGCAGCATGTGGACATCGGTGAATGCATCGGACAGAGCGAGGCGGTTTTCTCTGCGGACATCCACGCCAGCGTTTCCGGTACTGTGACCGCACTGCAGGATTACCGCATGGCGGACGGTACCTTCTGCAAGGCAGTGGAGATCACATCGGACGGTGAGCAGACCGTCTGGGAAGGCATCCAGCCGCCCGTGTATCATAACCGCGAGGAATTTCTCGACGCCATCCGCAGAAGCGGTGCTGTCGGACTCGGCGGCGCGGGCTTCCCGACACACGTCAAGCTCAATCCCAAGCAGCAGATCGATTGCCTGATCATCAACGCTGCCGAATGCGAGCCGTACATCACCTCCGATGACCGTACCATGCAGGAAAAGCAGGACGAGATCATCGGCTGCATCCGCCGCATCATGAAGATGCTGGAGATCCCCGAATGCGCCATCGGCGTTGAAGAAAACAAGCCGCAGGCGATCAGATTCCTCAGCGAATGCGCCGACAAGGATCCGGACATCACCATCGTTCCGCTGCGTTCCCTCTATCCGCAGGGCGCGGAGAAGATCCTGATCTACAACATCCTCGGAAGAGTGGTCGAGGAAGGCCAGCTTCCTTCAGATCAGGGCGTGATCGTCCTGAATGTCTCCACTGCAGCATTTCTGGAGCAGTATTTCCGCACCGGCATGCCGCTTGTCAGCCGCAGTCTGACCGTGGACGGCGACACCATCGGCAAGCCATGCAACGTCACGGTTCCGGTGGGAACCCCCATCCGCACCGTGCTGAAAGCAGCGGAATGCGATTTTGAAGCCACCGAACACCTCATCGGCGGCGGTCCCATGATGGGTGCCTGCCTGCCGGGCTTTGACCTTCCGGTCACGAAGGTGAACAATGCCCTGCTCGCCTTCGGCAAGCAGAAGAAGGTGCGCACAACTGCCTGCATCCGCTGCGGCAGATGTGTACAGACCTGCCCGATGAATCTGATGCCGACCGCACTGGAGCAGGCCTACCGCCAGCGCAATGCGGAGAAGCTCAATCAACTGCACCTGAACCAGTGCATGCTCTGCGGCTGCTGCAGCTATGCCTGTCCGGCCAATCGTCCGCTGGCCGAAAGCCATCGCCTTGCGAAGGCTTTCCTGCGCCGGAAGTAAGGAGGTACCACAATGAAATTACTGAAAGTTGCGGCATCCCCCCATATCCGGGACGAGATGACCACACAGACGATCATGCTGCTGGTAATCGCGGCGCTTCTGCCCTCCATGGTGGCAGGTACCATCCACTTCGGATGGCGTGCACTCGCAATGATGGTGTTCTGCACCCTGTTTTCCATGGCATGCGAAGGCCTCTGCCGGATCGCCATGAAGCGCGAGCAGACCATTTCCGACGGCAGTGCCGCTCTGACGGGACTGCTCCTTGCCATGAACCTCCCCGTCACCCTCCCCCTCTGGGAGGCAGCTGTCGGCTGTCTGGTGGCGATCGTTGTTGTCAAGCAGCTCTTCGGCGGTCTGGGTCAGAATTTCGCGAACCCTGCCATTACCGCAAGAGTGGTGCTGATGGTCTCCCTGACCTCCGACATGACAAACTGGATCCTGCCGCGTACCTCGGGGCAGCCCTTTTCCTACGACGCAGTATCCTCCGCAACGCCCCTCGTCACCGGAAACGCCAGTCTCCGTGATCTGTTCTTAGGCAGCGTCCCCGGCTGCATCGGCGAGACCTGCAGCGCAACACTGCTCTTCGGCGGATTGTTCCTCATCTTCATGGGGATCATTTCTCCGGTCACACCGCTCTCAATGCTGGGTACGGTGGCAGTCTGCACACTGCTTTCCAGCGGCGGCGATATGAACGAGATGTTCTACCAGCTGCTCTCCGGCGGTCTGCTGCTGGGTGCCTTCTTCATGGCAACGGACTATGTGACCTCCCCCATCACTGCCAAGGGCAAGCTGATCTTCGGCATCGGCTGCGGTCTGCTGACCTTCCTCATCCGAAGCTTCGGCAGTTATCCGGAAGGCGTCTCCCTCGCCATCCTGCTGATGAACATCCTGACCCCCTACATTGATCAGTTCACCATGGAAAAGCCCTTTGGCGTCCGCAAGAAGAAAAAGGGGGCGAACTGAGTGAAAAAAATGATTCCCTCCCTCGTGCTGACGCTTGTCTGTGCCGTGGTCTGCGGACTGCTTGCCGTAGTCAATGCCGTCACCGAGGATAAGATCGCGCAGGCCGAAGCCGAAAAGCTCCAGAAAAGCCTGACCGCTGTATTCGGCGAAGGCACCTATACGGAACTGGAACAGCAGCTCGACGGTATCACCGCTGTGTATCAGAACGACCGCGGCATTGTGATCTTTGACATTACTTCCGATGGTTATGCATCCGGCGGCATCCGCGCGCTGGTCGGCATCACTCCGGACGGCACCGTCGAGGATGTCGGCATCGTCAGCTGCGCCGAAACACCCGGTGTCGGCACCCAGATTCTCGAAAACAATTATGCTTCAGGCTATGCCGGTGCATCGCTTTCCGGTGATGGCATTTCCGGCGGTCCCGATCTCATTTCCGGTGCAACCAAGTCCTCCAACGGACTGAAAAACGCTGTGGAACTTGCACTGGCATCCTATGCACAGATGAAGGAGGTGCAGTAAATGGCAAAGCAGAGTTACATCAAGGAATTTACAAAAGGACTTCTCAAAGAAAACCCTACACTGGTAGGCCTTCTTGGTATGTGTCCGACACTTGCGGTAACCACACAGGCAAAAAACGGTCTCGGCATGGGACTTGCAACCATGTTCGTACTGATTGGCTCGAATCTTGTGATCTCGCTCCTGCGGAAGGTTATTCCAGAGACAGTAAAGCTTCCCTGCTATATTGTCATTATCGCAGGCTTTGTGACGATCATCGACTTTCTCATCCATGGTTTTCTGCCGGATCTGCATGAAAACCTCGGTACCTTTCTCTCCCTCATCACTGTCAACTGCATCATTCTCGGCCGCGCCGAAATGTTCGCATCCAAAAACAAGGTACTGCCATCCGTTCTGGACGGTATTGGTATGGGACTCGGCTTCACAATGGCACTCTTTCTGGTTGGTTCTATCCGAGAAATCTTCGGTTCCGGCACATGGATGGAGCTTGCTCTGCCCGAAGGCTTTCCGACCATGACAATTTTCACCATGACGCCCGGTGGGTTCCTGGTGCTGGGAATTGTCATTGCGGCAGCAGGACGTCTGACGAACAAGAAGGCTCCCGCACTGACGGGCTGCGCCGCATGTCCCAATGCCGCAGCATGCTCCGGCGGCTGCGCTGACGGAAAGGAGGCGCAGTCATGACCACACTGCAGACCTTCGTCACCACACTGCTGGCGGCGATCCTGACGGACAACTACGTCCTCTCCCGCAGCATCGGCATCTGCCCGTTCCTGGGCGTATCGAAAAAGCTCTCGTCGAGCCTTGGCATGGGTGCAGCTGTCATTTTCGTTATGGGCTGTGCCGCAGCCGTTACCTGGCCGATCTACCAGCTGCTCGTCCTGCTGCATCTGGAATACCTCGAAACGGTGGCCTTCATCCTGATCATCGCCCTCTTTGTGCAGCTCGTGGAGATCGCCATGAAGAAGGTACTGCCGCCGCTCTACAAGGCGCTGGGCGTGTACCTGCCGCTGATCACCACCAACTGCGCCGTGCTTGGCGTGACCATCAACAACATCAATGACGGCTACGGCTATGCCATGTCCGTCTGGAATGCAGTCTGCGTCGGCATCGGATTCACCGTGGCACTGATCATCTTCGCAGGCGTCCGCAGCAAGATCGATGCCGCCGATATTCCGGAAACCTTCAAGGGGATCCCTGCTACGCTGGTAGCGGCTTCCATTGTATCCCTGAGCTTCAATGCCTTTTCCGGCATGATTTCATAAGGAGGCTGCCATGCATATTCTGATCCCCATTCTACTCTTTGCCGGCATCGGACTGCTCGCAGGCGTTCTCCTGACGGCTGCCTCTGCGTTCTTTGCGGTGGAAACCGATCCCCGCACCCAGCAGATCACCGAAGCGCTCCCCGGCGCCAACTGCGGCGGCTGCGGATTTGCCGGCTGCGCCGATTATGCCGACGCCATCGTGCAGGGCAGAGCCGCCCCGAATCTCTGCAAGCTCGGCGGTACGGAAGCTGCCGCTAAGATCGGCGAAGTCCTCGGAACCGCCGTGGAAGCGGCAGAACCCGAGGTCATGACCCTCCACTGCAGCGGCGACTGCAATGCCGCAAAGCGGCTCTACGATTATAGTGGAACGCCCACCTGCGCCGCTGCCAACACCTACTACGGCGGAACCGGCGTTTGCAGCTATGGCTGCCTCGGCTTCGGCGACTGCATCGCGGTCTGCGAAGAGAACGCCATCTGCATCAAGGACGGCATCGCCCACATCATCGAGGAACGCTGCCTTGCCTGCGGCAAATGCGCCAAGGCCTGTCCCAACGGCCTGCTCCGGCTGCGTCCGAAGCAGAATCCCGTCATTGCCGCCTGCTCCTCCAAGGACAACGGCAAGCTGACCAAGGCCGCCTGCTCCAACGGCTGCATCGGCTGCAAGATCTGCGAGAAAAAATGTCCCAGCGGTGCAATCTCTGTTCAGGATTTCCACGCGGTCATTGATTACAGCAAATGCACCGGCTGCGGCATCTGCGCGCAGAGTTGTCCGGTCAAGGTCATCCATCACTGAGTGTTCGCCCCTCCGGCAAAGGCGGGGCGAATTTTTCTTTTGTTCACATCGCATTCATCATTTAGACATTTATAGCGCTGAATTCCATGTTATAATGATTGTGTTTATACCAAAGAGAAGGATCCCTGTCCGCGGATCCCATGCATGCCATTCAAATGTGGAGGAATTTTGAAATGCTGAAAAAGAATAAAATGGAACTGACGGATTTTCCCCGTCTTATCAAGTCCACCTCTCCGGAGGAGGCGGCGGCTGAAATGGCGGCGCTGCGCAAGCCTGACAAGAGCTGGATCGGTCAGACGCCCCTGCAGTGCAGCTACAATGACCTGAAGCTCGATCCCAATCAGAACCGCTACGTCATCGAACACGACGGCGTTCCGTTTGAGACGCTGTTTCTTCCGCAGAAATCTAAAAAACTGTATGTTATGTTTTCGGGCGGCGGTACCACTACCAGCAGAAGATACCCCTTGCTTTTGCGCTGGAAATACAAAAATTATCTGAACGGAAATGTCCTGTGTATTGACGACCCCATGTATCATTACCATCCTGAATTCACGCCTGTCATGTGGTACTATGGCACCAAGGAGAAATCCTATCTGCACCTTCTGATGGATATCGTCAAGAAAGTGATGTCACAGCTTTCTGTTGACGCCCAGGATGTCACCTTCATCGGAAGCTCCGGCGGCGGCTATTGTTCGCTTTATGCAGCCAATTTACTTGACCATTCCTCAGCAATTGCCATGAATCCGCAAATTGTATTAAAGGATTGGCAGGCGCCTCTTGTTCCCGATCATTTTAAAAAAATGGGAATTGACCTCGCGGAAGAGGATACATTTGGAAGAAACCGCATCAAGCTGACCAATAATAACAGTCATTTTTTTATTGTCATGAATGTCAATTCTCCCAAGGAGTATCGTCTGCAGTTTACTCCGTTTTTTGAATTACACAACATCACCCCCAAATTCGGAATCTCCCAGAAAAACAATATCATCACATGGCTTCATGCTACAGATTATACGCAGCCGCATTCTGCAATTCCTGAAAAGATGGGAATTACGCTTGCCGATTATCTGCTGCGTCAATCCAGAAGTGGTGCTGATCTCAATGATATTACTAATATCAGTCTGCTTGCCAATGAGATCATGTATGAAAAATATGATCTTCGTACACATGTGGAGGAAACCAGAAGCGAAATCAACACCCTCTACAAATTCTTCATCCACAGCATCTCCCGCACCATTGAAGAGATCCTTTACCGCAAGATCCCGATGCAGGCATCCGAACCGGTACGCAAACTGCTGGATTATAAATTCGAAATCAGCAAGGCCGTCGTTGAAAACCGCAACATTGGTTATTTCATCGGCGAGCAGCGCAAATTCCGCTACAATATTTTCTACCATAAGGGCAATTTCTACTTCCGCCTGAAATTCGGTGAATTTTCCAAGCATTTCAAGCAGCCGGAGGCTGTGACGAACTATCTCGACAGCATCCGCAAAACGCAGATCACCAACTGGTATATCGAAGGTCAGGACACCCTCGTAACAAGCCTGATCATCCAGCCGGAAACTGCCGAACAGCAGATCGCCGATTTCGTCGATCTGACACTCTCCATTCTCAAAGAACACCTTGCATAACCAACAGAACGGCCTCCCCATCTGGGGAGGCCGTTCTGCGAAAGGTAGGTGTCCTATATGAACAACTCAAATAAGCAATTCCTGCAATGAAAGCTTGCGAACAAGCGCACGCTTGAGCAGTGCGAGGTCAAATACATCTACTGCACCGTCCCTTGTCAGGTCGGAATTCTGCGCCTGCTGTATGGAAAGCGGATCCAGACCCATCAGGTACTGCTGCAATGCGATGATATCCAGAATGCTGACAACGCCGTCACCATTGCTGTCACCGTAAGTGTAAACCGGCTCCTCGGGTTCCGTCGGATCGGCAGGCGCCTCGGTAGGCTCCGTTGTCTCCGGCTCGGTCTCCGTTGTTTCTTCGGTGATTTCCGTAGTCGTTTCTGTGGTGGTTTCGGTCACTTCAGTGGTTTCCGTGGTCGTTTCTGTGGTGGTTTCGGTCACCTCAGTGGTTTCCGTGGTCGTTTCTGTGGTGGTTTCGGTCA
>CAYYIT010000004.1:28828-72421 GCA_964472035.1 uncultured Ruminococcus sp.
TGGTTTCCGTGGTCGTTTCTGTGGTGGTTTCGGTCACCTCAGTGGTTTCCGTGGTTGTTTCTGTGGTGGTTTCGGTCACTTCAGTGGTTTCCGTGGTCGTTTCTGTAGTGGTTTCGGTCACCTCAGTGGTTTCCGTGGTCGTTTCTGTGGTGGTTTCGGTCACCTCAGTGGTTTCCGCGGTCGTTTCTGTGGTGGTTTCGGTCACTTCAGTGGTTTCCGTGGTCGTTTCTGTGGTGGTTTCGGTCACTTCAGTGGTTTCCGTAGTCGTTTCTGTGGTGGTTTCAACAGGATCCGTTGCCACTTCCGTCACAGTTGTTTCTTCAGCAGTTGTAGGTTCTTCCGTCGTATCCTCACCTGCGATCGCATCGATATACTGCTGATATACCGTCAGATCCAGAGAATACTCCGTCGCTGCGTAATTTGCATTCTTTGCAACATAATAGTAAAGCGTATCACCTTCGATCTGCAGACCATACAGATAGCCCAGTGCCTTCTGCTCTTCCGTCAGATTCATCAGCCAGACAACGATGCCGTTTTTCAGCGCCATGATGCTGTCCGGTGTGGTGTAATAGAGAACACTGCCGTGCATTGCGGGAACAATGTACGAATTGGTGTAATAGGTGCTGTAATTTCTGGAAACATACCAGCGGTCGTTCAGCGACATTACCTGCTCTGCATCCGCGGAGCCATCCTCCGGATAGAATGTGTACTTTGTAAACCAGCCGGTAGCCGATGCGGTCTCATCCTGCTTGATCGCAAGCCATGTACCGTCCTGATACGGTTCGATGCAGGCAATGGAACCATTCCAGAATGCATCCTCATAGCGTGTGGAATCGGGCATTTCTACTGCATTTGCGCCATTGATCAGCTCCCAGTCGGAAGACTCATGGCTTGCACTGTACATGGTATCATGGCTCAGCAGCAGATAATCATGCGTCAGCAGTCCCGGATGGGTCGCAAATATGTCATCCCAGGTCACATCCACATGGTACCACGCGCCGTCGATCAGCAGCATATTCCATGCGTGATTGAGCGCAATGCTCTGCACCATCATGGAATCCACACCGACACGATGCAGCAGCAGACCATACAGCCACGCATAGCCCTCGCACACGCCCTTGTCACGCAGCAGCATGCCATAGGCAGTATGGCGCAGATTCGTCTCCGCTTCGGTTTCATATTCGTCGTGATCGTAATCAAATTTTTTGCTCATCCATTCGTGGAGATACAGTGCCTTTTCGGCATCGGACCATGCAGCATCCACACCGGAAACCGCAGCATCCATCTGTGCCATCAGGGACGCATAGGTCTCCTCATACACATCATCTTCCACGAGATAATTCGGCGAAATCGCGATAACGCCGTTGCTCTGCAGCTGATAGGGCATGGCATTCTTTTCTGTCAGAATACCGACATCCCAACCGGCTACAACACTTCTGAAAATACAGCCGAGATAAGTTGCCTCATCGGCTGCGATCGTTGGCATGCTTCCGCCACGCAAAGAAATGGTACTTGAATGACTTTCCAGTCCGTCGTAGATCCTCTGGGCGATCTTCTGGGTCTCTTCTTCCGTAAAGGTTCCCACCGCGCCGAGGATCGAAAAATCGGGCTGCTCATCAGCAAATGTCTTTACTGGCAGAAGCAGGCACTGCATCATGATCATGCAAAAAGCAATCATGACCGCATAGATTCTATGTCTCTGTTTTGTCATCATCATCATGCCTCCTCTGCAATGTGTCATTCCCCTTAATACCATTGTATCACTGCGGCTAAGAAAAGTCAAGGATTTCGGAAAAAATCAACACTTTGTTTAACGGGCGGGTACGACTTTTGCGCATATTGCACAAATGAATGCGCTATAATACAACAAGCCCCCTTCCGTCATCCGGAAAGGGGGCTTAAAAATATACAGATGGGATTATTCCTTGGGTTCTTCCACCGGCGGAAGTCCCTGCTGTGCGCGGAGGAGATCGCGGATCTCGGTCAGGAGCAGCTGATCCGTTGTGGGCTTCGGCGGCTCTGCCGGCTTTGCCTCTTCCTTGCGCTTGAAGGAATTGATGGTCTTGATGATAATGAACAGGCACAGTGCTGTCAGGAGGAAGGTAATGATATTCTGGATGAAGCTTCCGAAATTGATATAGGGCTTGTTACCCCACGGAATCGTCACACCCAGATTATTGAAGTTCACACCCACCAGGATCATGCCGATCACAGGGGTGAAAATGTCCGCAACAAGGGAATTGACGATGGCCGTGAAGGCACCGCCGATGATCACGCCGACTGCCATATCCAGCACATTGCCGCGGGAGATGAACGCCTTGAATTCACCGACCAGGCTTCCGGCGCCCTTCACCTTCTTCATTGCAGCTTCCTTTGCTGCCTGTGCATTGCTTGTTTTGTTTTCCATATTTTGTTCCCTTCCTTATTATGAATTCATCGTCATCGGAGGCTGCTGGTCGGGCCAGCTTGCTTCCAGAGGAAGATTGGGTTCCGCTTCCTTCTTACGATTCGGATTCTTCTGGAGCTCTGCAAGACGCTGCTGCATTGCATTCATTGCATCGATCGCGGATTCTTCATCCAGGATCGCCTGCGCAGCAGCTTCCACTGCCGGATCGTCCAGTGCAGCTTCCGGATCAACATTCTTATCCGCAGCCATCATGGAACGGCGGGACTTCTTCTTGCCCTCCATAGCAGCGAGCTTATCCTCCATCTGCTCGTCATCCAGCTCTTCTACAACGCGCACACCCACCATTCGCTGGGGCTTATTGCGGTTGTCATCGAAGAACTCATCCGGAGAGATCACCTTGATCGGCTTCTTCTCGGGCTTTGCAGCGGCCTTCTTATCCCCCTTTGCGGGCTTCGGTGCCTTCTTCGGCTTTTCGGGCTTTTCTGCCGGAGCATCCGCCGGCTTAGCCTGCGGCGCAGCAGCGGGCTTCTCCTCGCCCACGCTTGTGATCTCATTCGCAGACAGACTGATCGAGAAGGTCTGCGCACTGGCAACCGTGCCGGTGCTCATGGTGTGCTGCTTGGGCTTGTCACTGAAGATCTGGTTGAGCAGCTCCGCCTCATTCGGCATATCTGCCGGAGGTGCTGGCGGTTCTGCATTTTCATCCTCATTCATCAGTGCTTCCGCGCTGACGGGCATTTCGGAATAGTAATCGGAGGTGCGCACCACATTCTCCTGAACGGGAGTCTGCGGTATCTCCTGAACGGGCGCTGCCGGAGGCGGTGCAGTCTGCACCGGAGCCTGCTGGGGCATCACGCCCTGCATCTGGGGCATACCCTGCTGGGGCATCATTCCCTGCATCTGCGGCATGCCCTGCTGGGGCATCATACCCTGCATCTGCGGCATACCCTGCTGGGGCATCATTCCCTGCATCTGCGGCATACCATAGGACTGCATCGGAACCATTGTATACATGGGATTTCCGTACGCATCATAGCCCACCATCTGGGGCATCATCTGTACATAGATCGGGGTGCCGTTCGGATCGTATCCCATAAACTGCGGCATACCCATCATGGGCTGCATGCCCATCATCTGCGGCTGCATGCCCATCATCTGGGGCTGCATGGGATTCTGCTGGGGATCCATGCCCTCCTGCGGCGGTACCATACCCTGCATCTGGGGCATTCCCTGCTGGGGCATCATGCCCTGCATCTGCGGCATGCCCTGCTGGGGCATCATACCCTGCATCTGCGGCATGCCCTGCTGGGGCATCATACCCTGCATCTGCGGTATTCCCTGCTGGGGCATCATACCCTGCATCTGCGGCATACCCTGCTGGGGCATCATGCCCTGCATCTGCGGCATGCCCTGCTGGGGCATCATACCCTGCATCTGCGGCATGCCCTGCTGGGGAGCCGCCTGCGGCGGTATGGGTTCCTGCGGTGCAGGAGCCGCCTGCTGCGGAACCGGTGCCGGCTCCGGAGGAGCGGGCTTCACGGGCATCTCCGCTTCAGTTTTCTGCGCTGCTTTTCTGGTCTTGGCAGCATATTCATCCGCCTTGGAAACGCCTGTTTCCGGGGACTTTGTGAAAAATCCGGGGGTCTTTGCGCCACCCTTCAGCTTGAATCCGCACATCACGCAGAACGCAAGCTTGCTATCCACTATTTCTTCCTTACAATTCGGACATATCACGTTGATCACCGACTTTCTATGTTCAATAATACCCAAATGATCCGATTCTCATCGTTACCTATCCATTATAGCACATTCCGAAACAAATAGCAAGATTTTTCCTGTTTTTGTACATCCACGTTACAAAAGCGCCTCCTCAATTGTGCAGTATGCACAATCACTCAACAGATTCCGCAGTTACCGCCTCCGTGGGAGCTTCTGTCGCGGATTCTGCCGGATCGGAGGTAAGCTCCACAGTCAGACCGGTATCCACAGTGACAATGAAGCCATCGGCGTTATTGCCCTGCACGGTATATTCCAGCTCTGCCGGAACGGGAACCATCGTGGAATCAAAGGAGGTATCCACCGGCACATAGTACAGCTCGTAGGATCTGCCGTCGTAATCCTGGATATACAGATGTTCGCCCTCGTAGGTATAGTCCTTGAGCAGGATCATGTATTCCTCAAGGCACAGGCCATTCTGGGTCATATAATAGGCATGGGGGGCGCCGACATAGCGATAATGCCACGGCTCGTACTGGATCTCGGTGATCGCCGTCTTGTTCTCCGGATAGCGGAGGACGAAGCCGAACTTATAGCAATGCTCATTGATCCAGGAATAGATGCCGCTGCCGTCATAATCCACGTCACCCACAAGACTCAGATCGACGCTGTAGCCGGTCTGATGCTCGCTGAAGCCGGGCTTTGCCACGAGTGTGGAGGTCGTGGTGCCGTTTGCCGCAAGATCCGCATCGTACAGCTCCTGCTGGCGTTCTCTGGAGCGGTAGCCGCTCTGCACGATGATGTTATCATCAAAGGTCTGGAGGTAGAAGGCGTCGAACATTTCGATGAGCTTGTCCGCAGTTTCCTGCCGCACCATCAGCTCGCCGTCACGGACGGAAAAGCTGTGGCACTCAGCCGCGAGCTTCACCTCGTACAGGCTGACGATATCGCTGTCATCGTCTTTGTACTCCGTGCTGTTGTTGACCAGGATCAGGCTGCCGGTATGGATATCGGTGTTCTGGAACTCCTGGTTGGTGAAGATGACCTTGCCCTCTTCCACAGTTTCCGACTCGGTCGTATCCTCCGTGGTCTGCTGGGTGGTGTAGGTCGTCGTCTGGTCGATCTTGCCGCTCTGGCGGACCGCATCGTACACAAAATAGCCGACACCGCCCGCAAGCATCAGGGACAGGATGATATCGAATGCGCGCTTGCCGCCGTCTTCTCTGCGGCGGTTCTGCTGCGGTTTCTTCTTTGTTTTCTGCTTACTCATAACATAGCACTCCGTTTCTTTCTTCGGTCAGAATCTCCCGTCGGACGTAGCGTCCGGCGCAAAATGATGTTCGCTGAAGCATATACATTCTTATTATACCACATTTTCTCGCAGAATGGAAGAGTTTTTTTCATTTTTGCAGGAAAAGATACTGGTGCGCCAGCATTCCGGTCAAACCACACAGATTTAAAGTGCGTTTTTTGTGCAGCCCTATGAAGATTTAGCGATTATATGAAAAAATGCTTGTATTTTTTTGTTTTTTTGGTATAATTGATATAAGAAATCCACAACATTGTGGAAACGTTGAAAGGGTGAAGCTTATGAAAAAAACGCGCAGAATTGTGATTGGAATATTAGTTTGTGCCATGATGATGGGGACGGCAGCGGGAATGCCGGAGATTGCGGGGTCAATGAGTATGACAGCAAGCGCAGGAGGATTCGTCGAAGGCACCTATGATATGCTGACCTATCTGGATTATGGGGATCATATTGTGATTGAAATTTGTGATGATTCTGCAACAAAAGTCGTAATTCCAAGTGAAATTAATGGAGTTCCGGTGACAAGCATTGAAAGTTCAGCATTTAGCAAATGCACCAGTCTCACCTCAGTCACCATTCCCTCCAGTGTGACAAGTATCGGTGATTTTGCATTTTTTCAATGTAAAAACCTTGCTGATGTCATCATTTCCGATGGTGTGACAAGTATTGGCAGTTATGTGTTTGCGTATTGTAGCAGTCTTACTCAAATCACCATTCCAGGTAGTGTGACGAGTATCAGCGATCATGCATTTTATGAGTGCACTGCTCTCACGGATGTCATTATCTCCGATGGTGTTGTGAGTATCAGCGATCATGCATTTTATGAGTGCACTGCTCTCACTAAAGTCACCATTCCAGATAGCATAACGAATATCGGTATTTTTGCATTTAGTTATTGCACTAACCTTACTGAAATCACCATTCCTGCCAGCGTGACAACCATTGGTCAAGATGCGTTTTTGCAGTGCACCAACCTCAACACGGTTACCATCCTCGGTGGTATGATGAGTATCGGCGATCAAGCGTTTATGGAATGCTCCAGTCTTACTACCCTTATCATCCTTGGAGACATAACTAGTATCGGTGAATCTGCGTTTTCTTGGTGTACTAGTCTCACTACAGTTACCAACCTTGGTAATATAACGAGTATAGGGGATTCCACGTTTTATGGATGCACAAGCCTTACCTCAGTCACCATCCCTGATAGTGTGACAAATATCGGCGACAATGCATTTTATTTTTGTGAAAGTCTCGCTGAAATCACTATTCCTACCAGTGTGACAAGTATCGGTAACAATGCGTTTTATTACTGCACCAGTCTCACTGAAATTACTATACCTGCCAGCGTGACAAGTATTGGCGTCGAAGCGTTTGCACATTGCGATGGGCTTACACAATTTGTAGTTGATAAGAGTAATCCTTCTTATACAAGCGAGAACGGAATTCTATTTAACAAAGATCAAACTACGTTGATCGTATATCCTGCCGGAAAAACCGAAGAGGGATACCAAATCCCCACTGGCGTATTAAATATCGGCAGCCACGCCTTTTGCAAGTGTGATAACCTCACCAAAATTATTATCCCTAATAGTGTGACAAGTATCGGTTATTGGGCTTTTCATGGATGCGATGGCCTTGTAGAAATATCCATTCCTGCCAGTGTAACAAATATCGATGATAATGCATTTGGCGTATGTATTGGGCTCACACAGATTATCGTTGATGAGAAAAATTCTTATTATACAAGCGAGAACGGCGTTCTGTTCAATAAGGACAAAACTGCGCTGATTAAATATCCTATTAAAAATGATGAAAGCTACATTATTCCCGAAAGTGTGAAAAGCATAGGTGATTCGGCTTTTAATTGCTGCATTAATCTTACCTCAGTCACCATCCCCAATAGTGTGACAAATATCGGCAATAGGGCTTTTAGCAGTTGCATTAACCTTAACTCCATTACCATCCCTAATGGTGTGACGAGCATCAATGAGGATGTGTTTGCGAATTGTTACGGCCTCACTACAGTCACTATTCCCTCTAGTGTGACGAACATTGGTGATTGTGCATTTATTTTCTGTGACAACCTCACCGATGTCTACTACACCAGTACCGAAGAAGAGTGGAATGCAGTCACCATCAGTGGAGGTAATGAGTCTCTTCTTGCTGCCACCATCCACTACAACTACACCCCCACCGAAACCGAAACCACCTACGGCGACATCGACGGCAATGGAAAAGTCGAGATTCTTGATGTCATCGCCCTGAGCAAATCCCTCATGGGCGCTGGCACTCTCAGTACAGAGGCGGCTGCAAATGCGGATGTAGATCAGAACGGCAATATCAACACTACCGACGCCCTCAACATCATGAAATTCCTCGTCAAGCTCATTCCTGAGCTTCCTATATAACGTATATAACAAAAACCGCCCCGGTTCGTAAAAACCGGGGCGGTTTCTTTGTTATTCTGCCAGTGCTGCCTTGATGGCATCGACCTTGTCGGTCTTCTCCCAGACAACATTGAGATTCTCTCTGCCAAAGTGGCCGTAGGCTGCCAGCTGTCTGTACTGCGGACGGCGCAGGTCGAGCATGTCGATGATGCCCTGCGGACGCAGATCAAACACCTTGTTTACGGCATTGGCAAGTGCTTCCTCGGAAACCTTGCCGGTACCGAAGGTCTCCACCAGAACGGAAACCGGACGTGCCACGCCGATCGCATACGCCAGCTGGATCTCGCACTTGTCTGCAAGGCCTGCTGCAACGATGTTCTTGGCGATATATCTTGCTGCATACGCTGCGGAACGGTCCACCTTCGTCGGATCCTTACCGCTGAACGCACCGCCGCCGTGTCTTGCATAGCCGCCGTAGGTATCAACGATGATCTTTCTGCCGGTCAGGCCGCTGTCGCCCTGCGGACCGCCGATCACGAAACGGCCGGTGGGATTGATGTAGATCTTGGTGTTCTCGTCCATCAGCTCTGCGGGGATCACGGTGTCGATCACGAGCGCCTTGATGTCATCGCGGATCTTCTCGATCGGGATATCCCCTGCATGCTGTGTGGAAACAACGACCGCATCCACGCGGACGGGCTTGCCGTTCTCGTCATATTCTACAGTTACCTGGGACTTGCCGTCGGGACGCAGGTAACGGAGGGTTCCGGTCTTGCGGACTTCCGTGAGCTTAAGGGAGAGCTTGTGCGCGAGAGAAATCGGCATCGGCATCAGCTCCGGTGTCTCGTTGCAGGCATAGCCGAACATCAGACCCTGGTCGCCGGCACCGGTCTCCTTCTCATAGTCGGAGCTGTCGTAGGACTCGTTGACGCCCATGGCAATATCGGGGGACTGCTCATCGATGGCGGTCAGGACATTGCAGGTGTGGCCGTCGAAGCCGAATTTTGCACGGTCGTAGCCGATATCGATCACGACCTTTCTTGCGATCTTGGCGATATCCACTCGTGCCTTGGTGGTGATCTCACCCATGCACAGCACCATACCGGTGGTGCAGGCAGTCTCACAGGCAACTCTTGCCATGGGATCCTGCTCGAGGATGGCGTCGAGGACGGCATCGGAGATCTGGTCACAGATCTTGTCGGGATGTCCCTCGGTTACGGACTCGGATGTGAATAAAAACTTCTGCATCATAAACCTCCTGTTGGTTCGGGTTTGCGCCGGATGCGGCGCAGCTTTCATCATCTTTCTGGTACAATCGACAATGATGGGAAAGAAAAAACGGCATTCGTTTACCGAACGCCGTGAATTGCTTAAAATTCCTCATCTCTCGGTAATACCGCAGGATTTAGCACCTTGTCCGTTCCGGACAGGTTGCCGGGCTTCACAGGACCTGTTCCTCAGCCGCTCTTGATAAGGGTGCAGGGCTTGCCTGCACATCTATTATACTATATTATGAAGCGCTTGTCAAGGGGGTCGGCGCATTCGGGAACGAACGCACAAATTATGATGTACACCTGACTCAGACAGGCTTCTGCAAAACTGTCGTTTCCTCTCCTCCTTTTCAGCTGATTGACTTTTTCAATCGGGTTTGCTATAATATCTGGTATAGAGTAAGCAATCCGCTTGATCGGCAAATCGTTATTTTGATAAACGGAGAATATGGAGATGATCATGACAGATATCAACTGCCTTCTTGCAGGACTGACAAGACTGTTCAGTCCACTGCTGCTGCTTCTTTTCTGGCACAAAAAAACCGGTGCACGGTTTTATCCTGCGGCGATTGCTTTTGCGGTCTGTCTTCCGGTTTTTTTCATTGGTGCTTCCATCCGTTCCGGATTTAGTCACAACGATCCGCTGGCTTATTATATTCAGCAGGGTCTGCTCTATGGCATTCTTGAAGAGGGCGCGAAGTTTCTGGTGTTATCTATTCTGCTTTCTTCCTATGACAGCCGAAAGGACGCCGTGACCTACGGCATCGGACATGGTGCATATGAGGGATTCGGTGCCGGACTCTCCTGCCTTGGACTCATCGGCTTGTACACTGCTGCCCCGGATATCCTTTTGTTCAATCTTTGGGCAGTAATTGAAGGATCAGCATTCGTCATCGCATTGACCGTACTGATCTTCTACGGCATCTATACAGGCAAATCCAAAGTGATGCTGCCCATCGCCATGCTCTTGCACGCCGTCAGCAATGCGGTCATAGGAATTTTCACCGAACCCGTTGCGATCACAATACGCACCCTGCTGACTGCAGGCATCTGCTTTGCTGCATACCGCTGCTGGCAGGCGATGTGGAGTCCGTATGAGAATGAATCCTGAAATCTGTGCACCCGCGTAACACAAACATTCTATTGCTCAAATTCCGACTCCTAACCTGCCAAAGCCGAAGTGTATCACAATGCAACTGGCATGGGCGACTGTTTTTCCACAATATAGAGAGATCCCCTGCGCTTTTGCACAGGGGATCATGGTTTATTCCGCTTCTTCAGGAAGCGTGAAATCAACGCTCCACATTCCGTTGATACCGGATCCGTATTTGCACAGATAACCGCCCAATTGACATTCACGAAGCTGCTCTTCTTCGATTTCAAAGATATAATCCGTATAGCCCTTCTCAAGGTCGGAGGTCAGCTCACCGGATACACTGATCTCACTGGTGATCTTCTCTCCGTCCGCAGTCATAAGCCATACCTCAGCATTTGTCAGCATTTCGCGGTCTTCGCAGCGAGTCTGGATATGCAGCTTGCCATCAATATAACCGATCGCCGTCAGTGCAGTCGATTCCATCGGCAGTGCGATCTCCATGGTCGGCGCCAGCATTCTCTTCATTTCTTCCGTCATTTCCGCGCTTGCCATGCTGCCGCTCAGGCCGTAGCCGTAGTTCCGAAGTGCCTCGTCCTCCCACACAGTATCCGTCAGAGCAAGCTCCGCAAGATCCACATCGGACAGAATGCCTTCATATTCCATGAAGTCTCCCACGATCCTTTGAATATGGAACATTGCCTTCTCTCCGGACAGCAGGCACTTGGATTCTGTTTCCAGTTCGATCAAAAACGTCAGCGTACGGGTTTCCGGATCATATTCCGTATATTCCATGCGGCAGGTGTAACCGGATCCGATCCGTTCACTGGGATCAAGAAAATACTGGGAATACATACGTTCCAGATCCATGTTCAGCCTGTCGCCCTCAAGATCCTGCAGCGTCACATAGATCTGTGCGGTATTCCCCTTCAGATACATCGCTCCGACCTCCATGCGGATGCCCTGATCCTCGCAGAAAGTCTGTACGGGTCTGAATTTCTCCGCGGTCTCCGGCGCGATCTTATGCAGCACGTCATAGAATGCCGGCACATTGGCTGCCAGCACCGGCACACTGCCGAGTGCAACCGCCGCACAGGCTGCCGCAGTGACGGTATAGCGGATCACGGGACGGGGCTTCACGTTTGAAGCGGCATCAATGGTTTGTTCGATGAGTGCATCATCGGGACGGATATTGGCATATAAGCCGTTGTACTGTTCCTTCATCATAGTTCATTCCTCCTTCAGCAGTCGTTCCAGCTGGTCACGGGCTCGTGTGAGCTGTGACCGGATGGTGGATGGTTTTCTTGACAGAATGCCGGCGATCTCCTCCGTGCTGTACCCCTCATAGTAGTACAGATAGATCACGGTACGGTATTTGCCCGGCAGCTCCGCCAAAGCCTTCTGCAGTCCGATCTCCTCCGGCTGGATGCCCTGCCACTGTTCCTCAAGGGAAACGGTATGGCGTTTCCAGGCGGAAGTCATCTGTTTCTTGGCACAGTTGACGGTCACCCGTATGAACCACGCCTTCTCGTGTTCGTCCGACGCAAATTTCGGCTTTTTACGCACATAGCGGAGAAAGGTCTCCTGGAACACGTCATCCGCATCGCTGCGGTTCTGTGTGTAGGAATACGCGACCCTGTAGACCAGATCCGAATACTTCCGGATCATCTGCTCCGCCTGCACCTGTGCCGGTCGGTTTCGACCCATTCGATCACCTCCCTTTACTATACATACCCCGCACCCCTCCGAAATGCTGCAAATGGAAAGATTTTTTTCAAAAAAGAGGCACCCCATTGCAATGGAGTGCCTCCGCTTTATTATTTTGCCATCCGTTCCTTGCGCATCTCTACATAATCCACCAGCAGCTCGAGGGTCTTTTCCACGCCGAGCTTGGAAGAATTGATGGTCATGTCATAGCCGCGGGAATCGCCCCACTTCATTTCGCAGTGGGAGTTATGGTACGCCTTACGCTTTCTATCGTGACGCTTCATGATACTCAGCGCTACGGAATGTGTCACGCCGCGCTTTTCACAGGTACGCTGCGCCTTCATTTCCAGATCCGCAAGCACAAAGATCTTGACCAGGCCGTGGCATTCCTTGAGGACTTCCTCCGCGCATCTGCCGACGATCACGAAGGACTCGCCGCTCTTCGCCTTCTCGCGGATATAATCGAACTGGATGTTCGCGATATTCTCCTCCGGAGAATTGGACATGCCGCGCACGGTTCTGTGGATGAGCATACGCTTGGGACGCTCATCGTACTTCTTCAGGTGGTTGACATTGATTTCCTTTTCGTTGGCGATCTCGTCCAGCAGATTTCTGTCGTAGAACGAAATGCCCAGACGCTCTGCAAGCGCCTTGCCGATGTCGTGTCCGCCGCTGCCATACTCACGGCTGATGGTAATGATCAACTGTTGTTCCATATGCATTTCCTCCCGTTATTTTTCTCTTTTATTATAAATACAATGCACAGATATAAACCGTGCTGATCAGCAGAACGATAAGGGTAATGGGTGCAAGCTTCTTGCAGTATTCACCCCAGCTGATCGGATGACCGGCCTTTGCGGCAACGGAGGTGCCGACAACATTTGCCGATGCGCCGATGGGTGTTGCACTGCCGCCGATATCCGTACCCATTGCCAGGGACCATGCAAGCGTTTCAAGGGATACGCCGGACGTTGCGGACAGGGTCTTGATGATGGGCAGCATGGTTGCTGCGAAGGGGATATTATCGATGAACGCACTTGCGATACCGGATACCCAGATAATGATCGCGATCATCAGATAAGGATTGCCGCCGCAGATCTTGCTGATCAGATCCGCGATCAGTACCAGAACGCCGGTGCGCTCCAGACCGCCGACAACGACGAACAGTCCGGTAAAGAACAGCAGGGTCTTATAGTCCACCTTGCTCATGATCTCCGGAATGTGCTTCAGGGATGTCAGGATCGTCAGAACTGCGATCACAACACCGATGAACGCAACGGTCAGGCCAGTTGCAGAATGGGAAATCAGAAGTGCAACTGCCAGCACAAAGATCACGATGCTGATCCAGAAGCCCTTCATGTCCTTGATCGCACTCTTCGGGGACGGAAGATTTGCAAAATCAGATGCATCCGCCGCGCCGCCTGCTAATTCCTTACGCATGATCAGGTAGAAATATGCCACCACGAACACAAAGGAGATCAGTGCGATCACACCAGTGTTCATTACGAAATCCATGAAAGAATAGCCAAGATTCGAGCCGATGATGATGTTGGGCGGGTCGCCGCACATCGTAGCGGAACCGCCGAGGTTTGCACAGAAGATCTCGGACAGGATCATCGGCACCGGATTGAAGCGCAGCATTTTTGCAAGCTCCACCGTTACCGCCGCCAGGAACAGAATGACCGTAATACTGTCGATGAACATCGCAAGGAAGAACGACATCGTCATAAATGCAAGGAAAATGGGGATCGTTTTATAGTGCACCATTTTCGCGATCTGCATACACAGCCAGCGGAAAAATCCGACTCTCGCCATGCCCTCGACCATGATCATCATGCCGCCGAGGAACAGGATCGTTGCCCAGTCAACACCGCCGCCTTCTTCCTCCTCAGCCGCAGCCTCGCCCTCCACGATCTCCGTGATGGCGTCATCCACAGTCGTTTCCTCATGCGAGACGATCCAGAAATCCGCATGAACGATGGACTCCAGATTCACCGTATCCCACATGGCGCCGAAATCGCGCATGCATACGCCGAATACCAGCACCAGTGTGAGCAGTCCGCACCCCAGTGTGACATAATGTTTTTCGATCTTCTCCGTGATTACCAAAATGAACATAACAACGAAAATCACGATTGCACAAATTGCAGCAGCACTCATTGTATGTTCCTCCTTTCAGGAACCGGCACATCTCCCTCCGATTCCGCTATCATGATACGCCGTTCCGCCGCCATTTGTGAAGGCTCAAATACAGCAGAGTCCTTACAAATAACGTGGAAACATAGCCTATTTTATTATATCACTCCAATGTTAGAAGTCAACCAAAAATCGGGGCTTTTTTGAAAAAATCCCGATTTTTGTAGACTTGCACACTTTTATTTTGATTTAATGCAAAGAAGTGGCAAAATCGTCGATAAAGGGAGAAACCCTTCTGCATGATCGCACCGTATTTCGGCACATTTTCATGCCTTCAAAAAATTTTTTATTTTTTTGAAAAAAGGGGTTGACAAGTGTTCTCGTTTGTGGTATAATAAAAAAGCTGTGAGGGAAACCGAGCACAGCACTTCGACACTGGGGTGTCGCCAAGCGGTAAGGCAGCGGACTCTGACTCCGTTATTCGAGGGTTCAAATCCTTCCACCCCAACCACAGCCTCATACTTCGGTATGAGGCATTTTTTGTATCGGGGCATTAGCGCAGCTGGGAGCGCGCCACACTGGCAGTGTGGAGGTCACGGGTTCGAACCCCGTATGCTCCACCAATTTAAAATAACGTAAAATAGGACAATTTCCGCAAAACGGAATTGTCCTGTTTTGTTATCCGAAAAGAGTTAGGGCACTATGAGGGCACTATTGATAAAAATTCAGGGCTATCCGGCATTGGATAGCCCTATTTTTCATTCTGCTTTCAATTCCAAATCATGATCCGTTATCTGCTTGCTGCTCTGTGTAACGAGAAGGTTGCTTAATGTATTCGCTGCTTCCTGATCAGCTTCTGCAACACAATGCAGATAGATCGTTGTCGTTTTCATATTTCCGTGCCCCAGACGCTCCTGCACCTGCCGTACATTGATACCGCCATATAACAGCAGTGTGGCGGAGGTATGGCGCAGAGCGTGGAATTTGCGGTGTTGCAAGCCGTTCTTGGCAAGGAATGCGCTGAACTGCTTTGAGGGTGTTTGCGGATGCATAATTGTACCATCCCATTGCGTGAAGATCCATCCCTCATCATGCCAAGCCGAACCGAGCCGCTCTGCTTCTTCCTGCTTTTCTGCCTGCAGAAGCTGAATCAGATCGGTGCAGTAGGGATTGACCGTGATCGTCCGGACATCATTGTCCTTTGGCGGCTTCACGGCGATCGGCTGACCCTTGAGCTTGTATGCACTCCGTTCAATGGTGATCCGGTGGTTCTGAAAATCAATATCCGAGAACTTGAGCGCAACCAATTCCCCGAGCCGTGCCCCTGACATAATGGCAAGCTGGATCAATACCTGAAACTGCAGCGGTTCTCCCTCAAGACTGGAGAGCATTACTTTTGCCTGCTGTTTGGTGAAAATCTCTATTTTCGGGGTCACCGTTTTCGGCAGTGTGAGCCGTGAAGCGTCCGCCGGATTGGATGGGATCAGATCGAGCTTGACCGCCTGCTTCAGAATGGACTGCAGGACGGTCAGCTTCCGGCGGATCGTTGCCTGTGACAGCTTCGGGTTGTCCGTGTCGAGTGTGCCGTCTTTCTTCTGCCGGACATCTCCCTGCAGGTACTGGATGAACTGCTGAACATGTGCCGGCTTCAGATCGGTGAGCTTGATGTGACCGAGCAGGGGGATCAGCAGCTTGTCGATCGTGCGGGAGTAGTCCGCCCAGATGCGAGGGGCAAGCACGTCCTTTTTGATTTCGAGGTACTGCGGGCAGAAATCAGCAAACTTCATGTTATGGTTGACGGAGATCATGCCGTTTCTGCACTTCTCCTCGAAAAGAACCACCTGTTCATTCAGAGCCTTTTCCAGCTGTTTCGGCGTGAGCTTCCTGTCCGGTTTCCATGTCATTTCATAGGGGCGGAGCTGTTTTCCGGCAGTGTCATACCCTCTGGAAACACGGATGCGGTAGGAGATGATTTCGCCGGATTTGTTACGGCGTACCGTCACATTTGCCATTGTTTTCTGCCTCCTTCTCAAATATGCTACGAATTTCTTCTATATCCATATAGTACTGCTTTTTATTTTCCATGTACTGTCTATATCGTTTGTTATATTCTTCGATTTCCGATTCAGTAGCATCTTTGCTGGGTTCTGAGGGCTGTGTGATGGGTGTAATCAAATTTTTATCCTTATCGGGGCGTCTTGATAAAAATGTGTTTGCGATCTTTATAGCTTTTTTGTATGCTGGATGTTGAAAAGAATAAATTAGATGCTTGAATTCTTCGTCACATTCAAAGAACTCAAGTTTTACATGAGTATTAAGTTGATTTATTTGATTTTTACAAGAGCCATCCAACAGTGCTTTTACGACATTCCGCGTTTGACATTTGTAAACCGATAAGCCTGAAATTACTTTGAAAAATGTATCGTTAGTTAGCATTCTGTCAAGTGTTTCTATCATAGGCTCACTGTATTCAAGATTTTCAACAGGCGCAACTTTCATCTCTTTCATGCATACTATCCTTCTTATTGCTATTTCACTCAACCCAGTAACTTCAATTGCAGCCTTCACTTTATCGTCCACAGTTTCCACGTCCGTTTCCCCCATCAGATACTCAAATGATACCTTGAAATATTCATGGTAGGCTTTCAGTTCCGTCAATGACATTTCACGCTTGTTATTTTCAAGTTCGCTGATGCGGGGGGCCTGCAGCTTCACACACTTTGCCGCAAAGTCTTTAACGCTGATCGGGTTCCCTGATTCATCTTTCACGGAAGCTCTTAATTTTCTGTATCGTTCGCCTAAATTCATAAAATTACCGCCTTTGTATTCTTTTGATACAATCACAGCACTTTCATACATGATTTCGTATTTTGTATTTTTATCGCTTGCAATTTCTGAAAATGTATGATACAATAATTGTAAGTTGTGGTTGTGATTTTACATATGTTGTAATTATATCATACATCACACAGAATGTCAACCACCACAACAAAATAAATTTAGGAGGAATCATCATGACAAAGGCGAATGAAGATGTGAGAGCCGCTATGAAGGCGCACCGGGTTCCGGCGTGGGCTATCGGCACCGTGCTGAACATCCATGAAAATACTGTGCTGCGCCGCCTCAGAACCGAACTGCCCGAACCGGAAAAGCAGGAGCTGCTCAGCATTATTGACAAGCTGAGTGCACAGAAACAGGCATAAGAAAAACGCCCACCGGTTGGGGCCGGTGAGCGTTGGTGAACAATACCCGTGAATCAATCGAAAGTATGTCCGTCCTTATTATATCATAAAATGCGGACAGCATGGCGGCATTCTTTGATAATGCCACGATTCCGGAGCAGATAAACAAAGCAGCTTCACAGCATGGCGTTCAGCCGATTCCGGCGAAGATCTGAGAGCCGGATCCGCAGTGCAGCGCTTGCTTTGCAGCCTGCTGAAGCGCACATTGAAAACAATCTGTAAACTTTCTATGAAGGCTGTACGTTCGCGTACCACTTTCTGCTGATTTGCTCCTTATATAGAAAGAGGTGATAGTTTGACATTGCAAGAAATACTCCCACATTTTGAGAATGTAAAGCAGGTAACCGAAAACCAGTATTCTGCTAACTGTCCGTCATGCGGCAAAAATTCCCATCTCTATCTGGCAGAGAGTGACGGGAAAATTCTTGTGGACTGCAAGAAACGCTGTGATTTTGCTTCGATTGTACAGGCGTCAAAGCTGAAATCAGCGGATTTCTTTCCGCAAAAACCGCAGAATACAAAATGGATCCGGCTTCGGGAGCACATCTATACCGATACGGAGGGTGAGCCGATTGCACGGAAAACGATCTATGACAAGGGCAGCGGCAAAAAAACAGCAGTGTGGGAACGATGTGAAAATGGTGTGTTCAGCAAGGGGCTGAACGGGATGAAAGTTCCGCCCTATCATGTTCACAATCTTGATAAGTGCAAAACCGTACTGATTGCAGAGGGCGAAAAGGATGTCGAAACGCTTGAGAAGATGGGATATTATGCAAGCTGTTCTCCGCATGGTGCCGGAGGGCGTACAAGCTGGAGTGCGGATCTGAATGCCTATTTCAAAGGGAAAACAGCGGTCATCCTGATGGACAATGACGAAGCAGGCAGGGAGCACGGCAGAATTACAGCGGAGCATTTGCACAGCGTCGCTGAAAGCGTCCGCATGATTCCATCGGAGCGTATCTATCCGAACTTGAAAGAAAAGGGAGATATTTCCGATATTGTGCAGGCGGTGGGGCTTGACGAAGCAAAGAAGCTGTTAATAGAAGCTGCCAAAAAAGCTGCATATTACAAGCCGGATCAGACAGAAATGCAGCCCGAACCCGCCGGAACCCCAACGGACTATAATGCTGACGGCACGGGGGAACTCACGATTGCAAACCTCACCGGCTATCTGCAGGCAAAGGGAATTCAGGTGCAGTACAATGTCATTACGCACGCAGTTGAGTATAGTGGGTTTTCTGGAGAAAGTCAGGAGCATCTGAAAGAAACAGCTCCGGCACTGATCTATGATGAACTGCACTTTGCACTCAAGAAATGTTCAATGGACAAGATCGGGCAATTTCTGAATGTCATTGCAACCAGAAATAAGTGCAATCCCATCCTTGAGAAAATCCAAAGCGTACAGTGGGATGGCAGAAGCCGTATTGAGGAGCTGTACAGGATCTTTCATATTGGGGAAAGCGACCATTTGAGCCGGACAATCCTCCGGAAGTGGCTGATGCAGTGTATCTGCGGACTGCACAACAGCATGGAGAATCCGTTCAGTCTGGATATTGTGCTGATCTTTCAGGGTGCGCAGGGAATCGGCAAGACCCGATTTCTGGAGAAGCTGGCACTCAATTCCCGTTACTTCGGAGAGGGCAGAACATTCGATCCACGAAACAAGGACAGTCAGATCGAGTGTACAAGCAAGTGGATCTGTGAGCTGGGAGAGATCGGTTCGACCATGAAAAAGGACATCGACAGTCTGAAAGCATTCCTCACCAATTCGACCGATGAATACCGCCTGCCTTATGGAAAGGCGGCTCTCCGGTATGCAAGACTGACCTCCTTTTGCGGCACAACCAACGACATGCAATTTCTCATTGATGAAACCGGAAATCGGCGATTTGCTACCATTTCGCTGCGTCCGGATGTACAGATCGACTACGAAACACTGGTTAAGCCGTTCGACAGCCTGCAGCTCTGGGCGGAGGTCAACCATCTGGTAGAAACAGCTGTCGCAAACGGCAGCAGCTATGCAGCGTGTTTCCGACTGAACAGGGAGGAGCTGGGCGGACTGAATGCACGGAATGAGGAACACCAGAAATTCCTAAAGGGAGAAGCTGAGGTGATTGATATTCTTGCAGAACAGTCAACGGAAGAAACCGGCTATCTCATTGAACAGGAATATATGACGGTGACAGCGTTTATGGATCTTCATTCTGCTCTTCGGCGTTACAATGCCGGCCAGATCGGCAAGGTGCTTGATAAATTGGGCTACCCGATGTTAAGAAAGAGAGTGAATGGCTCTTCTGCGCCGTTGAAAGTCAGACAGCTCCCCCATAAGATACGAGCCAATTACAACCAGAGTTACTATTAAGTGTGTACGGTGTGTACGATGGTGTGTACGGTAAAAAACGAAAGTGCCGTACACGGAAAAACGACGCTAAACAGTCGTTTTGAGCTTGTTGTGTACGGTGTGTACGGCATATTCCCTATCAACTATAAAAAATAAATAGAGGGAAGCGCAGAGGGTGGGTACACATGAAAAATAGAAAAGAATAGCAAAATCAGCGTGCACACCGTACACAGATGCGGTTTTATCGCTAAATATCGATAGAAAATGCTGTGTACGGATGGAAAAGAGGAGCTGAACAGCTCCCCTTCCCTCATGCTTGTACCTCCATAGCCGCTACAGGAACCCTGAGCGGATCGTTGGTTTTCGGTTCCGGTTGGTAAAATGGGTTGTATATGTAGGAATACAGCATAAATGCCAGACTCTCCGCTTCAAACTCTGCCTGTTCTCCGCTCCCGTTGAAGCATGGCAGCAGATGCCCGAGAATCAGGTGTGCCAGCTCGTGCGCAATGGTAAGGCGCTGTTCACTTACGGACATTCCCGGCTTCAGCAGGATGTATATCTTCTGTTCGGGCGTGCCTTCATTGATCAGCTCCACAAGCCCTGTTTCCTTCATGGTTTCATCGCCGTACATTACCTTACAGCCTAAACAGCTTGCAATCCTTACAATGGAGCGGCGGTTCTGCTGCTCCGGTTTGATTGAAAATTGATTCATGTTTGCTCCTTTATCCAAAAATTACTTGACATTCCGGAGCAGGTGTGCTATAATAGCCGTGTAATATAGTCCTGCCGGTCGCAAGTGGTAAGGCGACCTGCACGCTCCGCCTGAAGATGCGGAGTGTGCTCCGGTAGGGTGTCGCCCTTTGTGTACTGCGAATACACAAGGGGCTTTTACATTGTCACGGTGATCCTTGCACCGTAGCTCTCGAATGCGCCATAGCCGCCTGTGATGCGGAGCTGCTTGCCTGTGACCTGCAGCCCTTTGTCCATCATGGCAGCGACCACTGCAGCGACCGCCTGCGACAGATAACCGAGCTTTGCCTTGACTCTGCCCCTGACCTCTGCGACCACAGCAACGGCGTTCCGGTCGTGGGGGTTCTGCGGTTCTCTGACGAGCTGCACATTGATCAGCTCCGGATGGTACTTTGCCAGCAGTTCCAGAATGTTCTGTCTGCCGTCAAAGCTTGTGCCGGTCACTCTGGTGCTCACGCTCTGGAGGCGGATCAGCTTCCATGCGGTAGCCATTGCGCACGCTCTGATGTAGCCCCTCTTGACGAGGCGGTTGCAGATCTGGCAGACCTTACGGCGAATGGTATTTGTCATGGTGGGTTCCTCCTTTTATGTATTCCCGATTCTCGCTCCGCCGAGCTGCTGGGGTTTCCTCTCGCTCTGGGTGGTGGCTGCTATCGGGTTTCTATATATATTATAGCATACTTACACAAGTATTTCAATAGACAGAACAGACAAACTTACGCAAGTATGCTTGTGCATTTTGCATACTTGCACAAGTATCAAAAATGTGGTATAATGTAATTGAGCGGAATGCTCTGAAAACGAAAGGAGGGTGCGATGCAATGGGCAAAACATCGACAGAGAGCAAACGAAAGTACAATGACAAAACCTATGAAAGGATAGCTTTAGTTGTGCCAAAGGGGAAAAAGGCTACAATCAAAGCTGCAGCGGATGCAGCTGGTAAATCTCTTAACGGCTATATCAACGATGCGATTGACGAGAAGATGAAATCAGGCAACTAACTGTGAGAGGGACAGGATATGAAAAAGAGCTTATATCAAATCTCTGGTATTCCGGAGTACGATGGAGCAGCTGTGTATGCCCTTGTAGATCAGAATGGGAAGCGTTACATCTGATCAACTATGCATCTTCGTTCACGAGTAAAGCAACATCAATCATATATGAGCATTACCATCAGAGAGGGGCACAGCGGGTTTTTAAATCCAAAAATAGAATATGCGGTTCTAAATGGGGCTGTTTTCAGATGCGAAATTCTTGCAAAAATTAACTCTGAAATCACCAAGCACGAATTAGAAGAAATAGAGCGAATTTTTCTGAAACATTATGGAGGGATAGAGAACACATACAACCATCTCCCTCTAAAACACCGGGTTTAGCTTCTGAACTGCCAACCGGGTGACATACTGGAGTATGTGGAGGAGTGAGAGGAGCAAAACATATAAAAAGATACAAGAGAATATATCAAAATATAAAAACGCACAAAAAGAACAAATAAAGTTTGTGCAAAATGCAAATGGATTTTTTAGAGAAAATAGAATATAATTAAAGTGTAGTCAGTTGATTACAATGAATATGATAGTGAGCTCTTAGCAGTAGTTTCCCCACCATACGGGGCTTTACGAGACTAAGAGCTTTTTGTTTGACAAAGGGGAGTATATTATGGACGAAAAAAGATATTCCGAAAATCGAAAACGCGATACGATGACAGCGATACTTGTTGATGGAGCTTTTTATAGGAAAAGAGCGTTTTATTACACTGGGGCAAAAGATCCTGCTGATCGTGCCAAAGAACTGTTTGAATATTGTCTGCATTTGCTCTTAGATAAGAATGAAAACAGGCAGTTATACCGAATCTTTTATTATGATTGCCCACCGACGGACAAAAGCGTATATAATCCTATAACCAAAAAGTCGTTTAGTTTAAAGAACACTGATGAATATAAATGGACTATAGATTTTTATAACGAGTTGAAAAAGCTCAGGAAAGTCGCCCTTAGAATGGGGAGATTAAGTGAAGAACAGATCGTATACAATTTGAAACATGAAGCCTTTAAGAAATTGTTAAACGGCACCTTAAATATTAAAGATTTAACCGAGAAAGATATTACAATGAACCTTGAACAAAAAGGCGTTGATATGCGCATTGGTGTTGATATTTCTTCCCTTGCTTTTAAAAAACAAGTTGATCAAATAATTCTTGTATCAGGAGACAGTGATTTTGTGCCAGCTGCAAAACAAGCTCGAAGAGAGGGCATAGACTTTTTACTTAGTCCAATGGGGAACCCCATAAAATCAGACTTATTCGAACATATTGACGGACTGTTAAGCAGAGCTCCTTTTAGAGAGGAGAAATAACAAAGCGGAGAAGGTAATGCAATCCTGCTCTGTTTTTTATTACATCTTTTAATTCCTCAAACTCCTCATATAAAATCTATTCTTGAACGGCTCCTCTCTATTCGTTTACACTCTCTGAGAGCGTTCAGATTCATCTGTATGGCGTTTTGAGGGCTTACATTGCAAACTATGCCATGAAAAGACAAGCCCCTTATAACGCATTCTGGAGGGCGCACGGCGGTATCTGTACAGCGTAATTTTGCGCCTTGAGTCATAGCCGGATTTTCGGCTTTCATATTGGCTGAGTTTTCAGCCGATGTGCAGAACGGCACTCAATAAAACTCAAGTTTTCTCAAGTTCGAAAAAATACTTGGTATTTCTAAGTACTTTTATGCTTATGACAGTCCGGAGCTGGACAGCTCCAGCTATCATTTTTCAAGGGCATTTTGAGGACACTATGAGGGCACTATTGCCACTCGAAACCACATGAAGCTGTAACAGCGCATGAAAGATAAATGGCTTATTTCCGGACAAAATGCAATCATACAAAAGGACGCAAAAAGCATTTTAGCCCACTGGCAGTGTGGAGGTCACGGGTTCGAACCCCGTATGCTCCACCAACTGCAAACCGCCATTCTTCCGTCCGGAGGAATGGCGGTTTTTTGCGCACAAAACACCTCCCCCAGAGCCGTTCCGAGGGAGGTGTTTCTATGTGTGTGATTCGGAGCCGACATCCATCACTTCACGCCTTCCTCCGCCGCATAAATCAGAATCAGAGAAGCATCCGTTGCGTCCGCGTTACCGTCGGCGTTGTAGTCGGCGGCGTACAGCTCTTCGAAGGTCGGCTCGTAGCCGAGACCCATCTCCGCAGCGAGGATCAGGATGTTGGATGCGTCCGTCGCTGTGATCAGACCGTCCTCGTCAACGTCGCCAACCAGCAGGTCGGGCGCGTCGGTGGGAGGCTCGGTGGGGTCGGTCGGCTCGGTGGGGTCGGTGGAAGGTTCGGAGGTGGGTTCGTCGTAGTTAGATTCTTCTGTATTTGTTTCGATCGGGGCATCTGTCCATGGCCATGTCCCGTAGTCGATGGGTTCTTCGGATTCACGCAAGCCTTCTTCAATCTCAGTTTCGCGTGTGAGTGCCAGCACGAGGTCGCTTGCGGCAATGGCAAGAGCCTGTTCATAAGTGTAATTGCCCATGATATACGGCGCAACGGAGGAGGGATATGCCGAGACTTCTAATCCAAGTGCATCTCTTAGCGATCCTCCTAACGCACTATAAGCATCCGCCTTGAGACGCTCATACTTAAATGAATACGAACTTTCATACTTAGCTTGGAGTTCTTCGTCAGTATAGTTATCCTCTGCCTTGAGTTCTTCTATTTTTGATTCTGCATAAGCAGCCGCTTCTGCTTCTATCACTTCAAAGTCAACCGTATCCTCATAGTAGATGTAAACTTTTGCTTCAACGCCGCCATTTTGATAAAATGTCAGAAGTTTCACTGAAAACTTGGAGGTGTCATCCGCTTCCGCATAAATCAACGCTGCGCAAAGTGATACAGTACAAAGGATCGCACAGAGAATTGCTGCTGTGATTCGTTTCATTTTAGTCATAGAAATTCCTCCTTAAGATAAGTTGGCGAGAATGAGGGATGCGTCGGAGCATTTCCCTTCACTCACGGTCATATTTCTTCGGTCGTTACTTCCAAAGGCAACTGCCCTTTACCATATTATACCACGCTAAGCAATCAATGTAAATACTTTTTTTGCAAAGAACGTAGAAATTTGGTTTTGATTTTTATGCACTTTGCACAGGTATCAACATCGCTTCGCGCGGGGACGTGGGCTGATTGCCTTTACCCTTATGATAACAGTACGCCGTCCCCTTGTCAAGAAATTTGTCGAGTTTGGTATCGATTTTGTCGAGTTTGGTAATCGGAGGGGGATCTATCCGTCCGCACAAACAAAAACACCTCCGGAACCGGAGGTGTTTTCTGCTGCAAGCAGCATCAGTATTCATATCGGGTAATGCCGGGATACTTGCCGAGGAGATCCTCGCGGATGTAGACCGTGGTGGTAATGTCCAGCTGCGAGAGCTTCCAGATATTGCCGTGCTCGAACACTTCAACCGGAACGTACTGGACACCGTCCAGCATCTGTTCATCGTAAATCACATCGATCGGACAGTAGCCGAAGATGAAGTCGGGCAGTCCCTTCTCCCTCCAGAGGGCGAATTCCTCTTCCTCATCTATCACTTTATGCGTGATGAAGCCCTTTTCGGGATAGGAAACGTTGAAGTTCATGAAGATGTTCTCGTCAAAATACGGCAGCGTTGTCACCGCAAGACCGCAGGAATCGGGATAATGTCCGGCAAGCTCCGGATAGTTGCTGGGAATCCGTGTCACATCGAAGAATTGTTCATCCTCAAAGAAATAGGTCCAGGTGCATAACAGCTTTGCTTCCTCGAGGTCGTTCTCCTTGATGAATTCCACGATCTGACGCGGGCCATAGTAATTCTTCACATCCGTCACCGAGCTGCCAATGGAATATACCACCGGCGCACAGAGCAGCGCAAGTCCGGTCAGCGGAACCATCGCGCGGACAAGCGCAGTGTCCAGCTTGCTGTAGATCTTGCCGAAGATCTCCGGCGCATGGAATTCCTCCTTATCCCCCAGCATGATCCAGAAGAAGAACACAAAGAACAGCGTTCCGCTGCCGATGTGATGCACGGAGAAATACTTCATGATCGAAAAGCCCAGATACAGCAGGTACGGCACCAGAAATGTCAGGAGCTTGCGGTTTTTCTTCGCAAGCACGAGCATGAACGCCCAGATCAAGGCACCGCCGATATAGGTCGTATACAAGCCCGCCGGCGTTTCCTTGATCACATCAATGTCAAGATAGCAGCCGAACACACTGTCACAGGGCACGACCAGCAGGAAGTGCAGCTTCTCAAAACGTTCGATGAATGCCATATCGTAGCCGGGATAGTAGCAGTCCTTTGCCGGAAGGATACTCAGGCCAAAGAAGAGCGCCAGGATCAGGATGCCCAGCAGTGCATAGGGTCTCCGGTCGCGGAACACCTTGCCCCACTCGCGGGACTTCATGTATTCCTGCAGGATCTCGAGCACCCAGACCATGCACAGGCCGCCGGCAAACAGAATGCCATAGGCGGATGCCGTGCAGAGCAGGCAGAGCGACAGGATATAGCGCACCGGCTTTTCATTACGGTCACGATAGGTCATCGCCGCTAAGAAGAACGCCAGCATCATAATGCAGTAGGGTCTTGCAACCACGCCGAACTGGTAGAAGAAAAAGTAGGTGAACGGCAGAATGCACCGCACCACCTTCGGGAACGGTGATTTCCAGAGAAGCAGCGCCACCGCCGCCGCGCAGAGCGTCAGATTAATCGCCGCAAGTGTCGGCTCAAACGGTGCGCCCAGCTTTGCAAAGGGCGCAAGCATCAGATGCCAGAGCTGGGGGTGTCCCTCATAATGCGGCATGACGAACAGCAGCTCATACCACGATGAGCATCTCGCGATCTGCCATGCCTGTGCTTCGTCGAACCACGGCTCGTGGAAGCAGGAAACAGCGATCACGCCGGCAATATACAGCAGCAGTACGATCCATTCCGCCGCACCGTGCTGCCGCGTCAGGCAGAAGTCCTTTAGTTTTTTACCCATACATCCTCCAAAAAGAAACAGCGAAAGCCTCCCCGATTCGGGAAGGCTTTTGCATCAAGTTAGTAATAAACTTACTGAGCCATGGATACTGTGAAGGAGCTGTAGTTATCAGTGGTAGAACCTGTCGGATAACCGCCCTTGTAGGTGCCGTCAGATGCATAAGCAGCAGTTACAGCGCCGTCTGCAACGATGTACATGAAGGTGTACTTGTTATCAGTTACGCTGTCAAAGAAGTTAACGATCTTGTCATCCAGATCAGAAGCATCACCGTAGGTGTGAGTGCCATTGTAAGTGGACAGTGTCTTGCCCTCGGAGTCCAGCTCTACCAGAGAAGTAGCAACTGCGTCGAACAGGGACTTAGCATTGGAGTTCATAGCAGAAACCTTGGACTTCTTTACATAGCCCAACATGGACGGTACCAGAATAGCTGCCAGTACACCAATGATTGCGATTACAACGATCAGCTCAACGAGAGTAAAGCCCTTAACCTTGTTTGTTTTCATAACGAAAACCTCCTTATAAATAATATATTTTTGTTTCGGAATGGTTTACCCATCCCCCGTAATTGGATCACACTCTATTTGGATGTTCCGTTCCGGTGTTCTCCTTACAATGTTAGTATAGCATATGTCCAAAAAATTGTCAATAGTTTTCCGTAAAAAAAACAAATTGTGAACAACTTTTTACGTTTTTGAATTCGAAAACGTTTCAAACGGGGTTCTTTTCGTCAAAATGTACAAAGAAAACGGGGGTTCCATCCCAATCCATGCGAAAACGTATTGAAAAATTGTGTCCAAATATCGTTTGGCGTTCATGAATTTATGAACGTGCCGGAGGGATGCAGCGCGTTCCCATCCTGAAACTTCAGGAACGTGTCGGAGGGAGTTTTCGCCCGATCTGTTCACGGATCTGGCGTTCCGTCGCTTCGATCTCGCGGCGCAGCTCCTCCGCGGAGACGCGGAACGCGCCGTTGCCGAGAATGATGATCTGCTCGAGGCCGTCCGAGGTCGCCACGCGCACACGATGGTGCTTTGTCAGCTCATGAGAGATGCGCTCGATATAGGTATCGGCGGTCTCCGCTTCCTTCGTATAGACGATGCTGATATTATGGAGCTTCTCGACGCTGCCGCGGTTTCCCTTGACCTTGTAGGCATCGAACACGACGATGATCTCGTTGTTCCGGAAGCCCTGGTAATTGCTGAGGATCTGCACCAGCCGGTCGCGCGCGTTGTCAAGGCTGTGCTGCGCGATCTTCTTCAGTTCATCCCATGCAAAGATGATATTGTAGCCGTCCACCAGCAGGTACTCGGGACCCGTGGGCAGGGGTTTTGCCTTATGGGGCTTCGGCGGAGGCACATGCTTCTCGGTATGCAGGGCATGGCGTTCCTCGCGCTGGATCGCGCCGTAGGTCTGCTCGAAGATCTTCATCAGTTCCTCATCCTGCGCAGCGGTGCCGGTATAGGCAATGTGCACGGGTCTGGAAGGCGCAGTATAAACCGTCTCGCGCTGGCGCAGGGGGCTTTCGGTATGCATCTGCGGTGCGACCTCGTCCCATTTCACCAGAACGCCGGCACCATGGGAACAGAAAACAGAATCGGGGGAATTGTCCGGATCCGCCTCCGGATTATAGGCGCAGCGTTCAATGACCTTCTCCGCATCAGCGCATGGCGCATAGCCCGCCGGTGTACAGGACAGCCGTCCCCTGCCCCTTGTGTATTCCATCAGAGCCGTACGGTAGGTCATGAGGTACGCCGCCGGCGCCCTCCCCTTCAGAACGGACAGCTCGCCGAAGGTCTCCGGCGCATCGAAGCTTCCGCCGCAGAGCTGCAGGTCAGTGATGGCTCTGCCGATGCATTCGGAGGGGACCTCCAGCCGGAAAGCATACCATGGCTCGAGCAGGACGCTTTCCGCCTGCATGAGACCCTGCCGCACGGCGCGGTAGGTCGCCTGCCGGAAATCGCCGCCCTCGGTATGTTTTTTATGCGCACGTCCGGCAAGGAGCGTGATCTTCATATCTGTAATGGGCGCACCCGTCAGCACACCGATGTGCTGTTTCTCCTGCAAATGCGTCATGATCAGGCGCTGCCAGTTCCGGTCAAGAGCATCCTCGCGGCAGGCGGACGAAAACCGCAGGCCGCTGCCCGGCGCACCGGGTTCCAGCAGGAGCCGCACTTCGGCATAATGCCGCAGCGGCTCATAATGCCCCATGCCCTCGACGGGCGCGGTGATGGTCTCCTTATAAGCAACGCCGCCGGGGGCGAATTCCGCCTCAATGCCGAATCGCTCTCGCAGGACATGCTGCAGCACCGCAAGCTGGATCTCACCCATGAGCAGGACGTGGATCTCCTGAATCTGGCTCTGGTAGGACACATGGAGCTGGGGATCCTCCTCCTCGAGCCTGCGCAGCGCCGCAAGTGCCGTATGGTTGTCGATTTCCGGCGGCAGAACGACGGAATACCGCAGGATCGGCTCCAGCACGGGACTGCCGGAATCCTCCTGCACGCCGAGTCCCTCACCGGGATAGGTGTGGGAAAGTCCGGTCACAGCACAGACCATGCCGGGATGCACCTCATCCGCAGGCTGGAATTTCGCGCCGGAATACAGCCGGATCTGGCTGATCTTCTCCTCCCAGCGCTCGCCGGTGCGGTCGGCTCCCTCCAGAATATCGCGGACGCGCAGCACACCGCCCGAGACCTTCAGATGCGTCAGGCGCTTGCCCTGCTCATCCTCCGTGATCTTGTAGACCTTCGCGGAAAAGCGGTCGTTCTCCGGCAGGGGCAGTGTGTACCTCTGCAGGAGCGCGAGGAATTCCGCAACGCCCTCCATCTTCAGTGCGGAGCCGAAAAGGCACGGAAAGACCTGTCTTGCAAGGACGGCATGGGCGATATCCGCATCCTGCGCTTCGCCGCATTCCAGCACCTGCTCCATGAGGATCTCATTGCAGGCGCCGAGGGCTTCATAGAACGCATCGTCCTTCTGCGAAAAATCGATGCACGCGGTGTCCAGACGGCTGTGCAGCTGTTCCATGAGAACGGCTGGCGCATCGTGCGCAAGGTCCATTTTATTGACAAACAGGAAGGTCGGCACGCCGCTGTGGCGCAGGAGATTCCAGAGGGTCTCGGTATGGCTCTGGACGCCCTCACTGCCGCTGATAACGAGGATGGCGTAATCCAGCACCTGCAGAGTACGCTCCATCTCCGCGGAGAAATCCACGTGGCCGGGGGTGTCGAGCAGGGTCACTTCGAGATCCTCATACTGGAAGCGCGCCTGCTTCGAGAAGATCGTAATGCCGCGGTCGCGTTCCAGCGCATGGGTGTCCAGAAATGCATCGCCGTGATCCACGCGTCCGAGCTTGCGCAGCGCGCCGGAATGGTAGAGCAGCCCCTCCGAGAGGGTGGTTTTGCCCGAGTCAACATGGGCAAGGATTCCGATCGTCAGGCGTTTCAAGCTGCCGCCTCCTTTCATAGAATATACTTATTATATATTATAGCACATTCCGGGAGGGTTTGCAATATGAAAAGTGCTTTCGATGTACCATGTGGGGGCTTTGACCCTAACTGGGCCCCGTCCCCTCTGTCACATTGTGACATCTCCCCACCCTGTGGGGAGTCACCCCACACCCCCACCAGAGGAATGTGATTCCTCTGGACTCCTATAGCAAAAAGCCAGAAAACCATATGGTTTTCTGGCTTTTTGTCACGGGATTCCAAAGGGACTCTGTCCCTTTGGCGGAGTTTGAGGCAGAGCCTCAATATGAATCCGCCGGAGGCACTATTCAATTCAAAAGCTCTGCACCACCGCACGCAGGAGCGCCAGCAGCCATTCCGGCGTATGGGGATAGCATGTCAGGATCTGGGATTCGGCGAATTCCCAGCCGACATGACTCAGGGCGATCTCGCCGCTGACATGGTTGCCGATGGCGATCCTGCCCCACGCAAAATCTCCGGCCGCTACACAGGCACCGAACGCCGCGCCGCCGATGGCATAGGCACCTGCTGCAACACCGCCGAAGGCGACTACGCCGAGTGCAACGCCGCCCACCGCGAGAATTCCGGCAGCGATAGCGCCGAGTGCAACACCGCCGGCCGTAAGCGCTCCGATCGCAAACAGACCCGCCGCCAACGCGCCTATGGAGATCAGTCCTGCGGACATCGCGCCGAGGGAAACAAGTCCTAACGCAAGATTGCCGATCGCCAGAATGCCCTTCGCACGGTAAATGCGGAAGAGTCCGATGTTGATGTGAACGAGGGGCAGTCCGAAGAGCGTCCGCGCACTGCGGTATTCGTAGTGCCATTTATCGCTTTTTGGGACATCCTCCTGCACCGTCTCCGTCCGCGGCTGGGAGAATGCTTCGTTCCCGACCAACGCATCGATGCTGATGCCGAACAGCTCGCTCATATCAATGAGCTTCTGCATCTCCGGCGTTGTGCTGCCAAGCTCCCACTTGGAAACCGTCTGTCTTGTGACGCCGAGCTGTTCGGCAAGCTGCTCCTGCGACCAGCCGCGCTCCCTTCTCAGCTGCATGAGTCTTTCGTGAAATACCATTGTACCAGCTCCTTTCTGTTGTCTCCATCATAGCAGATCCGGCCGGAAATGTCTACCAATTCCACTTTGAAATTTGTCAACCAAAGTTAACATTGGCGGATCTGCGCGGTTTTCGGCTCTAAAAAAGCACCACCCTTCCATCATGAAAAACGGAAGGGCAGCTGTATCATAGGGAAATTTCAAACGTGGTTTCAGCGCAGGGCATTGCCCTTGCAGGTCAGCATAATGCCGACCAGCAGCATAATGGAACCGGCTCCGATGGCAGCACTCGCACCGGCAATGCGCATGTAATGGTGCTTGCGCATTCTGCGGGACAGCTGCACATAGCAGCGGTTCGCCGCGCCGGCGATCTCCGCCTGCGGTGCAGGGACCTCCTGCAGAAGCTGCTTTCTCCGCACGGAATCAAAATTGCGGTAGCAGCTGCGGCATTCCGGACAGGTCTTGAGATGCGCACGGATGCTCTCCGCACTTTCCTGACTGACAATGCCTTCCATATATAATTCAACAAGATCCATTACCACTTTACATGACATGTTCATTCTGAATCGCCTCCATCATCATTTTCTTGGCACGGTAATAAATTACCCTTGCAGAATTCTCACTGATATGCAGTGCCGCGCCGATCTGTGCGTAGCTCATATCCGCATACACACGCAGGATCATGACATCCTGGTATTTCTTCGGCAGCGAGGACAGTGCATTCCTTGTACTCTCCGACAGCAGCCGCCTTTCCACTGCTTCCTCCAGCCGTTCTGTGTCAAAACCATAGCACATATCTGCGATCTGGTCCGTACTGATCGTATCGGCAAGATGTTTGTTCTTACGCAGATATCTATAATATGTATGCTTGGCGATCGATGCCAGCCAAGTAAATACGTCACAATCACCCCGGAATCGGCGGAATGAGACAAACGCCTGATAGAATGTCTCCTGCGCCAGCTCCTCGGCCAGGTCACGCTGCTCTGTCAGTTTGAACAGAAAGGCATATATTCGGGGAAAGTATTCCTCATATAAGGCTTCAAATTCACGCTTCATGAATTCACCTTCGCTTTCTATCAATGTTAGTGCCGCTTTCTGTCCGGAATGTTACAGATCCTGCACCCGGTAAAACGCACAAAAAGCCAGCTTGTATTTTTCGATTATTTGTTAGTTATTTTTGTAACAAAGTGGGGATAAATGGTTACTAACCTTTTCGGATGCGCTTTTTTCGGGGATCTGTGATGTTTATCTGCAAGGTTCCCAGCGCCAAAGAGAAAACAGACGGAGGCAGGATTTATGAGCTTTAGAGTAATCGGAACCGGCATGTATGTGCCGGAAAAGGTAGTCACCAACGACGATCTGGCACAGATCGTAGAGACATCCGATGAATGGATTTCCAAACGAGTAGGCGTAAAGGAACGCCGTATTTCCGAAACAGAATTCACATCCGACATGGGTGCCAAGGCAGCACAGGCTGCACTGGACAGCTGCGGCTGCAAGGCAGAGGATATCGACCTCATTCTGGCGGCAACCGTCAGCGGCGAGACCGTTTCCCCTTCCATGGCATGCATGATCCAGAATAAGATCGGTGCAACCTGCCCGGCACTGGAAATCAACGCAGCATGCTCTGCATTCCTCTTCCTGCTGGAGACCGCTGCTGCTTATTTTGCACTGCGCAGCTATAAAAAGATCCTGGTTGTCGGCTGCGAGCGCATGAGCGGCATCCTCGACTGGAACGACCGCGGCACCTGCGTGATCTTCGGTGACGGCGCCGGCGCTGCCGTGCTGGAGCGCGGTGAGGGGTATATCGATGCGATTTACAATGTAAAGGGCGGCGATGATGTCATCAAGATCCCGCACGGCATCGGCTGCTCTCCGTTCTTCAAGACGGAGCAGGATACCCCCTACATCCATATGCAGGGTCAGGAGACCTTCCAGTATGCAGTAACCTCCCTCTGTGAGGATGTGACTGCACTTCTGGAACGCAATGGCCTGACCATGGACGACATCGCTTATGTCATCCCCCACCAGGCAAACAAGAGAATCGTCGATTTCGCAAGAAAGAGACTGCGCATGCCGGAAGAGAAGATGTTCTGCAACATCGAAAAGTACGGCAACACCTCCAGTGCTTCCGTAGCGATCGCACTCGATGAGCTGGCAAAGAACGGCAAGCTGAACCGCGGCGACAAGATCGTCCTCTGCGCATTCGGCGGCGGCCTTGCAGATGCAGCATGCCTCATCGAATGGTAATAAGCGCGCAGAATTCACCCATCCGTTATGGTACCTTCGCTGCCTTGCGGCAGCGCTGAGTATAGATTATTATATCATAAAAAAGGAGTAAAAACAATGGTACAGGAAAAAATTATCGAAATGCTGGCAGAGTCCACAGACACAGACGCTTCTGAGATCACCGCTGACACCAAGTTCACTGATCTGGGTATCGATTCCCTGGATATGACCGAGATGGCAATGGACCTGGAAGATGAGTTCGGTATCACTCTCGAGATGAGACCTGAGCTGGACACCGTTGGCAAGCTCGCTGAAGAAGTAGAGAAGCTGCAGGCTGAGGCGTAAGCTATGATGCAGTCGCCGATTTGTGAAATTCTCGGCATTCAGTACCCTGTATTTCAGGGCGGCATGGCATGGATCGCTGACGGCAAGCTTGCCGCAGCGGTTTCCAATGCCGGCGGTCTTGGTATCATCTCCGCTATGAATGCAAACGCAGAATACTTAAGAGAACAGATTAACATCGCGAAAGAGCTGACAGATAAGCCCTTTGGCGTGAATATAATGCTGATGAGTCCGTTCGCGGACGAGTGCGCACAGGTTTGTGCAGAAGAAAAGCCCGCTGTTGTCACGACCGGTGCCGGCAGCGCAGCAAAGTACATTCCCATGTGGAATGAAGCAGGCATCAAGGTGATCCCGGTCGTTGCTTCCGCCTCCATGGCAAAGCAGGCCGAGAAGGCAGGCGCTTCCGCCGTGATCGCAGAGGGACAGGAGTCCGGCGGTCATATCGGTGAGCTGACCACGATGGCTCTGGTTCCCCAGGTCGTGGATGCAGTGAGCATTCCCGTTCTGGCAGCCGGCGGCATCGCGGACGGCAGAGGCATCGCAGCCTCCCTCATGCTCGGTGCATGCGGCGTGCAGATGGGCACCCGCTTCCTCGTTGCAAAGGAGTGCGGCGTTCATCAGAACTACAAGGACATGGTGCTGAAGGCAAAGGACATCTCCACACAGGTGACCGGCAGACGCTTCGGCGGCAATACCTGCCGCGGCATCAAGAATTCCTTCACCAGAAACTTCATCAAGGAAGAATATGCTCCCGAGGCAACGGCTGAAACCGTTGCAATGCTCGGCTCCGGCGCACTGCGCAAGGCAGCTGTGGAGGGCGATGTCAAGAACGGCAGCGTTCTCGCAGGACAGATCTCCGGTATGGTGAACAAGGAGCAGACCTGCGCTGAGATCATTACTGAGATCATGCAGGAAGCAGAAGCTTGTCTGAAAGGAGCAGCAGCATGGGTAAAGTAGCATTTGTATTTTCCGGTCAGGGCGCACAGCATGTGGGCATGGGCCAGGATTTTTATGAGAACATTCCGGCGGTCAAGGCGCTGTATGAAGCCGCTGAGGGCATCCGCCCCGGCACACTCGAGCAGTGCTTCACCGGCGACGGTACTGCACTCAAGCAGACCGAGAACACACAGCCCTGCCTGTATCTGGCGGATATCGCTGCAGCCATCGCGCTGAAGGAAAACGGTATCACACCGGACGGTCTGGCAGGCTTCTCCCTCGGTGAGATCCCGGCACTGGCGTTCGGCGGTGCATACACCGCAGAGGATGGCTTCCGCATTGCCGCAAAGCGCGGCGCATGCATGGCAGCCGCTTCCGATGCGGAGATCGCAGGCATGGCAGCGATCGTCAGGATCCCGAGCGAACAGGCGGAGGAGCTGGCATCCAAGTATGACAAGATCTATCCGGTAAACTACAATTCCCCGATGCAGCTGGTCGTTTCCGGTGATAAGGAACAGCTCAAGGAACTGAGTACCGATGTCAAGGCAGTCAAGGGCAGAGCCGTTCCGCTGGCGGTCAGCGGTGCATTCCACTCCCCCTACATGACTCCCGCTGTGGAGCCGTTCGGCAAGGAGCTGGAGGGCTTCGATGTGAAGCTTCCGGAGATCCCGGTTTACGCAAACTACACTGCACAGCCGTATGAGGGCGACCCCAAGGCACTGATGTGCAAGCAGATCAACAACCCCGTGAAGTGGACACAGCTCATCCGCAATATGGCGGCTGAGGGCTTTGACACCTTTATTGAATGCGGTGCAGGCAACACCCTGCAGAAGCTGGTTTCCCAGATCCTTCCCGAGAGCACATGCCTTTGCGTGGAGAATATGGAAGGCCTGCAGGCTGCACTGGATGCTTTGAACGCATAACCCCCCAATTATAATATACAGAGAGGATTGACAGAAAATGCTGAAAGGAAAAGTTGCCGTAGTAACAGGCGGTTCACAGGGCATTGGAAAAGAAATTTGTAAGAAATATGCAGAAAACGGCGCGGATATCGCGATCGTGGATATCAGCGCTCCGGAAAAGGTACAGCCCGTCGTTGACGAGCTCGCAGCACTGGGCGTGACCGTGAAGGCATATCAGTGCAATGTCGGCGACAGTGCTTCCGTTGCAGAGACCTGCAAGCAGATCCTTGCAGATTTCGGCGGCGTGGATATTCTGGTCAACAATGCCGGCATTACCAGAGACAATCTGGTGATCCGCATGAGCGAGGCAGACTTTGACGCCGTGGTTGATGTCAATCTCAAGGGTGCATTCTACATGATCAAAAATTTCTACCGTCCGATGATGAAGAAGCGTTCCGGCAAGATCATCAACATCAGCTCCGTTTCCGGACTCTTCGGCAATGCAGGCCAGACCAACTACTCCGCCTCCAAGGCAGGTATCATCGGTCTGACAAAGTCCACTGCCAAGGAGCTGGCTGCCAGAGGCGTATGCTGCAATGCCATCGCGCCCGGCTTCATTGCCACTCCCATGACAACGAGCTTCCAGAATAACGAAGAGCTGCTCAAGACCATCCCGATGAACCGCTTCGGCAAGCCTGAGGAGGTTGCAGGACTTGCACTGTTCCTTGCTTCCTCTGCCGCAGATTATATTACAGGTGAGATCATCCGCATCGACGGCGGAATTGCAATGTAACCCAAAGGACCACAGGAGGATTACGATTTATGAGAAGAGTTGTGATTACAGGTATGGGTGCTGTTACTCCCATCGGCAACAATGTTTCTGAATTCAAGGAAGCCATGTTCGCCGGCAAAAACGGCATCGATACCATTACTAAATTTGATGTGTCCGAATCCAAGTGGACACTTGCAGGCGAAGTCAAGAACTTCGATGCTGCTGCGATTTTCGGCAAGGTTGCAGTAAAGAACACTGATATGTTCACACTGTATGCCATGGCGGCCGCTGACGAGGCAATGGAACAGAGCGGTCTGAAGGACAACGTTCAGAGCGATCGCTTCGGCGTATGCTTCGGCTCCGGTATCGGCGGTATCGAGACACTCTGCGATGAGCATCAGAATCTGCTCGAAAAGGGTCCGAGAAAGGTTTCTCCCCGTTTCGTTCCGAAGATGATCTACAACATCGCAGCCGGCAATCTCGCGATCCGCTACGGCGCAAACGGCCCCTGCACCGCAGTTTCCACCGCATGCGCAACCGGCGCAACTGCCATCGGCGAAGCATACCGCACCATTCTGCACGGCTATGCAGATGCAATGCTCTGCGGCGGCTCCGAGGCAGCCATCAATGAACTCACCGTTGCAGGCTTCGGCAACTGCCAGGCACTGTCCACTGCATCCGATAAGGACAACGCATGCATGCCCTTCGACAAGCGCAGAAACGGCTTCATCATGGCTGAGGGCGCAGGCGTTATGATCCTTGAGGACTATGACCACGCAGTTGCAAGAGGTGCCAACATCATCGCTGAGGTATGCGGCTACGGCTCCACCTGCGATGCACACCATGTCACTGCTCCCGATCCGGAGGCAAAGTACACTGCCAAGGCATTCCTCGATGCGTATGCAGACTGCGGCGTTCCGGCAGAGAAGATCTATGTCAACGCACACGGCACCAGCACGCCCCTGAACGATGCAACCGAGACCAACGCACTCAAGCGCGCATTCGGCGAGGACGCAAAGAAGCTGCACATCAGCTCCACCAAGTCCATGACCGGCCATATGCTCGGCGCAACCGGTACGGTTGAGGCGATCGCAGCCGTTCTCGCACTGAACGAGGGTCTGGTTCCTCCGACCATTAACTATGCAGAACCCGATCCTGAGCTGGATCTGGATTATACACCCAACACCGCTGTCAAGGCAGATCTGGAGCTCGTCATGTCCTCCAACCTCGGCTTCGGCGGCCACAATGCAGTTGTTGCATTCAAGAAGGCATAAGGAGGCAGTTTCCATGCAGAGAGAAGAAATCATGCAGATCCTTCCCCACCGCGACAATATGCTCCTGCTCGACGAAGCAGAGCAGACTGACGGCAAGGCACACGGCAAGCTGCACATCACAGGCGACGAGTGGTTCCTCAAGGGACATTTTCCGGGCAATCCCGTCGTTCCGGGTGTGATCCTGTGCGAGATCCTCGCACAGTCCGCCTGCGTCCTGCTCTCCGCTGAGAGCAAGGGCTGCACACCGTTCTTTACCGGTCTGGACAAGGTAAAATTCAGAAACCCCGTCCGCCCCGGCGATACCTTTGAAACAGAATGTGAGATCACCAGATCCAAGGGCGCGTTCCATTTCGCCAAGGGTAAGGGATTCGTCAACGGCAAGCTCGCCGTTTCTGCGGAATTCTCTTTTGCACTGGTGACCCCGGATACGGAGGCATAATATGAGCTTTATCAAGGATTTCCTCAAGGAAAAACTCGCCGGCGCACCGGCACAGAATGTCACCTGCAAGAAGTGCGGCCACGAGGAAACAGCCTACAAGCTGTACGAAAACAACTATGTCTGCACGGCATGCGGCTATTATTTCCGTATCGCTGCAAGAGAGCGCATCTCCCTGATTGCCGACAAGAACAGCTTCCATGAGCTGTTCACAGGCCTGAAGAGCCGCGATTTCCTGCATTTCCCGAGCTACCAGCAGAAGCTGGACAAGGCGCAGGAATCCACCGGCGAGGAAGAGGCTGTTGTCTGCGGCATTGCGACCATCGCAGGCATCCGCTATGCGACATTTGTCATGGAACCCCGCTACATGATGGCAAGCATGGGCTCCGTTGTGGGCGAAAAGATCACACGCCTGTTCGAATATGCAACAGAGCATAAGCTCCCCGTCATCGGCTTCACCGCTTCCGGCGGTGCCAGAATGCAGGAGGGTGTCATCTCCCTCATGCAGATGGCAAAGGTCAGCGGCGCTGTCAAGAACCACAGCAACGCAGGACTGCTCTATGTTGCCGTCCTCACCGATCCCACCACCGGCGGTGTTACCGCAAGCTTTGCAATGCAGGGTGATATCATCCTCGCAGAGCCGGGCGCACTGGTAGGTTTTGCCGGCAGAAGAGTCGTTGAGCAGACTACCAAGAGCCAGCTGCCGGATAATTTCCAGAGTGCAGAGTTCCTGATGGAGCATGGCTTCGTGGATGCCATCATCCCCAGAGATGAACTGCGTGATACCCTTGCAGAGATCCTGCATATTCACAAGAAATAAGGAGGCGTGTAGCGATGGATTCTTACGAAAAGCTGAAAACTGCCAGACAGAACGGCAGACCCACCGGCGGTGCGTATGTCAAGGAGATCTTTGAGTTCCCGATCGAGCTGCACGGTGACCGTCGTTTCGGCGAGGATCTCGCCATCATGGCAGGTCTTGCCTATATCAATAAGCGTCCGGTAACCTTCATTGCAATGGAGAAGGGCACCGATCTTCCGAGCCGTATTGCCCGTAACTTCGGCAGCCCCAAGCCTGAGGGCTACCGCAAGGCGCTGCGCCTGATGAAGCAGGCTGAGAAGTTCCACCGTCCCGTGATCTGCTTTGTAGACACACTGGGCGCTTACTGCGGTGCTGACGCGGAGGAGCGCGGTCAGGGACAGGCGATCGCCGAGAACATCATGGAAATGATGGGCCTGAAGACCCCCGTGATCTCCGTTGTCATCGGCGAAGGCGGCAGCGGCGGCGCACTGGCACTGGCTTCTGCCGACAAAGTGCTCATCCTTGAAAACGCTGTCTACTCCGTCATCTCCCCCGAGGGCTGCGCAAGCATCCTCTGGAAGGATTCCGGCAAGGTGGCAGACGCTGCGGAGTGCCTGCACATCACTGCAGAGGATATGAAGGAATTCGGCGTTGCCGAAGAGATCATTCCTGAGGATTTCGACAACTTCTCCAAGATGTGCAAGAGCCTCAAGGCAACACTCGTACGCGAGCTTGACAATCTCTGCGCACTCTCCGAGGAGCAGCTGCTTGAGCAGAGATACCAGCGTTTCCGCAAGTTCGGTGTCTTTACAGAAGAAAACGCATAACCCCATACAACCCATTCCCCCCGGAACCGGGGGGAATACGACAATTCAGCCGCTTTGACGCTTTGAACAAGTGAAGTGACGGCGCCAACAGCGACAAGGAGGATTCCGCAAATGGAAGCACTGTACAAAAAATTCAGCCGGGCAGAATTTGATGAAAACGGTCAGATCACGGGCTTTTCCCTGGACTATCCGGACAATTTCAATTTCGGCTATGATGTTGTGGATGCCATCGCGGCAGAAGAACCGGACAAGCGTGCCGTTGTCTGGTGCGATGATGAAGGGAACGAACGCACACTGACTTTTGGGGAAATCAGCGCCCTGTCCTCGCAGACAGCACACTATCTGGTCAAGCAGGGTGTCCGCAAGGGCGACCGCGTGATGCTCATGCTCAAGCGGCATTTTGAGTACTGGTACATCATCGTCGCACTGCACAAGATCGGTGCAGTGACCATCCCTGCAAGCCATATGCTGACAACGGGCGATATCGTCTACCGTGCCAACGTTGCCGATATCCGCACGATCGTCTGCGCGGATGATCCTGCGCTCTGCAACAAGGTGCTGGATGCTTCCAAGCAGGCACCGGGACTGACGAATCTCTTCACCGTCCGCATGGAACACGGCGGTTTCCGTCAGATCGACAAGCTGATCGAAGCAGAACCGAAGGTGTTCCCCAGAATGGAAACCAAGGTCAGCGAGGCGATCATCCTGTACTTCACCTCCGGCACGACCGGATATCCGAAGGCCGTCATCCACAATCATGCCTATCCGCTGGGACACATCGTCACCGGCGTGTACTGGCACTGTGTCAAGAATGACGGTCTGCACCTGACTGTTGCCGATACTGGCTGGGCAAAGTCCTCCTGGGGCAAGATCTACGGTCAGTGGCTCGGCGGCTCGGCGATCATGGCATACGATTATGACCGATTCGATGCAGAAAAGATGATGCAGGTCATTGAAAAATACAAGATCACGACCTTCTGCGCACCGCCCACGCTCTACCGACTGATGGCCAAGACCGGCCTGCGCCGCGAAGCATTTGCAAGCGTGACCCATGCCTCCACTGCCGGCGAGGCGCTGCAGGAGGAGATCATCCGTCTCTTCTACGAATGCACCGGTCTGGAGATCATGGAGGGCTTCGGTCAGTCCGAAACCACCCTCATCATCGGAAATTTTGCCGGCGGCAAGCCCAAGAGAGGTTCCATGGGCAAACCCTCCCCCCTCTACAAGGTACGTCTGGTCGATCCGGACGGCAATGATGTGCCGGTCGGCGAAACCGGAGAGATCGTCATCGACGCAAGGGAACGCATTCCGGAGGGTCTCTGCCTTGGCTACGAGAACAACAACGAAGCCACCGCAAGATGCTGGAAGGATGGGATTTTCCACACGGGCGATACCGCGTACTGCGACGAGGATGGCTATTACTACTATGTGAGCCGTCTGGATGATGTGATCAAGTCCAGCGGCTACCGTGTCGGTCCGTTCGAGGTGGAGAGCGTCCTCATCCAGCATCCGGCCGTTGTGGAATGCGCCGTCACCGGTGTTCCGGATGTCGAGCGCGGCAATCTGATCAAGGCAACGGTCGTTCTGACTGCCGGTACGGAGCCTTCCGATGCGCTGGCACAGGAACTCCAGGATTTCGTCAAGGAGCGTGCCGCAGGCTACAAGCGTCCGAGGATCGTGGAATTCGTTCCGGAGCTTCCCAAGACCATCAGCGGCAAGATCCGCTACAACATCATCCGCGAACGGGATGCCAAAAAATAAACGCACAACAGGGTCTGCACGTTGCAGACCCTGCAGCTTTCCCCAAAACATCAAGAAATTTTCCTTCCGGTATGGTATGATGGAATTACGATAACGTTATCCGAAAAAGGTGATCCTATGAACAAATTTACAATTCTGTCCGTGGTCCTTACCTTCATCGACGAAAACCTGACACAGGAAATCACGCCGGAGCTTTGTGCGCAGAAATGCGGCTATTCGCTCTCCAATCTGCAGAAAATGTTCCGCTGCACCTTCCACATCGGCGTCAGCGACTATATTGCAAGGCGTAAGCTGACGGCTGCCGGCAAGGCACTGCTCGAAACGGACGCCTCCGTGCTGGACATTGCGCTGCAATACGGCTACAACTCCCATGAGGTCTTTACGAGGGCCTTCCAGCGGCTGTGGGGCGTGACGCCCTCAAAATTCCGCAAGAACCGGCGGTTTTCCGAAATCTACCCGAAACTCGATGAAGCCATTACCGTGACGGACGAGGAGGGAACGATTATGATGTACAGTAAGAAAAAATTCGATGTCTCGCACCTTTATGAGTATATCCGCGCGCACAGCGGGAAGTATGTGATCTGCTTCGACATGGTACGCCTGATGGAGGTCAACGACACCTACGGCTCCGCTGCCGGCGACATTGCCCTTGCGGAGTGTCTGCGGAGGATCGACGAAGGCTCCGATGAAACCATGCTCCCCATCCGCATCGGCGGTGATGAATTCATTCTGATCACGGATTTTGACAAGCTTGAGGATGCACAGGCTGTGGCGGAGCGCATTCTTGCCCGCAACGGTGAGACCGTCAAGTCCGGCGAACATGTATTTCCCGTTTCCATGCGTGCCGGATACGTTGTGATCCCGAAGGGAAATCTGTGCTATAACGAGCTGTTCAGCCAGTGCGTTACGGCCGGCCGCCAATAACAGGAATTCCCCCTGCCGCGTGCAGGGGGAATTTTTGCGCAGATCCCCTGTTTACATTTTCCGAATTTCGTGCTATAATGACAGTACAATAACAGAACGGAGGGTTCCGATATGAAACGATTTGCGAAACTGACTGCCATGATGACAGCACTGGTACTTTGCTGCCTGTCGGGCAGTGTGCACGCCGAAGCACCATCCTCTCCTTTTCATGCTACCTTCCTGCAGGGCTGGCTCTGCCGTGACTGGACGCAGGATCGCTGGAACGAGGAATTCCATGCCATGGACGAAGCCGGCTTTGACGCCGTCATCCTGCAGACGGTCTGTGACCTGACCTACGAGCAGACGGATACCTCCGCGGACAAGCAGGATCCCGATGCCTACGCCCTGACCTCCGCCTACATGCTCTATCCATCCTCACTCCCCGAACTGGAGGGCGCCTATGTCTCCTCCCATAACGGCGGTGACGCGCTCGCACTCGCCCTCTCCGCTGCCGAAGCAAACGGCATGCAGATCTGGATCGGCACCTGCGGTGACAACCGCTGGTGGAATTACGGCTGGGGCGCGCCCTTGGCCAATGCGGACGGCACAAGCTATTTCTCCCTCTGGTGCGAGGAAAACGCCGCGCTCTGCGGCGATATCATCACCGAGCTCTGGAACCGCTACGGCAGCGACTACGCCGACCAGATCGCAGGCTTCTACTATGTGAACGAGGTCTGGAACATCGACGCCGCCTGCGCCGGAACGGACGGCGGTGCCTATGCCGCTTGCATCGGCGAAAACATCAACGGTACCCTCTCCGCCATCAACGCAAACTGTCCGGACAAGCCCCTGATGATCAGCCCCTTCTTCAACCCCGACCTCTCCACCGCAGCGCAGTACGGCGCGTTCTGGGAGGATATCTTCGCAGCAGCGGACTTCAGACCCGGCGATATCTTCGCCCATCAGGACGGCGGCGGACGGCAATGCACGCCGGAAGTCATCCGTGAATGGGCAGTCGCGCTGCGCGATGCCTGCCTGACCGAAAGCGGCATGCAGTTCTGGATCAACCACGAGACCTTCCAGACGGACAGCACACCGAAGCCCATTGAGGACCTTGCCGCCGCCCGCGAAGCCACCGCAGATCTGACCGGCAGCTGTATTCTCTTTTCGTGGAACCACTATTACAATCCGCTTGCGAATGCCGACCTTGCTCCCTACGGCGAGGCCTTCCTGGCCTATGTACAGTCCCTGCAGCAGTTCATCGCAGGCGACGTAAATCTTGACGGCAGCTGCGATGCCGCCGATATTGCCCTTCTGCAGGCGCACCTGCTCGGCAATGCCGCGCTCACTGCTGCGCAGGCAGAAGCCGCGGATCTCTCCGCGGACGGGATCGTGGATGTCTTTGACCTTGGTCTGCTCAAGAAAATGATATAACAGCAAACCCTCCGGATCACTCCGGAGGGTCAGTCTGTCGAAAAAGTCCCGTCCAGCCACTGCGCCTCTGGCGCAGGGCTGG
>CAYYIT010000005.1:0-40877 GCA_964472035.1 uncultured Ruminococcus sp.
TGGCTATATATCGGGGGTTATAGGGGGCGCAGCCCCCTATATGCGCCGAAGGCGCGACTAAACGAAAAAATTAGTCCAGCCCTGCGCCGAAAGGCGCGGTGGCTGGACGGGACTTTTTCGACAGACTGCAAGGATGCTATGATAAATAGCATCCTTTTTTCGATGCAACCAGATTTCGGAGGTGTCGGGAATGGAATTGTATCCCACACTGCCGATTACCCTGTCCTGCTCGTCCACAGCGATCCAGAATAGATCGCCTTTGGCAAGCTGTTTCAAAATCAGTTCTGCGCCTGCATGACGGATGGAACGCAGCAGGTAGAACGGATTCCCACCTATGATCTCTACCAAATCATATTGCAGAAGCTCTTTCGGATCGTCCTCATCAAAGTCAAAGAAGTCCACAGAATAACCGATAGATTCCAGCTCTGCTGTCAGTCTTGGAATGTGCTTGTCATTTCTCTTGAATGGTGCAGAGGCTGTGGTAATGATGACAGCTGACTTGCCGTTGTTCATATTTGATTGCACACAGTTCAGTAATGCCTGTGAGGACAAACCGTTTGATGTAAGTAGAAGCATAGTAACACCTCGCTGTGATGGCTGCGTTTTCTGATAGTATTTCTTCCATCATATCACATTTTGTGACTTTCCTCAATGCTGTTACGGTTACACTTTCATTTTGTGTGACTCTTTATCTGCAACTCAATGGGAGTGGCTTTATACATAAAAAACCTCGGAAATAACGCGTTTCCGAGGTTTTTTCTGCGAATTTAGTAAAGCTTTTTGTATGGCGTTCAGTTATTTTTCAGAAGTTCACGTTTCATCAGTGCAAGGTCGAAGCCGTCAATACGGTCGTCCTTGCTGAGATCGCCTGCCTGCCAGTCGGTGAGTGTGCCCTGACCGAGCAGATACTTCTGCATCATGACCACATCCACCAGACCGAACGAGCCATCCGTATTGACATCGCCGATCACGGACTGCACTGCAGCTGCGAATACAGTATAATTCACGCAGCCGGACACCTGTCCGTTTGTGCCGAGGGTGACCACATCACCTGCTTTGCAGCTGAGACTGTAGAGAACAAAGGTGACATCCTTGCTGTTGGTGAGCATCAGATCGGTTTTCGTCCAGCCGGAAAGCCATGCCGGTACAGCGGATACTCTTGTATCAAATGCCGCATAGACGGTCATATCCGCTGCAGCCGTAAATTGTGCCAGATCGTCCGTGCTGTTCTTTGCATCACATGCGGTCACGATCATTTCCGCACCAATGAGTTCTTCCGGAATTGTACTGTAGGTTGCGTCACGATCGCCATAGACGAGATCACCGACAGCTGCACTGGTATCAATGCTCCAGCTTGTGCGTGTGGTATCTTTCACGATCAGATCGGTAATGAGCTCGCCGTTGATCGCAGCGTACCATTTCTGGTTGTCCGAACCATCGCGCTGCCACTGCATCGCATTGGCGCCTGCATCCATGGAACCGCCCTGAATGCCGATACAGCTCTTGTTGCTGCTGGATTTTGTCACGATGGTATAGGTGCCGTCACCATTATCAATGAATCGGAATTTCTTGGAATCGTCCTCGGTATTTGTCCAGATGCCGATATTCGTACCGTTTGCCGGATCGCCGTAGGCAAGGTCGAGGCAGTAGGTGCTGCCATCGCCGAGTGTGGAGTATACATAATAATAGCCTTCGCCTGCATCCACCAGCTTCCAGTTGCATGCACCGGTATTGCCCTGCTGGACATTTGTACCCTTTGCTGCAGCACTGTCAGCCACCTCAAGATGCAGACCGCTTGCCAGATTTACAAAGCTGTACACAGCATCGGTATTCATGACTGCTCCGCCGCCGACTGGGGAATCGCCGATCTCCAGATCCTCATGGAACGGGCAGGGATATCGTTCGGAAACCCAGTCTGCCATGTCAGCATCGGTAATGTAATGAAGGGCATCCGCAGAAGCAGCAGCACCGGAATTCTGCAGGCAGAAATCTTTGGTATTGTATGTGCCTACCGCAGCGACCAGAGAATAGCCATAGTTTTCTGTTTCGGGATGACGGGTGCTTGTCACGTTTGCGGAGAAATTGAGAGCAGTGGGCGTAGAATTGGCATCTGCCGCTGTGTAAGAGCCATCATCACGGTATGGTTCAGGGCCGCCGCCTGCACAGATCTCATGACCGGAAGCGACACCTTCAAACCGACAGTTCTGGGAAACAACATCTGTCTGACCGCCGCCGATGATCTGGTCGATGCCGTCAGTCTCCTGCACGCCTTTTCCCCTCCAGAAGCTGGATACAATATGACCATAGGCACTGCCCAGCTGCGGACAGCGGCGTACGCACTGGTCATAAAAGCAGTACAGGAAGGAAACACGGCAGCGGATCTTTTCGCTGTCCGGAACCTCGTAGGAAACGGACGCAAAGAGCGTTGTCCAGTAGCGATTGTAGAATTTACAGTAAGAAATGGTCATGAAGTCGGTCGCACGGGATTTCCATGCACCGTCGAAGGGGGAATTGCACCAGATGAACTTGCCGACTTCATCCGCCGATCGGGGCAATTCACTGTTGAACGTACAGTGATCGATCCAGATCTGGCGGGAGGAATAGATATTGAATAACATACAGTTGGTGCTGTCTTTTGCAAGGAAGGTCAGATTCCGGAACACCAGATTGTCCGAGGGCGGTGTGGAAGAATTGGTATCATTCGGGCAGGTGCGGATCTGCGCGTCCTTGAGCGTCACACCGTATGCACCAACAAGCGTTTTATGAGAACGGATCTCCTGCTGACCGTAAGGATGCCAGTCCAGACTCTGGGTAAGAACGATGGTCAGCGGCTCCGTCTTCAGCATGGCAGCCTTCAGCTCATCATCGGTATCGACAAACACCGTTTCACCGAGCAGACCGCCGATGGTGCCTGCCTTTTCATTTCCATCCACCTTGCAATTTGACGCATATCCTTCCAGACCATCCAGATTCAGGCGGTATTTCTGGTAGAGGTCGCCGCTGTAGCTGTTAACGGAAACGGAATTGCTGTCCGCATCAAAGGTGAGGGCGGCATTTGTATCCGCATTGCTGACAATCTTGTAGTAAAGATCATAGCCCTCACTGTCCTGTCCCACGGGTGTGATCTGCCATCTCTGATTGGCGGCGTCCGTATCGGGCGAAATCACCGCAAGACCACCCTGATTGGTCAGAACATAGCCTGTTGCGGAGCTGACGATCTCGTAGACACCTGCACTGATGTAGTTCAATGACCACTTGGCGTTATCCGTGCCGGCATTCAGTTCTGACAGTGAACTGATATACGAACCATCTGCCGTATCGGAGATGCTGAAGCTTCTGTTGGTATCACCGATGCCGAAGCGAAGTTCCTGTACGGGATAGCTTTCCGCAGCAAACACCTGATTCTTTCCGGTGGAGGCAAGCTCCCCCGCACTGCACATCACCATCAGCAGTGCCGTCATGATACTCAAACCATTTTTGAAGTATTTCATATTCATAATTCTCCTTTCATGATTGAAGCAGCTTTCGTTTCATAACACTCAAATCAAAAACATCCAGATTTCCGTCCTCGCAGAAATCGCCGACCGCCGGATTCGGAAGTCTTCCAGCACCCAACAGCCATTTCTGAAGTGTGATTACATCGAGGGAGGAAAAGATTCCGTCCGCATTGACATCGCCGGCAACATCGCTTCTGTACACCACCGGATCACCGATCAGTTCATTGAGATACATCTCCACATTCGTATAGTCCTCCGCCGAAAGGGATACGACCGCACCATCCGCCGGATCATCCGGATCGAGTCCATGTGCCGCCTCCCAGACGTTCGGCATACCGTCTCGGTCGGTGTCATGTTCCGCATTCGTCATGCCATCCGTGCTGTGAAGGAAGGTTTCTGCCGTGGGATAATCTTTGCATTCCTCATGGTAGAAACATCTCATGCCCGGAACCAGGGACGAGCATTTTTCACAAAGGTACGTGTATGTGCCGGTTGTCACTTCCTCAATATAGCGGCTGTCAATGTAATCCCGTCCGGTCGTACCGCCCGCACCAGCATGGACGAGCACACTTTCATAGGCTTCCTCCGCTGTCTGGGTATTCACATAGGAGGGGAAGAACGGCTCATCGCTGCGGATATCCGCTTCTGTGGCATTCTTTCCTCCGCACACTGCCTTGCCGGATTCCCATTCATCCGCTTCTGCGGCGAGGAGGACTGTGCCGTCCGTATCGACCATCATATTGCCGGAGGCATAGAGCATCTGCATATCAAATGTACCAAGCTCATTGCCGTCCACGGAGACCAGATGGATGTCCGTATTGCTGGCAGGTCCTGCCTTATAGCAGTTGTTCACGAAGTTGACACGTCTTGCACCGCCGTCCGTGGTTCGGTCGTACCAGTTATAGACCACATTGTTGCGGATGTCCACTTGACCGCCGTAGGTCATGGTATCCTGTTCCACCGCACCTGCCAGCGACCAGTTTCTACCGGAGCAGTGCGCCAGCAGATTATGATGATAGCTGCCGGTATAGCCGCTGATACTTGCCGCAAAGCAATGCGGAACGATATAATCCGGTTCTTCATAGTACACTGCATAGTGTGCGCTCTCCGCAATAATATTCCACTGGAACGTGATATTTCTCGATGAACGGGAGGAAAATCCATCGTCCGTTGCCCACGACATGGAGCAGTGGTCGATGATGGAATGGTCACAGCTGGTAAGGCTCATGCCGGCAGTTGATTGCCCGTTCATGTCGCCGACTCGCACACGCACATCACGGATGATGACATCCTGTGCGCCCATTGCACCGAAGCCATAATTGATCAGGGTAATGCCGTCCCCCGGTGCGGTCTGTCCGGCAACATAAACGCTGCCGCCGTTATCCGGAATCCAAAGATCATCCTGAAGCTCGATGATACCGCCGACATCGAATACGACGATTCTCGGCACGCCCATCCAGTCATCTGTCTGCCAGATCTCATTTTCCAAAGCCCAGCGGAGCGTTCCTTCCGTATTCACATCATCCTTCAGACTGGTAACGTGCACGACCTGTCCGCCCCTGCCGCCTGCGGCAAATCTGCCGTAGCCCTCGGCTGTCGGGAATGCAAGACGATTCAGTCGGAACGCATTGACGCTGCCCTTGTGGACATTGCCTGCACTGTCGATGGTATCCACACGCCAATAGTAGGTCGGGATGGCGGAAAGTCCAGCATCCAGTGCATAGGATGTATGCTTCTGATTTCCCTTGAATTCGGGCGAATCGGTATCGGCGTTGTATACCGCCGCTTCGTCCGTGCCGAGATAGACATTATGGCTGACCGCATTCTCGCCTGCCGTCCACGACAAGCCCTCCTCTGCATCGTGGTGAAAATCCATGTGTTCCGGCGCAATGTCGGAAATGCCCCTGACCGGATCGCTGCCGTCGATCTCAAAGCCGTTCAGCCACGCATAGCCGCCGTTCTCCGCTTCGATCAGAACGGTCACAGCTTCACCCTCTGCGACCTCGAATACGGAATAGGCAATGCCGGCATCGTCCTCGTCGGTGGGATTGAGGGAGCATGGCACATTCTCGGCGGTGGTCTGTCCGTTCACGGAGATGCGCACAGTTTCGGCGGTGTAGTTCTTATTGCAGGCGGCGTGCCATGTTTTCAGAGAATGTATTCCTGCGGAAAGTCCGGTGATTTCGAGCTTCAGTACACCGTTTTCGGCTTCCGTCACCGTCACGCCGTCCATCGTCAGACGAGGATAGATGCCGCTCATTTTCTGGAGTTTTTTGTTGTTGCATGCATAAAGCAAGCCGCCCTCGGTTTCTGTGCTGAGGGTGAAGCCCAGCCCATCAATTTCCGCAGATGCGGATGTTTCTCCGTCAACAATCCAGTTCTCCGCATTTCGGGAATGGGAGGCGGTTCTGCCGTCATTCCTGTTCAGGTCAACGGTCAGTCTCGGGGAGACCGTTGTTTCGGCATTCACGGGAAAATCACTTTGCACAGGCGCAGACATTCCGATCAGAAATGCCAGTGCTGCGGATACCGCAAGAAGTCTGCTGTTTCTCATATGGTCACTCCTTTATGTCACTTCTTTTCTTCATTATAGCAGGTTCGTTATACAATTACAATGTCCATTTTCATCATGTTTGTTGCAAATCCAGGCAAAAAATACAGCCCAGCATCATGCCGGACTGTATCTGATTATATAAAAAATCCCCAAAAATGAATCATTTCAGATTCTCCGCGATCTTCAGCGTAAGACGATCCGTCTCATCGGCGATCATTCCGGCAATCTTCTCTGCACCGTACGCACTCAGATGTGTATTATCAATGCTCGAATGCGATACATCGGAATAGCAGTGCAATGCTGCGGTTGCATCCGCACCGCCGTTGTTGTACAGGTCTGTGTAAAGTGCTGTGGTCATTGCAGTCATATCAATCACCGGCACATTGTACTGCGTGTCCAGAGAAATCAATCCCGCGGCATATGGTGATGGGCAGTTTTCGAAAATGGGGTATGTTATCTTAATTGATGAAAAACCGCTAAGAACTTCTATCCTTAGCGGTTTTTTGTTTGGAGCTTGTGACAGGATTCGAACCTGCGACCATGCGTTGTCTATAAAGCGACGTTTCATTCGTTTTAAAAAACAGGGCATTCACCCCGATTCTACGCTGCTTTCTCCGATTCTGCGGCGTGTTCCAATTTGCCGATAAAGCGGTAGTAAATTTCAACCTGCTGAAATACCCTGCCGTCATCCGCCACTTCCTTGTGGTGTACTACAATTTTGTCAATCAGCTCGTTCAGAATGGCGGCATCCAGCTGGTCGATGACCGTGTACTTCTTAATGAGATTCACGAACTTGTCAGTTGCATCGCTCTCCGCTTTCAGCTGTTCGATCCGCTGCCGCAAGTCGGGGAGTGCTTCCTTGATTTCCCTCTGCTCGGATTCATACTGTGCTGACATTGCTTCATAACGGCTTTCGGGGATTCTTCCCAGCACGCTATCCTCGTACAGCTTACACAGAATGCGGTCGATTTCCTCGAAACGGCTCTGCTTTTTCTCGTACTCGGCTTGCAGTTTCTTCGCTTCCTTTGCGGAATCCGTCTGGAATTTCTTCTCCAGAATCGACTTGAATTGCTGTGCGTTATTGCGATAGTCCCATAATACTGTTCGCAGATTTATCAGCACTAAGTTGTATACAGTGTCGTAGTTGATATAGTGTGAGGGACAGTATTCCTTACCGTGCGTTCTGTACATCCAGCAATCATAAGCTCCATAATAGGTTCCGTCTTTACGCTGTTTCTGACCATAGGTGAGACAGTGTCCACAATCTGCACAGTAGATGAGTCCTGCGAAAATCAGTAATTCTCCCGTCTTGGCAGGTCTGCGTTTGGAACTCATAACCTTGTGTGCTGTATCCCAAAGCTCCTTTGAGATAATCGGCTCGTGTGTATTCTCTGCAATAATCCATTCCTCACGAGGATTCTTTACTTTGGTTTTGCTTTTCATGGACTTGCATTTCTGCTTTCCATAGATAAGCATTCCAAGATACACCTCATTATTCAGAATTGCTCTGACGGAAGTAACATGCCAGTCGAATTCTTTTCGCCAGTAATCGGACTTAAAGTAATCGGGGTTGTGCTGATTGAAGTAAGCGATGGGGTTCAGTACCTTTTCCGCACGGAAGATTTTCGCAATCTTGTTGTACCCGATGCCCTCCGCAGTCAGCCGGAAAATGCGTCTGACAACCTCTGCCGCAGGCTCATCCACGATCAGATGATGTCTGTCATTAGGATCCAGCTTGTAGCCGAACGGCGGTTTGGAACCCATGAACTGCCCAGCCTTTGCCTTGGCTTTCTTGGCAGCCTTTGTTTTCTTTGACACGTCACGGGCGTACATTTCATTCATCACATTCCGCATCGGGAACATCAGATCATCTTCATTGATTGTGGAATCATAGTGGTCATCCGCCGCAATAAACCGCACGTTCTGTTCCTTGAAATGCTCTACCTGCAATCCCACTTCTACATAGTTTCGACCGAAGCGGGACAGGTCTTTCACGATCACAAGGTTGATGTTTCCTGCATGGATGTCATTGAGCATTCGCTGAAATGCAGGACGGTTAAAGTTAGTACCGCTGTAGCCGTCATCACAGTAGAACTCATAGCTTGTGATATCATGGCTCTGACAGTACTGTTCCAATAAAATTTTCTGCGTTTCAATGGAGACACTGCCGCCGAAGCTGCCGTCATCCACCGAGAGTCTGCAATATAATGCTGCGTGTTTCTGCATTATCATTCTCCTTTCGGGCAGCGGACACGCATAGCCTTGCACCAACAGTATACCACATCTGTCGGCACAAAGCCAGCTGAATTTGTCCGCTGCTTTTAACTTTGTGCAACCTCAATAAGTGGTTGCTCTCATTTTGTTCATATTGCAGAAGCGTTCTTCCGCTGAATCATTTCCTCGAACTCATCTGACACAGATCCGATTTCTTCTCCCGTTTCCAGTCTGCGGAGCATGAGATTGGAGAGCAATTTCGTAGCATTTGTCTGCCCCTCAAAGACAGACCACACACGATAGGTCACGCCGTTCAGATAGTGATCATGGTACTGTGCATCGCCCTGATTCTGACACAGTGACGGTTCGAGGGTGTATTCTCTTTTTCTGATTTTGATTCTTTCCATAGTCCTCCGGTTCTCCGAATAATATCGGATTGCATCTTGTTGTTCCAGTCAATCTGATATTCATTTTTAGATCGTCCTTTCTGCATTATTTTAGATAGGGTATCGGCGTTTGCGATACCCTTTGCTGAGTGGTGAGGGGACGTTTTATCCCCTCATCCCATGTGCATCCCCAACGCTTCCTTACGTCGGATTTCTTCTGCGAGAACCTTGCTGTCAATGTGCCGTTCGACATCCTCATCTTCTGTCGGCTCGTCAATTATTGCAGCCACATCTGCAATGCCAGCGATAAGATCAAGAGCACCGACTGTGAAATCACAATCGCTCTGAGCATTTTCAATTGCGTTCTGTGCTTCCATTCTTCTAATTCTCTCCGCTGCAAGGAGAATTCCTCGTTCAGCTTCCCAGCCTGTAATGACAGCTTTTCCGACTGGCTGATGAGACTCGTCGGGGAGTTTGTCGTCTGTTCTGCCGCGGATTTCTGAATCCGCCTGCACTCGTTTTCCACCTGATCGAACAGTGCTTTCTGATTGTTCAGATAAGTTTCGATTCCGGATTTCGTCATCAGCTCTCCCTGCGACTTCAGCAGTTCCTCCTGCACCTCGCAGGATCTTTTCAGCAGACTGATCACCGCCGTCCAGTTCCGGTTGTCCACCGCCACCATGGGCATGGTTTCTTCCGCCGCTTTCAGGTCGGATTTGTTGCGTTCCATCAAGGCATTCACGTCTAATCTTGAACTCATGTTCCATCAACTCCTTTGTAAATTTCTCGCCATGCAGCTTTGCACAGCGGCACTTCCTACCGTTCGGGCAAGTGTAAGTGATATATTTTCGTGAGTCCTCCCACCTCACGCCGTAGCCCAACTGCTTCATCATAAACACAAATTGCTTACGGTCTTTCGCCTGCTTCATGACCTCCGTGACGGCATTCATCAGCTGAAACTTCCAGCTCTCGCCACGCACCGCCGAGCGGTACTCACGGTCAGACAGCACCTCTTTTTTCTTCTGCTGTTGCCTATTCAGCACCGCCACACCGTACCTCATACAGATTTCATCGGACAAATCCATCAACTCCTGAACCGTATTTCCGTTGGAATGATACTTCCTGCCGTCCTCGAAACTGACGGAGTTGAACACAATATGCGAGTGGATATGCTCACGGTCGATGTGCGTTGCCACCACACATTCGTATTTTCCGAAGGCCTTCTCCGCAAGCTCAACAGCAATCCGATGTGCAAGTTCCGGCGAAGTGCCATCGCCTTTCGAAAAGCTTTGCACCAGATGATAATACATCCGACCGCTGTTCTTGTGATAAGCATTCTTCGTTGCGAGCATTTCGTCGTAGGCGGTCGGTGCGGAACAGTTCAGAGCCGTTACATACTGTTTGTCCTCTAACTTCGTTTTCTCCGTCCTTGTAACATAGGCAAGGACATTTTTCATGCCTCCGGCGGTCTGTGTTTTGCTGTTGATGAAATGGATAATCGGCATCAGCGCACCGCCTTTGCAATCTCACACAAAACCGATGTTGCATGTTCGTGTTGCTCAACCAGCCGATCAAGATTGACAGCACCCAGCCGTCCCATGTTACCCAGCATTGCAATCTGATTCAGATTCCGACCGATGGACTTCTGCTCTTTCAGCACATCCGCAAGCCCGTCAGCGGTGACGATTTTCTTGCCGAGTGACGACTGTAACACGAAGTCGCTCAGCGTCAATCCATGCTGCCGAGCCTTGTTGTAAATCCGCTGACGCTCGTCCTCAGTGCAGCGGATTGTGATGGTTACGTTGCGTTTTCTCATGGCATCACTCCTCTCGTTTCACAAAAGGGGTTCGGGTTCTCCCGACCAGCTGCATCGGTGACCGCTATGCGGACTGCCGAATGCGATGCTGGCTCTCAAAAGAGAACCCTCCCGAAGTCCCACATTCTTCTGTATCATCCAAGCATTTTCATTGCGGGCATTATCCACCCACAAACGCACGACGTTCGCCAGTGTGCCGTTCTGTGTCGATTTCCGATAACCTGTCCTATGATCAATCTGAGGGCACAAATCGTTTACAAAACGCTGACGGGGAGTGCAGTGGTTTCAATAAAGTTACTGTCACCCATTTCAAAGTTACCGTCACCCGAAGCCGTTCTACCGTCACCCTTTTGCGAGTTACCGGCACCCGTTTCACTGCTGTCACCACACTGAAACAACGCAGATTCGACATTTTCTGAATTTCGGGTGCCGGTAGAATCCAAGACCTCCACCCACAGAATTCTACCGTCACTACTGTCACCCGACTCAATATATTCAAGCTCGAGTATGCGGCAGCCATGACTTCTGCGGAAGTTAAACAGCACACCATATCGCTCCAATTCTTCTGTGTGCTGAATCAGATCACGGCTCAATCGGTTCGGGTAATATTTCCGATTGAATTTCTGATACAGCAAGTCGCACAGCGTTGTTGCAGAACCAATGAATGACTGTTGCTCCACCATGAAGTCATGAATGGCAAAAGAGAAAATGTCAGGCGGTGTCGGTACAATTTCATCGCATGGAGTCCACCTGTGATCATGGAACAGAACCCTGTACTCCTGATTTTCAATGTCACGACCAACGCAGTACAGCGTCGCTTCACGACTTCCACGCTTCGATTCAAGAAGCACCATGCTGCCGTCCACACAACCGCTGATGCCTGTTGAACCAGAAATCATATTGAACGGATCAGAGTCATAGCACTTGCGAGTGTGATGCACAAGCAGAATCGTAATTGCAAGCTTGTCAGCAAGTGCTTTGAGGATTGACAGCTCTTTGTAATCCGCACCGTAACCACAATCCTTTTCGTTACGCACCATTTGCAATGTGTCAATCACTATCAGTTTCAAATTGGAATGTTCGGACTTGAATTTTTCTATCTGCGATTCCAATCCGTTACCGAGAGATTCCGACATGATTGCAAAATGCAGATTCTCCGTTGGTTCATCCGTCAGCTCATACAAGCGATTCTGAATGCGGTGGTAGCTGTCCTCAAGGCAAAGATAGAGTGCAGTGCCGATGTGTGTTTGGTGCTTCAGCACATCTTCACCCTTTGCAACCGAAAGACAGATGTCGAGCGCCAACCACGACTTACCGACCTTCGGCGCACCTGCAAGAAGATACAAGCCATGTGTGAGCAAACCGTCTACGCAATATGCAAGCGGTTTGTATGCAGTGCTCATGATTTCTTCACAGGATTTTGTTTCGAGTTTTTTCATGTTATCACGTCCTTTCGAATGTTTATTAACACAACCTCCTTTTTTTCAGATTTCTTGCAATTTGCAAATGCATAATGCCTTTCACGCTGTCGGGAGGGTTCATTCCCGACCACTCCGTTCTGACTTTCATCGCCTACTGCATTGGCTGTGCAGATCTGAGAATATATTGTTCGCTCGCTCTTTTGAGGTCATGGCGGATTTCTCAAGCGGCTGGTACGGCTCACCACCCCACTCTTGATGCGCAGTTCTGTAAAGGATCCTATTCAGTTTTCAAGATGCTATGTAATTCAATGCCCTCTATATTCTTCTAGGGACATTTTTCGATTTGACAAAAAATTTCTTTGCAGCTTTGTATGCTTGCATAATTTTTAAGTTCGTTTTTATGCATTATGCTCTGTTCATTGCCCTCTACTTAAGAGCCGGCGATACGCTGCAAAAAAACCCCCCTTTTGAAACAAGTTCAGTTACCTGCACAATCGGACACCATTTCAAAATCGTTCTTTTTATTTCCCATGCACAAAAATCGAACACATGTAACGGCTGATTTTCGATTGATAGAGTGCAATTCTCGTGATAAAATAGAATTAGTCATATTACGTTATGATAAATTGGAGGTACTGAAATGAAAATAGATATACAGATTCACATAGAAGAATTACAGCGCAGAATCACATCTCATCTGCGGTGCTGTTTTGAAAATAACGAGCGTGATCGGATCATCAAGCTGTGCGGTATTTCGGGAACGGGCAAGACACAGATTGCGCTTAGTTATGCACATAATACAAAATGCAATATGTATTTCAGCTTTCGAGGACTTGCCCACCGCACTGCACTTGCACAGTTTAAGCGCACGTTCAGTGTGTGGTGTGACTTATCCTCTGCAATGACGTGGCAGGAAGCGTTTCAGTGCCTTGTCCCGTTTTTCAAGAAGCACTATACCAGAATCGTTCTTGATGATTTGGAACACAGCAAGTCGGAAACCGAAGTCATCGCTGCAATTGAACAGCTTTCTGTATCGCTGACTGATATGAAGAACCTGTTTTTATTGCCTTGTCGGTGCGAGTCATCATTCGGAAAACATGAACTGTTCAGAGTACCGCTGTACACATCCTTGGACATAAAAAAACACGCTCAAAAAATGAGCGCAGTGGATTCTGCAAGGTTATGTGCTGTCACAGGCGGTCTGTCCGTTTTGCTGAATGATTATGATGAAACCAGCTCCTTTTCCGATAGCCTGTATGACTTGATTTCAACGGATTCTATGCTGTATCGATTGATGCCGCAGATGCTCAGCGAGCAGTTCCGTACACCTGAATCCTATCATGCGATTCTGTATGCGATTGCGACAGGGAAGCACCGCTTGAGTGAAATTGCAAAGCATATGGCTGTTCCGAATAACCAGTGCAAGAAGTATCTTGACGCACTGATTGCGACAGGCTTGATTACAGTCAAGGAACACCACTACTCTATCCTCAACTCTTATGTGGATTTCTGGCACAGATTCTTTTATCTTAACGCAAGCAGATTGGTTACTGCCCCAAGTGATGTTGTGAGTGAAATTCAATCACAGCTCGATGAGTTCGCACTGGAGAAACAGATCCCTGAATGCATAAAGAAACTGCCGTTTCACATCCCGAAGGACATAAAACGGCAGTATAATGATGTATTTGATTATATTTTTCAAAGCGGCAGTCACACAGTTCTGATCAAACTCCCCGAATCACTCGACTGGCACTGCACAAAACAGGAGCTTGAGACACTGATGGATCATGTTACCGACTACTGCGGTGCGTTCTATGAAGCCGAGATCTGTGTTGTCAGTTTCAACAGGTTCAGTAATTATTGCGTGAAACAGGCGGGGCAGCTGGATAATCTGCATTTGGTTGTGGGGTGATATGCTGAAATCCACTTCATATTACAACAAAAGGAGCGCCGCTTGGACGCTCCTTTCTTGATTTTACAGGGGATTATTCCTCATCCCTTTTCTGCTTTTTGCCATTGCATGGGTGCACCTAACGACTAATTACACATTCATCGCATAGACGCATAGTTACTCTTTTTTCTTCTTCCTGAGAGTATTAAAACAACTCCGGATATGCTCAGTAATATGAACATAAGTGTGAAATTCATGTTATCACCGGTCTTACTGGACGCAGTTTTGCCGCTGTCCAGCAGTCTCTGAAGCTTGCCAAAAATACAGCAGCCCTCATCAATGATGTTACTGACAATTTGCAAAGAACTCATCGGATGTACCGGTGTAGCCCACGCCGACAGCAGCGGCATACTGTAAAATATAGGCTGCATCGGTTGCATCAAATGTGCCATCAAGATTGACATCGGCGTTGCGCAGCTGCGTATCATTCAAACCGCTATCCTGCCCTGCACCAACAGCTGCTGCTGCGATGAGAACGAGGGAAGCATCCGTTGCATCAACACTGCCATCGAGATTGACATCACCGAGTGTACCGGCATCGATATACATCGCTTTGATTGTCATATCCTGTGTAACGTAATCGTAATTTGTATTGTCCCAGCCAATAAAAATATAGCCTTCCTTTTCCGGTGCTGCAGGAGGTACCGCTGCTTCACCGTGCTTTACGGTCTGGGTACTGAGCACCGTATCGTCCGAATCAACGAATTGAACGGTATATTCCTTCAGGGTATAAACTGCGGTGACGGTAAGATCACTGCTGACAGAGGTATAATCATGGCTCCAATGGCTGAAATCATAGCCCTCTCTTTCAGGAGCGTCGGGTGCTGTGGCGGATTCAGTATATGTGACTGTTTCCGTTTTCAACACCTGACCATCCCAGCTTACAAATGTAACCGTATACTGAGCGGGTTCGTACATTGCACGGATTGTTACATTGGTGGTAATGTCACTGTATGTGGTATCCCAACCTGTAAATACATAGTGTTCTCTTTGCGGATCAGCGGGCGCGGTAGCCTGGCTGCCATGCTCTACGGTCTCGGTTTTGAGAATCGTGCCATCGTAGTCCACAAAGGTAACGGTATAGCTCATGATTCTGAAGATAATCTCAATGGTGTAGTCGGCATTGACACTTGTAATCTCGTAGGTTCCGTTTGCCTCGACCTCTGTGCCGTTTACCAGAACTTTTTCTACCTCATAGCCTGCAAAGGGACTATAAGTAACCGTGAAGCTTTCGTTTTCCCATACGGGCGTCACACCGGCCGGATTCACAGTGTGTGCTCCGGTGTTGTCGCCGCTGACAATGACGGTTACATCATACTGCACAGGAAGCTTCTTAAAGGTAACATGAATGGTATGTGTCTCGGTAATATCTGCGATATTGTAGTATTCCTTGGAGGCGAGATTGGTGATCTCAACACCATCAACATACACCTTATCCACTTCGTAGCCATCATCAGGATAGAAGTAAAAGGTTCTGGTGGAGCCTTCTCTTGCATGAATGATGCCCTCGGGAGAGATGCTGCCGTTCTCGCCGCTTGTCGCGGTAATCTCATGCGTAATCACAGGATCCTCACTGTAATACACATAGATGCTGTGTTCTGCCAGTACGTTCTCAAACGTATAGGTGCCGGCAATCATAGCTTCCTCATTCAGGCCGCCATCAATATACACCTCTTCGATTTCATAGTAATTTCCATCCTCAGCCTGGTCAGGTGCAAAGGTAAAGGTGATGCTGTCGCCGATTTTCACATACTCACCCGATTCTTCATAGCCTTCATAATCGGTAGAAATCGTACCGTGATAAACATAGGAGTAAACGGGATAAGCTACACGCTTGAAGGTTACCTCAATACTGTGCGTGCTGTCCGTGATCGGCGGGAAGGTGTATTCACCGTTTTCCTTTGCTTCTGCATTTTCGACGCCGTCAATCAGAACGGTATCGATTTCAAAGCCGTTATTCGGATGAATAGTGATAGTTGGTGCCGTTCCGTGGAATACAACAAGGGAGTTGTCGTCCCATGAGTCATAATAAGCATCAGTATAAAGATATCCGCCGCTTCCGCATTCGGTCGTAATGCCATATTTTGCAGTTGGTGTACCTGCATAAGTAATAACAATGTCCAGATCTTTAGTGACATATCTGTCATCACCGATAAAATCAAATGCTTCGTAATTACTCCACCAATCCAGAAGCTCATAGGTGCTTTCATCTTCCTGATCGTACATTACCACATCGTTTACGGTTACAGTATCCACATAGCAGCCTTCCAGCGGTGAACAGTACACACTTGACAGCTCGCGCCCTTCGGTTCTGGAGTAGCTTTCGGAATAGTAGCCTTCCATATCAAAGCCGTAAGGCTCGTGGGTAATGGTAATGTCGCACTTCCCGATGACAGGACCTTCAATGCTAAGTACATTGGAATAGGGGCTTTCGATAGTGGACCAGCTGTCACTGACCTCACGCTCATTCTCGTACTTGACTCTGAAATAGATCGTTTCACCGTTCCATACAAAGGCTTCCTGATCGCTGCTCGGAAGCTCATACCACAGATCGTAGAACATATCATCATAGAATTGTCTGCGTTTGAGTGAGCTGCTTTCCCAGATTTCATAGGAAACAACAGTTGAGCCTGCGGCGAAATCAGGATCAAGACTTGCTTCGACAATCAGGTGCAGGTCGCTGTCCGACAGTTCTGCACTGTATTCTTCACTCCACAGCATTGCATCTGTTACAGAGGAATCGGGGTAAATATCAAAGCAGACCTGCGGGATCTGATAGGAATCCGTATCATAAATCATACCATTTGCAATCACAGGGGCGTTCAGACTTGACGGAGCCGAGGATTCGGCGATGCTACCCTGACCGTAAACGGCAGTATCGGACCAGTCGGACAGAATGATCTTGTATTCGTAGTCGTTGTTCTGCAGCTGGAGATAATATCTTGCACGAACGGAGATTTGATGATTTTCGGTATCAAAACGGTAATAGGTGGACGAACCGTCCGTGGTTTCAATGAGATAGCCCTCATTGCTGAGAATCTCACCGATACCGTAATTGTAGTACGACGTAGCATAACCGATGGATGCCGTATTGACATAGGAGCCATTGAGTGAGCCATAGGTTTCGCAGCTGTATAATGACGAATCCCACTCCGTGGTGTATTGCCAGTCGCCTTCATCAATACGATAATCAATCTGAATTCCTGAAGCATAGCTGCCGTACCATTCGCCATAATCGCTGAAGGTATCGTAATTATCGTCGGTATAGGCGTTGGTATAGGCTTTTTCATAGACATCAATGACGGAGTCAGGGTTCTGCACCTTGACCTCAAGATCCAGCGAGCTGGAGCCGGTATCATACAGAATCATATTGCTTGGCGCGTCAAGCATCTCAGGGATGGTTTCAGCGTCCAGAGCCGTCACGCTTACGCTGGTTGTGGTCAGCAGAATCGCCTGGGATAAAAGGATTGCCATCAGTTTTTTGAACTTGGTTTTCATAGTTTTTCCTCCTTTCGGTTGATGAAGCATATTTCACAAAGTGACCTCCTGTAAACAGAAGCGTACAGCATAGCGCATCATATCGGTGCTCCGCACGAAGAACAGAAGCCTGCACCGTCGGTATTTTTGGCACCGCATTGTCCGCAGAAGCCGGTTGTTGCAGAGCCTGTATCTGTACCCTCCGTCTGAGCAGCGGGGAATGCAGCGTCACCTGCGGAGGCTGCCGCATAAGCTGGCTGCGGGGATTCTGCTCTGCCCTTGTTCCATAGCTCCTTGAAGCTGCTTGAGATACCACAGAGCTTTCCGTACAGATCAAAAGTGATCTCTGTCTGAGGAGCAACCTCCATATAGCTTGCCATTGTCTGACAGAGAATATAGCTGTCGAGAAACGCAAACTTCAGAACCCATGTAATAAAGCATGCAAGCAAAAAGGCAATCAGAGCATTCCATTTCAAAAGCTTGAACAGAAGTCCTACAGGGATGAACACAATTATCACCGTTACAATCACCAGCAGAACTACCTTGAGCATGGTCTTGGCAGCGTTTTTCAGAAGATGCTTGATATTCTGTGCATAAATAACAACACCGTCACAGGCACTCTGAAATGCACCCTGTTCGCTCTTATAAAATGTATAACCAAGACAGCATTCATCTATGTAGCCGAGAGACAGCTCAATGAAGAACTTTGCAAGCTTTTCAATCTGCTCCATACCGGGAATAAAATCCAGCAGATTGCCGATTTTCTCGATGCCGCGCTGAATCTGCTTAACCGCACCGCTGACGAGCTTGTCCACACCGAAATACACATTGGCTGTGGCAAAACGCTCCGTTACTTTTTTCTTTCCGTATTCCACCTGATTGGCAGGAATCTGTCCTGTTACTGCCGCTTCGGCAAGCACAGCAACATGTCCTGCTTTGACAAGATAGCCGAAATAGTGCATGATCGCAAAGCGCACTGCTCCTGTCAGACCGCACCAGATCAGAATACAGAAGCCAACACCGCCATCTCCGAACAAGCTTCCGATTAACAGCAGTATGACAAGTGCCAGTACTGAGATCAGTACGGTTGCACCGCCAAGGATCAATTTTGCCACACAGAACGGCAGAGTCTTTCTGAATAATTCACCTGATTTCATAATTTTGTCCCCCTTAAATTACAGACCGAACAGATCCATAAAGTTTGTTTTTTTCTTGGACTCCGGCTTTACATAGTCGAATCCACCATAAGGCTCGCTGATATCAAAACCTATCGTAGGACAGTCACTGTCTCCTTCAAAGCAATGCTCGGTATCCACATGGTAAACGACACCGTCAACACGTTTATACAGATGCTCGACACTCGGATATTCTCCCGCCTGGCGGAATCCGTTTGCCAAAAGCACCTGACGGTACTCGGAGACAGCACGTTGTGCGGCGGTTGCATTTCCGTTGAACTCGGCACCGAAGATATAATGCGTATCGTAATCGTCAATGTACATCTTTGTGCCTCCGCAAGTCCATTTGGGATATTGCGGGAGCTTTGCATCCCACTCTGCCATCACGGCGGTGTTGCGGTCGGCTTGCGCCTGTTCCTCGGCGATAGCGGCGGGGAGCTTGGTGCCGCAGTCCTGACAGAATTTTATACCAATAGAATTCTGTTTTCCGCAATTGATACAGACTGCACTCTGTGCAACAGTCTGTTCAGGAAGTACCGTACCGCATTCGGGACAGAATCTCTTATCTGCCGTTGTGGGTTTCTGACAGCTTGGGCAGATTTTCATATTCTTTGCTGCTTCTGTTGCATAACCTTGTGCGACACGCTCCAGATTCGCCATTGCACCTTCCAGACCGGACGAGCGAGCTACCTGCTGCTCGGTGTTCTGTGCCGCCTGATCGATGGCGTTTGCCGCCTTGTTGGTCAGATCGGTCACGGTCGGCTCGATGGCTTTTCCGATGGCCTTGCCTACGGCGTCGCTGACACCGCGTTTGATCGCTCTTTCTAAAAAGCCCATAAAGTATCCTCCTTTTCAATGGATAATTTTTTCATCGTTTGGGGTGGCGCGTTATCTTTCATTTTTTTGGAAACAATCCCGGCAAGCTCCGAGAGCGTCTGTGCTGTCATAGCAATCATCACATACCCACTGATAACAATGTCGGCACTGATTGAACCGCAAGGCAAGCTGCTGGGTTGCTTTCACCTTTGCGTGGTTAAAGGCTGACTGGCTTAATTTGTTCGCCCTGCCATCCGCACACCTCGCAAGAGTTCGCACACTCCGACAGATCAGCGGTATTCTCGCTCCGTACTGCTTCTTGCCGCAGATCGGACACTCAGCATAAAAGCGCAAGGTTTCCGCATCCGCTCGGATCCGCTTGTAGAACAGTTTCATCTCACACCTCCGTTCTATAGATTTACCGTTTGTAACTTTTTTTCAAAGCTTTCCGTTTTTTGCTCAAAAGCCATTGAAAAATATGCCCACATATGATATAATATTCAGTAACATATGGGGACTGCCTCTGTGACGCTCAGCCGACAGAGAAGTTTATGTTAGTACTGTGTACCAACATAAAGGGGTATCCCTTTAGCTTTTTCACCGTCATCGGGAAGGATATGGCTTGCCCCTCCCGTATGTTACACCTATAATTATACGGATTTTTTCGGGATTTGGTATCCCCCGTTTGGGGGATTTTTGGGGGGATACCCCGAAAAACGGGGGGTTTTCAAAAAATCGCGGGGGATAACCCCTTTTCGGATAAAATTTTGACGCAAAGGAAGGTACGCTTTATGAATGACTCTATTCTCATAGAAAACCAACAAAAGAGGAGAGATATGCCGTTGTGGATGCTGGTCTGCTTTGCCATGTTCAGCTTTTGGCAGATGGCGTTTATCTATTATTTCCTTGAGCCGTCCTCGGCAATGGATGGGAAGATCCCACTACCCATTAACATCGACAATGGTACTACGCTGACAGCGGTTTGTTACATACTCGGTATCCTTACGATGATCTTCTTGCCAAAGATTATTACGTGGGCGCAGAGGATCGCCACGGGTGTTGCGCTCGTTTCGGCGATAGGATTCTTCCTACCTCTGCCGGATGATATTCTGCGTTTGAACATCTACTTGCAGATCTTCTGTTGCTGTCTGATGATCGGCTTTGAGACCTTTCTTGTGGTTACTTACTTTTCCGAGAAAAGCAGCGTTAAGTATCTGACCTTCGGCTACGGTATAGCGGTGTTCCTGATCGCTTTGGTTCAGAACGAGGTCATCTCGATCCCGTTCTCTACATTCCGCTACGCAATGGTGGCGGCTCTTGTGCTTCTGTTTATCTTCTTCCTCCGTATCCCTGCGGGTAAGGAGCGTTTGCCGAGATTTGTTAAGAAGAGCGACGGCATTCCTGCACCGAAAAAGCTGATGTGGGGTACATATCTTCTTATGTTCATTATCGCACTGATGGGCGTTGCCGGCCCTGCGGTTGTTGGTAAGGCAGAGCACGGCGTTTCCATTATGTATTTGGTCGTGGCACTTTCCTGTTTCACGATGTATTTGCTCCACAAAAAAGCGAACGTTCATCCCTTCCGACTGATGCCCGTGCTGGTGGGGCTTGGCGGACTCGGTTTCCTTTTAATGCTTGTTACCGACTACGTTCCCGCGCTTGCTTACGTTGCCTGTGCGCTGATCGGATTTGGTATGGCGGCTTGTATGCTCGCACCGCTTTACGGTGTGCCGATCATGAAATCCTATCCCTCAAAATACATACCTTGCGCTATCATCGGTCTTGCTCTCTCAGCGGTTCTCGTTCACGCCGTGATTGCCGAGATATTCCTCGGCGCACCTACCGCGCTGTACATCTTCTATGCGGTGATCATGGGTGTGCTTGTGTTCGTATATATGCAGGTGGAGCCGTTTTTGATGTTCGCCCTTCGCCATAGGATCACGGACGAGGAAGTCGCTGTTACAGCAGAGGAAGAAGCGGTCGTTGTTCCCACCACAGAGGTCGAAACGAAAACCGAGCCTGCACTTACTGCCGAAGCGGATACTATGGGAGATCCCCTGGATGTTCTCAGCAAAAGGGAAAGAGACGTCGCCGAGCTTATCTGCCTTGGTTACGCTAACAAGGATATTGCAACGATGCTGTTTATTTCCGATCACACGGTAAAGGATCACACCAAGAGCATTTACCGTAAAACCAACGTTCACAGCCGTCTTGAACTCGCTGCGCTGGTGAGCAAGCACCGCACAATGAAATAACTGACCGAAAGGAGCTGAACGTTTGATACTTGCTGACAGATTAAACCGGATTATTGAAGAGAGACAGATCAGCAAGGAAGAATTCGTAAGGAGGATCGGCGTGACACCGCAGTACGTTCTTCTGCTGACGGGCAACGCCAAGGCACGTCCCGAAAGCATTAAGCCTGCCCTTGCCAAGCTGATCGCGCTTGAGTTTGATTGCGACTACGAATGGCTTCTTCACGGCAAGGAGTCGGAGCTGCCGAAGACCGCGAAGCCGAACAAGCGCACCTGCGAGGGGCCGCTTCGTGCCTACGGACTTTCCGTAAAGGAAAACGAGACGGTCCTGAAATATGCCGACGGCATGACCGTAAAGCAGATCGCCGAGGATACCGGCGTTACCGTCAATACGGTGAACTTTTATCTCAGAAAGGCGTACAGGAAACTGAACATCCACAGCCGTGAGGAGCTTGCCGAGCTGCTCGAAAGCATAGGTATTACCCCAAATATGAACTCATAAAAGCCAAACAGCTCGGAGATCGTTGTGACCTCGGAGCTGCTTTCATCTGTATATAAAGAAAAATCCGACCATCTTTTCGATGATCGGATTTTCTCTTGTCCCGTACCGGCTTTCACCCATTGGTCAATTTTTGTCCCTTTGAGCGAAAACCCTTTGATTTCAGAGGATTTTTGGAGCTTGTGACAGGATTCGAACCTGCGACCATGGGTTGTTTATAAAGCGACGTTTCAATCGTTTTAAAAAACAGGGCATCCACCCCGATTCTACGCCGCTTTCTCCGATTCTGCGGCATTTTCCAGTTTACCGATAAAGCGATAGTAAATCTCTACCTGTTGAAATACCCTGCCGTCCTCCGCTATTTCCTTGTGGTGCACCACGATTTTGTCAATCAGCTCGTTGAGGATTGAAGCATCAAGCTTGTCTATAACGGTGTACTTTTTAATGAGATTCACGAACTTATCCGTTGCATCGCTCTCCGCTTTCAGCTGTTCAATCCGCTGTCGCAGGTCGGGGAGTGCTTCCTTGATTTCCCTCTGCTCGGATTCATACTGTGCCGACATGGCTTCATAACGGCTTTCGGGAATCCTTCCCAAAGCACTGTCCTCGTACAGCTTACACAGAATCTTGTCGATCTCCTTAAAACGGCTCTGCTTCTTCTCGTATTCGGCTTGCAGTTTCTTTGCTTCCTTTTTGGAATCTGTCTGAAACTTTTTCTCCAGAAACGCCTTGAACTGCTTCTTGTTGTGACGATAATTCCAGAGCACACTCCGCAGGTCGATCAGCACAAGATCGTACACCGTATCGTAGCGGATATAGTGGGACGCACAGTATTCCTTGCCGTGCGTCTTGTACATCCAGCAGGAATATGCCCCGTGATAAGAGCCGTCCTTTCGCTTTTTCTGTGAGTAGGTGAGGGCGTGACCGCAGTCCGCACAGTACAGCAGCCCTGCGAACATCTGCACTTCGCCGGTCTTGGCAGGACGGTGTTTGGCATTCATGATCTTGTGAACCGTGTCCCACAATTCCTGAGAAATGATCGGCTCATGGCAGTGTTCCACTACAATCCAGTCCTCCCTCGGACACTTCACCATCTGCTTGCTTTTCATGGATTTTGCTCGCTGCTTGCCATACACCAGCCTGCCGAGATAGACTTCATTGTTCAGAATCACACGGACGGAGGTGACGTGCCAGTCGAATTCCTTCCGCCAGTAATCGGGGTTGTGCTGATTGAAGTAGGCGATGGGGTTCAGCACCTTTTCCGCACGGAAGATTTTCGCAATCTTGTTGTACCCGATGCCCTCCGCAGTCAGCCGGAAAATGCGTCTGACAACCTCTGCCGCTGGCTCGTCAATCACAAGATGATGACGATCATTCGGGTCAAGCTTGTAGCCGAACGGCGGCTTGGAACCCATGAACTGACCTGCTTTTGCTTTTGCTTTCTTGGCGGCTTTCGTTTTCTTGGATACGTCACGGGCGTACATTTCGTTCATCACGTTACGCATGGGGAACATCAGATCATCTTCATTGATTGTAGAATCATAGTGATCATCCGCCGCAATAAACCGCACGTTCTGTTCCTTGAAATGCTCTACCTGCAAGCCCACTTCCACATAATTTCGACCGAATCGGGATAGGTCTTTCACGATCACAAGGTTGATGTTTCCCGAATTGATGTCCGAGAGCATTTTCTGAAAAGCGGGTCTGTTGAAGTTCGTACCGCTGTAGCCGTCATCGCAGTAAAATTCATATTCCGTGATGCTGTGTGCCTGACAGTACTGTTCCAATAAAATTTTCTGCGTTTCGATGGACACACTGCCGCCGAAACTGCCGTCGTCCACCGAGAGTCTGCAATATAATGCTGCGTGTTTCTGCATCATCATTCTCCTTTCGGGCAGCGGACACGCATAGCCTTGCACCACCAGTATACCATATCTGTCGGCACAAAGCCAGCTGAATATGTCCGCCGTAATAATCTTTGTGCAACCTCAATAAGTGGTTGCTCTCATTTTGTTCATATTGCAGAAGCGTTCTTCCGCTGAATCATTTCCTCGAACTCATCTGACACAGATCCGATTTCTTCTCCCGTTTCCAGTCTGCGGAGCATGAGATTGGAGAGCAATTTCGTAGCATTTGTCTGCCCCTCAAAGACAGACCACACACGATAGGTCACGCCGTTCAGATAGTGATCATGGTACTGTGCATCGCCCTGATTCTGACACAGTGACGGTTCGAGGGTGTATTCTCTTTTTCTGATTTTGATTCTTTCCATAGTCCTCCGGTTCTCCGAACAAAGTCGGATTGCATCTTGTTATTCCTATAAATCTGATACTCATTTTAGATCTTCCTTTCTGCAATATTTTTGATAGGGCATCATCCCATGTGCATCCCCAACGCTTCCTTACGTCGGATTTCTTCTGCGAGAACCTTGCTGTCAATGTGCCGTTCGACATCCTCATCTTCTGTCGGCTCGTCAATTATTGCAGCCACATCTGCAATGCCAGCGATAACAAGAGCAGCACCGACTGCGAAATCATAATCGCTCTGAGCATTTTCAATTGTGTTTTGTGTTTCCATTCTTCTAAGCATTTCAGCTTGGAGCAATATTCCTCGTTCAGCTTCCCAGCCTGTAATGACAGCTTCTCCGACTGGCTGATGAGACTCGTCAGGGAGTTTGTCGTCTGTTCTGCTGTCGTTTGCTGAATGCGTCGGCACTCGTCCTCCACCTGATCGAACAGAACTTTCTGATTCTGCAGGTGCAGTTCGATTCCACTTCTGGTCATCAGCTCGCCCTGCGACTTCAGCAGTTCCTCCTGCACCTCGCACGATCTTTTCAGCAGGCTGATTACCGCCGTCCAGTTCCGGTTGTCCACCGCCACCATGGGCAGGGTTTCCTCCGCCGCTTTCAGGTCGGATTTGTTGCGTTCCATCAAGGCATTCACGTCTAATCTTGAACTCATGTTCCATCAACTCCTTTGAAAATTTCTCGCCGTGCAATTTAGCACAGCGGCACTTTCTTCCGTTCGGGCAAGTGTAGGTGATATACTTCCGTGAGTCCTCCCACCTCACGCTGTAGCCGAGTTGCTTCATCATAAACACAAACTGCTTCTTTGATTTGGCTTGCTTCATCACTTCCATGACGGCATTCATCAGTTGAAATTTCCAGCTCTCGCCACGCACTGCCGAGCGATATTCACGGTCTGAGAGCACATCTTTTTTCTTCTGCGGTTGCTTGTCCAGCACCGCCACACCGTATCGCATACAGATTTGATCGGATAAATCCATCAGCTCCTGCACGGTGTTTCCATTGGAATGATACTTTCTGCCATCCTCGAAGCTTACAGCATTGAACACGAGATGCGAATGAATATGCTCTCGGTCGATATGTGTCGCCACGACGCACTCGTATTTCCCGATGGCTTTCTCTGCAAGTTCCACTGCAATCCGATGAGCAAGCTCCGGCGGAGTATCATCACCTTTCGGGAACGACTGGACAAGATGATAGTACATCCGACCGCTGTTCTTGTGATAGGTGTTCTTGGTTGCGAGCATTTCTTCGTAGGCAGTCGGTGCGGAACAGTTGAGAGCCGTGACATATTGCTTGTCCTCAGACTTTGTTTTCTCCGTCCTTGTAACGTAAGCAAGGACATTTTTCATGCCTCCGGCGGTCTGCGTTTTGCTGTTGATGAAATGAATAATTGGCATCGCTACATCCCTCCAATCCAATGGCTGCATACCCGTTCGCCTCAAACAGGTTCTACCCTCGGCTCAGGGCAACCGCCTTTGCAATTTCACACAGGGCGGATGTTGCACGTTCGTGCTGCTCAACCAGCCGATCAAGATTGACAGCATTCAGTCGTCCCATGTTGCCAAGCACTGCAATCTGATTGAGATTTCGTCCGATTGATTTCTGCCCTTTCAGCACATCCGCAAGCCCATCGGCAGTGACGATTTTCTTACCGAGTGCCGACCGAAGTACAAAATCACTCAGCGTCAATTCATGCTGACGAGCCTTGTTGTAGATCCGCTGTCGCTCGTCCTCAGTGCAGCGAATTGTAATTGTAACGTTTCGTTTTCTCATGGCATCACACTCCTTTTTTTGTAGGGGGTTCGGGGTACGCCCCGACCAGCTGCGTTCGGTGGGCCGCTGTGCGGACTGCCGAATGCGATGCTGGCAGGTATAATAATAGTGGTAGAGCCTACGAGCAATACCAACGCTTGCAGTCACCGGCACAAAAACTTGAAAGCCTTGTCCCAAAAACCGCTACACGTTCGCCTGTGTGCCGTCCTGTGTGAATTCCCGATAAACCGCCCCACGGTGATTCTGAGGGCACAAATCGCTTACAAAACGCTGACAGGGAGTGCAGTGGTTTCAATAAAGTTACCGTCACCCGAAGCCGTTCTACCGTCACCCGTTTGAGAGTTACCGGCACCCGTTTCATTGCTGTCACTGCACTGAAACAACGCAGAATCGACATTCTCAGAATTCCGGGTGCCGGTAGAACCCAAGACCTCCACCCATAGAATTTTACTGTCACTACTGTCACCCGAGGCGATATATTCCAGTTCCAGAATGCGGCAGCCGTGACTCCTGCGGAAATTAAACAACACACCATAGTGCTGCAGTTCATCTGTGTGCTGAATCAGATCACGGCTCAATCTGTTCGGGAAATACTTCCGATTGAATTTCTGATACAGCAAGTCGCACAGCGTTGTCGCTGAACCGATAAATGACTGCTGTTCCATCATGAAATCATGAATGGCAAAAGAGAAAATATCAGGAGGTGTCAGCGTGATTTCATCGCATGGAGTCCACCTGTGATCATGAAACAGAACCCTGTACTCTTGATTTTCAATATCACGACCAACACAGTACAGCTTTGCTTCACGACTTCCACGCTTTGATTCCAGCAGTACCATGCTGCCGTCAACACAACCGCTGATTCCCGTACTTCCTGAAATCATATTGAACGGATCGCTGTCATAACACTTGCGAGTGTGATGCACAAGCAGAATCGTAATTGCAAGCTTGTCAGCAAGACTTTTCAGAACAGATAGTTCTTTGTAATCTGCACCATAACCGCAATCCTTTTCGTTACGCACCATCTGCAAGGTATCGATGACCACTAATTTCAAATCGGGATGCTCTGATTTGAATGTTTCAATCTGTGTTTCCAATCCATTGCCAAGAGATTCAGCCATGATTGCGAAGTACAGATTCTCTGTTGGTTCATCTGTGAGTTCGTACAGACGATTCTGGATGCGGTGGTAGCTGTCCTCAAGGCAAAGATAGAGTGCAGTGCCGATGTTCGTCCGGTGTTTCAGCACATCTTCACCCTTTGCAACCGAAAGACAGATGTCGAGCGCAAGCCACGACTTGCCGACCTTCGGCGCACCTGCAAGAAGATACAAGCCCTGTGTAAGCAAACCGTCAACGCAGTATGCAAGCGGTTTGTACGCAGTGCTCATGATTTCTTCGCAGGATTTTGTTTCGAGTTTTTTCATGTTATCACGTCCTTTCTTTTTTCATAAACCCTCTCGCACGATCATCTCCCCCAACTTCGAACATCAATCGCATCACAGCATAGACTTCACCTCCGCTTGCTGCTGTTCTGATTCGGGCGATTCACCAAGCGTCCGACAGCGTATCGGACTCATAAAGCGTCTGATGCAGAACACTTCTCGCACGTTCCCATTGCCTGCGACGGTTTTATCACGCTCGGACTGTGGCTGAACGTAAGTATCCATTTCTGACTTTCATTGCCAACTGTGCTTGCTAAGCACAGGTCTGAGATAATCGTATCGCTCGCTCCTTCGAGGTCTTGGCGGATTTCTCATGCGGCTGGTACGGCTCACCACCCCACCATCAGAAATAACGTACTTGGTGTATCGGTATTCAGTTTTCAAGATGCCGAAACAAAAAGGCTCGTACATATCACACCGAACCAGACACAGTAATCTGTGCCTAGCGAAAAGTATGATATGTACGAGCCTTGTGACTCAATATAAATAATTATGTGTTATGAAATATGTGGGATAATCTCTCCCATAATTATCATAGCATATCTGTCGAATTTTGTCAAGTCCGTAGTTACAAGAATCATGCCCCTCTACTTATAGGGAACTGGGAGAGGTGTTTTGAGGGGCCTTTTTTAGAAAGTTTGGAGGAGTGGACAATCGGACTGTCAGTGCGAACTGTCTCATTTGTGTTGTGTGCATAAAGAATCACACCGCACAGAATGAATTGTACGGTGTAGGAATGCGCAATTTGAAGTTGCATCTTTTGCATTCTGGCTGTATAAACATAAAGGGTGCGTAACGTTTTAACTCGTTACGCACCTTCTTCCAAAAATAAACGCATAGATCATTATGCATAAATCCCTACACAATACTTCTCTGCCTGAACATTCCACATTCTTGCATAGGTGCCGTTACCGGCAATCAGTTCTTTATGTGTACCGCTTTCCGCAATTCTGCCATTCTCCAGTAGAACAATACGATCTGCATCCTTCGTTGTAGAGAGGCGATGTGATATCAGAATCACTGCCTGATGTTCGGCATTCTCCATCATACTTTTATTCAGACGATACTCCGCAATAGGATCCAGTGCCGATGACGGCTCATCCAGAATGGCAATGGGCATATCCCGCATGAACATTCTTGCAATGGCTGCTTTCTGTGCTTCACCGCCAGACAGCATCGTACCACTGTCGGAAAATTCCCGTGTCAGCTCCGTATCAAGACCTTCGGGAAGTTTTGCAAGCTTACTTCCAAAATCCGCCTTTTCGAGTGCGGAGAGAATGTTCGGAGTATCACCTTCATCCACAAAATCCGTCTTGATATTCTCCGCAAGAGTTGCACCATAGATCTGAAAATCCTGAAAGATCGCTCCGATTTTTTTACGGTATTGTTTGATATTCAGCCTTCGGATATCTACGCCGCCAAAAGTGATGCTGCCCTCTGTCACATCATAAAGCCGCATGATCAGCTTGATGAGTGTAGTCTTGCCTGCGCCGTTTTCTCCCACAAGCGCCAGCTTTTCGCCCTTTCGGATGGTCATGCTGATATTTTTCAGCACATCGTCATCGCTTTCCTTGTAGCGGAAGCTGACATTCTTCAGTTCAAGGGTGCAGTCATCCTCAGGAATCGGAATACTGCCCTCACAGCCCTCGATGTTCACTTCATAATCCATAAAGCGGCGGAATCGTTCCGCATACTGCCCAACCTTCTGAAAATCCACAAGAGCATAATTCATACCATCAAGCCAACCGCTGATGCGGTTAGTAGCATTTCTGAGCGAAGCGACATCTCCAAGCTGAATCGCCTTTTTCTCAATTGCAAGGTAGGCAAGATAGACAGGAACAGCGAAATACTGAAATGTAGTGAACACAAAGATCCAGTTGATAAGGGAAAGCAGTGCGATCTTCAGTCCGTATTTCTTCGCCATTGTCTTTTCTTCGTTGATGGCTTCATGAAACTGTTCCAGCAGTGCTTCTTCAATGCCAGTCAGCTTGATTTCCTTTGCATACTCCGGCTGATAGAATACCCGTCTGGAGTAGTCAGCCTTTCTTCCGATTTTCGCCTTTTCAATTTCGTAATTGTATTCCAGCTTTGTAATCGCAAATCTTGTGGTGATGTTAATGAGAAATCCGACAATCGGGAAGATCGCTACAACAAAATCCATTGTAATGATCAGTGTTCCGGCGACTGCCATAGCGATCAGGCTTGCAGCAATTCTGGCAACACTCATGATCGCCTTGCACACCATATCCTCCGATTGTGACGCTGCAATCATAAAATCGTCATAGTATTCCGGAATATCATAGCATTTCAGATCCATCTTCTGCGCTTTCTCCATCAGCTCACGCTGAGTAGCACCCGAAACCTTGACAAAGCGGACAAAGAATACATTTTCCAGCGCAATATGCAATGCGAGCTGCAGCGAATTCAGCACAAGCTGAATGACAAGCAGCCACAAAATTCGTTCAAGATCCGCACCGGCTGTCAGTGTATCAATGATTTCTTTCAGAAGATAGGTGTTGATAAAGGTATTCATGCCGGTATGGATGCACTGGCTGATGATATAGGCAGTTCCCATTTTCCTGTCGTGGGAATAAGCGTAACGGAACACATAGAATACATTGCCAATCAACCGTTTCAAACCAAGCTTTTCTGTTTTTTGCTCTTTGCTCATGCTGTCACCTCCCCGACAAGATAATTCTGTGCCTGTAATTTCCACATTTCTGCATATCTGCCACCCATCTGCATCAGCTCACTGTGACTGCCCTGCTCCAGAATCGTGCCATTTTCAAACAGATAGATCCTGTCTGCATCACGGGTTGCGGAAAGACGATGACTGATGAATATAACCGTTTCGCCATCTGTTGCGGTCAGCATATTCTGATACATATTGTACTCGGCGATCGGGTCAAGTGCAGAGGATGGCTCGTCCAGAATCACAATATCGGGCTTTCTTGCAAATACTCTTGCAATGGCGATCTTCTGTGCTTCGCCGCCGGAAAGTCCCATTCCATTTTCGTCAAACTCTTTTGTTACCATGGTATCGATCCCGTTCGGAAGTGAATCCAGCTTATCACCGAACTGCGCCTTGCGGAGGGAATCCTCCACAAGCCTGCGTTCCTCTGCATTTCTTGGCTTGTGCATCAGCACATTATGAGAAAGGGGGAGTGCAAACACTTGCAGATCCTGAAATACCGTTCCAAAACGATTATGAAATGACTTTGGCTCATAGGTATTGATATTCTCCCCACTGATGGCAATTTCGCCCTCCGTCGCCTGATATAGTCCCATGATAAGCTTGACGAGTGTCGTTTTTCCTGCACCGTTATGCCCTACAATTGCGATTTTTTCGCCTTTGCGAATTTTCATATTCACATGATGCAGCGTCGGTGATTCTGAACCCTGATAGGTAAAACTCATATTTTTGATTTCTATATCCGAAAGAGTGGGCGCACTTTGCAATGTTTCACCGTCAGCCTTTGGCTGATAGGAGAGGAAGTCTCTGAGATTTGTAACAAATGCACCCTCCTTTGCAAGAGATACCATAAGCTCAATTGCGTCAGAGGTTCTCCACGAAAAGGAGCTGAGCGCAGGAATCATGGCGATATACGCTGCGATTTCAACGGTGCTGTCCTGCAATACCAATGTGATGTACAGATAGGGCAGGATAGCCGACAGAATGTCGAACAGAACCCATTTCACGGTTTCAATCATCGAAAGCTTTCGGCGGATCGTTCGTGTGCGCTCCTGCATTTCCTCATAAGCCTTTTCATGGCGGCTGAGGAGCAGTCTGCCGATTCCAAACAGGCGAAGCTCACCGGCATATTTCTTTTCATAGAACACACGCTTTGCATAGCCTGCCACTCTACCGTCCCTTGTATTGGAGTGATCCAGCTGGTAATAGTAATTGGCACACTTTTTTCCAAAGTACAAAGAAATCAATACCATAGGTATGACAAAAAGCAATAAAACAGGGTCAACATCTGCCACAATGAATGTAGCTGATATCACGCCTGCAATATTTGCGATGAAATAGGCACAGAATTGCAGAATCGTCATACTGCGCCACTGGCATTCTGTCAGTGCACGGGTGTATTTATCGTAAAAATCCGGTTCTTCAAAGCGTGTGTATTCCATGGAAACCGATTTTGCAATGACCTTTGTATAGACATCATGGTACATTTCCGGAATGAGCTGCTTTGAAAAATACTGGTGTGTCGCTGAAATCAGATGAATCAGCACATGACCGAGGCACATTGCCCCCACAAAGGCAGCAAGAGCCGTAAACGGTGTTTTCCTCTCGATGGAGAGGTAGATATACTCTGTCATATAGACCGAAAAGAATGTCCAGAAAATGCCCTCACCGACCTCCTTGAAAAAGGTGAAGAACACATAGACAGGACATCCCTGCCACAGAATTTTCAGCATATATAGTACATTTGACAGAGATGATAGCTTGTCGTTTCTTTTCATTGAACCTCCTATGACAAATATTGTCCGGCCTGCACCTTCCACATTTGTGCATACTTTTCTCCACGTTTCAGCAGTTCGGAATGACTGCCTTCTTCAATGATCCTGCCGTTTTCCAGCATATAGATCCTGTCGGCAATGCGAGTGGTAGAAAGCCGATGGGAAATGAAGATTACGGACTTTTGCTCCGCTGCGGTGAGCATGGAGTGATTCAGATGATACTCTGCAATGGGATCCAGTGCACTGGAGGGTTCATCCAGAATGATCAGATTTGCGTCCTTACAGAATACTCTTGCAACAGCAAGCTTCTGCCCCTCACCGCCGGAAAGATTCACGCCGGTTTCCTCAAATTCCGTTGTAAGATTGGTGGAAAGCCCATCGGATAATGTTGCAAGGCGATCGGAAAATCCACTCTTTTCAAGAGCCTGCACCACGGCTTCGTCTGCACCGCTGTCTGCAAAATCAAGCAGCACATTCTCCTTGACCGTTGCAGCAAAGATCTTGAAATCCTGGAACACTGTCCCGATCTTCCTGCGGTACTCCTCCAGATCATATTCCCTGATATCCATACCATCCAAGAGGATCACACCCTCATTGGGATCATACAGGCGCATAATCAGCTTGATGAGCGTAGTTTTTCCGGCACCGTTATAACCGACAATTGCAATTTTGCTGTACGGATCAATCTTCATGCTGATATTGTGCAGAATGTATCCGTCCTTCTCATTGTAGCCAAAGGATACATTCCTAAGTTCGATCGTTGCGGAATGTTCGGGTAAAGGACGACCTGCGGTACTTACGATTTTTGGTTGGATACTGAGGAAGCTTTTCATCTTCTCCATGTACATACTGATCTCCTGCATCTTGGGGTAAGCATCAGAAAACAGCCGCATTCTGTTTTTCATCCGCTGTGCTGTACTGAGCATCACCGCCACATTACTGTAGGAAATTCTGTGCAGCACAGCCGCACTGTAAATCAGGTAGATCAGATACAATACGTTAATAAGTACATCATTGCAGACATAGTTCTTGAGGAATTCCAGCCAGAACCGTCTACCGGCATTCCTTTTGTCAATATTGAGGATTTCATCACCGGTCGCATCCACATCCTTTAAGAGTTCATCGGCAATCTCGGTATTCAGCCGAATCTCCTTTGCATAATCATTCAGATAGAATACACGGTTGACATAACCAAGCTTTCGTTCGTGAGGGTTCTTCTCATTCCGCATTTTGAAATGCAACTGATTGAGTGCCTTGGCGGAAAACAGAGAAGCCACAAAGGAAACTGCAATAAACACAAAGGATACAGGATCATTTGCCGCAAAGAACGAACCGGACAGAATGATGGATGTCAGTCCTGTGAGAAGGCTGGAAAACATACCGAACATACGATCAACTTGATTTTCTACCTCGGAAACAGAGAGAATAAAGTCATTGTAGAATGCAGGATCGTCATAACAGGCAAGGTCGATCTCCTTTGCCTTTTTATAGAGCATTTCTTTGAGTGCCTTTTTGATTTTCGGCTGTGCCTTCATCTGAATGGACTGGTACATATAGGCATTGAAGAACAAGCCGCTGAGAGCTACAGCTGCAAACAGGCAGATCAGGAAGACTGCCGCATGCCAGAACGGTCTGCCGAATTCCGCACATTCCAGTATGTAGTTGAAAGCAAAAGTGAACTCCATGAACACAACAATTTCATTACGGACAATCTCAAAGAGATGCAGGCAGGTGTACAGCGGCGCCGCCTTGAACACGATCCGCAGAAGATACAGATTGTTTTGCAATATTTGTCGGAAGCCCTGTTTGTTTTTCTGCTTTTTCATACTACTGCCCCCTCTCTGTAAGTTTCATCCGCAAGATAATTCTGTGCCTGCTTAGTAAACATTTCGCAGTATTTTCCGTTCTGTGCCATCAGTTCCCTGTGGCTGCCCTGTTCAATGACCGTACCGTTTTCCAGCATGAACACCACATCGGCATCCTTGACGGAAGAAAGTCTGTGGGAAATAAACAGAGTCGTATGCCCCTTACTTTCATTCATAATGCCTTTGTAAAGTTTGTACTCTGCAATTGGATCAAGAGCAGAGGACGGCTCATCGAATATCTTGACTGCCGCTTTTTGTGCAAATGCTCTTGCCACGACAAGCTTTTGCTGCTCACCGCCTGAAAGCACAGCACCCTCACTATCAAATTCCTTTGTCATGATGGTGTCCATGCCCTTCGGGAGTGATTGTACCTTTTCCCATACACCTGCACACTGCAATGCGTGTTTTGCCACCATGTCAGCATCCTCAACACGTCTGCCCATCAGTACATTGTCCTTGACAGACATTGCAAGCACTTTATAATCCTGAAATGCCGCCGAAAACAGCTTGCGGTAGGCTTTCAGATTGTATTCTCTGATGTTGATACCGTTGACAAGAATCTCGCCGCTTGTGGGGTCATACAGACGCAGCAGAAGCTTGATGATAGTGGATTTTCCTGCACCATTCATCCCCACCAAAGCACAGATCTTGCTGCCATCAATTCGGAAAGAAAGATTGTTGATGACAGGCTCGTCCGCTTTATACGAAAAGCAGACATTTCTGAATTCGATGGAATTCACGGTTTGCTGCGGCATGATACCATCCTGGTCTTCCGGAATTTTCTCCTCGTACTCCATGAATGTACGGTAGTATTCCAGAAACTCACCGTTTTTCAATGCCGCATTGATATTACCGAATACGCCGATCAGGATCCATGAGGATGCGGACATTGCCGTAAACATCACAGCAAGCTCACCAAGTGCCATCGTCTGCGAAACCATGGTGCGGTAAGCGGCATAGAGCATGATGCCCTCAAAGCAGATCGTAAATGTGAAAAGATTCTGCAAGGATGTGTAAATCGTTCCCTTTTTGGCCCATTTTTCAGCGGTACGGCAGTTGCCCTCGACGGCTTCTTCGTATCGCTGCATCATCAGCCCGTGAATATTGGAAAAACGAATCTCTTTTGCAAATTCCGCAAGATGCATCACACGGTTGACATATTCTGCTTTTCGGTTGTGCTTCACATTGTCCATGTATCGTCCTGTCCATACCGTATTCATTAGCCTGCCGAACACGAAATTACCCAATATAGGGAAAATCAGAAACAGCACGGAATACATATCAATTGTCAGCATGGAATAAAAAGCCGCAGACGCTGCTATGATCCCGAATACGATCTTGAAGAAGCAGTCTGCGGATGTAATCATTTTTGCGGATGAACCGTCCAATGCCATGGTATAGCGATTGTAAAAGTCTGCGTCCTCAAAGCAGCGCAGCTCCACATTTCTCGCCTTGGCGTATAATCTGCGGTAGAGCTTCCGATAAATGATATTGTCCGTCACAGGAACGATGACTGCATTCATATAATTGGTGTAGACAGCACAGGTGCAAAGTACGGCAAAGCAGATACCCACAAACAGCATGATCGTGCCGAATGCTTCCTGTCGCTCTATTGCGCCAATGACAAATCTCATGAAGAAAATGCTCATAAAGATCCACTCTGCATAGTCGATTGCAGTATTCAGAGCGATATGTGCAATGCGCTTCTTGCTGATTTCCCAAACGGTCTTCACGGCATAGGCATTGTTTGCAAAAATTCTGGCCTTGTTTTTCTTCTCCATTTTCAGATCCTCCTTCTGAGATATTTTTCGTGAGATGTACACTTAAGTATAGCACATACTTTCGTTTTTTTCAATATCATTTCCCCGAATGCACCGAATTTTGCCCTGAATGCAGTGCGGAGTCCGCACTGACAAGATGTTTCCTTTGTCCTTCGGACAAGCGGAAACGATAAAAGTCCATGCAGATGTTAAGAACTGCATGGACTGTATCCAATCATTTTTGTGGAATCGGAATTGTGATCTCCGTTGTGAATATGTTGTTTTCCGCATCTGTCACCATGATACCGCCATGCTTTTGTACGGCTGCCTCAATGATCGTCATGCCAAGTCCTTCATGCTCTGCTTTGGTGGAATGTAGTTTTCCTTCTTTGATTCGATACTTTCCATCAAAGCTGTTTTCAAAACTGATTGTTGCAAAACCATTGATCTTTTTCACTGTGACCCGGATGAACTGTTCTCCATCTATCGCTTTACATGCCTCGATCGCATTATCCCACAGGTTTGCAAAAATAGCGATCAGATCATAGTCGGCAATAAAGTCAAAGGCGATATCTTCCACCTTTGTGTGCACTTTGATTCCGTCTGTTTCCGCCTCGGTGATCTTCTGGCTCATGACAATACTGAGGATCTGATTGGTGCAGTGAAATCCACAGAACAGGCTGTCCATTTCGCTCTGTATCTGCGCCGTATAGCGTTCCGCACGTTCACTGTCCGTTTCCCTTAATGCAGATAATGCTGAAACGTGCTTTTTCATATCGTGGATGACCTTTCGGGATTGCTGATATTTTTCATTCAGACTTGTGTAATATGCAAGCTGAATCTCATTTTGCTTTTTCATGGCATCAAGCTGAATACTTTGCTGGTACAGCTCTCCGATCCGCCGCATGGTATGGGCAAGGAACAGATTAAACAAAGCAAAGCCCACAATGGCAACGGAGATACGGATGACATCGCCTTGGCTGCCCGTAGATATGGCAAGTGCATGAATCGTGTAGAATTCAAATATAGCCACAACAATCAACGCAGCGGCTTCGCTGAATTTCAAACCCGAAACATTGGATTTCTTTACAACGGCAAGATAGAGCTTGTAGATCACATAGCCGATGATCGTGTAGAGCAGGACAAAGAGCAGTGCATAATCATCATCGCTGACAACGGCTTCTACAGGTGCACCAAGCACCAGTGAACCAGCCATCATCGTGCCTACATCCGCTGCCACCAGCATCACCAGCAAAAGTGAATTGTATAATGCAGTTTTTCTGAAATCCCGTTCATACAGCAGAAAACAGGTAGTAAAGAGCTGCAATGTGAATATTGCTGTATTCAAAAGCGGAATGCCTGCCAATCCGGTAATGACGGTAATGATCATCCATAAGAAAAATGTCGCTGCATAAATCAAACGGTTTTGATATCGCCGTTCAAACATCTGATTCAGAAAGCCCATAAAAATGCCGGTTGTAAATAATGCATTGATCGTCAGACTCAGCAGATCTGTTACTGACTGCATAACGCATCACCTCTCAATGCCTTATGAAGCCGGAGCAGAAATTCTTTTTCCTTTCGTTGGGCAAGGGGAAGAAACTCTCCGTTTGTCATAATAAGATCAAACCGGTTATGAATGGTAGCAACCTGCCTGAGATTGACAATACAGCAGCGGTGCGGACTGAAAAACAGGCTATTATCCAGAATGCCCAGCACTTCGGACAGGCTCAACTTAACGATGTACTTTGTATCTTTCGTACAGACAGTCAGCCTCTTTTTCTCCTCTACATAAATGTACAGAATCTCATCTGTTTTCTGAAATACTTTACCAGTTTCTGTCGTCAGCGTGATCACCGAACTCTGTGTTTTTTCTCTGGTGCGGAGAAAATCATGCAGCACTTTTTCAATATCGGTACCTGAAACAGGCTTTACAATAAAATCAAAGGCATGCACACTGTATGCGTTCTTCCAGTAGTCGGTGTAGCTTGTCACATACACAAGCGGTACATGCACGTTCTTTTCACGGATGCGTTTGGCAGCTTCAATGCCGTTCATGTCAGGCATTTCAATATCAAGGAAAATAATATCCAACTGCGGCTCATACGCCAGCAGATCAGCGGCATTCTGAAATGTCTGAATCTCTGCATCAATCTGCAGACTTTTCAGACACGCTGAAATCATCTGACGAAGTGCATCTATCATATTCTTCTCATCATCACAAATGGCAATGTACAGCATAAGTGTTCACCCTTTCGTTTGTAGTATACTATTCCAGATCACTTAAAATGAGAAACTTTCAATGGTGTTGGAGAGAAATATTCTTGAACCTTGATAACCAATACAGCCTGCGGTATCATAAAACTAATAGGGGCAAAAATCGCAACTCTAATGGTATTGTAAGGCATACATACCACCACTTAATGCATCGCAGTTCACTCAAAGAAAACAATATGTTTCGCTTAGCGCCACTGTGCATATATCACTTCACCTAGTATTATCAAAGGTATTAATACGATTCCAGTTCAGTCGCGTTCTTGAACACTTCGATGTGTGATTTATCTGTGCGTACCGTCTCCATATCTTTGCGCTCAACATAGTACTGCTTAGACGAATACATTCGTTTCCCTTCAGCAGAACTAAGCTTTATGTAGAATTCACCTAAGGTGCCTTCTGCCGGAAGTTCAATCTCCGAAACAACGCAATCAAACATATCTGTTATCGCAAATAAGTTTATGTTGACGCCAAGTAGATTAATGATAAGAGTCTCATCATACTCAAATAGGATTTCTTTGCCGATAGGGGCGCTATCCTTGTTTTTACTGAGAGCATTGAAATCACCTATGCCTCGCAACGTACTGTCTTTGTGATATGTCTTGTACGGCAATTTCTGCACTAAACATCTGAACAAAGCGTCGATCATTCTAATTGCATCAATTGCTATCTCTTGATCAACCTCAAATGTGATATTTAGCACAGCTTCAATAGCGACAACTTTGCGCCAAAATTCAAGGGTTTCTTCAGAGATAACCTTTGCGGAATCCATTGCTGAATGAGTAATCTTTGCACCTCCAATAAGACCTTCTCCTAAAACAAAAGCATTAAAGATTTCTTTAGATGCCAACACTTCAGCGGCTCTGTTAGAGGGATTGGTTTTTATATTGAATTGCATCATATTGCTAGGTTCAGTATTTATGGTATAAGTAAGTTCAATTACTGAATTGCCTACAGACTGGAATTTCATCTCCGTAAAACTATTCATTGGTTGCCTTTGCATCATAACCGTTAATGAATGTCCGTTACCAGAGAGTTCTATTGGGAATGGTGCAGGGAAAGGGGGTGGAAAAACAAATAAATGACCTTCTGTAAATTCCAGTCCCTTTAATGGCGCAGCAACAAAGTCACTGCGTTTAATTTTGGTCCCATTAACAGTGTAAAAATCATTTTCGTCTGGAAGTAATTCAATTTTTGATTGAGAATTGTAGGCGTATTGCAATGCGTCTTGTATAGTAACATTTTGCTTTTTTTCAAAAATAGCTTGGGCCTCTTCTGGGAATGCATATTTCATGGGGGTTATATCAAGCATTCCATCACACTCTAAACAACACAAGCCATCATGGTCGTGTACATATCTAAATCCTTCCGGAAGACCTTTGCTTATAGTTTCTAACACTGCATCTGGCGTTTGAATTGTAAATTGAGGTCTTCTAATAAAAGCATCTTTAAAATTTGAGAACATATCAGAAATCCTCCTTTGCATCGCTCCAAAGAATAATTTTGGAAATTAGTTTCCGTTGCATTGCTTTATCGTTGACAGATTGTTCAATAACGTTGCAAACTGCGTCAAGTTCCGTTTCATCTGGAATTATAATATGTTTTATATCTGAATAACTAAATTTCAACCAACAGCTGTCATGCCCTTCGATTGTATCATTTAACATTCCAATGCTAGCGGCATCATCTTCTAATACTACTTGAGGCAAATTAATAACAGCCACATCAGGGATAAAACGCCATTCACATTCATCAGTAAAGTTTTTAAAAATAACTTTTCCATCACGTGGCATATTTCCTTCGATCGGTTTCATGTAATACATTTGCGTCAACAAAAAATTTGCCTCTGGTGTTTCGGCTTCATTATCTATAGCAGATGTAAATGCTTTTGAAAAATCACTACATAAAACAGATTGTGAATTTACATATTGTAGTGGTTGGATACCATGCGATACTCCCCATGTTTTAGAAAAAGCTATACCATACTGTCCATAAACTTTAAGATGTTCTTCCAGTCTATGTACTGTAATGTCACAGAAACAAATCATAGGATAATACATTTGATGATGACCAATATCCAGATACTCAACGGTTTCCCCATAATAGCGTGGAATCAAGGCATGCTTTTCAATTGAGCCAAAAAGATATTCGGGTTTTTTGAAAAAACGAAATAATGTATTAGCACTTTGAGCTAAAGGCGGAGAAGAAGGCTCTATGCGGCTTTGGACAGAAACATCTATCATTTCTTTGATCCTATCTTCCATTATACGATACCATCCTTGTTTAAGTTGTCCGGAGTAAATTCCATCACATCACCAATATTGCAGCCAAGAACAGCACATGCCCTGCCGAGGATAGCGAGGTTAACTGGTTCGTCGCGGCGGAGCTTGGTCATTGTGTTGGGCGCAATGTCAGCAGCTTTACGCAGCTCTGCCTGTGTCATCTTCTTGTCAATCAATAATTTCCAAAGCTTGTTGTAAGAAATAGTCATCTTTTTTCCTCCTATAAGTTTGTAGTTTACACACTTATAATTCCACATAGATCATTATATCATAAACTCTCAATATTTTCAAGAGATTATCGCATCTTATTGCGATTCGAGGTTTCTTGCGTGGATCTAATGATCTGGTTTAAATGTGTGATCAGAGGTTATCATGCATGCAACTTTTTTCTGTGTCGCTTTATCTGCAACTTGAGGGGAGTAGCTTTATACATAAAAAGAAACCTCGGAAACAACGTGTTTCCGAGGTTTTTCTTTGGAGCTTGTGACAGGATTCGAACCTGCGACCCGTTCATTACGAATGAACTGCTCTACCGACTGAGCCACACAAGCATTGATATTCAGTTTTGATTTTGCAAGGCTTGCGTTGTCCGTTGTGATGTCGCTTTACCGACAACCCACGACCCGTTCATTACGAATGAACTGCTCT
>CAYYIT010000005.1:40977-71914 GCA_964472035.1 uncultured Ruminococcus sp.
TGTGATGTCGCTTTACCGACAACCCACGACCCGTTCATTACGAATGAACTGCTCTACCGACTGAGCCACACAAGCACCATAACACAATAATTATAGCACATCATCATCAAAATGTCAAGTGCTTTTCCAAAAACGCAGCGGAATTTTTGGTGACGGCACGCATCTTTCCAACGAAAACCAGCGATGCCGTTTGCAGGCACCGCTGGCTTCTTGTATGGGTTGAGAGAGAAATGCTTGTATTACCAGCCCTGATTGCCGCCGGAGCTGGAGCTGCCGCCGGAAAGTGTACCGCCGATATAGATGCCGGAGGTGCAGTCGGGCAGGATCTGTGTGCCACCGGAAACTGTTCCGCCGGTCTGTACGGTCACACCGTTGGTAGTGGTCGCGCTGCCGCCGCTTGCGGAGGTGAAGGAGATCAGCACATTACCGGAGCTGTCAAGGAAGGTATATCTGGTCGTCAGATTGGTATTGCCGCCTCTGTTGATGGTGATGTAGCTTGCACCGCTCATGTTCTTGGTGCCGTCACAGTCCGCAGGCTCCTGACCGTTTGCGCAGACATAGCCGCCGGTCATGTTGATGCTGCCGTTGGAGTCAAAGCCGTCGTGGTCACCGCTTGCAGAATTCACAGCTGCAAAACCGCCGCTGATATTCAGAGAACCGGAACTGCTGCCCCAGGAACCGCCGGTGCCATCTGCACCGCCTGCCGCATTGTAACCGTCATCGGTGGTTACGCAGTATACCGTACCGCTGTAGTGGTTGATACTCAGGCCCTCAACGCCCTCATAAGCGAAGGGAACATAAATCATCACATCATCAAAGACATTACCGTTGCCGCTGGTACCGATGTTCAGTGCATGGTCGGAATGCATTGCGTCATCCGCACTCTGGAGAGTCATCACGCCGCCTGTCAGAGTCATATCGCCGCCGCAGTGGAGTGCATCGTCGGTAGCATTTACCTTGATGGTACCGCCGGTAATGCTCAGATTACCGCCGCTCTGCCATGTGGTGCCGGCTTCGTCATAGATGCCGACCGCCTTGATGCCCTTGCAGCTGAAGTCGGTCTTATTGGTGTTGCCGCCTTCCATGCCGCCCATGCCGCCGCCCGGCCATGTTGTACCGGTATCGCCGGAGGAAGAACCGCTGCCTGTGTAGGAAGAGCCCTGATAGGTCTTGATATCGAGTGTGCCGCCGTTGATCTCAACTGCCTGCTCACCCTGGATACCATCGCCGTAGGAATTGATCGTCACCGTACCGCCGGTCACTCTGACAAAGCCCTTGTCCGTTTCGGTGGCATTGGTGGAGGTGATGCCGTCGCCGGCAGTGGTAGTTACGCTGACATTCAGTGCGGTATAATCTGTATCATCGGGATCGCCGATACGAACGGAGTCATTGCCGCGGATACCGTCATCCACCGCAGTAACCTGGATCGTACCGTTCCAGATCTTGAGGTCGTTCTTGGAAACGATACCGTCCGCTGTATTACCATTGACGATCAGGGTACCCTTGCCCTTGATCTTCATGTCATCCCTTGCGAGGATCGCAGCGTTGATGGTCTCGGTCTCGCCGTCGCTGTTGACATAGGTATCGCTGTGACTTGTGCCGTCGGAAATAGTGTTGGTGTAGCCGTTCTTGACAGCGAGCACACACTCGTCACCGACATTGTCGATATAGATCGGCGCCATGGTGCTGTTGGAGAGTTCCAGACCTGTGAGGCTGAGCTCTACCAGCGCATCGGGCTCTGCGGTATCATCCGTAGAAACGACCAGTCGGCCGCTTGTGGAAGAGCCGTTGACTTCATAGGTACCGGCCTTGAGGATGGTGACCTCGGTGCCGGAAACGGCTACATACTCATCCGGGCTGACAACCGCACCGGCTGCATCATACAGCGTTACGCTGCTGCCGTTATAGGTGATCTTTGCCACCGCACCGCCTTCTGTCACGGGCGGATCCGGCTCTGTGGAAGCCGGCTGCTTCTTGAGCATGGCAAGGTCGAATGCATCCACCTTACCGTCCCCTGTCAGGTCACAGTTTGCTGCCTTTTCCGCGTCAAAGGAAGCATTGCCGAGCAGGTAGGCCTGCAGCTGCACGATATCCGCATCGTTCACTGTGCCGTCGAGATTGGCGTCGCCTGTGAGCGCTGCTGCGAGATGCGGCAGTACCGGCATTGCAGCAACCAGTGTACCTGCTGCCAGAAGTCCGGCAAGGCCACGGCGAAAATGATTCTTCTTCATAGTATTCCACTCCTTTTTCCAGATTTCATGTTTCTGTTTTCAGATCGCATCCGCCCGATATACCTCGTGCCTGTGAACCAGCCGCCGCCGATTCTGGCATATCTTCGTGGTTTTCCCATGCTGCAGCGAAGATGCTTTTCTGTGATTGTAATTCCATTATAGTGAACGTTCCTTAAAAGAATCTTAAAATTTCTGTTTCGCCGCAGAATTTTTCCGTTGATCAGTGCCTCGATATCTGCCGACAAAAGCAGCGGTACCATCTGCTGATACCGCTGCTCTTTTGTATGGGGTTGAGAGGGAATTTCTACGGAATGCGCACCGTTACTGCGCCGCAACATTGAGGTACTGTGTCACAATGGCGGTGTTCACGAAATTGCCGGTGGTATCGGTGCTGTGGGTCATCGCTGTGCCGCCCACGGTCACCTGATAGGTGCCGGATGCGCTCAGCGCGCTGTCGGAGATCAGCACATAGCTGTACTTCTTGTTCGGCTGGTAGCTGTTGTCGCCGATGGTGATGGCGTCGGACTTCGTCCACTCCGCTGCCATGTCCAGCATCATGATCGTCTGGGTGCTGCCGGAGAAGTCAATGGTCACGCCGGAGCCGGTCAGCTGGTAGTCGGTCGCCGTGGCGATCACCGTACCGCCCGTGAGATTCAGCAGTCCTGCATCATCCAGACGGAAGCCTCTGTCACCGCCTGCGGTCATGCTGCCGTCGGAAACGGCGATCTCCGTGCATGCCTGTACAGCGTCATTGCCGGCCTTCACGGTCACGGAACCATCATAGAGGTACACGCCCTGATCCTTGGACTTGATGCCGTCCGCGGAGGAATCGATCGTGATCACTGCGCCCTCGATCTCGACATTGTTGTCGCCGACGATGGCATCCGCATCCGCCGTATCGGAGGAATCCGCGGTGTTGATATCGATCGTGCCGCCGTTGAGGTTCATCTTCTTATCGGCATAGATGCCGGTATTCATCGCACTGATAACATTGAGCGTACCGGTGCTGGACTTGGTGATCGTCAGCTTATTGTTCGCGTAGATCACGCCGCTTTCGGCATAGGCTGCCGCTGCGGTATCCGTAAGGGTATTCGTGCCGTTGAGGGTGATCTTGGTCTTTTCGGAACCGGACACGGCGGAGGTGTAGATGCAGGGCATGGTGCTGTTCGTCATGGTGACGTCATTCAGAACGAGCTCCACGTCGGCAATGTCATCCGCTGCGGTCTCGACAGAGATCTGACCTTCGGCGATCTCACCGGACACCTGATAGGTGCCGGATGCAGTGATCTTCGCAGTATTGCCGGAGATCTGCACGACGCCTGCGGTATCCCCTTCCACGGTGATGCCGTTGTCGCTGAGGTGGATGGTGATCACATTGGCGACCGGATCGGAGGCGAGCATTTTCTTCAGTGCGGCCAGATCGAAGGCATTCACAGCGCCGTCGGCGGTGATATCCGCATTGTCATAGGCATCCTGTGTCAGGGCAGTATTGCAGAGCAGGTAGCTCTGGAGGGTCTGCACATCGGCGGCAGTCAGCGCGCCGTCAAGATCCGCATCGCCTGCCATGGTCTGCGCCGCAGAGAACGGCAGTGCCGGCATCGCCGCACACATGATGCCTGCCGCGAGAAGTCCTGAAAGGACACGGTATAAACGATGGTTGTGTTTCATAGGGTTTCGCTCCTTTGCTTCAAAACTATATTTTCCGTACATTCCGCACGCATGCGGAAACGATTCTTCTTACAGTCAATATCATTATAGCATGGTTTCCTTAAAGAAACCTTAAAGTTTTGGAAAACACGGCGGTTTCTTCCGCCGGAACAGCACAAAAAACCCTGCCCGAAGGCAGGGGCTTATTTCGTCAAAACACCTTATCAGGTTCAAAGGACGGAGTCCTTTGGCGGGTTTGAGGGTACGCAGTACCCTCGTGGTATTCCCCTCCCCCTCCGGGGGAGGGGTTAGGGGTGGGGGCAGACCTTGAAGTGCTTTCCGAAGGCAGGGGCTTTGATATCAGACATAGGACTCGGTTTTCTGCTTCTTTGCCTTTTTCTTCTTGTAGACCTTAACCACGCGCACCTTGTTGTAGATGATGCGCGCCGTCACGATGCGGGCGATCACGGCGATCACCGCAGCAACGGGCAGTGCGATCATGGTGAACAGCTTCACGGAATCCTTCGCTGTGAATTCCGGCGTCATCAGGATCTGCAGTACCATGATCACAATGATGGGGATCATGTACATGAAGTACAGCAGCACGCCCTTACCCTTGTTCGCTTCCTGGAAATTCACATTGCGCATACCGGGCGATACAATGACGCTCAGCGAGCAATGTGCGATGATGTACAGCGCAAGCAGGATGACGAGACGCATCGGGATCATGGAATAGTAGCCGCACAGCAGCATGATCATGATGTTTGCCGCCGCACACAATGCGTGGACGATGTCCACCAGCAGCGACATCTGCATCGGCACCGTCGAGGACTTGAGCGGTACAACGCACAGCAGCTGGTAGTTCTGGCCGTAGAGCGCCGCGATGATCACACCGACGCCGCTCAGGATCATGCCGAACAGCACACAGACCGAAACACCGAAGCCGCTCAGTGCATCCGGATCATAGCCGATCGCTGCACTGACAACATTGGACGCTGTCACAAGGAGGAACATCCATGCGACCAGTGTATAGCAGCCGAGCATTTCCCAGCATTTGCGGATGGTGATATTGCTTCTTTCTTTCACGTTCCTCACCCCTTCTTATTCATCTCTCCAGCTGGAGAGCGCCGCCTTCTTTTCCACGACGGACTTCTGATAGATCAATACCCAGATATATGCCGCAGCGATCGCAGCAAGTCCCGGAATGCCGCCCAGTGCCTTCACAACCGGACGGGCAAATACCGCATTGAACAGGTTCATCATGGAGCCGAACCACAGCAGATAGAACACCGCGATCGCAATGGCGTTGATGATGGATGCCTTCTTGCTGAGTCCCTTGCTGTACTGGCTGAAGCCGTTGTAATGCAGCGTCACCATGGCGACGGCGAGCATGAAGCTGATAAAGCCGATGTGTCCGCTCACCGGCGCAAAGCGATCCGTGCAGAGCACGAGAAGATTGCCCGCTGTCAGGACACTGCACACGACCGAGGTCATCAGCGTGAAATACCGGAAGCTCAGCTTCACAATGGTGAGCTGCGTCACGGGCATATGGCAGAAGAGCTTGTAAATGAACAGACAGCCGTCGATCTTGGAGCTGTTTTGTGTCTGCTTATTGGCAGGAAGGATCGCATTGCACGCATACAGGAAGAACAGCATGAAGGCCGCATTGGAAATGAACATGATGACGGAATCCGCATCCTCCTCGACATACTCGACACCGCCGAAGATGCCGCCGAGGATGAAAACGCACGACATAAGCAGTCCGATGACGATGAACACAGCATTGCACGCATGCAGGTAATTGCCGGTCACGGCGTACTTCGCCTTATCCGCGCGGCGCGCATCGGAGAGCTTCGGATTGTATTTGACCTGTTCTTTCTGCTTAGCCATGGTTTTCGCCTCCCAGCTCTACAATGTCCTCCCTGTGGCCCCAGATGCTGAAGGTCAGGAGATTCTCGATGTTCGGGGTGTGTACGGAAACATCCGCAAATGCGCCAAGATCCTGACGCTTGACGAGTGCTTCAAAGCCGGAGGTGCCGCGGCGGATGCCGATGCACAGATCCTCACGCTTGGCATTGAGTGCCTTGAGACCGCCGGAGATCACAGCGTACTTCTCCTCCACCTGATCGATGGGCATGCTCTCGGTCACCTTGCCGTCAATGAGAACAGTGACGCTGTCCGCGATCTTGTCAAGGTCGCCGGTGATATGCGTCGAGAACAGTACGGAATGCTCACCGTCTGCAACGATCTCACGCAGGATATCCAGCACCTCGATTCTTGCCACGGGGTCAAGACCTGCGGTCGGCTCGTCGAGGATCAGCAGATCCGGATGATGGCCGAGCGTCAGGGCAAGCATCGCCTTGGTCTTCATGCCCTTGGAATATTCGGAGAACTTCTTCTTTGCCGGAAGATTCCACATTCTGGCATACTTTTCGAACAAGGCCTGATCCCAGTTCTCGTACATGGTCGCAAAGGCCTTGGCGTACTTCTTGATATTCGAATTGATCAGCAGGTAATCGTCATCTGCCACATAGCCGATGCGCATTTTTGCGGCGACCTCCTGCTTCACATTGTCCATGCCGAACACACGGATCGTGCCGGCGGTCTTCTCCAATGCGTTGAGGATGAGACGGATGATGGTGGTCTTACCTGCGCCGTTTTCGCCGACCAGACCCATGACCATACCCTTCTCTACCTGAAAAGAAACGTTCTCCAGCTTAAAATCCGCAAATTCCTTGCAGAGCTGTACAACCTCGAGTGCATTCTGATTCATAATCCATTCCCCTTCCAAATTATGTCTTGTCGCTGTAAATATCCTCCACAGCGGTGATGATCCTTTGTTTTTCCATGCCGATCCTGCGGCATTCCTTCACGGTCTTTCCGACCTCATCGAGCAGCTCGTTCTCACGGCTGCGCTGCAGCTGTTCCTTGTTCTCCAGCCGTACATACGTACCCTTGCCGGAGATCGTGTAGACCAGCCCCTCATGCTCCAGATCGATGTAGGCGCGCTTGGTCGTGATCGCGCTGACGTTGAGATCCTTTGCCAGCTGCCGCACACTTGGCAGCATTTCGTGGTTTTTCAGCTCGCCCTCGAAGATCGCCTTTTTGATGCCATCCTCGATCTGCTCATACATGGGCTTTTCGCTGGTGTGACTGATGATGATGTTCATCCCTTTGCCTCCTTTCCGACATGCTCACCGTGGTTATCCAGTATACTGTGTATGTGCTGTATATACAGTATACCACCTATGCACGGTTTTGTCAAGGGGTTTTTTCAAAAAAAATAAAATTTTTTTGGGGCAGTATCTTTTCGCACGCCCACCCCCTGCCCCCTCCCAGCGGGAGGGCGCGGAGGCCGCGCTGCCGTCACGCGTGGGAGACTTTTCACAAATCGTACATTCACCTTCTCGCGGCCATAGTACTTTCGTATACGAAGCCGTATCGGTGTCTTTATAAAAAAGCAATGCCCCCTTGCCGTATGGCTCGGGGGCATATGTGCAATTGCTGTTGTATCGGGCGGATCACTCCATGCCGCCGGATTCAGAGAAACGCTGGAGGAACTGCTTGGTGCGCTCGTTCTGGGTATTGCCGAAGACCGCTTCGGGGCTGCCCTCCTCGACGATCACGCCCTGATCCATGAAGATGACATGATTGGCAACGTCGCGTGCGAACGCCATCTCATGCGTCACGATGACCATGGTCATCTTTTCCTTCGCCAGATCCTTGATGACTTTGAGGATCTCGCCGGTCAGCTCCGGATCGAGTGCGGAGGTCGGCTCGTCAAAGAACAGGATCTTGGGATTGAGCGCAAGCGCTCTCGCGATCGAAACGCGCTGCTGCTGACCGCCGGACAGCTCGCAGGGATAGGACTTCTCCTTGGTCTCGAGTCCCATCTTCTCAAGGAGCGCACGCGCGTTTTTCAGCGCCTGCTCCTTCGGCTGCTTGAGCACATGCATGGGCGCCTCGATGACATTCTGCAGCACGGAAAAATGCGGAAACAAGTTGAAATTCTGGAACACCAGACCGATCTTCAGACGGATCTCGCGCAGCACCTTCTTGGGTGCGTAGACATGCTTTCCGGACTTCTCGTCCAGTCCGAACATACAGCTGCCGTCCACGGTGATCTCGCCGCTGTCAGCGCGTTCGAGCTGGTTGACGCAGCGCAGCAGCGTGGATTTACCGCTGCCGGAGGGGCCGATGATGGCCACGACCTCGCCCTCCTCCACCTGGAAGGAGATATCCTTGAGCACCTCCAGATCGCCGAAGTGCTTGGAAATATGCTTGACTTCAAGAATTGCCATTGCCGCGCCTCCTTACTTATAATAATTGAACTTCTTCTCGATGAACACAAACAGCACCGTCACGATGGCATTCATGACAAAGTAGAACACGCCCGCGATGAACAGCGGTGCAATGGAAGAATAAGTGTTCATGAATTCCTTGGACTTCTTGGTGATCTCCACAAAGCCGATGACATTGGCGAGGGAGGTGTCCTTGACGAGAACGATGACCTCGTTGGAGGTGGCAGGAATGACGTGCTTTGTCACCTGCGGCAGGATGATGCGGAAGAAGGTCTGCATCTTTGTCATGCCGAGCATCTGTGCCGCCTCGTACTGTCCCTTCGGGATGGCCTCGATGCCGCCGCGGAAGATCTCCGCAAAGTACGCGGCATAGTTCAGCACGAACGCCACGACGAGGGCGGTAAACATGTACTGGTCCTTCGGCATGTCATTGATGGCACCCAGCAGATCCCAGATACCGCCGGATTTTCCGGTTTTGGCCGCGGACACGCAGAGCATCGGAATCGCGTAATAGATCGCAATGATCTGCAGCATGAGGGGCGTACCGCGCATGATGAGGATGTAGAGGTCGGTCAGCCATGCGATCGGCTTGAAGCGGCATTTTTTCAGCCAGGTCACGATCGCGCCGAGCGGGATCGACAGCACCAGTGTACATACAAACAGCAGCAGGACATTCGGCAGATAATGCAGCAGAATGCCCGTAACGTTCAGAATATCATTGAAATTCATAGCTTTCCCCTTTTACTATTGTAGTAGACTACTTGATTATAGCATATTCCGGCAGGAATGTCAAGAATACGCCAAAAGTGCGCAGCGCATTTGCTTTCATCGGGTGCTGTTCGTCAGAATGTCCATAACCGCACCCTGCTGTTTATTGAAACCGGAGAATTTTCAGTATTTGTTTTATCCGCCATTGACATTTGTCCCCATTGTATTTATAATAAAAGTATAGGATCCGCTAACTTTTTCTAAACCCAATGAAAGGAATGATGGATATGAAATGGACAAAACGAATGCTTGCAGGAATGACAGCACTTGCAATGCTCGCAGGCGGCAGTGCCGCAATGCCGGAAGCGGTATATAACGGCGCACTCCCTGTCAGCGCAGAAGATATCGTGCCTCCGGAATTCACAGAAGGCACCTACGGCGTCCTGACCTATGAGAACTATGGGGATCATATCGTCATTTCGAACTGCGAGCCGACAGCGGATGTGGTAGAGATCCCTGCGGAGATCGACGGTGTTCCGGTGACGGGGATCGGCGATAGTGCGTTTGCTTATTGCACATTTCTGACTTCTGTTACCATTCCTGACAGTGTAACCAGCATCGGCAGCGCTGCCTTCTATGAATGCAGCAATCTCGCTTCCATCGTTCTTCCGGAAGGCGTTGTCACGCTCGGCAACAGCGCATTTTGCAGCTGCGACGTCCTGAATTCTGTGACGCTCCCCGATGGACTGACCAGCATTGGAGTGGATGCATTTGCCTACTGTCCGCAGCTGTCGTCCATCTCCATTCCGGACAGCGTGACCAGCATCGGCAGCGGTGCATTCCAGCAATGCAAGAGCCTCACTTCCCTCGCATTTCCGGCTGTCACCAGCATTGAGTATGCCACACTGGCCGGCTGCACAGGGCTGACTGTCTTCACCATTCCGGAAACAGTCACAAGCATCGGCGACGACGCATTCCAGGATTGCTCCGGTCTGACGGAACTGCTCATTCCGGAATCTGTGACAAGCATCGGCATTGGTGCATTCAGCAAATGCACCGGACTGACCAGCATGACCATTCCGGACTCTGTAACAACTCTTGAAAACAGTGTATTTTCTGATTGCACCGGATTGACCTCCGTTGTGATTCCGGAAAGCATCACCATGCTCAGCCATGCACTGTTCAGCGGCTGCACCAGCCTGACCGATGTTTCCCTCCCCGAAACGCTGACAGCGATCGATCACTGGGCTTTTTCCGGATGCTCTTCCCTGACTGAGATCACCATTCCCGAAAGCGTGACCGAATATGGTCTTGGCATGTTCCAGGACTGCATCGGACTGACTTCCTTCACACTTCCCGACTGGATGACCTCTATTCCGGCTTCTTTATTCAAAGGCTGCACGGGACTCACCTCTGTCACCATCCCCAACTCTGTGACAGAGATCGGCAGCAGTGCATTTGAAGGCTGCACCTCCCTGACTGAGATCGTGATCCCTGAAGGCGTTACTGTCTTTAAGGAACGCGTGTTCTTTGGCTGCACCAATCTCCGCAATGTGACACTGCCGGAAAGCCTGATCGAACTCGGCGAATACACCTTCCAGGACTGCACAAGTCTTGCCTCCATTGTACTTCCGGAAAATATTTGCGGCGTCTGGAGCAGTACCTTCCAGAACTGCACCGCTCTGACAGAGATCGCCCTTCCGGAAAGCGCAGAAGAAATCACATATGCCGCCTTTTACGGCTGTAACGCGCTTACAACTGTTACACTGCCCAACACCATTTACTATATTGATGCATTGGTATTTGCACACTGCGACGCCATCACCGATGTCTACTATGATGGTACCGAAGAAGAATGGAATGCCGTTGAAACTGCATCCGGTAATCTTCCTCTGCTTTGCGCCAATATCCACTTTGCAGACGGCACTATGCTCCCTGCCATTCCCGCCTCCCTCGGCGATCTGAACACTGACAGTACGATCGATGCAAGCGACGCTGCCATTATTCTGTACGCTGCGGCACTTGAGGGTACCGGCAAGGACTCCGGTCTGACCATTCGTCAGGCAGCTCTGGCCGATGTGCATGGCTATAATGGACTCGATTCCAGTGACGCCTCCCTTGTACTCGGCTACGCCGCCTACGTCGGCACCGGCGGTACGGCGACCTTTGAGGAATACCTCTCCCAGTAACGACCAACAATAGAACACAGAAAACTCCCCCTGCCCGTGCAGGGGGAGCGTTTTTTCATTCTGCCGTCTTACGGCATCAGCAGCTTCTTGAGGATACCGATATCGAACACATCCACCGCGCCGTCGCTGTTGAGGTCGGCTGCGGAGGCCTGCGACACGGAAAGCATTGTCTGCGCCAGCAGGTGCTTCTGCAGGGTGAGCAGATCGACAAGCGTGCAGCTGCCGTCCAGGTTGATATCGCCGCGCACCGGCTCGTCATCCGGCAGCGGATAGCTTCTCAGATCCGGCAGCTCATCGAGCGTGATGCAGTATTCACTCTGGTAGATCTCCACCAGATTCTCCACGGGGTTGTTCTGCTCGCTGGTCAGGTAATTCATGTACCACGGACAGAAGTACAGCCAGTAGGCTCTGTCATTGAGCAGATTCTCCAGAGAAGGAATGGTGTCGTTCTCGGACATTGCCACCATCTTCTGGCCGTTCGTGCTCTGCACAAGGCTGTAGAAGGTCGCGGAAATGGAGCTGAGGTTCGGCAGGCCGTCCTTGGCATTGTACTTGTCGTAGCCGACCATATCCACGACATCATCGCCGGGATACCAGGCAGCGGAGGTCTCGTAGGTGTAGCCCGTCCACTCCCAGATCAGGTTGTCAAGGCCATAGACATTGGTCAGCTGGTCGTACAGCAGACGGTACAGTGCCTTGCAGGCCTCGGGGCCTTCGGCACCCCACCAGAACCATGCGCCCTCTGCCTCATGCAGGGGTCTCCAGATGATCGGAACATCCGCGTCCTCGAGCTTCTGCAGCTCGCCTGCGATCAGCTCGATATCCGCCATGATGACATCATTCTCCCAGGTTCCCTCCTGCAGCGCATTGGTGATGCTGAAGGTGGTGAAGGGAGTGTTGCCGGTGGACTCCACATAGAAAGCGGTTTCCGTGCTGCCCTCCTCTGTCGGAACATTCCAGTGCCAGCTGACGGTGGCAATGCCGCCGTACTCGTTCACCCACTCGATGCAGCGTTCCGGAGCGTCGTCACGCCAGTCGGAGGTGGTGTTGTAGGCGAGGAAGTCAATACCGCGGATGGCGGGCTGTTCGCCGGTCTTTTCCATAATATACTGGAACTCCGCCTCGTTGTCCTTAATGTAGGTGTCGGGATCATTCCAGGAATTGTAGTTGTGGGAGCCGCAGTATTCCTGCTGGCCGGAGATGATATGATTGCCGTACTGGTCGCAGAGGTAGTTGTACAGTCTGCGTGTCGTTTCCGAGGCATTGGGATTGGAGAGCTGCCGTGTCGGGGTGAGATTGGTCAGCGTCTCGTCCGCCGGAGCGACCTCCAGATAGTCAAAATAGGTATAGCCCCAGTAGCCCTCGAACTCGATGGTATTGGTACCCTCATTCAGCATGACGATGCCTGCTGCGATCTCCGAGAAGCTCTGGTTGAAGGGGAAGCTCACATCGCCCTGGCTGACGCCATTGACATTGAGATACTGCACCTTCTTATTGGTATCGAACGGCTGGCAGTAGGCAACGCGCAGCTCATAGAGACCTGCCTCGGCCACATCGACATTGACCGTGACGCTCGTTCCCTTCTGATCGACATAGGAAAAGCCGCCGCCGGATGCGCCGGTGAGGTCGAATTCCACGCCGGAACCATCCTCCGCAGAATTGCCGACCCAGCCCTCCGTAAAGATCTTGCCGCCGTCCGTAGAACCGTTTTCAAATTCCACCTTCAGTACATCCTCCGCTGCACCGACCGCCGGCACTGCCGCTCCGGTCATTGCTGCTGCAAGCAGCAGGCAGAGGAGCTTTTTCAGACCTGTTCTTTTCATGATCTTCCCTCCTGTAAAGCATGCCGGTCATTTCCGTACACCGGCTGATATATCTGTACTGTTATCATACCATGATTTGCCGGAAAATGCAAGGGGTATGCGGATTTTTTTAGATAGGAACAGCCAGAACCCATGAAAGGAAGTCGCCCAGTATCATAATTATGTAGATCATAGGGTTTGGGGGCAAGCGAAGCGATTGCCCCCAAGGCGGGTGGAGGGTGCGGCAGCACCCTCCCATAATTTCCCCCTCCCTCTGGGAGGGGGTTAGGGGGTGGGGATATTTGAAGGAATCTCCCCTTATCAATGCAAAACCCCCATCGCCTTCGCAATGGGGGTTCTTCGGGAGCATTCTCCCGTTATTTGCCGATCGTTGTTACGTCGCTGCCGAACCATGTGGTGGAGATCTCTGCCATAGTGCCGTCCTCTACCATCTCGAGGAGGTACTTGGTCACTTCATCACACAGAGCCTGATCGCCCAGACGGAAGCCGATGGCATATTCCTCGGACTGGAGGCCTTCCTCCATTACACGGTATGCCTTGCCGCTGGTGGTGATCTCATAATTTGCAACAACGGAATCCATGAACACTGCATCGACCATGCCCAGCTCCAGCTCCTGCAGTGCTGCAATATTGGTCTCCAGTGCAGTGATCACTGCGCCGTTCTCCTCCAGATCGGATTCCTGCAGCAGGGTCTGTGCAGTGGAACCGTTCTGCACTGCGATATCCAGACCGTGCAGATCCTCGAGGGAGTGTACGTCGCTGTCCTCGTTTACCACGAAGATCATCTCATTGTTCATGTAGGGATCGCTCATGAGCATGACCTTCTTGCGCTCCTCGGAAACGGACAGGCCGTTCCAGATGCAGTCGATGGTGCCGACGTTCAGATCCTGCTCCTTGGTCTCCCAGTTCACAGGGGTCAGTACCAGCTCCACGCCCATGCGCTCGCAGACTTCCTTCGCAACGTCGATGTCGAAGCCGACCAGCTGGTCGTTCTCATCGGTGTAGCCCATCGGCTTGAAGGTCGGGTCAAGACCCAGCACGAGCTTGCCGGCATCCTTCACCTTCTGCAGGGACTGATCATCGCCTGCGCTTGCAGCGGACTCAGTCTTGCTGTCGGACTTGCTCTCCTCACCTGCGCAGCCTGCCATACCCATCAGCATTGCCGTACCCATAGCTGCACACAGCAGCTTCTTCCAGAAACTTGTTTTCATATCATTTTCCTCCATATTGCTATCCTCCGGCCTTCGCCGGAATGTCTTGCTATTATGATACCACATGAGCGCACGAAAGTAAAGCATTCCGCCGCATTTTCGGACGAATCATCAAGGGATGCTCCGAAAGCCGGCCGCTTTTCGGTCATTTTGATGATGCTTCGCCGCGCGTGAGAACATACCGCCTGCGGTATTTCAGCTCCGCATATTCCGCAAGCCTGCGCTGGCAGAAGATGTCCGAAACGCCTCCGACCACGCCCACCACCGGAATCCCCTGCAGGAATTTGAGGTACAGCAGCTCCGCTGCAAGCGCATCCGAGGTGCGCCGGATCTGTGCATCGAGGGAAAGCGACGATTTTTCACCGCGGAAGATCTGCCGGTTCAGGGCAGCATCCGCCTCGCGCAGTGCCTCGCCGTGCAGGAAGGCGTTCTCCATCACCTGCAAAAGAAAGTGCTGCTCCTCGGGCGTATCGTAGGCAAAACCGTAGTGCATCGCCGTTTCGTACATACTGCGCAGGAGAATGCCCAGCAGCACGGGGATGTCCGGCAGCCCCATGCCAAGCAGTCCCATGCCGATCCCTCCGGCTCCGGAAACGGCCGTGTTCACGTCACGGCTGTGTCCTGCGGCACGGCGCAGGCTCTGGGTGCTGCCAAGGTGCGCGTCCGCTTCCTTCTGACGCTGTGCCGCAGCGGCGCGCAGCTGCTCGGGGCGACTGGTTTTCTCGATCAGGGACGTTCCGCGGCGGAGCAATACCCCGAACGCCTTGCAGAACGCCGCCTGCAGCGTCCCCTCCAGCGTCTCCGGCACATGCTTCTGAACGCCGCGCTGCACCGCACCGATACGCTTCTGCGCATGCTTTCGCAGAAATGCCGCCTCCGCCGCCATGATCCGCTGCATTTCTCTGCGCTTCTGGTCCTTGTCCATTGCTGCCACCCCTTTCCGTACTCTATTCTATGAGCATAGCACAAAAATGTGAAGGCCGTATGAACAGTGCGTTTTTTTCAGAAAAGCGCTTGCATCCGGCGGCGGTTTCTGGTACAATAAAAGCAGAACTGACTGGGAGGTATTGCCATGTTTTTTGAAGCGCTGCGCACCGGCATGCACCGCGATCTGGATCCGGTACACGTAGAAGAGGATAAAATGCTCGCATTTGCGAAGGAATTCAACCCGGCGCCCATTCATACGGATCCGGAATACGCCGCCGGCACGCCGTTCGGGAGAGTGATCGCTCCGGGAATGCTGAGCTTTCTGCTCTGCTGGGCGAAGTACATCGAGGCGGATTTCTTCGGGGACGAGCTGATCGCCGGAAAGTCCACCCTTGTGGAATGGGAGAAGCCCGTCTTTGCAGGCGATCTTCTGACGGGACACGCCGAGATCACCGCACTCACACCCCAAAACCGCAGCGGTATCGCGGAACTGACGCTGACCGCAAGCAACCAGAACGGCGAGATCGTCCTGCGCAGCGTGACGCAGGCCGTCATCCGCCGGATGCCCTAAACACAGAGCCATGGAATGCACCGCATCCCATGGCTCATTCTTTATACAGAGGACAGCACGCAGCAGCGGAGCTTTCCGTCACAGACTGCGATCTCCGCGCAGCTTCCGGCATGCAGTTCGCCGCGCAGCCACATCTGCGCGATGGGATTTTCCACCTCCTGCGTCACATAGCGGCGGATGGGGCGTGCGCCGTATTGTGCAGTTTCGGGGCAGGCAGCGACGAGTGCGACCGCTTCCTCGGTGAATTGCAGCGTCAGTCCCATCTGCGCGGCGCGCCCGACTGCCTCCTGCAGCTGGCGGCGCGCGATGGCACGCAGGCTCTCCTCCCCGAGCACCTCGAAGACGATGACTTCATCAATACGGTTGCGAAGCTCCGGCGGCAGCACCTTCTGCAGCGCTTCCTTCGCTGCACCGGCGGTCGGCTTCTGCGGCAGGAATCCCACACCTGCGCCGTTCTGGTGCATTCCGGCATTGGATGTGAGGAAGATCATACAGCTGCGCAGGCTGATCTTTCGTCCGGCACCGTCCGTCAGGATACCGTCCTCGAGGATCTGCAGCAGGATTCGCAGCACGTCCGGATGCGCCTTCTCGATCTCATCGAACAAAACGATGCTGCTCGGATTGCGCCGCAGGTGCCGGCAGAACGCGGTCTCCTCCTCAAATCCGGCATAGCCGGGCGGTGCGCCGATGAGCCGCGACACGGCATGCTGTTCCATATATTCGGACATATCCACTGTCAGCAGGGGCTTTTCGCTGCCGCAGAGGCAGCGTGTGAGCGCGCGCACCAGCCCCGTTTTCCCCACACCCGTGGGCCCGAGGAAGAGGAAGGAGCCGATGGGTCTGCGCAGATCGCGGAAGCCGCTTCTTGCACGGCAGACCGCCGCGCAGAGCTGCGTGACGGCCTCGTCATGGCCGATGATGCATTCACGCAGTGCGGCAGGCAGCTCCAGCAGACGCGTCTGCTCGCTCTTTGTCATATCCTGCAGCGGAATGCCCGTGCGCACCGCCGCGATCGCGGCGGCATCCTCCTGCTGCACGGCGGTCTTCCCGAACATAGCTGCGCGCGCACATGCCTCATCCATGAGGTCGATCGCCTTGTCCGGAAAATGCTTATCCGTCAGGTAATTCTGTGCAAGCTCCACGCAGACACGCAGCACCTCCTCCGACAGCGAAACACCATGGTGCTGCTCATAATACGGCCGCAGTCCCCGCAGGATCCCGAGCGTTCCATCCGCATCCGGCTCACTGACCGTCACGGACTGGAAACGTCTGGCAAGTGCGCCATCCTTCCCGATCGTGCGGCCGTATTCCTCCGGTGTCGTTGCGCCGATGATGCGCAGCTCTCCCCTTGCGAGTCTCGGCTTGAGGAGGTTTGCCGCGTCAATGGCGCCCTCGGCAGCACCGGCACCCACGATCGTGTGCAGCTCATCAATAAAGAGGATGACCCTGCCGCTGGACACGGCCTCATCCACACAGTCGCGCAGCCGCTCCTCAAAATCGCCGCGGTACTTTGCGCCTGCCAGCAGCGCGCCGAGGTCGAGCGAGAAGATCCACATGCCCTGCAGCTGCGGCGGCACCTCACCTTTTGCAAAGCGCACGGCGGCGCCCTGCACGACAGCGGTCTTGCCGACACCCGGTTCGCCGATGAGGCAGGGGTTGTTCTTCGTCCGGCGCGACAGCACCTGCAGGATCCGGCCGATCTCCTCCTCCCTGCCGATCAGCGGCTCCTCCTGCGCTGACGCGCTAAGCAGCGTCCCGTACCGGAAGAGCGACGGCAGCTCCTTCTCGGTCGGAAGATCACGCTGCACCGTGCGGGAACGCTGTGTTCCGGTGCAGGCATCCTCCAGCTCCAAAAGATCCGCGCCGGCACTTTCCAACAGCTGCTGGGCAGCGCAGTTGTCATCGCGCAGCGCGGCCAGCAGGAGCCACTGGGTATCGGTCTCGCGGATGCCCTCCGCATCGGCAAGCTGCTGCGCCCTGCCGAACATCCGGTGCAGGGCGGGCGTCATACAGCGGTAGCCGGGAGAGGTACGGCTTCCCTTTCCGACTGTCCGGATGATCCTGTCATACAGCTGCGCTTCGGTAATGCCGCCGGATCGCAGGATCTCCGAGGCCTGATTCGGCGGCCGGTGCAGCAGCCCCAGAAGATAATGCTCCGTCCCGACATAGGTATGCCCCAACTCTCCGGCAAGGCACATTGCCGCGTCCAGTGCCAGGACCGCACTCTCCGAAAAACGATCGATCTCATAATGCGCGTGGTTTGCTGCCAAAACAGCATCGCCTCCTTCTTTCTGCTGCCGGATCGATCCGGCATGTATCCGGATATAGTATACCACGTTTTTCCTGCGATATCTGTCGAAAATACGGACATGCCCGTGCTGCAGACGCCCTGCACACATTTCCGCGGCTGTCATAGTATGTAATATGGAACGGCGCAGGAGAGCGACGCTTCCAAATACGATATTCTATAAAAGGAGTGCTTGATTTATGAACGGATGCTTTGATGGTGGCTGCTGGTGGATTATCATCCTGCTCGTGATCCTGTTCTGCTGCTGCGGCAACAACGGCGGCTGCGCAAACAACGGCTGCAACAACAGCTGCAACAACAACCCCTGCACCTGCTGCTGATCCCTCCCATAACGGAAAGCCCCGTCCGCATGGACGGGGCTTCTCTTTTCGTTCATTAAGATTCCACATGTTCCTGCACATTACCGCAGTGATAGCAGAACTTGGCATTCGGATTGACAAGCTCCTTACCGCAGTTGCGGCAGAACTTCCGCTTCGGCAGCTCACGGACAGGCTCGGGGGATGCCTCGGGCTGTGTCACGGGCGGTGCGGCATACGCATCCGCTGCGGTATAGCCGTTGTCCGCCGGATCGTAGGAAACCTCATTCACCGGAACCGTTCCGTTCGGGAGCAGTCTGCACAGCAGCAGGCCGATGCCGAACAGTACTACGCAAGCCGCAATGCCGATGCCGGAATGGATCATCAGCTGTGTGCTGACCGGTGCAAACAGATCCTTCAGGAAGCTGACATTTGCCCAGCCAAGTGCTGCGGAGGTCAGAAGTCCAGCCGCCAGCAGCAGCGTACATGCGATGAACGCCGTAATGCTGACCGTCTTCAGAGCGGTACCTGCGCTGAAGCCCTTGAATACGTGGATCAGGATCATCCAGAGCAGGATCAGCAGAAGCAGGATACCTGCCGCGATCGGCAGCCAGATCGAGCAAACCGCACGCACGCCGAAACCGGTCACGCCCTGTCCCATCACGCGCTCCATCGCGTCATTCACATCATCCAGCACATCGTCAAGATCCTTCTCCAGCGCATCCACATCACCGTTGCCGAAGCGCAGGCCGGTCTCCTTATAGATATCGTCCTCCATCTTTTCCATCAGATCAAGGAATGCATCCGTTCTCAGCTTCGGGAATTTGCCGCCGTCGCGCAGGTAATCATTGTATTCCTCCACGATGCCGGACGCAAACTTTGTGATCTCCTTGTCCTCAAGTATCTTCTCGATATCACGGGGATTGGCATCCTCATCGGGATCAACGAACTCATCCACGATCAGCTCCGCCAGAGTGATGGTTTTGCCGTCATTCTTGAGTTCAATGTCCGTCAGGTCGAGGTTCTCCACTGCATTGACGAGCGTTCCCTGTTCCACAACGCGGTACGTCGTAAGACCCGTCACCAGAAGCAGTGTCAGGATGAATGTCAGGATGCAGCACAGGATCGACACGAGTACAACGACTGCGGTGCCGCCCTTTGTTTTTGTTCTTGCCATATGAATCTACCTCCGTTATTTTTTCGCTTTCTGCTGCTTCATGGTCAGCCCGATGCGCTTGCGTTTCACATCGACCTCAAGCACCGTCACCTGCACCACATCGCCGACCTTCACCGCCTCCAGCGGATGCTTGATGAAGCGGTCGCAGATCTGAGAGATATGCACAAGTCCGTCCTCATGGACGCCGATGTCCACAAAACAGCCAAAATCCACAATATTCCGTACCGTTCCCATGAGCTGCATGCCGGGCTTGAGATCGGAGATCTCCATGACATTGCCGCTGCGCATCAGGGGCGGCGGCAGCAGGTCTCTGGGGTCGCGTCCGGGCTTCTGCAGCTCGGACACCATATCGCTCAGCGTGTAGGTGCCGATGTTCAGCTCCTTCGCAAGCGTCGAACTGCCGGCCTTCTTCACCTGCTCGGACAGGCCGTCCAGCCTGCCGGCTGCGGCATCCTGCAGAGAATAGCCGAATCTGCCGAGCAGGGACTTCGCGGCATCGTATGCCTCCGGATGCACCGCCGTATTGTCAAGCGGCTGCTTGCCGCCGGGAATGCGCAGGAATCCGGCGCACTGCTCGTAGGCCTTCGGGCCGAGCTTCGGCACCTTGAGCAGCTGTTTTCTCTCCGTGAAGGCACCATTTTCCTCGCGGTAGCGGACGATATTCTTCGCCACGGCCGCGCTGATGCCGGCAATATGGGAGAGCAGCGGTGCGGACGCAGTGTTCACATCCACGCCGACCGCATTCACGCATTCCTCCACCACACCGTCGAGGGAGGTCTGCAGGTCATTCTTGGGCATGTCGTGCTGGTACTGTCCCACGCCGATCGCCTTGGGGTCGATCTTCACAAGCTCCGCAAGCGGATCCTGCAGGCGTCTTGCAATGGAGACCGCACTTCGCAGGGAAACGTCAAATTCCGGGAATTCCTCCGCAGCCAGCTCCGATGCGGAATACACCGACGCGCCGGCCTCGGAAACGACCATGTACGACACCTTATGCGGCAGCTCCGGCAGAAGCTCCGCCACGAAGCTTTCCGACTCGCGGGAGGCGGTGCCGTTGCCGATGGAGATCGCCGTAACGCCGTGTTTTTTCACAAGTGCTGTCAGCTTCTGTGCGGCTTCGCGCGTGCGGTTCTGGGGCGGTGTGGGATAGACTACTGTGGTGTCCAGCACCTTGCCCGTGCCGTCCACGACCGCGATCTTGCAGCCGGTACGATACGCCGGGTCAAGACCGAGTGTCACGGTATTCTTCAGCGGCGGCTGCATGAGCAGCTGCTTGAGATTTGACGCAAACACGCGGATCGCGTTCGCGCAGGCCTCCTCATAGAGGGCACTGCGCACCTCGCGGATGATGGAGGGAACGATCAGGCGCTTGGTGCTGTCGCAGGCTGCCTGCCGGACAAGCTCGCCGGAAGGCGTCTGATTCTTTACATAGGCTCTCGTGCAGATCTGCTCTGCCTGTCCCTCGCTGACCGCGATATTGACCTTGAGGAAGCCCTCCTTCTCGCCTCTGACGATCGCGAGCAGCTGGTGGCCTGCAAGGCGCGGCACGAGCTTTTCAAAGGTGTAGTAGTCCTGGTACACGCTCTCCTTTGTCTCATCGGCAGCAGTGCAGACCATGGTGCCGAAGCGCTGGTAGAGGTCGCGCATCTTCAGGCGGACCTTGGCATCGTCGGCGATGTCCTCGGCAATGATGTCCATCGCGCCCTGCAGCGCGGCGGCGGTATCGGGCACCTCCTTCTCCGGATCGACAAACGCCGCAGCGGCAGCCTCCGGATCGAGTTTTCCGTCCTGCTTGAGGAGTGCCTCGGCAAGCGGTGTCAGGCCGCGCTCACGCGCCTTGGAGCCGCGGGTGCTGCGCTTTTCCTTGTAGGGACGGTAAATATCCTCTGCCTCGACCATCGTCATCGCCGCATCGAGCGCCTTGGAGATCGCCTCGGTCATGGCACCCTTGCCCTCGATGGCGGTGCGGATCTCCTCCTTGCGCTGCTCGAGATTGCGCAATGCCTGCAGGCGCAGCGCCATCCGGCGGATGGTCTGGTCATCGAGCGCGCCGGTCATCTCCTTGCGGTAACGGGCAATGAAGGGAACGGTCTTGCCGTCATCGAGCAGTGCCGTGACGTTCCGTGCCTGTTCCGGACGGACGGAAAATTCCTCTGTCAGTACCTGTATAATATCCATGAATTCCTCCTTGGGTTACGGTTTTTTCAGCATTTTCCGGACGAACCATGCCTTGTCAAGTACCTTGTAGACATGGGGGTTCGGACAGCCGTTCTGAAAATAGGACGCATTGTCGCCGCCGAGCATCTTCACAGCAAAGGCACCGACTGCGCGCGAACGTGAGACACCGCCGAAGCAGTGAACGAGCAGCGTTTCCACATCGCGGTGCGCCTCGATGAAATCGATGATCTGCTCTGCCTGCGCCTTGTCGAAAAGCTTCGCGCCCTCGACCTCCTCCACGTTGTCATCAAAATACAGCGTCAGCACGCCCTTGCAGAACTGGTTCTCCGTGAACTGGAAGCCGAAGCCCTGCATGTGCGTGTCCTGAATGGAAATGACGGCGTATTCGTCATTTCGTTCGCCCGTGCCCTCCATGCCGAAGCAGTAGAAATGCTCCAGCACATATTCAAAGGCATCATAGACGGATTTGACAAGCACTCGTTTCATCGGGAATCCCCCTTCTTGTTAAGATATTCTCGTATTTTCGACATAAACGCCTCGCCGTATTTCTGGAGCTTGCGCTGTCCCACACCGGACACGGAGAGGAATGCCATCTCCGTGACGGGCTGCTTGACGCACATATCGCGCAGGGTCGTGTCCGTGAAGATGACGTACGCCGGCACGCGTTCCTTCGCGGCAAGCTCCGCGCGGCGGGATTTGAGCCGTGCAAACAGCTCCATATCGATATCGTAGTAAGTGCTCTTCTTCGACTTCGGAAGCTCCGGCGGCGTCTCCTTCACCAGATTGATGAAGACGCTGCATTTTTCCTTGAGGAGCCTTGCGGAATTCCGGTTGAGCTGGAGCGTGGGATAATCCCCGCCCGTCTGGGAGATCCACTCCTCCATGAGCAGGTGCTGGATCATGTCGCGGCACTGCTTCTCGCTGACATCGGCCATGATGCCGAAGGTGGATAGGTTCTCCTCGAACCGGAACTTCTCGTAGCGTTCTGCCTTGCTGCCGCGGAGGATATCGGTGATGCCCTTCGCGCCGAAGTGCAGATTTCTCTGGTGGAGCCGGTAGATGCAGGAGATGATCTTCTGCGCTTCCACGGTCATATCCCTGCGCTCGTAGTTCGTGCGGCAGCAGCTGCATTTTCCGCAGTAATTGTCGGATTGCTCGCCGAAATACCGCAGCATATAGTGCCGCAGGCACTCGTGCCTCGTGCAGTAGAAGGTCATCTGCTTCAGACGCTCCTCTTCCTTGAGGCGCAGACGCGTGCGCGTCAGCTCGTCAAGCGCATCGTTTTCGTTTCCATGGTCGATCAGGAACTGGTTCGTGCGCACATCCTGACCGCTGTAGAACAGAATGCAGTCCGCTTCGCTGCCGTCACGTCCGGCACGTCCTGCCTCCTGGTAATAGCTCTCGAGATTTTTCGGCATATTATAATGTATCACAAAGCTCACATTGGACTTGTCGATGCCCATGCCGAAGGCATTGGTCGCCACGATGATCGGGATCCTGTCGTAGATGAAGGCGTCCTGATTGGCGCGGCGCTCATCATCCGTAAGTCCTGCGTGGTAGCGCGTCGCGGAGAAGCCGTTGTCGCAGAGCATCTCGCAGACCTGCTCCACAAGCCGCCTCGAAATGCAGTAGACGATGCCCGACTGTCCCGGACGTTCCTTCAGCAGCCGCACGAGCGCGCGGAATTTATCCGAAGGCTGCTCCACCCCGAAGAAGAGGTTGTCGCGGTCAAAGCCCGTCGTCATCGTGAAGGGCTCGCGCAGCTCGAGGATGCGGATGATGTCCTCGCAGACCTCCTTCGTTGCGGTTGCCGTGAAGGCACTGATGACGGGGCGGTTCGGCAGGAGCCTGAGGAACTGTACGATCTTCAGATAGCTCGGCCGGAAATCCTGTCCCCACTGCGAGACGCAGTGCGCCTCGTCCACCGTCACCATGGCGATGGGCAGTTCCTGTGCAATGTGCAGGAAGCTCTCGGTCTCAAGGCGTTCCGGTGCGGCATAGAGGATCTTCACTTCGCCCCGGAACACGCGGCTGAGGGTCTCGCGGTACTCCTCCTCGCGCATGGAGCTATTGAGGAACGCCGCAGGCACGCCGTTTTCCTGAAGGGCTGTCACCTGATCCTGCATCAGGGAGATCAGCGGTGAGATCACGATGGTCAGACCGTACAGCAGCATGGCCGGCACCTGATAGCAGATGGATTTTCCGGCACCCGTGGGCATGATGCCCACAACATCCCTTCCCTGCAGGATCTGCGTGATCAGCTCCTCCTGCCCCTTGCGAAAGGTATCGTAGCCGAAATAGCGGCGAAGCACCGCGTTTGCTGTCATAGATCGTCACCTCCCAGTCCGTTCCAGAGACATGCTTCCAGATCGACGCAGCCGTCCTCACGGAAGCTCACGCCCTCCGCTTCGAGCAGCGCACGCTGCCGCCCCTCGCCGCCGAAGGCAAATGCGGGGCTGAGTCCTCCGAATCGGTTGACGACCCTGTGACAGGGGATCACGCCCGGCTCCGGATTCCGGTGAAGAGCATAGCCGACGGCCCTTGCCCATTTCCGGCTGCCTGCAAGCTGCGCTACCATGCCGTAGGTCGCGACCTTTCCCTTCGGGATCCGCCGGACAACGGCGTAGATCCGTTCAAACGTACTCATGAGGGACGCTGGACGGTGTAGTCCTCGCCGGAGGCACCCTGCATCATGGCGTCGAGCATGCCCTGATGCAGTACGTTGCCGTTGTTTCTGTCAAACAGTGCAAAGCCGAAGTCGCCGTTGTAGCCGTTGTCCCAGTAGACCGGCACGATGCCGCGGTCGCAGGCGGCCTTCGTCACATATTCCATATAGTAATTGCGATAGGCATCCTGATGCTTGTTGATCGCACCGTATTCGCCGATGATCACCGGAATGCCGTTGTCGATATAGGTCGTCTTCAGGCGGTCGAACTGCGCATCCACATGATCCTCATTGCCCCAGCCGCAGTTGCCGGGCGCATCGCTGCCCCAGACGACGGTGTTCATGTTCTCCTCCAGTGCATACTGGTAGGGATCGTAGAAATGCACGGAAAGCATGATCCGGTCATCCGCCGGATCCTCCGGCACGGTAAAGCCCTGGATCGTGTAGTCGATATTGGTATTGTAGCCCGGCACGAGGAGGCAGCGTTTTTCATTATTGCCGCCGGAGGCACGGACGGTATCCACAAAGATCTGGTTGAGCGCGTTGACATTGCCATAGTAAGTGGCAGCATTCGCGCCGGGCGCCTGATAGGTACCGTCGTGGATCTCGTTCATGGACTCGAAGATCAGACGCTGGTCGTAGTCCTTGAACTGTGCCGCGATCTGCTCCCACATCTTCCGGAATTTCTCCTGCACTGCGGTCTGATCCGGCGCGGTAATGTCGATCCACGCACCGTTTGCCTTGTCGTTATTGCCGTCGTGGTGGATGTTGATGATCACATAAAGATCCGCAGCCATGGCATGATCCACCACCTCCTGCAGGCGGCTGAGCCACGCAGCATCGATGGCGTAGTCGGGGCCTTCGCCCACCCTGCCGAGGTAGCTGACGGGGATGCGGATGGTGTTGAAGCCCGCATCCTTGACGGCGCGGATCAGGGTTTCGCTGATCTCGGGATTACCCCACGCGGTCTCGCTGGCAGTACCGTTGCTGTAAGCATCCATGCTGTTGCCGAGATTCCAGCCGACGTTCATGTCCTGCGCAAGCTCCATTGCGGTCAGACCGCATGCACCCATTTCCGGATCGGCCGCAGCTGCGGTTTCGCTTTCTCCGGCTGTGCTCCCCTTCGCATCATCCTTCTTGGCAGTGCCGCATCCGCCAAGAACCGGCAGAAGCGCCGCACTGAGCAGCAGGGCTGTAATTTTTCGGTATGTATTTCTTCCCATGGTTTCCTCCTGTAACAGTCTCTGACTCCAATGTCATATATACTTTATTATACTACATTCCATCGGTTTTTGCAATAGGCAAATATGACGGCTTGTGAACGTTTCCTGAACATTCTGCCAGCGATTTTCTCGCTATCCGAACGAAAAATTCCACGGAATGTCTTGATTTTTGGAAGCATCTGTGGTATACTGAAACTGTACATTACAAAGAATGAAAGGAAATGATCCCCATGAACAATAGATTCCGCAGAGCACTCTCCTCCATCACAGCAGCTGTCCTGCTGCTCAGCACATGCTGTTTCTCCGCATCCGCCAACGCAAACGGCGTGACGGTGGAGGTCGACCAGAAGACGCTCACCCTCGAAGAACTGCAGACCGCCGGCTATCAGGTACCGGTCTATGTCCGCCTGACGGAGAACGCCGGCATCAATGCCTTTGAATTCGGTATCGACGTGGACGAGCGCTGCTCCTATGAGATCGTAACGATCTCGCGCAAAGCACTTGAGCTTGGCGGCGAGGCGCTGGACTATGTACCGGCCGGCAACAAGGCCGAGATCGCGTGGTTTGCATGGGCAAACGGTGAGGTGGAAACCTATACCGGCACCCTCGCGCTGATCATGGTCACAGTTCCGGAGGATGCCCAGCCCGGCGACTGGTTCAGCGTTGATTATGTGGCGGAGTACTCCCAGCCCCATGTGTGGCACAACGGCATCGATCAGATCGATTACATCGAAGCGGGCAATGTAGACTTCTACAGCGGCGGCATTCAGATCGCTGTCGAGAGCTGTGAGGTCACCTTTGACGCAAACGGCGGCACCTGTGCCACAGCTTCCCTCTCATGCAAGCCGAACGAAGCTTTCGGGACCCTTCCTGTTCCGGAAAAGGACGGCGCATCCTTCCTCGGATGGTTTGACGAGGACGGCACAAAGGTGACGGAGGACACACTGGTTCCCCAGCAGGCCGCACTGACCCTGACGGCAAAATGGAAGTCGGATTCCATTGCTGCCGGAGACGTGGACCTCGACGGAAAGGTCTCCATTCTGGATGCCATCACACTCTCCAAGAGCCTCATGGGCGTCGGCAGCCTGACGATCGAGCAGGCTGTACAGGCGGACTGCAACGGCGACTCCACCATTTCCAGCACGGACGCGCTCTGCCTGCTGAAATATCTGGTAGGACTGGTACCGACGCTTCCGGCAGTCTGATCCGCTGATACGCAATTTACCCCCGCAGTGACGCTGCGGGGGTACCATTCTTTACCGTTACTTTCAAAAATGCTGTTGACAAAGACGGGGGATACCGTTATAATAAGAGTATAATGGGAATTCCGCAGTCCGGAATCCTCCCGCATCAACACTACGAAACAAAAGGAGCCACACTCGTGAATATTTTAATTGTAGGCTGCGGCAAAGCAGGCAGCATCCTGACCGAAACACTCTGCAATGAGGGCCACGATATCACTGCCATGGACATTGATGCCGATGTGGTGCATTCCCTTGTGGATAATTACGATGTTCAGGGCATCTGCGGCAACGGACTGATCCTCCGGGATCTGCAGGAAGCCGACGTGGAGCATACCAACGTCATTGTCGCCATGACCGACTCGGACGAGGTCAACATCATGTGCTGCCTGATGGCACGAAAATGCGGCGCAAGACACAGCATCGCACGCGTCCGCAACCCTGCCTTCGCTGAGCAGATGGTCTTCATGCGCGAAGAGCTGGGCATCAGTATGATGGTCAACCCCGAGTACCATACCGCCAATGAGATCGCGCGAATGCTGCGCTATCCCAATGCCATCCATGTCGAAACCTTCGCAAAGGGTCGTCTGGAGCTGGCAGAAATGAAGGTCACACCGGACGGCGTTCTGGACGGACTCGCCCTGATGGCGATCCCTTCCAAGCTCAAGCTGCACCTGCTCGTCTGCGCTGTCAAGCGCGAGGACAGCATCTTCATTCCGGACGGCAACTTCATCCTCCGCGGCAACGACAAGATCTATATCACCGCATCGCACAGCGAGCTTTCCAAGTTCTACAAGCAGGTCGGCGACTTTAAGTCCCGCGTTCGTTCCGCACTGATCGTCGGCGGCGGAAGGATCAGCTACTATCTGATCCCGCAGCTGCTCGAACTCGGCATCAGTGTCAAGGTCATCGAACAGGATCTCGAACGCTGTGAGACCCTGAGCGAATGGTTCCCGAAGGCGGAGATCATCCACGCGGACGGCACCGATCAGGATATCCTGCTCGAGGAGGGTCTTGTCAATACCGACGCCTGCATCATGCTGACGGGTATCGACGAGGAGAACATCATCCTTTCCCTCTACGCCAAAAAGCTCGGCGTGGACAAGATCGTCACCAAGATCAACCGCGCTTCCCTTCTCTCCATCTCGGACAGCGTGGGGCTGGAAAACATCGTTGCCCCCAACAATACCACCGCCGGCCTTCTGCTCCAGTACATCCGTGCCAAGCAGAATTCCGAGAACAGCAACATCATCACGCTGTACCGTCTGGCGGATAACCGTCTCGAGGCGATCGAATTCATCGTCCGCAGCGAAGCCCCCTATGTCGGCGTTCCGCTGAAGGATCTGCAGCTGCACAGCGGCTTCCTGATCGCCGGCATCATCCGAGGCTCCAAGCAGATCGTCCCCTCCGGTAACGACTGCCTGAAGGTCAACGACAGCGTTGTCGTTGTCACCACCCAGAGCAAGCTGACAAGCCTTGAGGATATCTTCCAGGAGTAATCAAAGAACACTATGAATTTCAGAATGATATTGTACCTGACAGGACAGATCATGCGTGTGCTGAGCGCATGCATGCTCCTTCCGCTCCTTGTCAGCGTGATCTACAACGAACCGGCAAGCCGCAACGCCTTCGCCGGAACCGCCCTCGCCCTGATCCTGCTCGGCACACTGGCAGCCCTCAAAAAGCCGAAGAACAAGGATGTTTACACGCGTGAGGGCATGGCGGTCACCGCCTTCACCTGGATCTTAGTATCCATCTTCGGTGCATGTCCGTTCTTCTTTTCAGGAGAGATCCCGAACTTCGCAGATGCCATCTTCGAGACCGTCTCCGGTTTTACCACGACCGGCTCGACGATCCTGACCAATATCGAGGGCATGTCCCGATCCTGCCTGTTCTGGCGAAGCTTCTCGCACTGGCTGGGCGGTATGGGTGTACTGGTCTTTGTACTGGCGATCCTGCCGCAGAATGACACGCGTACCATGCATCTCGTCCGCGCCGAATCCCCCGGTCCCACCGTGGGCAAGCTTGTCGCGAAGATGAGCTTCTCCGTGCGCATCCTCTACTGCATCTATATTTCGCTGACCGTCCTCGAAGTCATTCTCCTGCTCTTCGGCGGCATGAGCTTCTTTGAGGCGATCAACCACGCGTTTGCAACTGCCGGAACCGGCGGCTTCGGCGTGACAAACGGCAGCATCGCCGATTACAACAGCGCCTACATCGACTTCATTATCACGCTGTTCATGGCACTGTTCTCGGTGAATTTCTCACTGTACTACCTGCTGCTCGTCGGCAAGATCTCACAGTTCTTCAAGAACGAGGAGCTGCGCGCCTTCCTTGGCATCTGCACCGCCTCCATCGTGATCATTGCACTGAACATCCTGCATATCTATGGGGATTTCTGGACGGCGCTGCGGCATTCCGGCTTTCAGGTATTCTCCATGATCTCCACCACCGGCTTTTCAACAGCGAACTATATGGAATGGCCGGTGCTGTCGCAGGCGATCCTGATCCTGCTGATGTTCGTGGGCGGCTGTGCCGGCTCCACGGGCGGCGGCCTGAAGGTCAGCCGTATCGTGATCCTCTTCAAAATGGCGGTCAAGGAGATCCGCCTTGCACTCAATCCGCGTGCGATCGTCTCCGTCAAGATGGACGGCAAGGCGCTCGACAAGGATGTTGTCAGGGGCGTCGGTGCCTATTTCGCACTGTTCATGTTCCTGCTGGCGCTGTCGGTCCTGATCCTCTCGCTCGACGGGCATGATATCGGAACGACGGTCAGCTCCGTCATCACCTGCATGAACAATGTCGGTCCCGGCGTGGGCGAGGTCGATCCCTCCGGAAACTTCTCCGGCTTCTCCTCCTGGGCGAAGATCCTGCTGAGCTTTGATATGCTCCTCGGTCGACTGGAGATCTATCCGCTGCTGGTACTGTTCACCGTCCGGAAAAAGTAATTATCAAAAAAACACGGCACCTCCGAACAAACGGGGGTGCCGTATTTTCTATCATGATGCGCTCTGCAGGGCGGGGGCGGGGTGCGGCAGCACCCCGCTATGGATCCCCCTCCCTTCAGGGAGGGGGCAGGGGGGAGGGCAATCGTTGAAGAACTGCCAGTTTCCCAAGAAAAAGCACGGCACCTCCGAACAAACGGGGGTGCCGTGCTGCATTTTGCTGCCGGAAGGAAGGGCGATCAGCCCTTTCTTGCACAGGCTTTTGACAGATGACGAAGGTTCGCAAAACGGGGTTTGATCTTATGATACACGACCTTCGCACGCTGCCCGTCACGATAATACCGGGCCAGCGCATTATTGAATGCCAGCAGATCGTCGGAGGAAGAGATCAGATCACACATCACCGTGACGGTCTCCTCATCCGTGCTTTTTCCCAGAAGATTGCGTACGGTATTGTGATACTGTACAGCATACATGGGGTTCTGGGGTTCCTCCGGGATGGGTGCGGGGAAGGTACCGGTCAGAAGTTCCGACGGCCAGCGCTGGATTTCTTCTTCGGGGAAGGGCTTTGCATACTTTTCGCACAATACCGCAAAGCTTTCCTTGGGGGAACGTTCCGCCACCTCCTCCTGGAGGGACTTGACAAATGCCTGATAGGTCTCCTCGGGAGTTACCGTCTCCTCAGGAATCTCAGGGGGCTCCGGCTCTGTCATGGACGCCGCAACAGAAGGCACGATCTTCAGCGCCACGCCGTTGCCTTCCAGATAATGCTCGAGGAATTCGGTACCGAGCTGAAAGTCCTTGTCCTTGCTCACGATGAAGAGCGCAGGATCCTGCTTCGTACCGATCAAATAGCCGGCATACATCATCAGCTGGATGTCGAGGGCGTTCTTCACAGGGTCCATGTTCTTCGGACCGGTGGAGACCTCGTTCAGCTCCACCTTTGCCCTGCACCGGATCAGCTGCTCGTACAGTCCGAAGGTCAGACCGCAGCGGTTCTGGGTGTAGAAAATGTGGAGGACATCCGTCTCGGTCAGCTGATCAATGCCGCTGAGACCATCAATGTAGACATTCTCATAATCCACTAAATAAATTGCCATTGTTTTTCACCTCCTTGTAATTTATCATAATAATAAAAAACCGTTCGCTGCTGCGAACGGTTTTCTGGAGGCGCCACCCGGATTTGAACCGGGGATCAAGGTGTTGCAGACCTACGCCTTACCACTTGGCTATAGCGCCGAAAAAAATGGAGCGGATTACGAGGCTCGAACTCGCTACCTCCACCTTGGCAAGGTG
>CAYYIT010000006.1:0-26726 GCA_964472035.1 uncultured Ruminococcus sp.
GGCAGTTACATGATGCCTATCCCTAAGAAAAAGGACTTTTTTGACAAGCTGAGCATTACTTTCAACCGAAAGTAACGCTTTTCTGTTATGTCAGAAATACACCGCCGAGCAGTATGAGTGCCACTCCCGGAACTCCTAGCAGAACGGAGATCAGGAGGTTCGTCAGGCAGAGCGACGGCGCAAAGCCTAAGATTCCCCCGAAGCAGTGTGCCAGAATCAGCGAGAGCAGTCCGGATATGCCTCCGAGCAACATCGCGCGGATGCGCCTGCGGTGCCGCAGATAGAACAGCAGCATGAGCAGAATTCCAGCGCCCCAAAGACATGCATAGCTATGTTCCATGATCCATTCCATATGATACTCCTTGACTTTATAATAGAATATAGGCGAGTGCCAGCAATAAGGCAGGATCCGTTCCCTCCTTGTAGAGCAGATACAGCAGCGCAAGCAATGCAATGCGTTCGCCGTCCCAGCCCGTCAGCAGACTCTGGAGATCCCGGTGCGCAGGTGCTGGCTGCGGAGAAGATGCAGCGCAAGCAGGGGGATCCGGCTGCGGCACAGGGGAGGGCGGTATGTCAGCTTTGGGCGGGGGAGACTGCGCATGCGGCCGCGGCATGGGTGTGCGGCGGACAGCGGACTGACGTGATCCGTTGAAGTTGAAATTCGGATACTGCGCCATCTGTTCCGCCCCCATTTCTGTAGATCGCTGCTATGAAAGGAAATTTTGCAGCATGCCGTTGTCCTTCATCAGATTCCAGACCGTCAGCAGCCGCAGCATTTTCACTGCCCTGTCCACCTTTTCCTGACGCTCCTGCCGCAGATGCGGACGCAGTGCAAGCAGGAGACCGGTGTTGGGATCGGGTGCGCCCGACGCGTTCAGCAGTTCCCCGAGCTGCATCAGCATCGCCGGATCAAACGGAAAGCCCTCCGTTCGCTGTCCGGCGGAACCCTCATCGGAATGTGCCGCTGACGGATCGGAACCCGTGCTTTCCTGCTTGAACATCTGCGCAAGCTCATTGAGCTGCTTCATGCTTTCCGGATCCGACATCAGCTCCTGCATTTTTCCGAAGAGATCCTCCATGGCTTATTTTCCGCCCGTCAGCTTCTGGTACAGCGCCCTGGCCTGCGGACTGCTCATGAGCTTTTCCACCATCTGCGGATTGTTCACTGCCTGCCGGAATTTCGCGGCATCGGAAGCACTCATGTTTTTCATGGCGTTGTCAAATTTTCCTGCCTGCAGCTCCTGCCGCAGCTGATCCGGCTGCATACCAAGCTTTTTTCCAACAACTTCTAGCAAACCGTTCAGATCCTTGCCCTGATACTGCATATTTTGCTTTTCGTTCATAAAAAAACACCTTTCTTTCTCGAAAACTGTATTGTATTTTTTTACAGTTTATGTTATAATAATAAAGATTGGATGCTGAGGAGGCAGAGCTATGAAATTGATCGTAATGTCCGATTCCCACGGCAACCTGCGTGCAGTCCAGAAGATCTTCGAGCTGCATGAGGATGCGGATCTGTTCATCCACCTTGGAGACGGAGAACGGGAAGTGAATACACTGCTGCAGAAGATGCCCTGGATCCAGGAGAAGCTGCACTATATCAAGGGAAACTGCGACAGCGGTGCCCTGATCTTCCAGACGGTGCATCAGCTTGTGCTGACCCTGCCCTACGGTCACCGGATCTTTGCCGCCCATGGCGATTATTATCAGGTGAAATACAGCACTGCCAGAATGGCGTATGAGGCAAGAGTCCACAACGCCGATCTTCTTCTGTACGGCCATTCCCACGCATCGGATTGCCGCTATGAGGACGGACTGTACATCATCAATCCCGGCAGCGTCAGCTGTCCCCGCGACGGAAAGCCCCCGAGCTATGCGGTCGTGGATGTTTCCGAAAGCGGAATCCTTGCCAATATTGTCCGGCTCTGATCGACCGGTTTAGTATCACTATATGCGGCGTCATAGAAAATGTTGCCGCCCTGGAGGTTATTTATGATGGGAAAGAGAAGCCCCATGACGTTGAGATCCAACAGCACGGAGAAGTATGGTTTCGTGTTCCTGCTCGGATTCTGTTCCATGCTGATCGTGCTTTTGCCGCTGATGATCATGGATCAGGGATATTTTATCTATTATGGTGATTTTGTATCCCAGCAGCTGCCGTTCTATGAGCTTGCCAACGATGCAGCCCGAGGAGGGCAGTTCGGATGGAACTGGTACACCGACCTTGGCAGCAGCTTCATTGGCGCATATTCGTTCTATCTGGTCGGCAGTCCGTTTTTCTGGCTTTCTGTCATTCTGCCCAAGGGATGGGTGCTCTATGCAATTCCATGGCTGCTTGCACTCAAGCACGGCGTTGCGGCGCTGACTGCCTACGGATATATCCGCCGCTTTGTCAAGAATAAGAATGCCGCGGTGATCGGCGGTCTGCTCTATGCCTTTTCCGGCTTCCAGACCTTCAATATTTTCTTCAATCACTTCCATGATGTTACCGCCTTCTTCCCCCTGATGCTGATCGCAATGGAAGAGCTGGTGAACAATCACCGCCGCGGCTGGTTTGCAGCATCCGTGGCGCTGATGGCACTGATCAATTATTTCTTCTTCACCGGTCAGGTGGTATTCCTCGTACTGTATTTCTTCATCCGCTGCAATTGCAGGGATTTCCACATTGACCTCAAGAAACTCCTTGCGCTTGCGATCGAAGCCGTGCTCGGCGTTTGCATCGCCTGCGTCATCCTGCTGCCTGCGGTGCTTGCCGTCATGCAGAATGACCGTGTCTCCCAGAGCCTCTTCGGTCAGGATATCGTCTTCTACAGTGATAAGACGCGCATCCTGCGCATCATCCAGAGCTTCTTCATGATCCCCGATGTTCCGGCAAGACCGAACCTGTTCTCCGCCAATACCGGAAAATGGGCATCCATCGGCGGGTATCTGCCGCTGTTCTCCATGGCCGGCGTGATCGCCTTCATGAAGGCAAAGAAAAAGCACTGGGCAACCAACATGACATGGATCTGCATCCTCTGTGCATTTGTTCCGGTGCTGAACAGTGCCTTCTATATGCTCAACGGCTCCTACTATGCAAGATGGTTTTATATGCCGATCCTGATCATGGCACTGATGACTTCCTATGCGCTCGATGATACGGAGATCGACTGGAAGCCCGGTGTCAAGGCATGCGCCGTCATGCTCACCGTATTCGGCATTATCTCCTGCCTTCCGAAGAAGGTGGAGGAGGCGACCGTTTATTTTGAGTTTGCTGAAGAACCCTGGTATTTCTATATTGTGCTTGCCATCTGCGTGGCGTGCTGGATCGGTCTGTACTATGTGACCCAGGAGCGCGAGCAGAAAAAGCCCTTCCTTCAGAAGGCAGTTGCCCTGACGACGGCTGCCTGCGTTGCATGTACCGCAGCGGTGGTGTACTACGGAAAGGACATCGGCACCTATGCAGAGAAGTACATCAACACCGCGATCCGCGGCGAGGACAACATTTCCATCTCCTATGAAACCGATGATGCGGATTACTTCCGTGTGGATATGTCCGAGAATTACGACAATTACCCGATGTTCTGGGGTCTCTCCAGTATGAGGACCTTCCACAGCACGGTCAGCACCTCCATCATGGACTTCTACCACAGCATCGGCATCACCCGTGATGTGGCGTCCCGTGCGGAAACCAGTGCCTACACTCTGCGCGGACTGTTCTCCGTCAAGTATTATTTCGATCGTGTCGATAATGACGAGGAGAAGCTGGATATGCCCGGTTTCCGCTACCTGAAAACCGAGAACAGCTTTGATATCTATATTAACGACTATTTCGTTCCCATGGGCTTCACCTATGATTACTATGTAACAAATGAAGCACTCGAGGGCAAGACCAACACCACCAAGGAACGCATCCTGATGAAGGCACTCGTCCTTGATGAAACGCAGATCGCGACCTATCAGGATATCATCACCGATGTCCAGACGACACAGAATATGAACCTCACCAAGGAAGAATACCTGAATCTCTGCGAGGCGCATGCAAAGGAAAGCTGTACCGACTTTACCTACGATGCGAACCACTTTGCAGGAAACATCACGCTCTCTCAGCCGAAGCTCGTGTTCTTCAGTGTACCCTACGATAACGGCTGGACCGCGACCGTGAACGGCAGGCCCGTCCAGATCGAAAAGGTCAGCAACGGCTTCATGGCCGTGCGCTGCGAATCCGGCGAGAATGCCATCCGTTTCGAATACGAGACCCCCGGTCTGCGCGCAGGCATGTGGCTCTCCATCGGCGGACTGCTCCTGCTGATCGCATATCTCGGCCTTTCCAAGCCCCTGTTTGACGGCAGATACCGCAAGCATACGCATAGCTACGATTACACATCCGTAGTCGGCGTCAGAGCCGCAAAGGAATACAACCGCAGCCTTCAGGAACGGATCCTGAATCCGGAACCTGCCGCTGCCGAAGAGGAGGATGCACAGCATGGCACATCTGAATGAGACCCGGATCGACAGCACACTGCTGTTTGACGGCGCGGTGATCCGCGTGGAAAAGGACAATGTCCGGCTCGAGGACGGCAGCGTTGCCTTCCGCGAGGTCGTGCGGCATCCCGGCGGTGTCTGCGTACTTGCACTGACTGATCAGAACGAAGTGCTGCTGGTAAGGCAGTTCCGCTATCCGCATGGCGCGGTGACAACGGAGCTTCCTGCCGGTAAGCTGGAGGCAGGGGAGCTTCCGGAGACCTGCGGCAGGAGGGAGCTGCTGGAAGAATGCGGCTGCACTGCCGGAGAGTTTACCTATCTTGGCAAGCTCTTCCCGACACCCGCATATGATTCAGAGGTGATCCATATGTTCCTTGCCAGGGATCTGCAGTTCACATCGCAGTCATTGGATGACGGTGAGTTTCTGGAAGTGGAGCGCATGCCGTTTGAGGAAGCGTTGGAGCTTGCACTGACGGACGGCTGCCCCGATGCCAAAACCCAGATCGCCATCCTGCGGTATTTTGCACTGATGCAAAAAAAAGGAACGGTGTAATACCGTTCCTGAACAACATGTAGGTTCGCACTCATGCCTGCGAAACCGCAACAGTTTCCTGCTGTTCTTCTGCTTCAATGAGTGCAAGATGCTTCTGATAAGCCTCCAGAATGCTGTCTTCAATCAGCTTTCTGGCATCCGGAAGGATCGGATGAACGATATCACGGAAGATACCGTTTTCGTCCTTGCGGCTTGGCATTGCGACGAAAAGTCGTTCATCACCCTGTACGATCTTGATGTCGTGAACAGCGAGTACATGATCCACGGTGATGGATACTACGGCACGAAGACGTCCTTCTGTGATGATCTTGCGGATTTTAATGTCTGTGATTTCCATAATGTGACCTCCTTGTGATGCACTGCAAAACGAAATTGACTCTGCAATGGATAGTGTGCCGCAAAACAGGGCAGATTATTCATGAATAGTCAGTTCCTGTCAGGCAGTGTTCGCTTCAGAATAGAGCAGCATACTAATAGTATAATAGTAATATATGGAAATAATAATAAGAAATTAGGTGTATTTTATGAATAAATCTGTTTTAGAAGGAAAAAAGCACATTCATTTTATCGGGATCGGCGGTTCCGGCATGTATCCCCTTGCGCAGATCCTGCATGCGAAGGGATATTATCTGACCGGCTCCGACAATAATGAGACGGATACCCTGCAGGCGGTCAGAAATATGGGCATTCCGGTCATGCTGGGACAGTGCGCCGAAAACATCGAAGGCGCCGACCTGATCGTGCATACCGCAGCGATCATGGCGGACAATCCGGAGCTGATCGCAGCGCGGAATTCCGGTGTACCGGTTCTGGAACGCAGCGAGCTGCTCGGTATCGTCAGCAGCTGGTATGACAACGCCGTGTGCGTTTCCGGTACCCACGGTAAGACAACAACGACCTCCATGCTTGCACAGATCCTCTATACTGCGAACGTGGATCTCTCTGCCTTCATCGGCGGAAAGCTTCCCTGCATCGGCGGCAGCGGCTGTGCCGGCAGCAGTGATATTTTCGTCTGCGAGTCCTGCGAGTTCGTGGATACTTTCCTCAAGCTCAGTCCCGATACCGCGATCGTCCTGAATATTGACGCCGACCACCTGGATTATTTCAAGACCGTGGAAAATATCATCCGTTCCTTCCGCAAATTCTGCACCATGGCAACGAAGGGCATCATTTACAATGGCGATGACGAAAACACCTGCAAGGCAGTGGAGGGTATCTCCGATAAGCAGATGGTTTCGTTCGGATACGGCGAGCAGAATGATTACCGCGCCGTGGATGTCGAGCATCTGAGCGGTTCCGCGATGGCCTATACCGTGCTGCGCCGCGGCGAGCCGATCGGCCGCATCACACTGCAGGTTCCCGGTGAGCATAATGTTCTCAATTCTCTGGCAGCCGTTGCAGCATGCGACGGAATGGGCATTCCCTTTGCTGCCATTGCGCAGGGACTTGCCGAGTTCCGCGGCGCCGGCAGACGCTTTGAGATCCTCGGTCAGGTCGATGGCATCACCATCGCTGATGACTATGCCCACCATCCGACGGAGCTGACTGCAACGCTCAGTGCCGCTGTCAAGATGGATTACAAGCGTGTCTGGGCAGTCTTCCAGCCCTTCACCTTCTCAAGAACCGCACAGCACCTTGAGGAATTCGCAGAGGCACTTTCCATTGCGGATATCGCCGTGCTGACGGATATCATGGGTTCTCGCGAAAAGAACACCTACGGAATCTACACTCGTCATCTGGCGGAGAAGATGGAATCCTGTGTGTACTTCCCCCAGGACGAAACCGCAGAGTATACGGATGAACGCAAGTACAGCAATTTTGACAGTGTTTGCAGCTATATCTGCGAGCATGCCCAGCCCGGTGATCTCATCCTGACCATGGGCTGCGGCGATGTCTACAAGGTTGCAAAGATGGTGCTCAAACAGCTGCAGAAGGAGGAAGTATGAGAGTAAGCGAACAGAGAGCCGAAGAGATCTTCGAGTTCATCCGGAATTACATCCGGACTGAGAATATGGCACCCTCCGTCAGAGAAATCTGCGATGGTGTGGGACTCCGCTCCACCTCCACCGTACACCGGTACCTGCATCGGCTCGAGGCCGAGGGCAGGATCCACATGGCGGACGGAAAGAACCGTGCCATCGTCATTGCCGACGGCAACGAAGAACCCGATGAGAAGGGGATCCCCCTGATCGGTACAGTGGCAGCCGGCATTCCGATCACTGCGATCGAGAACGTCACGGACTATATTGATTTTGCGCCGTTCAAGGCCTACAGCGGCGACCTCTTCGCCCTGAAGGTGCGCGGAGACAGCATGATCAATGCCGGCATTTTTGAAGGTGACGTGGTGATCGTAGAGCAGACGCCCTACGCGGAAAACGGCGATATCGTCGTGGCGCTGGTGGATCACTGTGAAGCAACGGTCAAGACCTTCTTCAAGGAAGACGGCCATTATCGCCTGCAGCCGGAGAACGATTACATGGATCCCATCATTGTGGAGGAAGTGGAGATCCTCGGCAAGGTCATTTCACTGATCCGCTATTTCTGATCAGAAACGAGAAAAAATTGTACATAAAAAACGAAAGGAAGTATTGCTATGCTGAACAAGGTAAAGGTTGTCATTTGTGGAACGGATTATGTCATGCAGACCGCGGAGGCACCGAATTATGTGTATAACCTCGCGCGCACACTGGAGGGTAAGATCAACGACATGACGGACAATCTGGGTGTATCCCAGTATTCCGCTGCGATCATGGTTGCGCTTTCCACACTGGATGACCTGAACAAGGCAAATTCCCGTCTCGACCATATCTGTGACCAGAGTAAGGAATATGTGGACGATGCAGGCCGCGCAAGAATCGAGCGTGACGCCGCTCTCAAGGAAGTGGAAATGCTCAAGTCCAAGGTCGCACAGCTTGAAAACTCCCTGAAGCTCAAGAAGCTGAAGGATACCATCTGATGAAACAACCCGAAATTCTCGCGCCTGCCGGCAGCATGGAGGCGCTCATCGCCGCTGTTCGCTGCGGTGCGGACGCCGTGTATGTGGGCGGAATGGCGTATTCTGCGAGAAGCAGCGCCACAAATTTTGATCTGGAGCAGCTGGCAGAGGGCGCACGCCTTTGCCATCTGTACGGCGCAAAACTCTACCTTGCGGTCAACACCCTGCTGACGGACAGGGAATTTCCTGCGTTTCTGGAGTTTGTCCGCGATGCGGCCGCCTGCGGTGTGGATGCCTGCATCGTGCAGGATCTCGGCGTGCTGGAAAGCATCCGGCGGATGCTTCCCGATATGCCGCTGCACGCGTCCACGCAGATGAGCATTCACTCGCCGCAGGGTGCAAGGCAGGCAGCAGCACTTGGCTGTACGCGCGTTGTTGCCGCAAGAGAAATGTCCTCTGAGGATCTCAAAACACTGTGTGCACTCCCCATTGAAGTGGAAGTGTTCGTGCATGGCGCGCTGTGCATGTCCGTCTCCGGACAGTGCGCGTTTTCTGCGCTGATCGGCGGCAGAAGCGCCAATCGCGGCAGATGTGCACAGGCATGCCGTCTGCCATGGAAAACACCCAAGGGCGCAAATCCTGCCGCGCTTTCGCTGAAGGATCTGTCCCTCGTCTCGCATGTCGCAAAGCTGCGGGAGATCGGCGTGACCTCCTTCAAGATCGAAGGCCGCATGAAGCGTCCGGAATACGTCGCCGCGGCAGTGACCGCGCTGCGGATGGCGCTCAACGGTCAGCAGCCCGATATGGAAACGCTGCAGGCCGTGTTTGCGCGCAGCGGCTTCACTGACGGCTACTTCACCGGCAGCCGCAGGGATATGTTCGGCTACCGCCGGAAGGAAGATGTCGTCGCTGCCCAGAAGGTGTTGCAGACATTACAGAATACCTATCAGAAACCACGCAAGGCTGCGGAAATTTCATTCTTTATGCAATTGCAGGCACAGAAGCCGGCAGTCCTGACGGCACACGATCAGGAAGGCAATACTGTAACGATCACAGGCGAGATCCCCCAGCCCGCGCTGAAGCGTCCGCTTGATCAGCCGACCCTGCAAAAGCACCTGCAGAAGCTCGGTGACACGATCTTTTACGGCGGCGAAGCGAGCCTTAATAATCCCGACGCCCTGACGCTCTCCGCCGCGCAGTGCAATGCCATGCGCCGCGAGGCCGTGGATGCGCTCTATGCACTGCGCACCCGGCAGAACCATCCGGAATATCCGGTTTCTGCCCCGTGGCAGCTCCCTGAAATGGTGCGCCCGAACGGATCGGAAGCTCCCGTCCTCCGCCTCCATGTGCATGATCCTGCGCAGCTTAAATGTGCCCTTGGGACGGATGCCATCATCTGTGTTCCTGTCCGTCTTGCGGAGCAGTGCGCTCCGTCATTGTCGATCTGGCTCGAAGCACCGCGAATCATTGCGGATGAAGCGGAATATGTGCAGCGCCTTGCGCAGCTGAAAACGGCAGGTTTCCAGCACCTGCTCTGCCATAATATCGCGGATATCCGTATCGGCATGGACCTTGGCTTCACGCTCCACGGCGGCTACGGACTCAACTGTACCAATCGCAGAACCGCACTTTCCCTGCAAGAGCAGGGACTCGAGGATGTCACTGGCTCCTACGAGCTGCGCCTCTCGCAGCTCAATGCGCTCGGAACGGACATGCCCTGCGGCGGTTATGTCTATGGCAGGCTGCCGATGATGCTGCTGCGTCTGTGTCCGATCAAGGCACAGGATGGCTGCCGCAGAAAGAATTGCTTCATGACCGACCGTACAGGACAGCAGTTTCCGCTGCTGTGCAGCGGTGACTATACCGAGCTGTGCAATGCCAAGACCCTGTGGCTTGCGGATAAGTGCCGGCAGCTGCAAACCCTCGATTACTGGGATCTGTACTTTACAACGGAATCTCCGGCAGAGATGCAGACGGTGATCGCAGCCTATGAAGGCGAGTGGAACGCAGTGCCGGAGGACCGCACCAACGGCATGTACTTCAAAGGAGGAATGGCATGAAGCTCTATGTAAAACGCCTGCATGATAATGCAATGCTCCCTGAACGTGCAACATCCTGCAGCGCGGGCGCGGATCTGCATGCCTGCTTACCGGAGCCGGCAGAGATCCTGCCGGGTAAAACGGTGATGATCCCGACCGGAATCGCCGTGCAGCCGTCCGATGCATCGACCGCACTGCTGATCTTTCCGCGTTCCGGTCTTGCATCGAAATACGGCATTACCCTCGCGAACGCCGTGGGGGTCGTGGACAGCGATTACCGCGGCGAGATCAAGGTGCCGCTGCATAATCTCAGCGACCAGCCGTTCCTTGTCGAGCACGGTATGAGAATTGCACAGCTTGTCGTGATGCCGGTGGTATTTCCGGTGCTGGAAGAGACAGAGGTTCTGGAGGAAACCGAACGCGGCAGCGGCGGTTTCGGCTCCAGCGGAATATAAACAAAAGAGAAGGAGAAGTATTCTATGAAACGTACATTACTGATGATCGCACTGCTGATCGCGGCCATTTTCCTTGGTGGTCTGATCGGCGAAAGCACCGCAACGATGGCAGGGCTTGAATGGCTTGGAAAAACCTACAGCGTGGGCATTTCCACCAGCGAATTCAATCTGCGTGTCATTACCATTACTTTTGGCATGCAGATCAATATCTGCATTGCGGAAGTCCTGATGATCCTGGCAGTTCTGATCTCCTACCCGAAGCTGTCATCCATGATCTGCAAGTGATCGTACATCCTTTGAATGAAAAGATTTTGAAAAATTCAGAAAAAAACCTTGTGTACTGTCGGAAATGATGGTATAATAGAATGCGGAGATTTTGTGAAGTAACAGACAAGAAGGAGAAAAGGCATGTTTACAAAGGATATTGGTATCGATCTCGGCACCGCCAATACACTGGTGTATATGCGCGGAAAGGGAATCATTTTGCGTGAACCTTCCGTTGTTGCCGTGAATACAAGAACGGAAAAGGCACGCTATGTCGGCAAGGAGGCAAAGCAGGTGATCGGCAGAACGCCCGGTTCCATCGTTGCCGTACGTCCCCTGAAGGAAGGCGTCATTGCCGATTTTGAACTGACAGCTACGATGCTGCAGGAATTTATCCATAAGGCACTCAAGGGTACCATGTTTACCCGTGCAAGAGTCATCATCTGCATCCCCTCCGGTGTCACTGCCGTAGAACGCAAGGCAGTGAAGGAGGTAACCGAAAAGGCAGGTGCGCGTCAGGTATCCATCATCGAGGAGCCCATGGCGTCTGCGATCGGCGCGGGCCTTCCGACCACGGAGCCCTCGGGCAGCATGATCGTTGATATCGGCGGCGGTACCAGCGAAGTGGCCGTGATCTCTCTGGGCGGCATTGTCGCTTCCCGTTCGGTGCGCTGTGCCGGCGATGCATTCGACGCATCGATCATCAACTACATCAAGAAGAAATACAACCTCCTCATCGGCGAACGTTCCGCCGAGAATATCAAGCTGACCATCGGCTCTGCTTTCCCGAGCGAAAACGAGGAAAGCATGGAGGTAAAGGGCAGAAACCTGCTCAACGGCCTTCCGGAGAACATCACCGTCTCTTCTGCAGAGATCCGTGATGCCATGGCAGAACCGCTTGCCCGTATTGTAGAAGCGATCAAGGCCACGCTGGAAGAAACGCCCCCGGAGCTGTCCGCGGACATCATCGACCAGGGCATTACCCTTGCCGGAGGCGGCGCGCTGCTGCGCGGTATGGATAAGCTCATCAACCGCGAGACCGGCATTCCGGTATACCTTGCAGAATATCCGCTCGACTGCGTGGCAGAGGGCGCCGGCAAGGTACTTGAAAACATGGAAAAATACCAGGATACTCTGGTGGAATACATGAAGTATTACGAAAAGTAACATTATGAAACGGGAGTTTGACGGGATGCAGCCATTCCGGCAGACTCTGTTTCCATTCATTCATAAAGAAACCGATGCCGGATGGCCGGCATGGAAGAGAAAGGAGACGGCAGATGAGCAATTTCTTCAAAAGCACCAAATGCAAAGTCATTTTGTTTGTGCTTGCACTGCTGATCGGCGTCATGATATATGCGGTTTCGATGGGTGGGTACACCATCAGCAGCGTCGGGGTGTTCAAGACACTGACCATGCCCTTCCAGCGCGCTTCGAACGCGATCTCCGAAAGGGTGGAATATGTGCTTGGGATCTATTCCGATGCGGATGCCTACTATCAGGAGAACCAGAAGCTCAAGGAGGAGCTTGCAGCCCTCAATGCCCAGCTTGCGGATTATGAAGCCGCAAAAGCGGAGCTGGAGGATCTGCGTGAATTCATCGGCATCAAGGAGGAACACGCGGACTATACCCTGTCATCACCCTGTGAGGTGACGGGCTACCTGACCAACGATCCGTACTATGCCTTCAATATCGATGGCGGCTCCAGCGACGGCATCTCCCTCTATGATCCGGTCGTGACCGTACAGGGCCTTGTCGGCATCATTACGGAGCTGGGAACGGATACCGCGACCGTTACCACCATTCTGTCGCCCGATGTGTCCGTTGCCGCATACAGCGGCAGCTCCCGTGAGACGGGCGTCGTAACAGGTGATGTATCGGCTTCCCGTGAGGGCAGGACCCATATGGAATATCTGACTGTGGACACAAAGGTCCGCGAGAAGCATACCATTCTGACGACGGGCGAAAACGGCTATTTCCCGAAAAATTATGTTGTCGGATATGTCAGCGAGGTCGGCCTTGATGAAAGCGGCCTTGCAGCCTATGCCGCGGTGGAGCCTGCGGTGGATCTTGCCAATCTGAGTATGGTTGTTGTGATCACGGATTTTGACGGAAAGGAAGAACGCAATGGCACTGAGCAGGAGTAAAGCAGAACGTCGGAAGTATTATCTGCTGCAGACGATCCAGTGGATCGCTTTCTTGCTGCTGATGTTCTGGGCGTACATCCTCTCCACCGCCGGAAGCGGTCTGAAGCCCGTGCTTCTGATCCCGCTGGCGCTCTGCATTGCATCGCATTCCGGCGAGATCCAGGCAATGGCAGTGGGAACGATCAGCGGACTGCTGATGGATATTTCCAGCGGAAAGCTGCTGGGCTATAACGCGATCTGGCTTGTCGTGTGCTGCGTGGCGGTATCGCTGCTGTACAACTACCTGCTGCGTCAGAAGCTTCTCAATATTCTCGTTCTGACGGGCATTTGTGTACTGGTGCAGGGATACCTGGACTTTGTGTTCTATTATGCCATCTGGGGTCATGACCAGGTGTTCCTGATCTATACGGATGTGATCCTGCCGAGCGGCGGCCTGACGGTGCTTTCCACCGTTGTGATCTATTTCCTGATCAAGTGGATCGCAACGAAATGCCGCAACCGCAGGGTGCATGTGCTGGAAAAGACCAAGCTCGGATCCGCGTTTGTTGACTGATGCGTGTGTTTCCGGACACGCATGACAAAGGAGAACCAAATGAAAACCCTTTCTGATTATATCAAAATGACGCTTGCAGTGCTGCTTGTACTGATCTGCGCCATTCTGTGTGCAATGCGACTGATGACGATCCAGGTGGTCAATTCCGAACAGTACACCAAAACCAAGGTCATTACCAGTCAGTACACACAGTCCATCGCCGCGACAAGAGGCCAGATCGTCGATGCCGGCGGAACGACCATTATCGGCAATATGGTCAGCTACGCCGTCGTGATCGACGGCAAGAATTTCCCCTCGGAGCAGGAATCCGCCAATGCGGTGCTGCTCCAGCTTGCAGAGATCCTGCAAAAGGACAATATCGAATGGGAGGACACCCTCCCCATTTCTCGAGAAACGCCGTTTGCATTCGATGCAGAAACAGACGCCGAAACGATCAGCAAAATGAAAGCGGAGATCGGTGTCAACGACTATGCGACCGCCCAGAACTGTATTGATGTTTTGGCAGAGGACTATGGTATTTCGGAGGATTACACTCCGGAGCAGAAACGTATGATCGCCGGTATCCGCTACACGATGCAGGATCGTGATTTTTCTGTCAGCAACCGTTTTGAACTGGCAAACGGACTGCAGATGCGTACGATCACCAGCATTTCGGAGCTGTCCCTGCAGCTCAAGGGCGTTGAGATCCAGGTGAAGGCGGACCGTGTCATCGAGGTGGGCGATGTCCTGCCCCATGAGATCGGCATGACCGGCCCCATCTATGCCGAGAACGCCGAAGAATACCTCGACAAGGGCTATTCCCTCGATGCCATCGTCGGTATCAGCGGCATCGAAAAAGCCATGGAAGACCAGCTTCAGGGAACGGAGGGCACCCGCAGCATTACCTTTGAAAACGGCATCATGGTGGCGGATGAAGTCACAAAAGCCGCAGTAGCGGGCAATACCGTCATGCTGACAGTCGACAGCGAATTTCAGCGCGGACTGCAGGGGATCCTCGAGGATTTTATCAGCAATTTCCACTCGATCAATAAGAAACCGGAGCTGAGCGGCAACGATGTCACAAGCGGCGCGCTTGTCGTCCTCGATGCCAAGACCGGCGCAGTGCTCGGAGAAGCGACCTGTCCGACCTACAATCTGATGGACTATTCTGAGTACTATACCCAGCTGCTCAACGCGGAAAATGATCCGCTGTTCAACCGCGCGACCATGGGCCTGTACCGTCCCGGCTCCACCTTCAAGACCATTACTGCGACCGCAGGTCTTAACGAAGGCATTGTCAACGGCGGCACGGTCTATAACTGCCAGCAGGAATATTTCTATATCGACACCAAGTTCGGCTGTACCGGACTGCACAATGATATTTCTGTGGCGCGCGCACTGATGGTATCGTGCAACTCCTATTTCTACGAGCTGTCACGTCATCTGACGATCGACCGCATCGCGGACTATGCACATCTCTACGGCATCGGTCAGCATACCGGACTCGAAACAATGGATTCTGCCGGATATATGGCAACGCCGGATCGCTACAAGGATCTCGGCATTCCGTGGACCGTCGGTCAGGTACTGCAGGCAGGTATCGGTAACGGTGAGACCTCCGTCACACCACTGCAGCTTGCTAACGTCGCCTGCACGATCGCCAATGAGGGTGTCCGCTATGAGCCGTATCTGGTGGACAGTATCTGGGATTACAACATGGAAAACTGCATTTCCGTGACACAGCCCACTGTGGCAGAAAGCATCGGCTTGAACTACAGCTATGTGTATGACTATATCGAACAGGGTATGATCCTCGCTTCCACGAACAATATGCCGGAAGAATACTCCCTGGAAAATCTGGGATACAGCGTTGCGATCAAAACCGGTACGCCCCAGGTCGAAAGCCGCGTTCAGGATTCCGTTTTTATCGGCTATGCACCTGCAAATGACCCGCAGATCGCATTCGCCGGCGTCATCGAGGGCGGCGAATACTCCAAGTATATGATCCGTGATATTCTCGAGCTTTACGATGACCATTACGGAATCCAGTAAGAGCAGCCTGAAGATTTGAAAAATGATGTTGATATTTTCGTGATTTTTCATAATTATCGGTCGTTAAAATGCAGTATTTTTCACAATCTTGTTCTAAAATTGCATGATAAAATTGACAAAATGCGTATTTGTGGTATAATAATAAGTAGGCATGTTTGTGTAAAAAGTGATATCTTGACGCTGCCGTCAATATGAATAAGGCAGATTGGGGACGAGTTCAAAGGTGAACTCAGGAAAGGAGATTATTTCATGGCAAAAAATCCAAAGCTGATTGCAATTACATCCGGTAAGGGCGGAACAGGTAAATCGTCCATTTGTTACGGTCTTGGTTATACACTCGCAAAGCAGGGCAACCGTACACTGATCATCGAGCTGGACTTCGGTCTGCGTTGTATGGATATCATGTTCGGCATGTCCGGCAATGTACAGTATGACCTCGGCGATGTCCTGTCCGGCAAGAAGGAGATTCTGGACGCGGTGGCACATGTGCCGAGCGCAAGCAATCTGAATATTCTCTGTGCCCCCAAGGATCCGTTCATGACCGTCAATGCCGAGCAGATCGTTGATATCTGCCGCCGTATCAGAAAGTACTTTGACTTCATTATCATCGATACCGGCGCGGGCATCAACTCCCACGTATTCGATATCGTAGAACAGGCAAACCTGATCCTCGTTGTCACCACACCCGATCCGATCTGTATCCGTGATGCAACGATGATGTCCGACGAGTTCTACAGACGCGGCAACAAGAGACAGAGACTGATCATCAATAAGCTGAGCAAGAAGAGCATCAGCAGCCACCTGATCGAAAACCTCGATGAGATCATCGATACCATCGGTATCCAGCTCCTCGGTGTGATCCCGGAGGATTTTGCGCTGACAGAGGCTACCGGTAAGGGCGTTCCGATCCCGACCAATGCGCCCAGTCTTGCAGCATTTGATGCGATTTCCAAGCGCCTGAACGGAGAGTTCATGCCGCTTGTAATTAAGTAAATCAATTATCAATAATGGCCGCAGCTGCGGCGGAAGGGAATGAGAAGTATGACAATAGCCTTAATCGCACATGACGCCAAGAAAGAACTGATGGTGCAGTTCTGCATTGCCTATTGCGGTATTCTTTCAAGGTACAACCTTTGTGCAACCGGAACTACCGGCAAGCTGGTGAGTGAAGCTACCGGTCTGTCCATCCAGAAGTATTTGAGCGGCTCCCAGGGCGGCGGACAGCAGATCGGAGCAAGAATCTCCTGCAATGAAATTGACGTTCTGCTTTTCTTCCGTGACCCCATCACAGCGAAGTCATCCGAGCCCAATGATATGGATCTGCTCCGTCTGTGCGATGTGCATAATGTACCTGTTGCAACCAATATCGCTACCGGTGAAGCGCTGATCATGGCATTGGAACGCGGCGATCTCGACTGGAGAGAGATCGGCAACCCCACAATCTGAGTTAACATACGAGTCTGCTGTTATTGTGTCCGTGCCTGTGTGGAATGAGTAGGAAAACGGACGATTGCAGCAGGCTTTTTTATTGGAGGTATCTATGGCAATTTTGAAACGACCCAACGGAACCGAGGACATTCTGCCGTCCACAAGCCGGCAGTGGCAGGTGCTGGAGAATTATCTTCGTGAGACCGCCGCAAACTATGGCTTCCAGGAGATCCGTATCCCGACCTTTGAGCAGACGGAGCTATTCTGCCGCGGCGTGGGCGAGACCACCGATGTCGTGCAGAAAGAGATGTATACCGTTACCGCAAAGGAATCCACCTTCACACTGCGTCCGGAAGGCACTGCAGGCACCATTCGTGCCATGCTGCAGAACGGTCTGCTGAATGAAGCGCTTCCGCAGCGTGTATACTATATTCTGTCCTGCTTCCGTCATGAGCGTCCGCAGGCCGGCCGTCTCAGAGAATTCCACCAGTTCGGCGTGGAAATGGCAGGCTCTCCGCATCCGAGTGCGGATGCAGAGGTGATCAGCCTCGCAAAGCAGATCCTTGACCAGCTCGGTCTGAAGGACATTGAGCTGCGCATCAATTCCATCGGATGCCCGAATTGCCGCAAGGCGTATTACGAAGCGCTCAAGGCGCATTTCTCCAAGGCGCAGGATCAGCTCTGCGAGACCTGTCAGGAGCGTCTTGATAAGAATCCCATGCGTCTGCTCGACTGCAAGAGTCCGATCTGTAAGGAGATCGGCAAGGATGCACCGGAGATCCTCGACTATCTCTGCGATGACTGCAGCAGCCATTTTGCACAGCTCAAGACCAACCTTGACCTGCTGGGCATCGCCTACACTGTCGATCCCAGAATCGTCCGCGGTCTGGACTATTACACCAAGACCGTGTTCGAGTTCGTCACTACTTCCATCGGTGCACAGGGCACCGTCTGCGGCGGCGGCCGTTATGACGGCCTGATCGAACAGCTCGGAGGACCTGCTACCCCCGCCCTTGGCTTCGGCATGGGCTTGGAGCGCCTGCTTCTGACGCTGCGCAGCCAGAATATCGAGCTGCCCGAGCCCGAGGGTTGCAGCCTGTACTTCGTCCCCATGGGCGATGCGGCGGCAGCCAAGACCCTGCAGCTGACCGCTGCCCTTCGCAAGGAAGGCATATCTGCACAGACTGATGTGATGGGCAGAAGCCTGCGTGCGCAGATGAAGTACGCGGACAAGATCGGTGCGGCGTTCACCATGGTGATTGGCGACAATGAGCTGGCAGCTGGACAGGCTGAACTGAAGAACATGAAGACCGGCGAGAAGATCACCCTGAAGTTGGATGATTCCTTCACCGGAGCTTTTGCAGATATCGAAATCGCCCAGATGCTTGCTGTGGATGAGCAGCTTGCCGGCATCCTGGGAAACGCAATTGAGGAGGCATAATTATGGCAGAATCTATGGGAAATCTTCGCCGCACCCACGGCTGCGGTGAAGTCACTGAGCCGGGCATGGATGTCGTTGTCGGCGGCTTTGTGCAGAAGGTAAGAAACAAGGGTAAGCTGATTTTCATCGTCCTGCGTGACCGCAGCGGCTGTGTGCAGCTCGTATTCGATGACACCACAGCTCCTGAAATTTTTGAAAAGGCAGCGTCCTGCCACAGCGAATATGTGCTTCTTGCAAAGGGAACCTCCATTCCCAGAGAGAGCATCAACCCCGATATGCCCACCGGCAGGATCGAGCTGAAGGTGGAAGAGCTGCGCATCCTTGCAAAGTCCGAAACACCGCCCTTCGTTGTCAGTGATGAGACCAATGTCAATGAGGAGCTTCGCCTGAAGTACCGTTACCTTGACCTGCGCCGCGCTCCGCTGCAGCAGAATCTGATCATGCGTCACAAGATCGCACAGTGCGCAAGAGAGTATTTTTACGCCAATGACTTCATCGAGATCGAGACTCCCATGATGATGAAGTCCACGCCCGAGGGCGCACGCGACTATCTGATCCCGTCCCGTGTACACAACGGCAAGTTCTATGCACTGCCCCAGTCACCGCAGATCTACAAGCAGCTGCTCATGATCTCCGGTATGGAGCGTTATATCCAGATCGCAAGATGCTTCCGTGATGAGGATCTGCGTGCGGATCGTCAGCCGGAATTCACACAGATCGACCTTGAGATGTCCTATGTGGACGTGGAGGATATCCTCTCCCTGACCGAGGGCTTTATTGCCAAGCTTCTGAAGGATGTGCTCGGCAAGGAAGTCACCCTTCCGCTGCCTCGCCTTTCCTATGCGGATGCCATGAATCGTTACGGCTCCGATAAGCCGGATACCCGCTTCGGCATGGAGATCCAGGATGTGTCCGACCTCGTGAAGGACAGCGGCTTCGGTGTATTCTCCGGTGCGGTACAGTCCGGCGGCAGCGTTCGCTGCATCGTAGCCAAGGACGGCGCAAAGGTCCTCTCCAGAAAGGAGATCGACAAGCTCACCGATATGGTGCGCGGCATCGGTGCCAAGGGTCTTGCCTTCATCCGCTGGGCGGATGAACAGCCGACTTGTGCATTCTCCAAGTTCTTCTCCGAGGAGGAACTCCAGAACCTCCTGAATACCATTGGCTGTGAAAAGGGCGACGTTGCGCTCTTTATCGCGGATAAGAACAGCGTGACCCTGCCCGTTCTCGGCGCACTGCGTCTGGAGGTGGCAAAGAAGCTCGATATCATCCCCGAGGATCAGCTCAACTTCCTCTGGATCACCCAGTTCCCGTTCTTCGAATGGGACGAGGATTCCCAGACATGGGTGGCAATGCACCATCCCTTCACCATGCCCGAGGACGACTGCCTGCCCTTCCTGGAAAGTGATCCCGGCAAGGTGACTGCAAAGGCATACGACCTCGTACTCAACGGCATCGAGCTGAGCTCCGGCTCCATGCGTATCACGGACTTCGAGCTGCAGCAGAAGATGTTCCGTGCGCTGGGTCTCACTGATGAGGAGATCGAAGCAAAGTTCGGCTTCCTTGTGGAAGCATACCGCTACGGCGCACCGCCCCACGGCGGTCTGGGCATCGGTCTTGACCGACTTGCCATGGTTCTGTGCAAGGCAGAGAGCCTGCGTGACGTGCTGGCCTTCCCGAAGGTGAAGGATGCCTCCGAGCTGATGAGTGCCTGCCCGTCCGTTGTCGAGCAGGAAAACCTCGATGTGCTGGGCATTACCGTTACTGCACAACCGGAAGAAACCGAAGCATAATCAAGGCGGCACCGCCCCAAAAAAACAATGGATCTCAGACAATTGTCTGAGATCCATTTTGTGTTATTCTGTCTGCAGAAGATCGCCGAACTGTTCCAGGAACGCATCCGCAATGATCTGGCAGCCCTCATCATTGGGATGACCGCCGTAGCGTGCCGTTGCCGGATCCGCAGGGTCCGAGAGGAGGGAGGCGAAATCAAAGAATTCCACACCCATCTCTTCCGCGAGAGCCAGAAGCTTCTCGTTGAGTGCAATGCGGTTTGCCTCTGCATCGCCCTCCATATTGTAGGGAGGTGCGTTGAACAGGATCACCTTGCAGCCGGCATTTTTCAGCTCTGTGAGGATCGTGCGCAGCCACGCTTCGATCTCTTCGGCAGTGCTGCCGCCGGTTCCGCCGTAGGGACCTGCAAGCAGGTCATTGGTGCCGAAGGCAACAGTGACAATGTCCGCACTCTTGGCGCGTTCCAGCCAGTCGCCGCAGGTTGCCGCATCGCTTGCCTTTGCGGAGCCAATGCCGAGATTCCAGAACGCATAGTCGGAGCCGAGCGCCTCTGAAAGCTGCGACACCCAGAAGTTGTTGGCAAATTCCGTCGTTTCACAGCCCTGTGTGATGGAGTCGCCGATATTTGCGATCTTCAGCTTCACATCGCGTTTGCAGCCGATGAACTGCGGTGCAGGCGCTTCGTTGCTGAAGATGAACTGTCCGCCGTTCTTGCTGTAATAAGAGTGCGCAATATTGGACATCTGGAGGGAGGGGATATCCGTGCCGCTGATCGTCCATTCCCAGACAAGATAATGTCCCTCCGGAATATCGATCGTCACGCTGTCGCTCCAGTAGGTCTCACCGCTTGCCACATCCTTTGTCGCGCTGCCGTCAAATGTCACAGCTGTGACATTGCTGACCGGATCCTCCGGACTTGTGCCGCCGTCAGCGACGCTTGCACTGATGATCTGATAAGCACCGCCGGGCATGCCGGCATACCCGAATCTTCCCTTGGCATCCATCGTGGCATCAACGGTATTGGAGAAATAGAACTTGTACTCCAGTTCGCCGTACTCTTCCAGCGGATAATAGCTGCGGTAAGTGACGGTGTCGATGTTGCGCAGCAGGTAATGCGATCCGGTGGAGACTGCGGTGTTGGAGACATAGCCGTCAAATGGTGATGGCTGCTTTTCGATGGGCGCTTCTGTTTCCGCAGCCGTCTCTGTCACGGATTCCTGCGATCCGGTCGAAGTACCGCCGCATGCAGTAAGACTGAGCAGCATCGCAGCACTGAGTATCAGACTCATGATTCGTTTCATATGATATCCTCCTGGTGATGGCGGGTATCCCCGCTCTGTTTTTATCTTCTCTGCCATTATACCAGATTCCGGCACGGATGTCAACAATCCGCGGCAGTGCTTGTTATTCTGACCTGATTGTGCTATAATTGATGCAGAAATGATGCAAATTTGATGTATGCTATAGGAAAAACAAAGGAGAACCAACATGATCAGGATTTGTATTGTAGAGGATGAAAAACCCATCGCCAACCTCATCCGGATGAGCCTGTCCCGTCAGGGCTATCACTGTACCTGCGTGTATGACGGAATGGAAGCTGCCGACCTGCTCGAGCAGGAAAGCTTCGATCTTGTGCTGCTCGATGTGATGCTTCCGGGAACCGATGGCTTCACCCTGCTTGAATTCGTCAGAACCCTCGGGATCCCCGTGATCTTCATCACCGCAAAGAACTCCGTGAGCGACAAAGTAAAGGGCCTTCGCATGGGGGCGGAGGATTACATTGTCAAGCCCTTTGAGATCCTTGAACTCATTGCAAGAGTGGAGGTCGTGCTGCGTCGTTATCACAAGCTGGATGATGTCCTGCAGATCGGCGGACTGAGCATTGACACCGTATCCATGGTCGTCAGACGGGACGAGGAGGAGATCCTCCTCACCAACAAGGAATACGAGCTTCTGCTGCTCTTTGCGCGAAATCCCAACATCGCACTCTATCGTGAGACCATCTACGAACGCGTCTGGGGAGGGGAGTACGACGGCGAAAGCAGAACGGTCGATCTCCACGTGCAGCGCCTCCGGAAGAAGACGGGCTGGCAGAAGCTCCTGCGCGCCATTCCGAAGGTCGGATACCGCTTAGAGGTGTAGCATGAAGTTCCGAACGAAAATGACCATCTGGATCACGATCCTGCTGTCCCTTGTCTATGGGATCGGCGGAACGCTGCTGATGTATCTCACATTCCGTGAATTTACGGAGCGCGAACGCGAGAAGGCACTTGGATCGTACCAGATGCTGCGTTCCACGCTCGTGCTTGCTAATACCATCAGTGAGCAGGCGGAGCTGGAGGATGTCACGCAGCTCCTCGATCAGATCGACAAGCAGGGCGGGGACTGGTCCGCACTGCAGCTGCGCAGTACGGAGAAAACGCTCTACCGGTCCGGCGCGAATCTCACATTCCGGACACAGCTCGATTCGCAGTGCAGCGAGACCAATTGCGCCATGGCACAGCTGACCATGGATGACCGGTACTACGAGCAGCTCACAAGCGTATTCTATGTCGGAGAAGAGCGGCTGTTTCTGGATGCCGCCTATGATATGACACAGATCTATACCCTCCGGAGCAGTCAGCTGCGCATCTATCGGCTCCTCTTTGCCGTTGTGATCGCTGCCAGTGCCGCAGGTTCCTTCCTGCTGTCGTGGCTTCTGACAAGACCGCTGGGGTATCTCTCCGGTGTTTCGCGCAGGATCGCAGGCGGCAACCTTACGCTCCGTGCCAGAGTCCGGACCGGTGACGAGATGGAGCGCCTTGCCGCGGATTTCAACAGCATGGCCGAGCATCTTGTTGAGCAGATCCACGCGCTCGAGGATGCCATGCAGCGGCAGGAAGCCTTCATGGGCAGCTTTGCGCATGAACTGAAAACGCCCATGACTTCGATCATCGGCTATGCCGATCTCCTGCGCAGCTGTGAGATGACGGACACGGAACGCCGCGAGGCCGCAGGGTATATTTTCTCCGAGGGACAGCGTCTGGAAAGCCTTTCGCTCAAGCTTCTGGATCTTCTCGTGCTGCGCAAACGGGATTTCCAGCTGCATTCTGTCCGGCCTGCAGCCCTTCTGGAGGATATCGCATCCCTCATGCAGGAGAACGCCTACAAAAAGCAGATCGTCCTGCGCTACCGTGCGGAGCAGGGCGCCTGCCTTCTGGAGCCGGATCTCGTCAAGTCCCTGCTCATGAACCTCATCGACAATGCCATCAAGGCGCTGGATGAGACCGGCGGAACTGTCAGCATCCACCTGACAATGCTGGAGGACGGGTGCAAATTCCTCATCCGCGACAACGGCAGAGGCATCCCCGAGGAAGAGATCCGCCGGATCACTGAAGCATTCTACCGTGTGGACAAGTCCCGCTCCCGCCGGCAGGGCGGTGCAGGCCTCGGCCTTGCGTTGTGTCAGGAGATCGTACACCTGCATCACGGAAGCCTTGACTTTGCAAGCAGGCCGGGGGAGGGAACTGTTGTGACCGTCATTCTGAGAGGAGGGATCGCATGAAGCTCTGGAAACGGATCCTGCAGACCATCGCAGCACTGCTGTGTCTGACGCTTGCAGTCGGTGCCGGCGCACTTCTGCCGGATGCGCTGTTTTATTACCTCGGGCAGAATGAACAGGAGGAGATCGCCCTGTATCCGCTCGATGCAGTTTCGCTGACGCTGACAGAGGACATGGGGATCTACGACAAAATGGCCCTTGTCTCCTATGTGTTTGACAACGGCGGTATGGCGGAGCCGGAAAAGACAGCACTCGTTTCTTCAGAAGCCGAGGTGGAGTTCGCCGCGCGCTTCTATCTGGAATATCTGATCGAACAGAACCACCGCCTGTCCGGAAGTTCTTATCTCTATGATTTCATGACGGAGATGATCACGCCGTGTGCCTATATCGATTATACAGAAATGCGCTCTGCGGTGTTCTGGTATGTGAATGTGAACATCAGCCACACCTATTATGCATGCCTGATCATCGATGATGAAACGCTCGAGATCCTGGCCGTGGAGCTCTACAGAATCCTGGCCCCATCGGAGAACGTGTATGTGGAACGATCGGATATGATGGCGTTTGCGGATGCCATTGCCCGCAAGTTTCAAAAGCAGGATCCGTCTGCCATCTGGATGGATCAGCTTGAAAATGCACAGATTATTTACAATGACGCCGGCGTTCCGCATTATGCCTATATGGAAAAAGTACTGCTTGCCCGATCCGGTGACCGGTATTATCGCTTCTACTGTTCCATCGATCCGGTGGGTGTGTTTTTCAACCGCGGATTTGCATCCTATTCTGATTCTGAGGAATGGGAGGGGGACCCGAGCGAATATGCTGTTTCCGAATAAAGGCAACACCGCACAAAGGACAGTGCGTCAGATGTGCAGCAGATTTTTCGTCAGATGATCCAAAAATTCCGCAGGCATACTGGCGTATGTCAAGGAATTTTTGGGCAAGATGACGGAAAAGATGCAAACAGATGACGTGCTGAGCCGTCAGGCGGTCTTTGTGCGGTGTTGCCTAAAATCCGGAAGATGCAGTTATGATGCAGGAATGCAGCTTTTTGGACGCAATGCCATGTTAGAATCCTGTCATAGAGAAACCAAAAGGAGGCAACACTATGACATGGCAAGCACGAAGACGCAGGCTCTCCGCCTGCCTTGGGATACTGCTGCTCGCGGCGGTATGCATCCGTCTTCACAGCTGTATCCGTACACAGAATGAGGAATCCGGCACTGCCGCCGGATTTTCCGCTGCTCCATCCGAAACCCAAACCGATGCGCCGTCGGAGACCTCACCTCCGGCTCCGCCGGAAACGGACGAGCCATCACTGTCTGTTCCGCTGCCGAAGGAGATCCCCGGCGGCGTTCTGATCGAGGACGTGCCGCATATCCCCCAGTCGGAGCGTTATCCGACGGGCTGCGAGAGCGTTTCTGCGGTCGCCCTGCTGGAATTCTATGATGTACAGCTCAGCGTGGAGACCTTCATCGATCAGTACCTCCCCACGACAGGCTATCCCTACTGCGGTGAGGACGGCATGCTGTATGGAGAAAGCCCGTGGGATGCCTTCATCGGCGATCCCTATTCCACAAGCGGCTACGGCTGCTATTCCACCGCGATCGTCAAGGCCCTCAAGGCAGCCGCACCGCAGGGCATTTCCATCCACAGCATCTCGCAGGCGAGTCTGGAGCTCCTCTGTCAGGACTATATTGCGCAGGGACATCCCGTCATGATCTGGGCGACCATGTACATGAAAGCCCCCTATGAGGGAAATTCCTGGGTGCTGCCCAACGGCGAGGTGTTTCAGTTCATCTGCCCCGAGCATGCCCTTCTGCTCATCGGATACGATGCGCAGTCCTATTATTTCAGTGATCCCCTCTCCGAAGAGGCCGTGACGGCCTATCCGAAGGAAGCCTGCGAGACCGCCTATGCGGCACTTTACAGTCAGGCGATTGTCGTGCAGCCCGATAGGTAGAAACTACCAAAAAACGGTTCTTCTTTTTGTGAAAAAAGAATAGCATGAAATTGACTTATCCTCTGGACAAAATTGAATAAGTGTGGTATAATGACAATAATCACAGGCTTTTTGCCAATTATTCAAAATGAAAGGAAGATCCGTATGACATTCAAGAAGTTCCTGTCCGCAGTGACAGCCGCATCCCTTTGCCTTGGTATGAGCGCAATGCTTCCGACGCATTCCGAAGCTGCCGATGAACCGCTGCGCATCCTTGCGGTGGGCGATTCCATCACTGACGGCTACATCAACGGAGACAATGGCTACCGAAAGTATCTCTGCTACTACCTGCAGCAGAATGGCATTTCCTATGACATGGTCGGCCCGAAAAACAACTGGACGGATTCTGTGACCTACAACTGGAACGGCACAGAGTTCAGCTACGACCCTGCCCACGCCGGCAACAGCGGCTATGCGATCATGAATTACAACGGCAGAAGCGGCTGCTATGAGGATCTGTTCTCCAATACCTACACCGTTGACAGCGTGTCCGGCAATATGATCGAGGCGTACGATCCCGATATGATCCTCCTGCAGATCGGTACCAATGACCTCCTCGATGCGCGTCTGGAAGCCGGAAGCGGCAGCGGTGATATTACCGAGACCACCAGTGCCCTCGATCGTCTGGAGACGCTCGTCGATGAGATCCTCAGCAATATGGACAGCACGGATGTCCTGTTCGTCAGCACCATTCCGGATATCGATGCGGCAACACGCTCCGACTGGCTAAGTGCTTACAACTGGGTCTACGGCATCGATACCTATAACGATATTGCAGGTCTTACGGCCAAGGTGCAGGAATGCGTGGATACCTATAATGCCGGTGTGGCTGCGCTGGTTGCAGAGAAGCAGGCAGAGGGTAAGAATGTGCAGTTCGGTGACATCAACAGCTGCATCGACATCAGCGCAGGCGACCTCGAGGACGGCGTGCATCCCAGCGAGCAGGGCTATGCGAAAATGGGCGCACACTGGGCGGAAAAGATCACTGCCTATCTTGGCGGCGAAGTAGTTCTTCCCACTGAGCCTCCGACGGAAGAGCCGACCGCAGAGCCCACCGAGCCTACAACGGAAGAACCCAC
>CAYYIT010000006.1:26826-68376 GCA_964472035.1 uncultured Ruminococcus sp.
CGCAGAGCCCACCGAGCCTACAACCGAAGAACCGACCGCAGAGCCCACCGAGCCTACAACCGAAGAACCGACCGCAGAGCCCACCGAGCCTCCGACGGAAGAACCCACCGCAGAACCCACTGAGCCTCCGACGGAAGGGCCTGCCGCAGATCTGATCGGTGATATCAACGGCGACGGCGAACGAACCGTGCTTGACATCATAATGCTGCAGAAACACCTCCTCACCCAGGAGCCAATGGATGCCGCATGTGCAGCTCGTGCCGATCTGACGAAGGATGGCGTGATCGACTGCTTCGACCTTGGCATGGTGAAGCGTTATGTACTGGTATTTACCCCCATGTCTCTCTGAATGAAAATATGAAACACAGGGTATCCCGAAAAGGGATACCCTGTTTTGCATTATAGAACGACCTTTACCCCATATTTCTCCATCCAGTAATCCATCTGGGCAAAGTACGCGATCGTCTGGGGCTTTGTCATGAGCTGACCGTACCACTGCACGGATTCTTCGCCGTACATCAGCTTCTCAAGCGCATCGCGCCGGAGGATCTGCAGGATCGGTGCTTCCGGATCTCTGAGGCGATCTTCCAGAAGTGCAGTGACGGCCGCCAGATAATTGGGATTGTGCGTCTTCGGATAGGGACTCTTCTTGCGCCACAGGACGCGTTCCGGCAGATAATCGCGCATTGCCGCACGCAGCAGGCCCTTTTCATAGCCGTTGTATTCCTTGAAGTCCCACGGAACGTTATACAGATACTGCGCGATCCGGTAGTCGCAGAAGGGAACGCGTACCTCCAGAGAATTGTACATGCTCATCCTGTCCTTGCGGTCAAGCAGCGTCTGCATGAACCAGTCCAGATTCAGCCGCATCATTTCGCGCATCCTGCTCTCCTCCGGCTTTTCATCGGAAAGCAGCGCGGTGCGGCGGAGCGTTGCGCGGTATTCTCTGTCAATATCACCGGAGCGTTCCAGAAGCGCAGCGATCTCGGGTTTTGCAAAGCTAAGACGATAGGCCGTACTCTGCGACCAAGGGAAACCGTACGCTGCGCGGATGGCAGGATCCCGGTACCATGGATAGCCGCCGAACAGCTCGTCGGCGCATTCGCCGGAGAGGGCGACCGTTACATGCTCACGGATCTCCCTGCAGAACAGGAGGAGGGACGCATCCACATCAGCCATGCCCGGAAGATCCCGTGCCTCCACCGCCTCAAATAATGCCTGCGTGAGCGCAGGCGTATCCAGCACCGTCCAGTGGTGGGACACTCCGAGGTACTCCTGCATCTGCCGGATGTAGGAAGGATCGCTGTTCGGCTGGAATTTGCTCTTCTGGAAGTAGCGGTCATTGTCCAGATAGTCCACGGAAAAGGTGTGCAGCGCCTTTCCCTGTGACGCAAATTCCCTCGCCGCCACGGAGGAGATCAGGCTGGAATCCAGACCGCCCGAAAGGAATGTGCCGACCGGCACATCGGATACCAGCTGGCGTTTGATGGCATCCGTGAGAAGGAACCGTACATGTTCCGTCGTTTGTTTGAAGTTCTCTGTATGCTCCGCCGCACGGAGCGACCAGTAACAACGCGTCTGCAGACCGCCATCCTTCGTGTATGTCGCGCAGTGCGCCGGCAGCAGCTCCGCCATGCCCCGGAACACACCGCAGCCGGGTGTCCTGCCCGGACCGAACATCAGCAGCTGACTGATGCCGTTCAGGTCAATTTCGTGCGGCACCTCCGGATGCGCAAGCACAGCCTTCAGCTCCGAGCCGAATACGAGTCGTTCCGGTGACAGATGGTAGAACAGCGGTTTGACGCCGATCCTGTCGCGCGCCAGGAACAGCTTCTGCGTGCGATGCTCCCATATCGCAAAGGCGAAGATACCGTTGCACAGCTCCACACAGTCTTCCCCGTATGCCACATAGGCTTTGAGCAGGACCTCGGTATCCGCGTGGGTATCGAAGCTGTAGCCGTCGCGGAGCAGTTTTTCGCGGATCTCCTCGGTGTTGTACAGCTCACCGTTATAGACGATGGTATAGGAACCGCGCGGATCCTCGTAGTGCATCGGCTGCTTTCCGTTTTCTGGATCAATGACGGAAAGGCGCGTATGGACCAGCGCTGCATGCTCCGTCAGCAGAATGCCTTTCTGATCGGGACCCCGCCGATGCAGAACACACTGCATCCGTTCCGGCGTTTTGTCATGCATACGCAGAAGATCCGCTTGAAAATCGATAATGCCTGCAATACCGCACATATCCATCTCTCCTTATCTGGTATTCGCTGTGGTCATTCTCAGTATATGCAGAAGCCCCTGTCGGTGCAACAGCACAAAATATAAGAATTATCCAAAATTATAGCGATTTTTAGCAATCAACCGCGGAAACTATTGACATATCTTCCAGAATTGTGTAAAATATAAGAATGATAGATAGTGTACGATTGGGCTGATATATGGGTAATTGCGGGCTTTTGAACAAAGGGGTCTATCTGCTGCTGTGCAGCAGAGGTGATTGTTTGGGAGACTATAGCAAAAAGAGGAGTATACTATGCTGGATTTTAGGATTGCAACTTTTCTGAAGTTGTGTGAAACAAGGAGCTACACCAATACGGCGAAGCTGCTGCACATTACGCAGCCCTCAGTAACGCAGCATATCAAGTATCTGCAAAAGCGTTATCAGTGCAAGCTGTTTTCCTACGAGGGAAAGACACTTCGTCTGACACCGGAAGGGGAGTATCTGCGCCGTCAGGCACAGGAGATGACCCGCAACAGCACAAAGATCGTGGAGGATCTCCAGCGCATGAGTGCAAAGCGCAATGCGCTGCGTTTCGGATGTGACAAGGCCTTCGGCGACCAGCTCGTTCCCAGGATCGTCGGCTCCCTTCTGCAGGAAGATCCTGCGCTGGAGCTGACATTGCAGATGGAGGATACCCGGACGCTTCTGGAAATGCTGGAAGAGGGCAGGGTCGATTTTATTCTGGTGGATGCCGCATTTGCCAAACAGGAATTCGAATGCTGTCCGATCGGTACGCAGAAATTCTGCGGCTGGGCAAGTCCCGAGCTGGAAAAAACGCTGCGCGGACTGTCCTTCCATCGCCTGTTCAGCCAGCGCCTTCTTGTTCAGGAAGAGGGAGCCGGCAGCCGGATGCTTCTGGAAGAGATAATGAAGCAGAAACGCAGCGAGATCGCTGACTTCCATTCCGTGATGTATTGCAATACCCCCGCTTCCATCCGCGAACTGACAGCAGCCGGTGCAGGCATTACCTTCGATTATGCCTGCTGTATGGAGGATGCTGTCCGGAAAAATGAGGTTTGCAAGCTGCAGCTGCCGGATATTGCCGATGAGCGTCAGATCGCATTCATGTACCTGAAAGAAAATATGTATGCCGATTCCTTCCAGGCATTTTTCCAGACATTTGAGAAATGCTGGAAACGCATGACAGAAAACATCGCTGCTGCGGAATAAATACGATAGAACCGCAAACCTTTAAGACTGCTTTAAGGTTTGCGTGTTACTATATACTCGGAGTCAGTATCGACATCCAAAAAATGAATGGGAAGGAAGAAACGCATATGAAGAGAAAAGCAAACAAGATCGTTGCATGGCTCACAACTGCAGCGATGGCCGTATCCGCATCCATGCTGCCGTTTGCAGTAAGCGCAGCTACCTATAAGAGAGGCGACGTGGATCTGGACGGCAGAGTCGGCATCACCGATGTAATCACACTTTGCAAGAGCCTGATGGGTGACGGTGCCCTTACCGCTGCGCAGGCAGCTGTAGCGGACTGTGACGGTGTAAGCGGCGTTAACACCAATGACGCACTGCAGATCCTCCGTTATCTGGTTGCACTGATCGATGACCTGGGCGGCGACGTAGAAGTGGAAGAAACCACCGAGCCGACCGAGGAAGAGACAGTGGCTCCTACTGAGGAAGAGACCGTCGTAGATCCGACTGAGGAAGAGACCGCAGATCCGACTGAGGAAGAGACCGTGGTAGATCCGACTGAGGAAGAAACCGCAGCTCCCACTGAGGAAGAGACCGTGGTAGATCCGACTGAGGAAGAAACCACAGCTCCCACCGAGGAAGAGACAGTGGCTCCCACTGAGGCTGGCGCAAAGAAAATTGATGCAGTATGGAGCGCAGGAGAGGTTACAGCAAATCCTGGTGAAATGATTATGATTCCGATCACGGTAACAGGTGATGTGGATGGCCTGAATCAGTTCAGCTTCACTCTCACTTATGATGATGGTTTTGAAGCCGAGTGTGTTAATGTTGTGCAGGGCGATGCATATCCGGATCTTGATATGACCGTTGATTTTGATACCAATACAATCATTGCAAACACTACAGATATGACACAAAACTATGTGGCTGCGGATGGTTCTGTTGTTTGTGAAGTATACCTTTCGATTGCAGAAGATGCAGAAGCTGGACAGTATGCAGTTATTCTGAATAATATGCAGATTTATAATGCTGATGGTGTGATGCTGATTCCCGATATGACCGATGGTTCTATTGAAATCCTTGGTCAGGCTACCGAGGCTCCCACTGAGGAAGAGACAGTAGCTCCCACCGAGGAAGAGACAGTAGCTCCCACCGAGGAAGAAACTGTAGAACCGACCGAGGAAGAGACCGCAGCTCCTACCGAGGAAGAGACTGTAGAACCGACTGAGGAAGAAACCGAGGCTCCGACCGAGGAAGACACTGAGGCAGGCCTTGAGGGTACAACGGAGGTTGTCGAAGCCGAGGTTGTCATCGAAACGGATGAGAACGGTAATCAGAAGTCCATTATTACTGTGGACAATGCGCAGTCCTATGAGAAGGTGCAGCTGACCATTACCGGCGGCGTACCGAATTGCAGCATTTCCTTCTTTACCTACTATGGTTACTGGGATAATGAACTCGGTGAATGGGTCAATGGCGAGGATTGCCCCTCCTATGATGCAGTATTCGATGAGAACGGTACAGCCGTACTGATTGTCGATATCCCTGCGGATGAGCACTGCACCTCCCTGCAGATCGGTATCAGCTACTATCATTCCTGGAGCAATGAAGAAAGCGATATGGTTCCGAATGATCAGGAAGGCCTGACATGGGAAGTTGTTGCACAGCTTGTATCCAATGAAGAATGATCCGAACGGATCAAAGAAAAGCCCTTCGTACTCTCGTACGAAGGGCTTTTTGTAAGCACTCGATTACTTGATGTAAACGCGCTTCATGATCTGGGGAGTTACGGGCATATCTGCGTAGTTGGTCGCAACGCCTGCGATCTCATCCACGACATCCATGCCGGAAACCACCTTGCCGAATGCGGCGTACTGGCCGTCCAGATAGGATGCATCTGCGTGCATGATGAAGAACTGGGAACCTGCGGAATCGGGAGCCTGTGCTCTTGCCATGGACAGAACACCGCGGGTGTGCTTGAGGTTGTTTACCACGCCGTTTGCGAGGAACTCACCCTTGATGTGCCAGCCGGGACCGCCGGTGCCGTTGCCCTTGGGGCAGCCGCCCTGGATCATGAAACCGGAAATGACTCTGTGGAAGGTCAGACCATCATAGAAACCATCCTTCACGAGCTTCTCAAAATTCTCGCAGGAGATCGGAGCGATCTCCGGATACAGCTCAATTTCAATTTCCTTACCGTTTTCCATTTCAATTACAACCATTGTTTAGCCTCCAGTATTGATATTTAACAGCAGTGCTGTTATGGATTAGAATAATTCGACTGCCTCGACGTCTTCCTTGGTGATTGTCACCAGATCCGTATCGGACAGCTCCGTCATCGTAGAAAGACGGTTTGCCTGATTGGTCAGTGTCTTCTCAAAGAAATTTCGGACATCACGGCCGTTTGCAAAGCCGGGGAGCTTCTTTTCCACGCGCTGCCTGAAGAACTCACGCACGCAGTCGGCCGCCTCGTCCGTCACCTCGTAGAAGGACTTGCCGCAGATGCCGCTGAAGATATCCATCAGCTCGTCCGCTGTGTAATCATCGAACAGGATCTGCTTGTTGAAACGCGAGCGCAGACCCGGATTGGAATCCAGAAAATCCTGCATCAGCTCAGGATAGCCTGCAACAATGACAACGAAATCATCTCTGTGATCCTCCATCGCCTTGAGCAGGGTGTTGACCGCCTCCGTACCGAAATCATTTGTACCGGATGCCGCAGTGAGGGAGTAAGCCTCATCAATGAACAGGACACCGCCCAGTGCGCTGTCAATGACCTTCTTGGTCTTGATCGCCGTCTGTCCGACATAGCCGCTGACAAGCGCAGAGCGGTCTACTTCGACCAGATGTCCCTTCTCCAGAACACCGAGCTTGCGGTAGATCTTGCTCATCAGTCTGGCAACGGTGGTCTTGCCGGTACCGGGATTGCCCGAGAATACCATGTGCAGCGTTACATCCGTCTGCGGCAGACCGCGCTGTGCGCGCATTTTATGTACCTTCAGAAGGTTGATCAGGCTGTTGAGATCCTCCTTGACCTTCGTCAGACCTGTCAGGTCATTCAGTCCCTGCAGCAGCTCTTCAAGGGTCTCCTCCGGCTCTTCCGGCTCCGGATTCGGTGTCGGCTCGGAGGGCTCCGCAGCCGCCTGTGCGGGCACGATCGCCGGCACGTCCATCTTCTCCTTGGCAGAAACCACCGGAGTGACGGGGGCATCATTCATTGCAGGCAGCTTTCCGTCCGGATAGAGACGCTTCCAGCTGCGCAGATACGCGCTTCGGTAATTCTTCAGGCGAAGCATCAGCGTCGCCATTGCCTTGGTCTGGCGGTCATCGTACTTGCCGTCGTTGATGATGAATTCCAGTCCCAGCTCGTCCAGGAATTCCAGCAGCATCAGGGAAGTACTGCCGTTGGCAGCCTGATTCTGGATATCCGCATTGATGAACACCGTCAGCAGGCCGAGGATCGTATCGAAGATGCCGTCCGCGGAGATCTTATGCTCGCGTACAAAGCGTTCCACATAATCCTTGGAGAGCGAGAAGTTCAGGCAGCGGTTAATGATATCCACCTCATAATCCATGATGGCATGGTCGCTGTCGGCCATATAGAGCATGAACTTCATGATGGAGAACTGTGCATAGTCACGCATTGGCATATGGCAGTCCTTGATCCGGAGTCCCTGCTTTTCATATTGTTCACTGAGGCTGTAAATGTACTGCAGTGTATCGTTCATTGAAGGCTTCAAGTCGCTTCAGCTCCTTTATCATTTTCAGCTCCGCTGAGGGAGTGCAGTATTTCTTCTATTATACCAAATTTCCAGTAAAAACACAAGTGGTATTTGAAAAAAGAAGTGTATTTCTGAAAAATCCCCCTGCACCGTCGGATACAGGGGGAGGGATCATTTCATTTTCAGTTCTGAAACGCATCTCTGACAGATCTTCTTATCATGATGATCGATCAGATTCTCATGATTGCCGCAGAGAATGCAGCTCAGCTGACTCTTTCTGAGGATGATGCTGTCGCCCTCAGTGAAGATCTGCAGATAGTCATTCTCGTTGATGTCGAGACTTTTCCGCAGCTCCTTGGGAAGCACAAAGCGGCCCAATGTATCGATTCGTCTGAAAATTCCTGTACTTTTCATGATGTCACACTCCTTGGTCAAAAAACAAATGTCACGGCTTATTCAGCGTCTTCCGGCATCTCCCAGTTATGATATACGTTCTGTACGTCATCATTTTCTTCCAGATGGTCCAGAAGCAGCTGCATCTTCTTGATGGCATCCTCGTCCGTCAGCTGTGTATAAGTGGACGGAACCTTCTCTGCCTCAGCGGAAAGTACAGTATAGCCCTTGGCTTCGAGCGCCTCGCGCATTGCAGCAACGCCGGTAGGATCGCATTCCATCACAATGGTCTCTTCCTCAACGGTCAGATCCTCGCCGCCGCAGTCGAAGCAGTCCTCCATTGCAGTATCCTCATCGATGCCGGTGTTTTCCACAACAACGATACCCTTTGTGGAGAACATGAAGGATACACAGCCGATGGTACCCAGATTGCCGCCGTACTTATCGAAGTAGTGGCGTACATCCGCAGCGGTACGGTTCTTGTTGTCGGTAAGGCATTCTACGATGACTGCAACACCGTTCGGACCATAGCCCTCGTATACCATGGACTCGTAATCATTTTTGGAACCTTCGCCGGAAGCCTTCTTGATCACGCGGTCAATGTTATCGTTCGGTACGTTGTTGGACTTTGCCTTCGCGATCAGCTCGCGGAGCTTTGCATTGTTGTTCGGATCGGGACCGCCCTCCTTGACGCAGACAATGATCTCACGTCCGATCTTGGTGAAGATCTTGGCCTTGACAGCGTCAGTGGCTTCCTTCTTGCGCTTGATATTATTCCACTTGGAATGTCCTGACATGGTTTATCACTCCTTATTCTTTAGCTGCAGGATCTCGTCCTGCATATTCCAGATGGCGGTGAACAGTTCCTCCAGCCGTCCGGTGTTTCCTGTTAAGTGCAGATATCCGAAGACGCTTTCGAGTCCGGTGGCCTTCCGGTAATCCGCAGGGGATGCGCTATGGGGAACCGTGTTTCCGGTTGCATTCCTGCCGCGCAGGAAGATCTGATGCTCTTTCTCTGTAAAGCTGTCCATCAGCCGCTCAGCAGCACGCGCCTGAAAGAAGGCGCACACCAGCTCGATCTTGGAGGAATGCAGCTTCTTGACCGGTGTGTTGCCGCGCTCGACGATCGCAGAGCGCACCATCAGTTCATATACGCTGTCTCCAAGAAATGCGAGTGTCAGGGGACTGTACAGATTGGCTTCTTTTTCCGTAAAATGTAATCCCATAGCCGTTACCTGATATAATCGAATTCGAATCCGAAGATGTTGACCGTGCTGCCCTCTTCAATGCCGATTTCTTCCAGCTTGTCAATAATGCCGCTGGAGCGCAGCACGCGCTGGAAATACTGCAGGGAAGAATAGTCCTCCATGTTGACCGTACGAAGGATCGGCTCAAGCCACGGTGCGGAAACATAGTAAACACCGTCCTCCACCTCGACCTCGAATTCCTGTCTGGAATTCGAGAAGCGCTGTTCCCATTCCTCCTGGGAAAGCGGCTGTGCCTCGTAGATCTTCACAGGGGGCAGCTCTGTGAGCTTCTGGCCGACAGCATCCATCAGATCCTGTGTTCCCTGTGTCGTTGCAGCGGAGATCGTAAAGAAGGGGAGACCCTGCTCTTCGATATACGCCTGCAGACGATCGATCTGCTCCTGCGTTGCCATATCGGACTTGTTGGCTACCACCATCTGCGGACACTCAGCAAGGGACTCGCTGAAATTCGCCAGCTCCTTGTTGATCGCTTCGAAATCCTCGATCGGATCGCGTCCCTCAATGCCGGAAACATCCAGCACATGCAGGATCAGACGGCAGCGTTCCACATGCCGCAGGAACTCATGGCCAAGTCCGGTTCCTTCGCTTGCACCCTCGATCAGACCGGGAATATCCGCCATCACGAAGGAACGCTCCGCATCCAGACGAACCACGCCCAGAACAGGCGTCAGTGTCGTAAAGTGGTAGTTTGCGATCTTCGGCTTTGCAGCGCTCACAACGGAGATGAGCGTGGACTTGCCGACATTCGGGAAACCGACCAGGCCCACATCCGCCAGCAGCTTCAGCTCCAGTGTTACCTCGAACTGCTCGCCGGGGAAGCCGGGCTTTGCAAAACGGGGGATCTGTCTTGTGGAGGTGGCAAAATTGCTGTTGCCCTTGCCGCCTCTGCCGCCCTTCGCGAGGATCTTCGGCTCGTCATCGGACATATCCGCCATGATTCTGCCGGTCTCTGCCTCACGCACCAGCGTACCTCTCGGAACCTTGATGACAAGGTCGGGTGCGCTTTTGCCGGTGCAGCGCTTCTTACCGCCGTTTTCGCCGTTTTCCGCAACATATTTTCTCTTGTAACGAAAATCGATCAGAGTGGAGAAATTATCATCCACCTGGAATACGATATTACCGCCGTTGCCGCCGTCTCCGCCGTCGGGACCGCCGGCAGCGACATATTTTTCTCTGTGAAAGGAGACAGCACCATCGCCGCCATCTCCGGCTTTTATCTTGATCTTGGCTTTATCGACAAACATGATACTTTCCTTTCGCTAAAACAAAATCCCAAGCTTTCAGTAAAAAAGCCCGGGATTTATGTTCTGTCAATCAACGGGATGCACTAATATTGCGTGAATACGCACAATTAGTCAGCGTAAACGCATACGCGCTTACGATCGCGACCCCAGCGCTCGAACTTGACTCTTCCGTCAACCATAGCGAACAGAGTGTCATCAGAACCTCTGCCTACGCCCTCGCCCGGATGAATGTGAGTACCACGCTGACGAACGATGATGTTGCCGGCAGTTACGAACTGACCGTCAGCACGCTTAACACCGAGTCTCTTGGATTCAGAGTCACGGCCGTTCTTAGTGGAACCCATACCTTTCTTATGTGCAAAAAACTGCATACTGATTCTAAGCATTGTTTACACCTCCGCAAAATCAAATTTGATCGTGTCCGGAAATTCTTCCGAAATACATTGCAGATGGACATATAAAGCCTCTAAAAGCTTCACCGAAATATCGCTGCCGTCCGTACGGATATTTACCGTATCTCCCTTAGCCGCAGCCTGTGCATTCTCCTTGAACGTTTCCGTCAGAAGATTCGCCGTGAGCTGCACCGCAGAAGAAACCGCCGCGCAGACAACATCCTGTCCGTGTTCTGCATAGCCTGCATGTCCCTTGACGGAACATCTGCAGAGCCTGCCGTTTTTACGATAAAAAACAGCTTTCAGCATAATGATTCAGCCTTATGCCTTGATGGATTCGATCTGAACCTGTGTGTAGGGCTGTCTGTGACCCATCTTACGCTTTTCACCCTTCTTGGGCTTGTAAGTGAAGACAGTGATCTTCTTACCCTTACCGTTCTTGAGAACCTTTGCGGATACGGTTGCACCTTCAACGTAAGGAGCACCTACGCTCAGACCGCTCTCAGAATTCACAGCAACAACCTTGTCGAAAGTTACTGTCTCGTCAGCTTCAACATTCAGCTTCTCGATGAATACAACATCACCCTCATGAACCTGATACTGCTTACCGCCTGTTTCGATTACTGCGTACATCAATCTGGCACCTGCCTTTTCTAAAAACTCGCTGTCTTGGGCGGCGTTTGCACGCACTTATCCCGTAGCCCAACACATGCGGCAAATCTATTTTATCACAATTTCGAAGGCTTGTCAAGTGCTTTTTTGCAATTTTTTGCAGTTTTTTCAGAAACGGGAGGATGCTCCCGTCCTGTTGTACTACATCTGCTCCGGATCGATCACAGGCGGCAGGTAGGGGTAGAGACCGCTGTAGTTTTCAAGATTTTCCTCATTCTGGGGATTTGCCGGGATCAACCCCGTCATGTCCGTCATACATCCCGTTTCCTGATCGAGGATCTCCTGCATCTCCTCCACGGGGAAGAGGGGCGTGCGGCGTTCATCCGGTTCCATTGGTTTCTGTTTCATATCGATGCTCCTTTCAGTGATTTGCAGATAGGATAACCGGAATGTGCCGGTCTATGCAGCGATCCTTCTGGAAATGCTGCCGATATACATTCATAATTGTTCTATATTCCGTGCCGGAAAAACGGGTATTTTGTCATTTATGTAGAAATGTAAACTTTTCGTGAATGTTCCCTTGATTTTAGGCGGTGCCTGTGGTATACTGTATAGAAGCAGATACATTCATGCGAATTGAGATATACTGTTGATTATGAATAAAGGAGTTGAATACAATTGCTGAGAAGTATGACAGGATACGGCCGTGCACAGGAACAGATCGGGAATCGTGACATTCTCGTGGAGATCCGCTCCGTGAACTCCCGCTATCTTGAACAGAATGTCCGCATCGGACGGACATATACCTACCTCGAAGAGGATCTAAAGTCCCTGCTGAAATCCCGTGTCGCAAGAGGCAAGGTGGAAATCGGCGTTTCCATTACACTGACGGAAGGCAAGAAGGCCGACATCCGCGTGAATGCCGATATCGTCAAGGGATATCTTGATGCCATGCAGGAGTACAACCGTGCGCTTTCCGATGACGAACAGCGCTACAAGCTCTGGGATGATAATTTCACGGAGGGCTCGTTCCGCTGGGGAACCATGCTGCACCTTCCGGATGTGTTCCGTGTTGAAAAGGCACAGGACGATGAGGATGAGGTGCGTGCAGCGGTTCTTGGTGTTGCAGAAAAGGCCATCGCTGCCTTTATCCAGATGCGTGAGGTGGAGGGTGACAAGCTCCGCAGTGACGTTCTGGCAAGACTGGAGACCCTCGCTTCCTGCGTTTCCATCGTGGAAAAGGAAGCTCCCAAGCTGACGGAAAAATACCGCGAGCGCCTGTACGCTAAGATCTCCGAGCTGCTTGGCAGCACTTCCATCGATGAGCAGCGCATCCTCACGGAGGCCGCGATCTTCTCCGAGAAGACTGCCGTGGATGAGGAGACCGTCCGTCTGCGCAGCCATCTTGCACAGATGGAGACGCTGCTTTCCGAAGAGGGAAGCATCGGCAGAAAGCTCGATTTCCTCGTACAGGAAATGAACCGCGAGGTCAATACCATCGGTTCCAAGGTGCAGGATGTCAACATGACCGCCATCGTTGTGGAGATGAAGTCCGAGATCGAAAAGATCCGTGAGCAGATCCAGAACATCGAATAAGGAGGAGAGATCACATGAACCGTGGAAAGCTGTTTATCGTATCCGCTCCGTCCGGATGCGGCAAGGGAACCATTCTCGGAGAGATCCTGAAGGATCCTAAGTTCTACTATTCCGTTTCTGCAACCACCCGTGCGCCCCGTGAGGGCGAGGTGGACGGTGTGCATTATCGTTTCCTGCAGAGGGATGCGTTCGAAGCACTGATCGCAGAAAATGCCTTTCTGGAACACGCAGAGTACTGCGAGAATTATTACGGCACGCTGATCGCCCCCATTGAGGAAAACCTTTCGCAGGGCAGACATGTCATCCTCGAGATCGAGGTGCAGGGCGCCATGCAGGTAAAGGCGCTGCGTCCCGATGCGGTATTCCTGTTCATCGCACCGCCGAGCGTTGAAACGCTTCGTGAGCGTCTGCGCGGCCGCGGTACGGAAACGGAGGAAGTGATCGCCAAGCGCGTTGCGCAGGCTGAGGCAGAGCTTGGTTTTGCATCGCAGTACCACTATACAGTGGTCAATGACGATCTTGCCGAAGCGATTGCCGACTTCAAGGCGATCGTCCGCGCAGAAGAATGTAAGAATGAAACAAACTGATTGATTTTTAGATGAGGTGTAAATACAATGCTGAGACCCGCAATGACACAGATGATTACTAAAAAGGAAAGCTGCTATTCTCTCGTAATTGGCGTTGCCAAGAGAGCAAGAGAGATCGCAGATGAACTCTATGAGAACAACCAGACACTGGAAGAAAAGCCGGTAAAGACCGCAGTCGATGAATTCGCAAGAGGCGATTACAAGATCATCGAAGCCACCAGTGAAGAAAAGCCTGCACAGAACTGATCGTGAACGGCGGAAGATATGTCGCAGCCGTTGCCGTTCAAGCGGCAGCGTGGGGATTTGACAGACCATTCAGCTATATTCTGCCGGATGGACTGTACCGCCGCCGTCTGGAGGGCTGCCGCGTAGTGGTTCCGTTCGGTAAGGGCAACCGCAAGCGTGTCGGACTGATCCTGTCCGTTTCTGAAGCGGACAGCGAAGAATGCAAGGGACTCAAGGAGATCCTGTCGCTTGCGGATGAAGAGCCGGTCCTGAATGAAGAGCAGCTGCTCCTCATGTACTGGCTCAAGGAGAATACCTTCTGCACCTATTACGATGCGATCCGCACCCTGCTTCCCTCGGCGCTGCAGCTTCGTGTGCAGGAGCATTACATGCTCGTTCCCGATGCGGATACCTCCGGCCTGACGGATGAACAGAAGCGCCTTGTGCAGTATCTGCACCATGCCAAAAACCAGAAGGAATTCGACGCGCTGCTGGATGTCGAAAGCACTCCGCAGAAGAAAAAGGCAGTGGAAGCACTCCTCTCTGCTGGTATCATCGCAGAAGCCGCCGATGCGCGAACCCGAATGAAGGCGAAAACCGTTCATATGGTGCGCCTGTCCGATCAGTATACGACCCGCGAATTCCGCGGATCCGTTACGGTCAAGCAGAAGAGAGTCATCAATACGCTGCAGGAATTCGAATCCCTTGAAGAAAAGGAACTCTGCTATCTCTGCGGTGTCACTGCCGTTGTGGTGCAGAATCTTGCAAAGAATGGCATCGTCGACCGCTACGAGATGGAAGTACTTCCGGAAGAGACATTGCCCCGGCCGCAGGACGGTCCGGCAGTCACCCTGTCGCCCCAGCAGCAGGGGGTGTTCGACCGCGTCGCCCCCCATCTTGCTACGGATGAGGCAAAATGCTTCCTGCTCCACGGCGTTACCGGCAGCGGCAAGACCTCCGTGTTTGAAGCGCTGATCGAACGGACGCTGTCCCTTGGAAAATCCGTCCTGATGCTCCTGCCGGAGATCTCCCTGACACCGCAGACAGTGAAGCGTTTTACCGCACGATTCGGAAACCGGATCGCGGTGATGCACAGCAGCCTGTCCCTCGGTGAACGCAAGCGTTCTTACGAGCGTGTGCGCAGCGGCAGCGCCGATCTGGTCATTGGTACCAGAAGTGCGGTGTTCGCACCGCTGCGGAACCTCGGTCTCATCATCATGGATGAGGAGGGAGAGCGTTCCTATAAATCCGATGCTGCACCGCGGTTCGATACCATCCAGATCGCCCGGCAGCGCTGCCGTTTCCACGGCGCAGTACTGCTTCCGGCATCTGCAACGCCGACTCTGGAGAGCTACTACTACGCACGCAAGGGCGTCTATGAGCTGCTAGAAATGAAGGAGCGTTACGGCAGCATGCCCCTTCCCGAAGTGGAAGTCGTGGACATGAACGAGGAGCGCATGAACGGGAACGATACCGAATTCAGCACCACTCTCCTCGATGCGCTGAAGGAGAACCTCGACAATGGTGAGCAAAGCATTCTGCTGCTCAACCGCAGAGGATACCATACCATCATCAGCTGCTGTGCCTGCAACCAGCCCGTCTATTGTCCGAACTGTTCCATTCCGATGACGTACCACAAAACGGATCAGAACCTGCACTGCCATTACTGCGGCTCCGTGCAGAGAATGCCGCAGGTATGTCAGAAATGCGGAGGCGAGCATCTCCGGAAAATGGGCTTCGGCACCCAGCGGCTTGAGGATGAGCTGGCGATGCGCTTTCCGGATGCGAGGATCCTGCGGATGGACGCGGATACGACCGGTTCGCGTTTTGCATACGAAAAGAGCTTTGAAGAATTCAAAAACGGAAACTACGATATCATGCTCGGCACCCAGATGATCGGCAAGGGACTGGATTTCCCGAATGTCACGCTTGTCGGCGTGCTCTCTGTCGATAAAGCACTGTTTTCCGGAGATTTCCGCAGCTACGAGCGGACCTTCGGACTGATCACACAGGTGGTCGGAAGAGGCGGCCGCGGCGGAAAAGCCGGACGTGCCATCCTGCAGACCTTCCTGCCGGATCACTATGTGCTGCGCCTTGCCGCACAGCAGGATTACGAGGGCTTCTACCATGAAGAGATGACGATCCGCAAGCAGCTGCTGTTCCCGCCGTTCTGCGATATCTGCGTGGTGGGTGTGTCCGGTGACAAGGAACTGGATGTGATGCGTGCTGCCGAACGATTTGTTGTCTGTATGCAGGAGGAGCTTGCCGTGCAGAAGCAGAAGCTGCCGCTGCGTGTGCTGGGTCCGGTTCCGTGCGTCTATGGAAAGATCAACGGAAAATACCGTTACCGTATTATTGTAAAATGTAAAAACACCAAGGAATTCCGCAGATTTATGTGGGATACCCTGAAGCATGCCGGAAGCCTGAAGGAAATGGCAAAGGTTCATGTCTATGCGGATATGAACGGCAGTACCGGCATATAATTGGGAGGAAATACAATGGCTATCAGAAAAATTGTGACAAAGGACAATCCGATTCTCCACGCTGTCTGCCGTCCGGTGGAACAGTTCGATGAGAAGCTTGCACAGCTGCTTGATGATATGCAGGAGACGCTTGACAAGGCACAGGGCCTCGGTCTTGCGGCACCCCAGGTAGGCATCCGCAGACGTGCTGCGATCGTTCTGACAGAAGAGGATGGTCTGCTGGAGCTGATCAATCCCGAGATCCTCAAGTCCAGCGGTAAGCAGCGTGATGTGGAGGGCTGCCTGTCCTGTCCGGATCAGTGGGGATATGTTGTCCGCCCGAACAAGTGCAGGGTGCGCGCACAGGACCGCAACGGCGAGTTCTTCGAAGTGAGTCTTACCGGTCTCGATGCACGCTGCGCCTGCCATGAGATCGACCATCTCGATGGTCATCTGTTCCTTGAGAAGGTGGACGAATTTGTAGCTCCCGAGGAGGAATAAGATGAAAGACCTGAAAATCGTATTCATGGGTACACCGGACTTTGCGGTACCGTCCCTCTGTGCGCTGGTCGAAAGCGGCGCGGAGGTCGCAGCGGTATTCACACAGCCCGATAAGCCCAATGGAAGAAAGTACAAGCTCGTGCCTTCTCCTGTCAAGAAAAAGGCGCTGGAATTTGCAATTCCCGTGTACCAGCCCAACTCCCTGCGCAAAGCGCCCGATGCCGATGAGGCAATGGCAGTGCTGCGCAGTATTGCTCCGGACTTTATCATTGTTGCCGCATACGGCCAGATCCTTCCGAAGGAAGTGCTGGAGCTTCCGAAATACGGCTGCATCAACGTCCACGCATCGCTCCTTCCGAAGTACCGCGGTGCGGCACCCATCCACCATTGTATTCTCAATGGTGAGAAGGAAACGGGCGTGACCATCATGCAGATGGCGGAGGGCCTCGATACCGGTGATATGCTTTCCAAGGGCAGTCTCCCGATCGGTGAGGAGGAGACCACCGCCGAGCTGCATGACCGCCTCGCGGAACTCGGTGCCAAGCTCCTGCTTGAGACGATCCCGGGAATGGTCGACGGCACCATTGTACCGGAGCCGCAGGACGACAGCCTTTCCTGCTACGCGTCCATGATCCGTAAAGACATGTCCGCACTCGATTTTGCAAAGCCCGCATTGACGCTCCACAGAACGATCTGTGCGCTGACCGGCTTTACACAGATGGAGGGAAAACGTTTCAAGGTCTTCCGCAGCAAGGTCGTTTCCGGTACGGGCAATGCACCCTGCGGTACCGTGACCGATCCCGAACAGTTCATCGTACAGTGCGGTGAGGGGACATTATTGCAGCTGACAGAAGTACAGATCGAAGGCGGAAAACGCCTGAATGCCACCGATTTCATCCGCGGCAAGAAGCTGACAAAGGGTCAGCAGCTCGGCTGATAGGAAAGGAAGATAATTATGGAACTTATTCTGATCATTCTGCCCGTGATCCTTTGCATCGCGGCATCCGTCAATGTCAATTCCACCTATAGCAAATACAGCAAGATGCGCAACACCAGAGGCCTGACCGGCGAGCAGGTCGCAAGACAGATCCTCGATTCCAACGGTCTGTTCTATGTCAGAGTGGAGCATGTCCACGGCAAGCTCTCCGATCATTTTGATCCCCGTTCCAATGTCGTGCGTCTGTCCGACAGCGTGTTTGCAGAGACCTCCGTTGCAGCGCTCGGTGTTGCGGCACATGAGTGCGGCCATGCCATCCAGCATGCGCAGGAGTACGGCCCCGTCAAGATGCGTACCGCACTGGTGCCGTTCACCAATCTCTGCTCCCATGCATGGTATATCGTGTTCATGCTCGGTCTGTTTTTTGCAGAGACCGCACTCGGCAACAGCCTGATCTGGATCGGCGTCCTCCTCTTTGCCATGGTGGCTGTGTTCCAGCTGGTAACGCTCCCCGTTGAGTTCGACGCCAGCAACCGTGCGATGAAGATCCTTGAGGGTGACGGCTTCCTCTATGGCGACGAAGTCTCCGCAGCATCCAAGGTGCTCAAGGCAGCGGCACTGACCTATGTGGCATCCCTGCTCAACTCCCTGATGCAGCTGCTCCGTCTGCTCATGATCGCCAACAGAAAAAGATAATGGAAAATGCAAGACATCTTGCCGTACAGCTTTTGATGCGTACCGAGAAGCAGGGGAGCTACTCCAATCTGCTGCTCGATCAGGCGCTGTCAGCCTCTGAACTGTCCGCTCAGGACAAGAAGCTGTGCGCAATGCTCTATTACGGAGTGATCGAACGGCGTCTGACGCTGCATCATATCCTGCGCGGCTACAGCAAAAAAGCACCGGAGAAACTCGATGCCGATATCCGCAATATTCTGTACCTCGGGCTCTACCAACTTGCGTTCTGTGAGAAGATACCGGACAGAGCCGCAGTGAATGAGTCGGTCCTGCTTGCCAGACAATTCCGCAAGGCAAGTGCCTCCGGTTTTGTCAACGCAGTGCTTCGCAGCTTCCTGCGGGACGGCAAGGAGATCCGGATCCCGACACAGAAATGGCAGGCAAAGGAAGTGCAGTATTCCGCACCGTCCGCACTGATCCGGAAGATCGCATCCGAACAGGGTGAGGCATTTGCCGATCAGTTCTTTGCGGACAGCCTGGATCCGCCCCCGACGACGATCCGTCTGAACCCTTTGAAGGGAACAGCGGCGGCGCTTGCAGATGCAGGGCTTTCTCCCGAAGCGTTTTCCAGACTGCCGGATGCTTACACCATTACCTGCTCCGACGTCAGAAAGAATCCCGCATTTCAGAGCGGTATGTTCCATGTGCAGGATCTTGCCTCACAGCTCTGCTGTGCAATACTGGATCCGCAGCCCGGAGAGACCGTAATGGATCTCTGCGCGGCCCCCGGAGGCAAGACCTTCACGATCGCACAGCGTATGCAGAATACCGGATCGGTGCTTGCATTCGATCTGCATGAGCATCGTGTGAAACTGATCCGAGACGGCGCCGAACGGCTCGGCCTGACCTGTGTTACCGCTTCGGTTGGTGATGCGTCGGTGTTCGATCCGGCTCTCCCACCGGCCGACAGAATTCTCTGTGATGTGCCGTGTTCCGGTTATGGCGTGATCCGCCGTAAGCCGGAGATCAAATATAAGCCGCTGGAAGAGTCAGCAGAGCTGCCCGATCTGCAATATGCGATCCTTGAGAACGCTGCGCGTTACCTCAAGACGGGCGGAACGCTCGTGTACTCGACCTGTACGATCCTGAACCGCGAGAACCGTGATGTGGTGCAGCGTTTCCTGCAGTCGCATGAGGAATTTGTGCTCGTTCCGCTGACGGAATTCGGATTCAGCGAGGGCATGGCGACCTTCTCGGCAGCCTATGATAACTGCGACGGATTTTTTGCCGCAAAGCTTACAAAAACGAGGTGACCGCATGATGCAGAAAGAGATCCTGTCCCTCAATCGGGACGAGCTTGAGCAGGCACTCACTGCCATGGGGGAACCAAAATTCCGTGCCGGCCAGATCTACCGCTGGCTGCATGATAAAAAAGTGACCGATTTTTCGCAGATGCTCGATCTGCCGCAGTCACTTCGCACAAAATTATCTGTTGAATTTTGTCTAAAAAATCTATTTGTTGCAAGAAAGCTTGAATCTTGTATGGACGATACGGTAAAATACTTATATAGACTGCCTGACGGGCAGCATGTCGAGACCGTATTGATGTCCTACCAGCATGGATGGCGGCTTTGCATTTCCACGCAGGTGGGATGTAAAATGGGCTGTCAGTTCTGTGCATCGACCATTGCCGGATACGTCCGGAACCTTTCACCTGCGGAGATGCTTCTGCAGATCGATGAAACGGAACGCGATGCCGGAGTCGTGATCTCGGGTGTCGTGCTGATGGGAATCGGCGAGCCGCTGGACAATTATGAGAACGTCATGCGTTTTCTGGAGCTTCTGTCCGACGGCAAGGGCCGGAATATGAGCCTGCGCCATGTGACGCTTTCCACATGCGGTATCGTTCCGAAGATCCGCGCGCTTGCTGACAGCGTCAGCGGCCTGACACTGGCAGTCTCACTGCACAATCCGACCGATGCCGGACGCAATGCGATCATGCCCGTGAACAGACGCTATCCGCTGCAGGAGTTGATGGAGGCGTGCAGGTACTATTTTGAAAAAACAGGCCGGCGTGTCACCTACGAATACGCCGTCATGCAGGATGAAAACGACACGGAGGCGGATGCCAGAGCGCTTGCCCGGCTCCTCAAGGGACAGAATGCGCATGTCAATCTGATCCCCGTCAATGCCGTGAAGGAGCGCAGCTACCATGCAACACGCAGGGCAGCGCAGGCATTCCTGCAAAAACTTGAACGCTGCGGCGTACATGCCACAGTGCGAAGGACGCTCGGCAGCGATATCGAAGCTGCCTGCGGACAACTCCGCCACGAAGCGGATACACAGTAAATGACAGAAAGTGGGGTGAGGATATGCGATGTGCAACAGCCACCAATATCGGCCTGATCCGTGATGAGAATCAGGATGAGGTCATGGCTAAGGAATACGATCATTACATTCTGGCAGCCGTTTGTGACGGCATGGGCGGTGAACGCTCCGGTAGTCAGGCAAGTGAAATTGCTGTGCGGGAATTGTTCGACCATTTTTCTGCCGGCTATCATGCCGGTATGGATGCGGATGAGATCCGGATCCTGCTGCTTTCGTCCATATCCGCCGCCAATTCTGTGATCTATACCACGGCCAGAATGGACTATCGCAGCTACGGCATGGGTACGACCTGTGTTGCGGCGTTCATAGAGCCTGGCTACATTACCATCGCCAATGTCGGTGACAGCAGAGCCTACCTGATCGAGCATGGCACCATGCGCCAGATCACGGAGGATCACACAGTGGTCAATATGCTGTACCAGCAGGGTAAGATCCGGAAGGATCAGATGCGTCAGCATCCCCAGAGGAATATGCTGACCAAGGCAGTCGGTGTAGAAAGGGTCATCCGCCCGGACTACTTCCGCATTCCACATGAGGAGGAGTTTCTGCTGCTGTTATGCTCGGACGGATTGTCCAGCTATTGTGAGGAGCAGGAAATTCTGAATATATTAAACCAGTGTCCGTTTGCAGAAGCGCCGCAGGCGCTGATTGACCTTGCCCTCAGTAAGGGCGGCAGGGACAATATTTCACTTGCACTCGTGACAAAATAATAAGTATGGAGGGTATGATGGATAAGAACATTGGTAAGAAGCTTGACGGCAGATACGAAATTACCGAGCTGATCGGCGTCGGCGGTATGGCGGATGTCTACAAGGCAACCGATATCATCGACAATAAGGAAGTAGCTGTCAAAATCCTGAAGAAGGAATTTGCCGAAAATGAAGAATTCCTTCGCCGTTTCCGCAATGAATCCAAGGCGATCGCACTTCTGTCCCACCCGAATATCGTAAAGGTTTACGATGTCGGTTTTTCGGACAAGATCCAGTTCATCGTAATGGAGTACATTGACGGTATCACCTTGAAGGAGTACATTGAGAATGAGCGCGTTCTGACATGGAAGGATTCTGTGCATTTCATCATCCAGATCCTGCGTGCGCTCCAGCATGCGCATGACAGGGGCATCGTACACAGAGACATCAAGCCCCAGAATATCATGCTCTTTACCGACGGCACCATCAAGGTCATGGACTTCGGTATTGCAAAGTTTGCCCGTGAGGAGGGCCGTACCGCAACGGATCAGGCGATCGGTACAGTGCATTATATCAGCCCCGAGCAGGCAAGAGGCGATGTGACCGACGAAAAGAGCGACATCTACTCCGTCGGTGTCATGATGTACGAGATGCTCACAGGTCAGAAGCCGTTCGATACGGACAATCCTGTGACCGTTGCCGTAATGCACATGCAGAACACCCCTGAGCGTCCCCGTGCGATCAATCCCGACATTCTCCCCGGTCTTGAGGAGATCATCCTGCGCGCCATGGAAAAGGACGCCGAGAACCGTTATCAGACCGCTTCCGATATGATCCAGGACATCGAGTCGTTCAAGAGCAACACGCAGATGACCTTCGGCTACTACGAAGAGGATGTTCCGGAGGAAGAGGTTTCCGACGATACGCAGCTCTACGAGGCACCTGCGGCCGCTGCTGCTGTACCCGTTCCGGACGATCAGGACGACGATGACGATTACGATGACGACGACGATTACGATGATGATGAGGACTACGATGACGAGGATGATGAGGAGGAAGAACGTCACTCCCTGTTCATTCCGGTCATGACAGCAGTTACCATTGCCTTCATCGTTGTGGCAGTTTTCTTCATTCTCTGGCTCGTCAAGGGTGTCATCAACGGCAATGACACCACCACCAAGTACAAGATGCCCAATCTCGTCGGCATGGACTACTACGAGGCAAAGGACCAGTATCCCTACCTCGATATCCAGATCAACGAGACCGAATACACCGAATTCGAAAAGGATGTGATCTACTTCCAGGATGTGGCAGTGGATGACTCCGTAACCACCGGTATGACCGTATATGTAGATGTCAGCCTTGGCATCAGCATGAAGAAGGTTCCCGATGTCACCGGCATGTTCTACGAGTATGCTGAGCAGCTGCTGGATCAGGAGGGCTTCCTCTATGAGCGCCGCTATGACATCAGCGAGGACGGCGTGACCGAGAACAATGTCATCCGTACAGAGCCCGCAGCAGAGGAAGAAGTACCGGCAGGTACCAAGATCATCCTCTATATCAGCAAGGGCGTGGATGACGATCTGATCGAGATCGACAATTTTGTCGGCATGACACTGGACGAGGCGACCCTCATGTGTGATTACCTCGGACTTGTAGTTGAGACAAAGGACGAGGCATCCACAGAGCCCGAGAACACTGTCATTGCACAGGATATCGCAGAGGGCGAGTGGGTAGAGATCGGCGCGACCATCACCCTGACCTACAGTAATGGTGAGGATCCGTCCGGTGAGATTCCGTTCACACTGCCGCTGCCGCAGAGCGCACAGGGCAGATATGTGATCGACTTCATCTCTGCTGACAGAGGTACTGTCATGAGCCAGAAGGTGAATGCAACTTATTCCAAGTCCGTTACCGTAACCATCGAGGGCAGCGGTAAGGAAACGATCACCATCGCAGTCATCAACGAAGCAACCGGTGCGCAGGCAGAGATCGGTGTATATACATTTGATTACGCGAATGTATCCGTTACCGCAGTGCGCGAGGATATCAATGCTGCCTTTACCGCAATTGATCCGACCGAGGAACCGTCCACCGAAGAAGTGACCGAGGCACCGACCGAAGCACCGACCCAGGCTCCGACTCAGGCTCCCACACAGGCACCGACTGAAGCACCGACACAGGCTCCCACCGAGGAACCGACACAGGCGCCGACTGAGGCACCAGTAGTGGATCCTACAGAGCCTCCGGTCGTGGAAACGGATGCTCCTGCTTCTGAAAGCGGGGAAACCGCATAATGCCTGCCGTATCCACGGAAGCCAATTACAGCACGATCATCAAATCTGTCAGGGGACTCTACACCGTAGTGTCCCCTGACGGTGTTCTGACGGAATGTCCGGCAAGGGGCATCCTGCGCAAAAAAGGCCAGGAACCCTATGTCGGTGATCATGTGCTGCTGGACGGTGATGTGATCGCAGAAGTGCTTCCAAGAAAAAATGAGATCATCCGTCCGCCCCTTGCCAATCTCGATCAGCTCTGCTTTGTGGTATCCATGTGCGAACCGCAGCCGAATCTGCGTCTGCTGGACAAGTTCATTGCCGTTTCCGCCTATAAGGGCATCGAACCGCTGCTCCTCCTGACAAAGGTCGATCTTGCGCCGTTCGAGGAGATCCAGCAGCTCTACAGCTCGATCGGGATCCCCATGATCCTTGTGGATTATCAGAATCCCGACAGTCTGGAACAGGTGCGTTCCGCCTTTGCCGGAAAGGTGAGTGCCCTGACGGGCAATTCCGGAGCCGGAAAATCCACCCTGCTCAATGCACTCGATGAAACGCTCGGTATCCCGACAGGAGAGATCAGCCAGAAGCTCGGCAGAGGCCGCCATACTACCCGCCATGCCCAGCTCTACCCCCTCCGTACAGGAGGCTATATTGCCGATACACCGGGCTTTTCCACGTTCGACACCCAGCGCTATGCGATCATCCGCAAGGAGGAGCTGGCGGACTGCTTCGTGGAATTTGCGCCCTATCAGGAACAGTGCCGCTTCCATGACTGCGCCCATGTCTGCGAAAAGGGCTGCGCCGTCATCGAGGCGGTCAACGCCGGTCTGATCCCGAAAACACGGCACGAGAGCTACTGTGACATGTACGAAGAAGCCAGACAGATCAAGGAGTGGGAGCTGTGAAACAATGTGTCATCATAGCCGGCGGCGATGTCCGTGAGGAAATTGCCGTACCGGAGGGCGCGCTGCTGCTCTGTGCTGACTGCGGCTACCGCCATGCCCTGCGGCAGGGACTGGTACCCGATGTCCTGATGGGGGATTTCGACTCGTTCACGGAACCGCTTCCTGAAACCTGCAGGGTCCTGCGCCATCCCGCGGAAAAGGACGAAACGGACACCATGCTTGCGGTGTATTACGGAAGGGACTGCGGCTGCCGCGAATTCCACATCTATGGTGCGCTCGGCGGCGCGAGATTCGATCATACCATGGCCAATATCCAGATGCTGCACCATATGGCGGAGCAGGGCCTCTGCGGCATCCTGCATGACGGGAACACCACGATCTCCGTTCAGCTGCCCGGAACGGTGGCGTATCCGGCATTTGAAGGCTACCTGTCCATTTTTGCATTGACAGAAACCTGCGACGGCGTGACGCTCAGAGGTGTGAAATACCCCCTTGAAAACGGTACTCTGCACAGCAGCTATCCGCTCGGCGTCAGCAATGAGATCACAGCGGATCACGCCGAAATCACATTGCAGTCCGGTGTGCTTCTTGTGATCCGGACGATGGATGCACCAAATTCCTGAGAAAGAATATACTGTACTATACAGGCCACCTCTGAAAACCTCCCTCACGGCAGAATTTCTATTCGCAATTTTGCTCGTGTTCCGGTTTTTAGAGATGCCCTACAGAAAATCAGGAGGTGTTACTTATGAAAATCGTTGTGATCAAAAGCCCCAAGCTGCTTGCCGGTGTGCTGCGGATGATCTTCCGCATCAAAAAAGAAGAGAATGAATAACCGGAGCCGGAGGTCTGTGAATGCGGACTTCCGGTTCTTTTCCATTCCTGTCCCTGCATAGAATGTGGAGAAAGGAGTGACGGAGATGGACGCAGTCATGATCGAGATCCCCGATGCCGTATCGGACGGCAGCTGGGAACCACCCGTAATTTCCCACCGGCAATGCAGCAAACCGCAGCGTACCGATCGATCCAGCTGGGCGGATGTGTTCTTTGCCCAGTATACTGTATGCATCCTGCTGCTGACGGCAGTGCTGGTACTCCGGCTGGAGGCGCCGCAGACCTACGCGCAGATCGCCGCTGCCTTTGCAGCTGACATCACAGCACCGGACGAAGCCTGGGTCCATGCGCTCATCGAACGCGCACGAACGCTTTGGAGCTGAACCTCGGACGCTGCCGCATCCGGCTCGATTTCGGATTCCCGGCAATGCTTGCATTGCTGCTCTTATCGGGTACAAGCCTGCTGCGGCAGACCTTCGCTGTCTGTCTGCTCCATGAACTCGGGCATGGTGCCGCAATGGCAGCCGCCGGTGCCGGCATCCGCGAGATCCGTCTGTATGCCGCCGGTGTGCAGATGCGGACATCGAAGGCACTTGTCTCCGTACGGCAGGAGCTTTGCATCCTGCTGAGCGGACCTGCTGCAAATCTGCTTGCCGCCGCGATATTGTTCCGCCTGCAGGGGGGAGGTACCATGGCGATGCTGCATCTGGGAATGGGCCTGTTCAATCTGCTGCCCTACCGGATCCTCGACGGTGGCAGTGCGCTGCGCTGTCTTCTGGCAGTGCATCCATCTGCGCTGCGGATCCTGAGTACATGCAATATCCTGCTCGCTGCCGTACTTGCCATACTGGGCATGTATTGGCGCATCGGCAATCCTGCATTGTACGCAATGCTCGTCTACCTTGCGGTCATGGAGCTGCAAGTTGACAAGAAGGATGGATTGTGGTAGAATAGAAGTACGACCGGCCCTTGTGTTACCGGAATGGAATGAATCAGAAAGAGGCATGATTATGCTGAGAAAAAAAGTGGAATCGCATTTGCTTGAAGTGCAGCGCCCCGGCCGCTATATCGGCGGCGAGGTCGGCAGCATCGTAAAGGAGAAGGAGCGCATAGATGTCCGTTTTGCGTTCTGTTTTCCGGATATTTATGATGTGGGCATGTCCCACCTTGGAATGAAAATACTCTACTCCCTGATCAATGAACGGGAGAATTACTGGTGCGAGCGTGTGTTTGCACCATGGCCGGATTTTGAAGAGGTCATGCGCCGTGAGCAGATCCCGCTCTATGCGCTGGAAAGCTTCGATCCTGTCAAGGACTTCGATTTTATCGGATTTACCCTCCAGTATGAGATGTCCTATACCAACATCCTGAATATGCTCGATCTCGCCGGCGTGCCGCTCTATGCACGCGACAGGGGAGAGGCACTTGCACCGATCGTCTGTGCAGGAGGCCCCTGCGCCTGCAATCCCGAGCCGCTTGCGGATTTCTTCGATCTGTTCATCCTCGGCGAGGGCGAAGAGGTCAACCTCGAGCTGATGGATCTGTACAATACCATGAAGGAAAAGGGCGCAAGCCGCTCCGAGTTCCTGAAGGCCGCTGCGCAGATCGAGGGCATCTACGTTCCCTCCCTGTATGAGATCGCCTACAACGAGGACGGTACCATCGCTTCCGTCACACCGAAAGACAACGCTCCGGCAGTCGTGCACAAGCGCGTGATGACGGATATGGACAAGTCCTACTACCCGTCGAATCAGGTGGTACCCTTCGTGGAGATCGTCCATGAGCGCGTTTCTGTCGAGGTGCTGCGCGGCTGTATCCGCGGCTGCCGTTTCTGTCAGGCAGGCTTCCTCTATCGTCCGTTCCGCGAAAAATCCGCGGATACTGTATGCTCCCAGGCAAAAGCCCTGTGCGATAACACGGGTTATGACGAGCTGTCGCTCTCTTCCCTGAGTACAAGCGACCACTCCCAGATCGAACCCATGCTCGAGCAGCTGCTTGATTATACGGAGGAACGCCGCATCAGCCTGTCGCTGCCGTCCCTGCGTGTCGATAATTTCTCGAAGTCCGTCATGGAAAAGGTCGCTGCCGTCCGCAAGACCGGACTGACCTTTGCACCGGAAGCAGGCACACAGCGCCTGCGCGACGTCATCAATAAGAATGTCACCGAGGAGGAGCTGATGCGTACCTGCGCCATCGCCTTCGCCGGCGGCTATACGAATGTCAAGCTCTACTTCATGATGGGACTTCCCACCGAAACGGATGAGGACATCATCGGCATTGCCGACCTCGCCCAGAAGGTCGTGAACCTGTTCTACGAGATGCCCGACCGTCCCAAGGGCAAGGTGCAGGTATCCATCAGTACCGCGACCTTTGTTCCGAAGCCCTTCACGCCGTTTGAATTCGAACCGCAGGTGACCAAGGAGGAGATCCTCCGCCGCCAGTCCGTTCTGCGCAATGCCATCACCTCCAAGAAGATCAAGGCAAGCATGCATGTCTCCGATGTGAGCCGCATGGAAGCTGTGTTCGCAAGGGGAGACCGCCGTCTCTGCGATGTGCTGCATGCCGCCTGGAAGAACGGCTGCAAGCTCGACAGCTGGGATGAATACTTCCTCTCCGATGCGTGGGAGGCAGCATTTGCAAGCTGCGGCGTATCCGCCGAATTCTATGCCAACCGCCAGCGATCCTATGAGGAGATCATGCCCTGGGATCATCTGGATTATCTTGTATCCAAGCCCTTCCTCATCCGCGAGAACAAAAAGGCGCATGAGGGGCTGACCACACCGTCCTGCCGTGAGAAATGCTCCGGCTGCGGTGCAAATTCCTGTCTGGGAGGTGCCTGCTTCTGATGGATAACAGAGTCAATTACAGAGCCGTGTTCCAGAAAACCGGCAGTGCAAAATATATTTCCCACCTCGATCTGAACCGCTGCATGCAGCGTGCCATCCGCCGTGCCGATCTGCCGGCATGGTATACCGAGGGCTTCCATCCGCATATGTATCTGATGTTCGCACTTGCGCTCTCCCTTGGTGCGGAGAGCCGCTGCGAGACCATGGACTTCCGTCTGACGCAGGCAATGCCGCCGGAGGAGATCAGGGAGCGCCTCAATGCTGCCCTGCCCGAGGGCCTGCAGGTGCTCGATGTACATACGCCCGTTCATCAGGCAATGGAGATCGGCAGTGCGGATTATCAGGTAGCATTCCGCGCAGAGGATCCCGCTGCGCTCTCGGATACCTGGAAGGCCTTCATGGCGCAGGAGCAGATCCTCATGCAGAAGAAAACCAAGCGCGGCTTCAAGGAGATCGATATCAAGCCGAAGATCACCGTGAGCGACAGCAGCGTCGATGCGGAGAACGGTCTTCTGCGGATGTGCATCCATCTGCCGGCCGGAAATGAGGGCAATCTCAATATCAGTATCGTTCTGGATGCGTTCGAAGAGTACGCAGAACAGCCGTTTTCGGTAGAGTATGCCGTGCGCGAAAAAATTTTTTGTGTAAATGGAGAAGAATTTTTGTAAAAACACTTGCTTTTTTTCTGGAAATGTGGTATGATAATAAAGCATTTGAAATCCGTTCGGGCGTATTGTGCCCGGATGAGGGTTAATGCCGAAAGACATTAAATCGATCCATCCGCTGACGGAGCCCCGCAATGGCAGAATTCTGCGCAAAAGGACGGGATCGGCAGCCGGACATTTTGCTGAGTGATCCGGTATGCCCCGTGAATGAAGGATCGGAAATTTAGGAGGAAAAAACATGGATGCATTGAAGATGATCAGCGAAGCAAGCATGAAGAAGGACGTTCCTGCAATCGCAATCGGTGATACCGTAAAGGTACACGTTAAGATTCAGGAAGGTGACAAGAGCCGTATCCAGATCTTTGAGGGTACTGTTATTGCAAAGAAGCATGGCGGTATCAGCGAGACCTTCACTGTTAGACGTGTAGCACACGGCTGCGGTATCGAGCGTGTATTCCCGCTCCACTCTCCGACTGTTGACAAGGTAGAGCTGGTTAGACACGGTAAGGTTCGCAGAGCTAAGCTGTACTACCTGCGCGACAGAGTTGGTAAGGCTGCAAAGGTTAAGGAACTGCTGGGCTAAGACCGGCATGCGGCGGTACAAAAGCAGCATTATGCTGTTTTTGTACTGTGTGCGCCGAAGAGGGACACAGCGTCCCTTTTTTGCTATCTGCAGGATGATGACGCAATGCGCATCACGCTGCATAAGCGCTTTTTTCGAGAGCGTTTATGCAGCATGATAAGAAGGGTGCAGTTTGAACGCAGTCAGAAAACATATGCCGTTTGGCAGGAAAGGCGGTTCCTATGGAACAGAACACAATCGAGACAAACGAGAACATCGAAAAGAAGACGACCGGCAGTACCATTCTCAATGATATTCTGGATATCATCGAAACCGTGCTGGTTTCTGTGTTTGTTGTGCTGCTGCTGTTTACGTACCTTGGGCGTCCCGTGACGGTGGACGGCAGTTCCATGAACCCGACATTGACGGACAAGGACCATCTTCTGATGTACCGTTTTATGTATGAGCCGAAGCAGGGCGACATCGTGATCATCGATAACGAAGAGGGCTATATCTTCAATGTCAATGATCAGGTGATCCCCAGCGGTATGTCCCTGGATAAGAACATCATCAAGCGTGTGATCGCTGTCGGCGGTCAGACGATCGATGTGGATACTGTGAACGGCCTTGTTTATGTGGATGGCGTGGCACTTAAAGAGGATTACATCAATATGCCTGCTACCGTTGATGACGGCGCCTTCCTCGGAAAGTATCCGTTCGTAGTTCCGGATGGTTATATTTTCGTAATGGGTGATAACCGCAATAATTCTACCGACAGCCGCAATAAGCGCGTAGGCCTCGTTCCCGAGGAGGATGTGCTGGGCAAGGCGATTTTCTGTTATTTCCCCTTCAATCATATGGGATTTGTAGATTGATCATTGATGTGACGCAGGAGGACTGGTATGCGGGAATATGTTCGTTTTTCAAAACATCGGATCGTGCACCGGATCGTTGGTGAATGTCTGGATCTGCTGGAAATGACCCTGATCACCGTTTTCTGCGTCATTCTTCTCTTTACTTATGTGCTGCATGTTGCGACAGTTCAGGGCTCATCCATGGAACCGACGCTCATACATGAAGACAAGCTGCTGGTGCTGCAGCTGCACGGAGCTCCGGATTGCGGTGATATCGTGATCATTGACTCCCAGCAGGCGGCACTCCTCGATGAACAGAATCAGATCTGCCTCAGCTCCGGCCTCGGCAAGAGCATCGTCAAGCGCGTGATCGCGGTGGGTGGTCAGGAACTGAACATCGACTTCGAAGCAGGTGTTGTGACTGTGGACGGCGAGGTGCTTGAGGAGCCCTATATCAATGCCCTGACGACTGTCCCGAAGAACAGCGGTGCATTTACCTATCCGCTGACGATCCCGGAGGGCTATCTCTTTGTTATGGGAGATAACCGCGGTGTGTCCAAGGACAGCCGTTATCCCGACGTCGGACTGATCGATGAGGATACCGTGGAAGGTGAGGTGCTGATGCGCCTGTATCCCCTCTCCAAATTCGGTATCGTTCAATAGAAAAGGAGCAAATTATGGCTGAAATCCAGATCCGGAACATTCAGTGGTTCCCGGGTCATATGACCAAAACAAGAAGAATGATCGCTGCCAATCTGTCCATGGTGGACGGCGTGGTGGCACTTCTGGATGCAAGAATTCCCCAGAGCAGCTGTAATCCGGAGCTCACAAAGCTGATGAACAGCAAGCCCTACATGGTGCTGCTCAATAAAAGTGATATGGCCGATCCCGACGCCACCGCAAAGTGGATCCGCTGGTATGAGGCGCAGGGTATCCCGGCGCTTGCGATGGACTGCCTCAGCGGCAAGGGTGCAAAGAGCTTTCTGCCCGCAGTGCGCGAAAAACTCCTCAAGGAGCTCCTCGCAAAGCGTCAGAGATCCGGTATGGTCGGCAGACCCATCCGCCTGATGATCGTGGGCATCCCCAATGTCGGAAAATCCTCCTTCATCAACCGCATGGCGAAGTCCAAGCGCACCAAGGTGGAGGATCGCCCCGGCGTAACGCGCACCAAGCAGTGGGTCAAGGTGGACGAGCAGGTCGAGTTCCTCGATATGCCCGGCGTTCTCTGGCCGAAGCTCGATGACCAGGAGGCAGCCTGCCGTCTGGCGTTTACCGGCGCCATCCGTGATGAGGTGCTGGACATCGAAGCACTTGCCATGCTGCTGCTGGAATACCTGCACCGCAATTATCCGCAGATGCTCAAGGAGCGCTATAAGGTAGAAATGGAAGAAACTGACGGCGAGAAGCTGCTCGATGCCATCGGCAGAAAGCGCGGTATGCTCCTCTCCGGCGGTATTGTCAATACAGAGCGTGCAGCGATCACGATCCTCGATGAGTTCCGCAGTGCGAAGCTCGGCAGGATCACACTCGAATTGCCGCCCAGGGAGGAAACAAATGCGTAAGGACGCATTGCTTCGCCGTCAGGCGATGCTCGAATATGACGGCCGTATGCGGCAGGAATTCGGCGTGATCTGCGGTGTGGATGAAGCCGGCAGGGGACCCCTTGCAGGCGATGTCTTCGCAGCGGCAGTCATCCTGACGGACGATTGCGGCATTACCGGACTTGATGACAGCAAGAAGCTGTCCGAGAAGCGCCGTGAGGAATTGTTCCTCGAGATCAAGGAAAAGGCAGCTGCGTGGTGCATCGGCATCGCAACGCTCGCCGAAATTGAAGAACTTAACATTCTGGGCGCTGCTATGCTTGCCATGCAGCGTGCAGTGGAAGGTCTGCAGCAGACACCGGACTATGCCCTCGTGGACGGCAACCGCTTCCCAAAGCTTGCTGTTCCCGGCGAAACCGTTGTCAAGGGCGATGCCACCTCGGCATCCATCGCAGCAGCTTCCATTCTTGCCAAAGTGGCAAGGGATCATTATATGCTCGAACAGGCTGCACTCTATCCACAGTATGCCTTCGAGAAGCACAAGGGCTATGGAACAGCGGAGCACTGCGCATTGCTGCGGCAGTACGGTCCCTGCCCCATCCATCGCCCCTCCTTCCTGAAGAAGATCCTATGAAGCCGAAGGAAACGGGCGATATTGGTGAAGCTGCCGTATGCTTCTATCTTGAGGCGCTCGGCTATGAGATCCTGTCAAGGAATTTCCGGATCCGCGGCGGTGAGATCGACATCGTAGCCTCCCGCGGACAGGAGCTTTGCTTTGTTGAGGTGAAAACGCGCAAGCTCGGCGCGATGGAACGCGGTGCGGAAGCGGTGACGAGCAGAAAGCAGCGTCTTCTCATCCGTGCGGCCTATGCCTACTGCCAGAAGCAGGGGATCGACGATGATGCGTGGTATATCCGCTATGACATCGCCGAGGTGACCATGTATCACGGCAGGGTGATCGATATTGATTATCTTGAAAGTGCGTTTGATGAAACGGACTTTCATGACAATAGCCAAATTTATGATTAGGAACCGTTCTGCGGCTCCGAAACGAAGAAAGAAAGGGTGGTAGTATGTACTACAAAAGTACAAGAAACAGCCAGCTGCAGGTGAACAGCGCCACAGCAATCGCACAGGGAATTTCCACGGACGGAGGACTGTTCGTTCCTTCCGAGATCCCGCAGATTTCCATGGATGAACTCAAGGCATTGGCCGATATGTCCTATGCACAGAGAGCGGATGTTGTGTTCGGTAAGTTCCTGACGGATTTCACCGCTGAGGAGATCTCCTATTGTACTTCCAATGCATACAATACTAAGAATTTTGAAACTGAGAATATCGCAGAGCTGACCGATGCGTTCGGTGATGCGCATATCCTTGAGCTGTGGCATGGTCCGACCTGCGCCTTCAAGGACATGGCACTCCAGATCCTGCCGTATCTCCTGACCACTTCCCTGAAGAAGAACGGCGAGGACAAGAAGGTCGTCATCCTCGTTGCGACCTCCGGCGATACCGGTAAGGCTGCGCTTGAGGGCTTCAAGGACGTTCCCGGCACAGAGATCATGGTATTCTATCCGCAGGACGGCGTAAGCTCCATGCAGAAGCGCCAGATGCGTACCCAGGAGGGTGAGAATGTCGGTGTCTGCGCACTCGAGGGCAACTTTGATGACTGCCAGAACGGCGTTAAGATGATCTTCACCGATGCAGCTGTCAAGGAAAAGCTCGCAGCAGGCGGCAAGATGTTCTCCAGCGCAAACTCCATCAACTGGGGCAGACTTGCTCCCCAGATCGTTTACTATGTATCCTCCTATGCCGAGATGGCAAAGAAGGGCTACATCCAGTTCGGTGAGACCATGAATGTCGTTGTTCCTACCGGTAACTTCGGCAATATTCTGGCTGCTTACTATGCAAAGCTCATGGGCGTGCCGATCGGCAAGCTGATCTGCGCTTCCAATATCAATAAGGTTCTGACCGATTTCATCGATACCGGTGTGTACAACAGAAACCGTGATTTCTACGCAACCTGCTCTCCGTCCATGGATATCCTGATCTCCAGCAATCTGGAGCGTCTGCTGTATCTGCTGACCGACGGCGATGATGCACAGATCCGCGAATGGTTCGGTGCGCTGTCCGCAGAGGGTACCTACGAGGTTTCCGAGGACGTGAAGAAGAAGCTGCAGGCTGACTTCATCGGCGGCTTCTGCGATGATGCAGAAACCAAGAAGACCATCCATGACTTCAAGGAAAAGTATGGCTACACCTGCGATACCCATACCGCAGTTGCTGTAAAGGTATACATGGATTACATCGCAAAGACAGGCGATGCCACCAAGACCCTGATCGCTTCCACCGCAAGCCCCTACAAGTTCAGTGAGAGCGTGCTTGAGGCGATCGAAGGTGAGGTAAAGGCTGAGGACGAGTACGAGATGGTTTCCCGTCTGAACGAGGTTTCCGGTCTTGCTATCCCGCAGTCCCTTGCGGATCTGAAGGACAAGGCAGTACGCTTCTCCGATGTCATCAACAAGAATGACATGGAAGCTTATGTACTCCGCCAGCTGGGCATTGCCGACTAACGCATGAGCTTATTCGTACTTGGAGATACCCACCTGTCATTTGGTGTTCCGGAAAAACCGATGGATATTTTCAAAGGCTGGGCGAACTATCAGGTTCTGCTCGAGGAAAACTGGCGCAGCAGGATCACGGAGGAGGATACCGTGGTGCTTGCCGGTGATATCTCCTGGGGGATGACGCTGGAAGAAGCGAAGGCGGATTTCGCCTTCCTGCACCAGCTGCCCGGAAAGAAGATCATCCTCAAGGGCAACCATGACTACTGGTGGAATTCCATGAAGAAAATGACGGATTTCTTTGCGGCAAACGGCTTTGACAGCCTCTCCATCCTGCATAACAACTGCTATGCCTACGGGGAGTACGGGATCTGCGGCACACGCGGCTGGGTCAATATGCCCGGTGAACCTGACGATGCCAAGGTGCTTGCAAGGGAACAGCAGCGTCTGAAGGTTTCGCTTCAGGCGGCGGCTGCACAGCAGCTCAAACCCATCGTCTTTCTGCATTATCCGCCGATCTACTGGACAAACCGCAATATCCCGATGCTGGAGCTTCTCAAGGAGTTCGGTGTTGCCCACTGCTACTACGGCCATCTGCATGGAAAATCCCATGGCAGAGCCACCCGCGGTGAGGATGACGGAATCTGCTATCACTTGATTTCTGGCGATTATTTACATTTTATTCCCGAAAAAGTGCTGTGATTTAGCGAATTTGTAGAAGTCGAAAAAGAAATTCAAAAATCTATAGAAAAATTCTGATAGATGTGTTATAATGAATTGAATATGCTGGTCTTTTTGGACGGCATTTTGAGTGAACTAACAATTGGAGGACTTGAAAATGAGTTTGAAAACAACAACAAAGACAGATGTCAATACCGTTGAACTGGTATTCGAAGTAGATGCAGCAGCATTCGAGGCAGCTGTAGAAAAGGCTTACCAGAAGGTAAAGAAGAACATCGCGATCCCCGGCTTCAGAAAGGGCAAGGTTTCCCGTAAGATGGCTGAGGCTCGCATGGGCGAAGGCGTATTCTATGAGGAAGCAGTGAACGATCTGGTGAATGCAGAGCTGACTGCTGCACTGATGGAAGCTGAGTTCGTAATGGTGGATCGTCCCCAGGTGGAGATCGAGTCCGTCAGCAAGGAGAACGGCGTGACCTTCAAGGCACTGTGCATCACAAAGCCTGAGATCGAAATTTCCGATTATAAGGGCATAAAGGTGGCAAAGTCTGTCAAGACTATCACTGATGCTGATGTTGACAACCAGATCCAGATGCTGCGTCAGAGAAACGCAAGACTCGTGTCCGTTGATGACAGAGCTGCACAGATGCAGGATGAAGTAAACATCGACTTCGAGGGCTTCTTCGGTGATGAGGCATTTGAGGGCGGCAAGGGTGAGAATTTCCCGCTCCGTCTCGGCAGCGGCCAGTTCATCCCCGGCTTCGAGGAGCAGATCGTTGGCAAGTCCATCGGTGAGGAATTCGACGTAACCGTAACCTTCCCTGAGAACTATCAGATGGAAGACTATGCAGGCAAGGAAGCTGTCTTCAAGTGCAAGCTCAACGGCATCACTGTTGAGGAACTGCCGGAAGTGGACGATGAGTTCATTCAGGATTCCACAGAGTTCGATTCCGTAGATGCATTCAAGGCTGATGCTAAGGCAAAGCTCGAGGCTTCCGCAGCTCGTGAGGCTGAGTCCGTTGTGGACAACGCTATCATGGAGGCTCTGATCGCTAAGGTTGACGCTCCCATCCCGAACTGCATGTTCGAGCATCGCATCGACAACCTCGTTGCAAACTTTGAGGCTATGCTCAAGCAGCAGGGTATGGGTCTGGATCTGTACCTCCAGTACACCGGCATGGCTATGGAAGACTTCCGTGATTCCAACCGTGACCGCGCTGTCAACGAAGTGAAGCTCCGTCTGGCTCTGGAGAAGATCGCAGAGCTCGAGAACATCGAGATCACTGAGGAAGAGATCAACACAAGCCTCGAAGAAATGGCAGCTGCTAACAACCTGACTGTTGCAGAGGTAAAGCGCCGCATTCCTTATGTAGACTATGTAATGGATATGCGCGTGACCAAGGCAATTGAGATCGTTAGAGACAACGCTGTGATCGAGGATGTTGCAGCAGAGACAGAGGCTGCTGAATAACAAATCGTATAGTGTATGCGTGAGCGGACGTTGGTGTTCGCTCATGCTTTATCTAAAAACCTTTTAGGAAAGGATGAGGAGTATGAGTTTTATTCCCTATGTTGTGGAACAGTCCAGCCGCGGTGAGCGTTCTTATGATATCTTTTCAAGACTGCTCAATGACCGTATCATCATGCTGTGTGATCAGGTGAATGATACCACTGCAAGTCTCGTAGTGGCGCAGCTGCTGTATCTGGAGAGCCAGGATGTGGAAAAGGATATCTCCCTGTATATCAACAGCCCCGGCGGTTCTATTACAGCCGGCATGGCGATCTATGACACGATGCAGTACATCAAGTGCGATGTCTCCACCATCTGTATCGGTATGGCAGCATCCATGGGTGCGTTCCTGCTTGCAGCAGGTGCCCCCGGCAAGCGTTTTGCCCTGCCCAACAGTGAGATCATGATCCACCAGCCGCTGATCTCCGGCGGTCTGTCCGGTCAGTGCACTGACATTAAAATTCACTCCGATCATTTGCTCAGAACCCGTCAGAAGATGAACCAGCTGCTCTCCCAGCATACGGGTCAGACCCTCGAAGTCATCGAACGTGACACGGAGAGAGACAACTATATGACCGCTGAGCAGGCGCAGGCCTATGGTCTCGTTGATCAGGTCATTGCTAAGAGGTAACCAGTATGCCGGAAAATACCTTTAAGATCTGTAATTTCTGCGGAAAAGGCGAAAACAAGGTCATGAGCATGTTTTCCGCAGGGGAATCCAATATCTGTGACGAATGCGTGTGTACCTGCTATGAGATGATCTTCGGATCCTCCGCAGGCCGCCGCAAGGCAAAGCAGCGTGAGGAAGAACGCAAGCCGCGTCAGTTCAAGCTGCTCAAGCCCGCAGAGATCAAGTCCGTCCTCGACCAGTATGTTGTCGGACAGGATCAGGCAAAGATCTCCCTCGCTGTTTCCGTTTATAACCACTATAAGCGTATCATGAGCCAGGATGACGGTCAGGATGTCGAGATCCAGAAGAGTAATGTGCTTCTGCTCGGTCCCACCGGTGTCGGCAAGACCTTCCTTGCACAGACGCTTGCAAAGATCCTCGATGTACCGTTTGCCATCGCAGATGCAACGACGATCACGGAAGCCGGCTATGTCGGCGATGACGTGGAGAACGTCCTGCTGCGTCTGATCCAGGCTGCGGATTTCGATGTGGAGGCTGCTGAGCGCGGTATCATCTACATCGACGAGATCGATAAGATCGCAAGAAAGTCCGAGAACACCTCCCTGACGCGTGACGTCAGCGGTGAGGGCGTTCAGCAGGCACTTCTGAAAATCATCGAAGGGACTGTTTCGAATGTTCCTCCGCAGGGCGGAAGAAAGCATCCGAACCAGGAGTTCATTCATATCAATACCAAGAACATCCTCTTCATCTGCGGCGGTGCCTTTGATGGACTGGAAAAGCACATCATGAAGCGCATCCAGCCCTCCGGTATGGGCTTCGGCGCAGAGGTGACTTCCAAGAAGCAGCAGATGGATAATATCTTTGCGAAGGCAATTCCGCAGGATCTTGTGAAGTTCGGTATCGTACCGGAGCTCGTCGGCCGTCTGCCGATCATCACTGCACTCGATCAGCTGGATGAAGCAGCCCTCGTCAGAATCCTGACCGAGCCGAAGAACGCACTGTTCAAGCAGTATGTCAAGCTCTTCAGCTATGACGATGTCGTTCTCGAGATCGAGGAAGCAGCACTGACCGAGATCGCAAAGCGTGCGATCTCCCAGAAGACCGGTGCAAGAGGTCTGCGTGCCATCATGGAGGACATCCTCATGGAATCCATGTTCAACCTGCCGTCCCACGGCAATATTGCAAAGATCACCATTACCAAGGAGTCCGTCACGGACGGTGAACCGCCCATGCTGACCGATCGCCGCAACAAGGTGCTCAAGCACTGGTGATCTGAAGAATAACGTAATTCAGGGTTCTTTCCGGCTTCCCGGGAGAACCCTTCCTGTTTCGCAGAGGGGATGACTGCCCCGCCGGAAATTACCGCTTGCATTATCATCAAAAATGTTGTATAATAAATAGGATGAAGAAGTAAGAAGAATCAAAACGAATTGTAAAGTGAGGTCGAAATATGCAGGAAACAAAAAAGATGAGGGATTTGCTGCCGACTGTACCCATGCGCGGAACAGTGGCATTTCCGCATATGATCATGCATTTTGATATTGCAAGGGATTTCTCCATCCATGCAGTGGAGGCTGCAATGCGCGGCGACAGAAAGCTCTTTTTGTCCGCACAGAAGGATGTATTTGTGGAGAAGCCCACAAAAAAGGATATTTGTGAGATCGGCGTTGTTGCCCATATCAAGCAGACATTGAAAACACAGGATGATACCATCCGTGTACTCGTTGAAGGTCTGTACCGCGCCCGTATCAAGTCCATCGAAAAGCAGGGCGATATGTATGTGACGGAGGTACAGCGTCTGCCGCTGAATACCCGTGAAAGCTATGACCTGAACGAGATGGATGCACTGGTGCGTGCCATCAAGGACATCTATGACCGCTATAGCCGGCTGTGTCCGAAGATGCCGCGCGAAGTGCTGATCTCCATTATGTGTCAGGATGAGCCGATGGCGCTGTATGAGTCCATCGTGTTCAACACCTTCCTCGATTATAAGGATAAGCAGGCGCTGCTGGAGGAGCCGTCTCTGTTCCAGAGAATGCAGCTTCTCTATGAGATCCTGCAGCGTGAGGTCTATGTGATGGATCTCGAAAAGGAGATCCAGGAGCGTACGCAGGAAAGCATCGATCAGGGACAGCGTGAGTATTTTCTGAGAGAGCAGATGCGTGTGATTTCCAACCAGCTCCGCGAAGAATCCGGTGAACCCGAGGATGAAGCGGATTCCTATGCACAGCGTATCTGTGAGCTGAACCTTCCGGAGGACAGCGAGAAGAAGCTGCTCAAGGAGGCGAGCCGTCTCGAGCATCTCCCGATGGCATCGCAGGAAGCGTTCGTCATTACGAATTTCCTCGATACCTGTCTTGAGCTGCCGTGGAATACACTGCAGACCGAGAGTACGGATCTGCAGCAGGCACAGGAGATCCTGGATGCTGATCACTATGGCCTGGAAAAGGTCAAGGAACGCATTCTGGAAACCCTCTCTGTACGCGTGCTGAACCCCGAGTTGAAGGGGCAGATCATCTGTCTTGTCGGCCCTCCCGGCATCGGTAAATCGTCCATCGGACGTTCGATCGCCAGTGCCATTTCCCGTAAATTTGTCCGCGTCTCCCTGGGCGGCGTGCGTGATGAAGCAGATATCCGCGGTCACCGCAAGACCTATGTCGGTGCGATGCCCGGACGCATGATCGCTGCGATCCAGCAGGCGGGTGTGCGCAATCCCCTCATCCTTCTGGATGAGATCGACAAGATGAGCAATGATTTCAAGGGCGATCCCTCCGCAGCGCTGCTGGAGGTGCTGGACAGTGAGCAGAACCATGCGTTCCGTGATCACTACATAGAGATCCCCTTTGATCTGAGTCAGGTCATGTTTGTGGCAACTGCCAATAACCTCGATACCATTCCTGCGCCCCTGCGTGACAGAATGGAGATCATTGAGCTGACCAGCTACACAAGAGAAGAAAAATTCCAGATCGCCAAGCGCCACCTCGTTGCAAAGCAGCTGGAGGCACACGGCCTTAAGCCTGTGCAGTGCCGCATTGAAGACGATGTCCTCTATGCAATGATCGATTCCTATACCAGGGAAGCCGGCGTCCGTAATCTGGAACGCACCATCGGTACCATCTGCCGCAAGGCGGCAAAGGCGATCGCATCCGGCGAGCGCAAGCGGATCACCGTACGCCGCAAGGATCTGAAAACCTACCTCGGCATTCCGAAATATCTGCCCGATGCCCAGAGCGAGAAGAACGCTGTCGGACTGGTCAACGGTCTTGCATGGACCTCCGTCGGCGGCGTACTGATGCCGCTGGAGGCACTTGTGCTGGAGGGCAGCGGCAAGATCGAGATCACCGGTTCCCTCGGACAGGTGATGCAGGAGAGTGCCAAGATCGCAGTGAGCTACACAAGAAGCGTTGCCAAGCAGTACGGCATTCCGGAGGATTTCTATAAGACGAAGGATCTGCACATCCATGCACCGGAGGGTGCCGTTCCGAAGGACGGACCTTCCGCAGGTGTGACCATGACCACGGCACTGATCTCCGCGCTGTCCGGCATTCCGGTAAGAGCGGATGTTGCCATGACGGGCGAGATCACACTTCATGGCAGGGTAATGCCCATCGGCGGTCTCCGTGAAAAGTTCATGGCAGCGTATAAGGCAGGCATCCGGACCGTCCTGTTCCCCGAAGGAAACAAGGCGGATCTCGAAGAAGTGGATGATATCGTCAAGGAGAAGATCACTTTTGTGCCGGTTCGGCATCTTTCCGAGGTGCTTGGCATCGCATTGGAGAAGAATGCGCAGGATACGGCACCGACGGAGAATAAGCCCAGTAAGCGCGGCAAGGCGAGTGCAGCCATCCGTGCATAACAGGAGGACAACATGAGATTTCAGGATGCAGGATTTGCAATGGCATGCGGCAAATGTTCGCAGCTGCCAAAGCCGGAGCGCATGGAATTTGCCTTTCTCGGCCGTTCCAATGTGGGAAAATCCACGCTGATCAATAAGCTTGTCGGAAGAAAATCCCTTGCCAGAGTCAGCGCCGTTCCCGGCAAGACTGCCACCATCAATTTCTACAGTGTGGATGAAGTCTATTTCGTCGATCTGCCCGGTTATGGCTATGCAAAGACCTCCAGATCCGAGCAGGATCGCCTGAAGAAGCTGATCTACGGCTATCTTGAGGCAGACCGCGACCTGCGGCTGGTGGTGCAGCTTGTGGACATGCGCCATGCGCCGTCAGCGGATGACATTGCAATGATCAATCGTCTGATCGACGAGGAGATCCCGTTCATCATCGTCCTGACAAAGGCGGATAAGCTCAACAAGACGGAGCGTGAAAAGCGCATGCAGGCGTTCGCAGAGGAGATCCCCTGCTTTGAGGATATCCATACCATTCCGTTCTCGGCCAAGACCTTCGAGGGGCAGGATGCCCTGCGCGAGGTGCTTGCCGATATCGCGGAAGAAGCGGACGACGAGGCTCCGGAAGAATAACAAAAAGGTGGCAATTTCCTGAAAATTGCCACCCCCTAACCCCCTCCCTAAAGGGAGGGGGAAATAGTGGAGGGTGCTACCGC
>CAYYIT010000007.1:0-65548 GCA_964472035.1 uncultured Ruminococcus sp.
ATGAATTCTTTTCAGAATCTCATATGGTCTTTCCTTACGGTAGTCAAGCTGGGGAGCAATGATATTTTTCTCTTCCATCAGTTGGCAAAGCGCCTGATAATTGCGATTATACGAGCTTTCCATATATCCATGCAATGAAATCACTTTGACCATACTTATCCCTCCTGTTGTAAATACTTTTCTATCTGAACGCCGCTAAAACAATCTCCGAGCGGTATCGCACCCTTTTGGAGCAATCCCATATTTCCTAAATAGTCAAGATGATTCCAGCAAAACACAGGGCTGATATGATTCTGCATCGAATACATCGCCCCACTCCACGATCCGCCTTTTTCAAAATCGCAGCGTACAACGATCGTCCCGATAGAATGAGCATAAATGTATTTGTTCCGTCCAAACGCCGCACTTGCTTTGAAGCTCGCCTCCGGCGGAACATGGGATAACAGCAGAAGCTTTCCATTACGGATTGCTGCGAATGTTTCCGGCTCCTTAACACGCTCAGCAAGGGAATGACAGACAAAGTGAATGCAGATATTTCCATTCCGAATGGATGTAAGTCCTGCAACACTGTCTACTCCCTCTGCACCACCTGAAACAACGCCGTATCCCTGGGCATTAACTTGCTTCACAGCATATTCTGTAAATCGCACACCACTTTCATCAATACGCCGTGAACCAACAAATCCCACACATTTCCGCTCCAGCAGAGACAGGTCACCTGCATAGTAAAAAATCATGGGGGCTTTCACACCGAATTTTTGCTTCAAACGTTCGGGATATTGCGCATCATCATATGCGACACTGCAGATTGCAGCTTCCATTTGTATCACTCCTTGTCTAATATTTCCGTTTTTCATATTTACAAATTTCCAAGTGTTATTATTGCTTCATCCTGTAATTTCTATTGTTATTTTTGCCCGTTCAAATCCCCTATGTTCTGATAGAAAGTCAGCAATCACGCGCTTCCACTGTACATTGTGCTCTGGAATCCGGAACAGCACTTCTTCTGAAAAACATCCCCATACACGCACTTTACACCAGTTTTTGTGATATAGTGCAAGAACAATCTGTTTCTGTTCCTCCGTCGGATGATCTAGAAAACCCCGTGCAATTTCTTGTTCCAATTCAGAGCCATGTTCCAGCAGAATTACGGGAATATTGTAAAACTCAAAATTTGCTGCAGGATGATGAAGAACACTAATGGCTTTTCCTGTAATGGAAAGCAGCCAGGCTCTGTTTGTGAAAGCATCCATGATATTACTCCTTTCAATCTTTATGGGGGTCAATATGGCATTTCATCAATGGGCAATCACCAGACCAAGTCGAATCACGTTTCAACTAAATTCTCTGAAATCTGTTTTTATTTCCATCGGTATGCTTTATACCACCACTTCGTATCATCATTAAAATTCCACCCCCTCATCATGTGCCCGAGCACTTTGTCTTTATGGATTTTCGTCATTTCGGCGTATGTACAACGAAACCTGTATTCATAAACTAACCATCTGATTGTTAAGCGCTTATAACCTGCGTATTGCAGGGAATCTTTCGAATGCCGAACACGACGGTTGGCTGTTTTCTTCCCCCCTTTTTCATGTCGCTTATATATCGGATGTTTCTTGTAGCTCCGGCTCATAAAAGTATCCTTTCTTTTCAAAAGCGTGACATTCCATCGTTCTGTGGAATCAGCAGAATGCAAATAACATTCCCTCTTGATTTGTTTGGTTTCGCATATCCTAATTGTATTGTATCAGATAATTTGGCGTTTGTCAAGAGAAACAGCACTGTTTTTTTCCAGGTCACATCATTTCGTCCGGAGGTGTCCATTAAACAACCCTGACAGACATCCCATTTTGGTGATTAGAAATTGATATTTTCATACTGTCCTATATATAAATAAAAAAGGAAATAGAAAAAGAGGATTTTGATTAAAAAATGATCATTTTCATTTCCTGTATAATACTACAAAATTGTTGAGGCGATTGCAACCACACAACCCTCCAACATCCGAAAGAAATCCTTGTATGCCCTGCAATGAGGGTGCAGTGTTCTTCCACCGGATAACATCTAAGAGAAAATCAAAAAATTCTTGACAGAAATGGCCAAACATAGTATAATACAAGCAGGATATCTCTAACCAATCAAAACGGAGGACCCCTATGACCACAGAGAAAATACGAAGCCTAAGAACACTGAACTGCAATAAAGTCCGCAGATACCTGATTGATACATTTGGTGATTCAGCTCGCACAGCAGCATTTGTTTTGGTAAAAGCAGGAATGACGGATAGGAGCGAACTATCCACCATGGAAAGCTTTCTTGCAAGTTGCACTGTTCGTAGTACACTTGTTCCGACACTCTGTTTATCATTGATAGACCAATGGCAGAAACTTTCAGCCGCAGCAGACGCTTTCACGGTTGAGGAATATGCTGCTTACCTGCTGTTTGACCGCACTGCATCATCGAGACTCAAGCAGGATGAAACTCCGGAATGCTTGAATCAACTTGCATTGACGCTGCTTGATATTCAGGCTACGGATTTCGTGGCAAACTTCTGTACGGGTAAAGGTAGTTTTCTGCGTGATACGTATCTGCATGAACCTGCTGCATCCTATTTTGGCAATGACATCAATGAGGAAAATCATTTCGCTGCCCTTATGCGAGCTGATTTGCTGGGAGATAATATCAGGATCTCTTCGGAGGATACGCTGCAGATCGTCGAAAAATTTGACAAGATCTTCGTCGATTGCCCATTCGGTGTAAAACGGAGATTTTATGATCCGGAGTGTAAAAACGCTTCCTCCGCCGACTGGATGTTTGCTGAGAAGATCATGCATTCCTTGAAAGCCAAAGGCAAAGGAGCGGCCATCCTCACAAACGGCAGTACCTGGAATAAGTGTGACATGGAAATGCGTAAAGAGTTTGTCATGCAGGGGTACATTGAAACTGTGATTGCTTTACCGGAAGGATTGTTTGAGCAAACTATGGTTGGAACTGTTATGGTCATTCTCAGTCGCGACAACGATACTGTTACATTCGTGGATGCCTCGGAACTTTATGTATCCGGCAGACGAAACAATACGCTCTCAGACGAAAACATTGCTGAGATCTTTGAAGCAGTGAGGAAGGAGCATCCGAAAAGCAGAAGAATACCGATATCAGAAGTGAGGAAGAACAATTACAATCTTTATCCCTCAACATATATGACAGCTCCTGTAATTTCTGATGAAACAAAAGAATACATTCCTTTTTCTGATCTGATTACAAGAATCACCAGAGGAAGTCAGATTAAAGCGAATGAGCTGGATGAAATTACAAGTGAAACGCCGACCCATTTCCAATTTCTGAAGCTTTCTGATATACAGAGCGGTATCATCAGCAAAGAACTCGCCTACATCACAGAGCTTGCCCCAAAGTATGACAAATACTGTCTGAAATCCGGAAGCCTGATCATCTCCAAGAACGGTCTGCCGATCAAGATCGCAGTTGCAGAAATTCCGGATGGCACAAAGGTCCTTGCAAACGGCAACCTTTACATCATCGAACTGGACACAGAAAAGGTAAATCCCTACTATGTCAAAGCGTATCTCGAAAGTCCCGAGGGGGATGCGGCATTGCGAAACATCTGCGTAGGTGTGACAATTCCCAATATTCCCGTGGAATCGCTGAAAAAAATCCGTATTCCTATGATCGAGATGGCTGTACAGAACATCGTTGCCAAAAAGTACCGGAACAAACAGCAGGAAATCCTCTCACTACGACGCAGACTCACAGAAGTGGAGCAGTCACTTTATGGGACTTATGAGGAGATCGTTATGACTGATATACCATAATCAGTTCAGCTGATTGTCCTCTATTAATATATAAGTTTTTTGGAATCTGCGGCATTTATACAAAACCTGTCATCATGAGATCAGAAAAAGATAATGACGTTATCCAAGTAACAGAAGATGAATTCACTTCCGTTCGTAATATGATGTCTTAAAATGGACACTGACTTGATTTACTCAATATAACATGCTATAATATTCCTATCAGGTAGAAAGGAGGGGCTGACATGGAATACACACTGATGCATAAGAATATTGCTGCCGCTCAAATCGAAATTGATGAAGAAACTGGCAGCATCAATAAAATCATTGATGTTTTCCGTGAGGAACACCTTCCGGTGGGTACTGTATTTACCATGCACCACGAGATAAAGGCACAGCGCATGGCATTGAACCACTGGTGGACAGGACGCTCCATTCCTGCAAGCCGCAGCGGTATCCGGGAGGCACTGGACGAACTTGGTATGTATGCCACCACGCTCCTGCTGATACATTGTCTGGGACTCAGCCTGTCCGATCATTACTGGGTTAGACCTGCGGACCGTGATTTGAAATGGGAGGATGTCAATTACTTTATGAATGATTTTTCCGATGACATCGGTGATGTACTGTTCGGTGCCCCCAAAAAGGAGATCGGATTTGACTACAGCTCTCCCGACAACACCTCCGATGGTAATCAAAAAAAAACGCTGGAAGATCATGAATGGTAAACGCTGCCTGATCAAGGAAGGCGTCGCTCCTTACTATCAGCAGCCGTTCAACGAATTGATCGCTTCGAAAATCATGAAACGGCTGGACATTCTCCATGTGCCTTATACAGTGATCTGGCAAAACGGAAAGCCCTACAGCGTGTGTGAGGATTTCGTAACAACCGATACCGAGCTTATCAGTGCATGGCGTATGATCCAGCTCCGCCCAAAGGAAAATCATGAGAATGGCTATCTGCACTTTGTCAATATCTGCAAAGAAGCTGGCGTTCCGGATGTTACAGCATCACTGGACCGTATGATCGTGCTTGACTATCTCATCGCCAATGAAGACAGGCATATGAATAATTTCGGACTGCTTCGGGATGCCGATACACTGGAATGGATCGGCTTTGCTCCCATTTTTGACAGCGGCACCTCACTGGGATATAATACGGCTACACCGCATCTTGCCAGCTATGATGCAACCTGCAAGCCGTTCAAAAAATTGCATGATGAACAGCTGAAGCTTGTTTCATCATTCGATTGGATCAATTTTGCAAAACTTGATGGATTGCAAGAAGAAATTGAAGCAATTCTGTCGGATGAGCGTGTGCAGGAATGCATTGATACGGAAAGAAGAAAGGCTATTATTACCGGCATTATGAAACGCATCGATCAACTCCGTAAGATTGCTTTCTCACATGCAAAACCGGAACTAAATGATTCGAAAAACGATGTGACGGATGACAGAGCTGAAAAATACTGTTAAATAAGCAAACGGAAATAGCAGTAAAATACTTAAAAGGGAGTTATTGCGAAGTTCCTTATTATGTTCGTGAAAGCAGTTATCCTGATGGTGTCGAAATACGAATTGAAAATGATCCTTATGGCTTGTTAAACGGCAGCAAATACCATCGTCGTCTCGAACGCGGGATAACAAAAACGGCCCTCTCATCACCGATCAACGATGATGAGAGGGTCGTGCTATCTGTTCAATGATTCAAAATATTCGTTTTCCCTGCGAACATCTCTGAACACGCCCAATTTCTGATTCAGAGTGTCCTGAACCGGAGGAGGAAGAATACGGGCTCTCGCAGGACATTTCGCAACGCATGCCATACACATCATGCACGTTTCGCTGTCCGTCACGACTCCCCCATCCGTGAGGGAAACGGCTTCGGTCGGGCATACGGAAACACAGAATCCGCAGCCGCCGCACGAATCAAGTGTTACAGGCGCAGCGGATGATTTCTTGCTTTCCTTGTACGGATGATTTCCGGGAACGTTCACTGTACCTGTGCTGCCGGCTTCGATCGCACTCAGAACACGCTTTGCAAACAGCTGGATTTCCGCAGTATCCGCTGCATCCGGTCTGCCTGCGCCGACTTCGTGAACGATCGAATGCTGTGCGATCAGTGCAGCGGATGCTGCGATTTCAAACCCGCATTCCGTCATGACATCGTTCAGCTCCAGCAGTGCATCTTCATACGCTCTGACACCGTAAACAACAGCAGTAATTGCCTTCTTCCCCCTGCCATTGAGCTGTCTGAGCCGTTCGGATACCAGCGCAGGGATCCGTCCTCCAAAAACAGGCACAGCCACAACGACCACATCCGATGCAGGGGCAGTCATCGTTTTCGTCGTCAGATCGATCGCATTGACGGATTCGGCGAGGGTGGAAGCGATCGTCTCCCCTGCCCTTTTCGTTCCGCCGGTGGGACTGAAATAGTAAAAATCAACGTTCTGCAGCATCGCTCTGCTCCTTTCTCAGGGAGTCACTCAATGACAACCGTGACTGCCGCATCCGTGGCTGCCGCAGGTGTGACCTTCACCATGCTCATGAGCATGATGGCTGCACTTCACATCGGGATCAAAGCCGAGTGTGCCGTTCAGAAATGCATGCACAGCGGCATCCGCACTGCCGCTGACACCACCAAACAGCTTAATGCCTGCCTGTGCCAGTGCATTCTGTGCACCGCCGCCGATACCGCCGCAGATCAGCACTTCCACGCCATTAGCGGCAAGGAAGCCAGCAAGTGCGCCATGACCGCTGCCATTTGTGGGAACGACCTGTTCCCCTGCGATCTTCCCATCCGCTATATCATACAGCTTGAATTCCGCTGTGTGTCCGAAATGCTGGAAGATCTGTCCATTTTCGTAAGTCACTGCAATTTTCATAGTATCAGTTCCTTTCATAAATGATATTTCTTTCCCTGATTATACCATACTTTACATGAAAAGTCAATTTCTCATGGGAGCAATCCTGCATATCCGGCAACAATGCCCAGTGCAGCAGACAACGCAATGATCAGCACCGGATGTGCCTTGCGAAGAGCGAGAATCGCAGCACCGACAAACATAATCAGTGACAGGTAGAACGACGGACTGCTGAAGACCGCTGCGCTAAAACCCGATGGGAAGAAAACCGTCATGCCGACGGATACCACAGCAGACCCGATCATGCCGATCACAGCCGGTTTCAGACCGGTCATACAGCCGCTGACCGCCCTGCTGCTGCGGAATCGGTCAAAGCATTTTGCAACGATCAGGATCACAATAAAGGACGGCAAGACTACACCGAGCGTGGCACAGATGCCGCCGATAATTCCTCCGGTCTGATTCCCGACATAGGTGGAAATGTTTACAGCAAAGGGACCGGGTGTACTTTCGCTGACGGCGATGAAGTTAACGATCTGTGCATCTGTCATCCATCCCTTAGCAAGCACCTGTTCCTGAATCAGCGGCAACATGGCGTATCCGCCGCCGAATGTGAACAGTCCAATTAGGAAGAATGTGAGGAAAAGTTCGAGACAAATCATTTCTGCTCCCCCTTTGCCTTTTTACTGATCACAAGGGAATGGATCAGTCCTGCAGCGGCACAGCCGATAATGATAAAAATGGCGTTGATGCTGGAAAATGCCGCAAGGATAAATGCCGCCGCTGCCACGCACAGGGAAAATGCGTTTTTGGGGCATTGCAGATACATCGACCATAATGCTTTGACGATCAGTGCAAGCACCCCCGCACGGATACCGAAAAATGCGTACTGCACTGCTCTGAGTTTTGCAAACTCATTCAGTACTGCTGCAATGATCGTGATGATCAGAAAGGACGGCAGCACGATACCGAAGGTAGCCGCTGCCGCACCGGGGAATCCGCACGTCCTGTATCCCACAAAGGTTGCCGCATTGATGGCGATCGGACCGGGCGTGGATTCGGCAATCGCGATAATATCGAGAATATCCTCATCAACAAGCCACTTTTTCTTTTCACAGACCTCTTTCTGGATCAGCGGGATCATAGCGTAGCCGCCGCCGAAGGTGAATGCTCCGATTTTCAGGAATGCCAGAAACAGTGGGAGTAAGTTTTGTTTGTTTTTCATGTTATTTCTCCATTTTCTGAAGCATTACCTTCATAGAAATGCACTTCGCATACCTGCCGTTCCACATAAATTCATTGTAATAGCGGTAGGTTTCCTCCGCTGTCATGAACGCATTGTCAAAAGTGGAATTGGTGTAGGCTGGCACATATACCTTGAACCCATGCTCAAATCCGCATTTTACTGTGGCATCCATGCAGTAGTCTGTTTGCAGACCTGCGACGATCAGTTCTGTTTCGCCTTTGGATTTCAAGTGTTCCAAAAGTCCTGTATCACGAAACGGACTGTTGACGGTTTTATCAAAAATCATTTCGCCCTCATTGGGTGCAAATGCTTCGCAGATCTCAAAGCCGTCTGTGCCTTTGGTAAGAGGTTCACCCTCACCGTCATCATGGCGGATGTAGATCACTTCAATGTTGTTTTGCCTTGCGGTATGGATGAGGGTTCTGATGTTCGTTACAAGTTCATCAAACTTGTATAATCTTTCATTTGTGATGAGTTTTTGCGTGTCTACGATGAGTAATACCATGATGTACCTCCTGAAGATCATCTGTTACTTCCATTCTACCACATTCGGCATCCTTTTTCAATATACTTATCCCGATAGAATGGAATCAATACTGCTCGCATGGCAAGTGAACGCACCTATTATGTTCTTTGTTTCCTGTACTCCGATGGCGAAACCCCGATATGCTTATGAAACAGTCTGCTGAAATACAGAGGATTGTCATATCCGACCGCCTCTGCAATCTCGGAGATGTTGTACTCCGTCGATTCCAGCAAGCTCTGTGCATTCGCCATCCGAAGTGAAAGGATATACTGCATCGGTGTGACCTTCACGATCTGCCGGAAGCTTCGGATAAACCAGCAGGTGCTCATGTGCCGTGATGCGGCATAATCGTCGATATTGATCTGCTCGTTGTAATGTTCGTTGAAATAATGGGTGGCACGTTCGATCTCGTTCTGCGCGTCGCTGCCCTTTTTGCGACCCTCTTTGATGTAGCGGTTGATCTGGATGAAGATGTGCCGCAGATTGAGCGTGAGCAGTTCTTCGTAATTCGGCCGGCACAGCTGTAATTCCTGTATCATCTGGCGGTACAGCCATGCATAGTCGGGGGATGTTCCCGTATAGAATACATTCGCTTTCTGCGAAAGTTCGTAGTTATCCAGAATGCCCTCCACCATTCGGCCAGTAAAATGCACCCAGTATACCTCGGTTTTGTCGGGGGCATGGTAGTAATAATACTGTATCTCACCGGGGCGGAACAGGATCATGTTTCCCTCGGTGATGACTGTTTCTTTTCCATCAGGACCCTCGAAATAAAAATACCCCTTGCCCTTTGCGATGTACAAAAGCTGATAGTCACGCCTTCCCTGCGGACGTTCGGTTGACACCACAGACCTGCTGTGGACACGATAATATCCGCAGCTGGTGACGATCAGGGAACGGCTTTCATCCACCCTGTCGTTGAGGGAATTATGCAGATAGGCAACATTCGTATACATATACACACCTCCTCGTGTGCTTCTTTTCTCCATTATAGCACATCTAAATCCGCGTTGCAATAGTAAAGTATCATTTTGTGCATATTTTGTCCCATTGTGTTTATGGATTTGACGCAAAAAACGTGATAGAATAGAATCAGAAAGTAAAGGCGCCTTTCATCGAATTGCAGTGCTTCATCCGAAAATGAACACTGTTCCCAAAGCAGAACTCGAGAACTGCTTCGGACATATGTAATAATCACAATGAATTCGTTTGAAGGAGAGAGTAACATGACTGAAAAGAAATACCTGAAATGGTACAACAAAATCGGCTATGGATCGGGAGATATTGCCGGAAACACCGTATATGCGTTCATTACGGCATTCATGATGATCTATCTGACCGATACCGCAGGACTCAATTCCGGCATTGTCGGAACATTGATGATGCTGTCGAAATTCTTTGACGGCGTGACAGATATTTTCTTCGGCGCACTGATTGACAAGACCAAAACAAAAATGGGTAAGGCGAGACCGTGGATGCTCTGGCCCTACATCGGAAACAGCATTCTCCTCGTTGCCATCTTTGCCATTCCGGAGAGCTTTGGAGACAGCGCAAAATATGCATACTTCTTCATCTGCTATACACTGCTCAATGCGGTGTTCTACACAGCGAACAACATCGCCTACGCATCCCTGACAGCTCTGATTACCCGCAACGGCAATGAACGTGTACAGCTCGGTTCCATGCGTTTCATCTTTGCAACCGGAACAAGCCTGCTCATCCAGACCTACACCGTCAGAATGGTGGAATATTTTGGAAACGGTGCAGAGGGCTGGAAGATGGCAGCGATCATTTACGCAGTGATCGGACTGGTGGTGAATACCATTTCCGTGTTCTCCGTCAAGGAACTTCCCGAAAAGGAACTGGCAAAAGAAAATCCCGCTGATGAGGAAGCCGCAAAATTCTCCGCCGATGCTTATCCGGATCTTGAACTTGCAGACAAGGAACACCGTGCAGAGGATGAAAGCCAGAAGTATTCTCTGATCAGTGCGCTGAAGCTTCTGATGAAGAACAAATTCTACATCATCATCTGCGGTGTATACATTATCAGTCAGCTCTACGGTGCAACTCTCAGCATGGGCATCTATTTCATGACCTACATTCTCGGTGATGCCGATCTGCTTGGTACTTTCTCCGCTGCAATCAACATCCCGATGATCTGCGGATTGCTCTTTACCCCCTACCTCGTGAAAAAATGCAAGGGTATGTACAAGCTGAACCTCGTGGGCTACATCATTGCAACCCTTGCGAGAGCACTGGTCATCGTGGCAGGATATATGCAGAATATTCCGCTGATGCTGGTCTTTACCGCCATCGCTGCACTGGGTATGAGCCCGATGCAGGGCGACCTGAACGCTCTCATTGCTGCCTGCTCCGACTACACCTATAAAACGACCGGCAACCGCATTGATGGTACGATGTATTCCTGTTCATCCCTTGGCGTGAAAATCGGCGGCGGTATCGGTACTGCACTTGCAGGCTGGCTGCTGGCAGCGGGCGGATACATTGCAAATGCCGAAATCCAGCCGGAATCCTGCATCAATATGCTCAACTTCATGTATCTCTGGCTGCCGATGATCTTCAATTTTATCATGACACTTCTGCTCTCCCGTCTGAATGTGGAAAAGGCAAACGCCGACTGGGACAGAGAGCATCAAGCATAAATTTAAGGAGGACGATCTTATGAAACCGACACTCGACTGGCTGAAAAACCCCGAAATCTTCGCTGTAAACCGTGAACCTGCCCATTCCGACCATCTCTGCACCGTGGGCGGTCATCAGCTGAAACAGTCCCTCAACGGTACTTGGAAATTCAACTACACCGAACATCCCGACAACCGTCCGGCTGACTTCTACAAGACAGATTTTGATGTAACAGACTTTGATGAAATCACAGTTCCGGGACATATCCAGTTACAGGGCTACGACAAACCGCAGTATGTGAACACCCAGTACCCTTGGGAGGGACAGGAAAGCCTCGTTCCTCCGCAGATTCCGCAGAAGCGCAATCCCGTGGGCAGCTATGTGAAGTTCTTTGATGTTGAGGAATCGCTTCTTGGCAAGGAAACCTTCATCAGCTTTCAGGGGGTTGAAACAGCGTTCTATGTATGGCTGAACGGCGAGTTTGTGGGCTATGCCGAGGACAGCTTCACTCCCTCCGAATTCAACCTCACCCCCTACCTCAAGGAAAAGGGCAACAAGCTTGCAGTCGAGGTCTACCGCTACAGTACCGCAAGCTGGCTGGAAGATCAGGATTTCTGGAGATTTTCCGGTATCTTCCGTGACGTGTATCTTTACGCAGTTCCCGAAATCCATGTTCGTGATATGAAGGTGATCGCAGATTTCGATTACGAAAACGGCAGCGGTGTCCTGACAACTGAGCTTGATATTACAGGCGACAGCGATTATGAAATAAAGCTTACTCTCACTGACAAAAACGGAAACAAGGTTTATGAGAGCGATACAGCGAATGTAACCGCATCCATCCCCGATGTGATGCCGTGGAGTGCGGAAGCACCGAACCTCTACAAACTGACCGCTGAAATCATCGCAGACGGTGAGATCGTGGAAACCGCAGAAACAAAGGTTGGCTTCCGTACCTTTGAGTTGAAAAATAATTTGATGCACCTAAACGGCAAGCGTATCATCTTCAAGGGAATCAATCGTCACGAATGGAACGCCAACGGCGGCAGAGTGGTGACTGAAGAAGATATGCTCTGGGACATCCGCTTCATGAAACAGAACAACATCAATGCTGTCCGCACATGCCACTATCCGAACAACTCTCTTTGGTATCAGCTTTGCGATGAATACGGCATCTACCTGATCGACGAAACCAATCTTGAAACCCACGGTGCCAATGAAGTCGTGCCGGCATCCGATCCGCAGTGGCTGGGAGCAGTGCTTGACAGAGCAAAGTCCATGTATGAGCGTGACAAGAACCATGCAAGCGTCCTCATCTGGTCATGCGGCAACGAGTCGAACTGCGGCGATGATATTGCAGCAATGGCAGCGTATTTCCACGAAACAGATTCCACCCGACTCGTGCATTATGAGGGCGTGTTCTGGAATCGGAAATACGACCACATCACCGATATGGAAAGCAGAATGTACGCAAAGCCTTGTGATATCGAGGAGTATCTGAGCAATGCTCCGAAGAAACCCTACATCAGCTGTGAATATATGCATGCCATGGGCAATTCTCTCGGCGGCATGAAGCTGTACACTGATCTTGAGGACAAGTTTGATGCCTATCAGGGCGGCTTTATCTGGGACTACATTGATCAGGCACTTTACAAGGACGGCGTTCTGGTGTACGGCGGCGATTTCGATGACAGACAGAGCGATTACGGCTTCTGCACCAACGGCATTGTCTACGCCGACCGCACCTGTTCTCCGAAGGTAAGCGAAGCAAAGCAGCTTTACTCCAATATCAGAATGAATATCACAAATGGCGTGCTGACCGTGGAAAACAGAAATTTGTTCATTGATACAAGCAGCTATCGTTTCAAGGTGACACTTGCAAAAGAGGGCGAAATTCTTGCGGCAGAGGAACACAGTCTGAACATTTCTGCTGGGGAAACAGGCAGCGTGAAAATCGGTCTTGCAGTTCCTGAACATGGCGGCGAATATGTGCTGACCGCATCCGCAGTGCTTGCAGAGGACACCCTTTGGGCGGACAAGGGACATGAGATCAGCTTTGCACAGGAAATCGTGGAAATGCCCGAAAACAAGGCGAAAACTACTTCTGCAAAGGCAGAAATCGTCTATGGGGATTTCTCCGTCGGCGTGCATGGCGAAGGCTTCTCCATGCTGTTTGACAAGCGAGAGGGTGGTATCAGCTCCCTGATTTACAGTGGCACAGAATACATCACAAGAGCGCCCAAAATCAGCTTCTGGAGAGCCATGACCGACAACGACACGGGTGCAGGCTATCCCTTTGCAATGGCACAGTGGCAGATTGCAGGCAAGTGTGCAAAGCAGATCGGATTTGACACAGAGGAACACGCAGACCGCCTTGATGTGATCTATACATTCGCCGTACCGACCGTTCCGGCGTTCGAGTACAAGGTGACATACTCCGCTTACTTTGACGGCAGACTGGGCGTAAAGGCGGACTATCCCGGTGTGAAGGGAATGGCAGATATGCCCGTATTTGCGATGGATTTCAAAATGAAGAAGCAGTACAATGCCTTCACATTCTACGGAATGGGCCCCGATGAAAACTACATTGACCGTAACAACGGTGCAAGACTCGGCGTATACACATCAAATGCACAGGACAACTTCACAAAGTATCTGAACCCGCAGGAATGCGGCAACCGTACAGGCGTGAGATATGTGAATGTCTACAACGAAAACGGCACTGGTCTTGCCTTTACAGCAACAGAAAATCCCTTTGAAATGAGCGTCCTGCCCTACAGTGCCTATGAACTTGACAATGCTCTGCATCGTGAAGAATTACCCGAACCTACATATACATGGGTACGCATTGCCGCAAGACAGATGGGCGTCGGCGGTGATGACAGCTGGGGCGCACCAGTGCATCAGGAATTCAAGATCGAATCAGAAAATCCAATGACATTGCAATTTGAAATTTGCGCATTCTGATAGGAGGAATCAGCATGAACATTCGTGACGTATTGCAGAGAATTGAAAACAATGCATTCTCAGCTACACTCGAAACGTTGTATGGTACTTCTGAAGAAGTACAGCGTTACCAGAAACAGCGTTATCTGGATGCAGTGCAGAAGTTCACACAGCTGTACCCGAAGCGAAAAGTCATCCGCATCTACTCCGCCCCCGGCAGAACCGAGATCGGCGGCAACCACACCGATCACCAGCATGGCTGTGTGCTGGCGGCGGCAGTGAATCTGGATGCGATCGCAGTGGTCGCCTTCCATCGGGACGGCGTGATTCGTGTGAAATCCGAGGGCTACGATGCTTTCACCGTCAATCTGGACGATCTGTCCGTGCAGTCCACCGAAACAGGAACTGCTGCTATCATCCGTGGTGTTGCGGCAAAGTTCAGCGGTATGGGGGCAGAAATCGGCGGCTTCGATATGTACTGCACCTCGGACGTTCTCAGCGGCAGTGGTATTTCTTCCTCGGCGGCATTTGAAACGCTCATCGGCACGATCATTGACAGCTATTACAATGACAGCAAGGCCGGTGCAGTCGAGATTGCCAAGATCGGACAGTTTGCGGAGAATGAATATTTCGGCAAGAAAAGCGGTCTGATGGATCAGATGGTTTCTTCTGTCGGGGGACTCGTTTCCATTGATTTCTACGATACGGACAATCCCGAAATTGAACGTTTTGACTTTGATTTTGAGGAACATGGCTACTGCCTGTGCATCACCGATACCAAGGGCAGTCATGCAAATCTCACGGATGATTATGTCGCCATCCGCAGCGAGATGGAATCGGTTGCCGCCTATTTCGGAAAGCAGTATCTTCGTGAGGTGAGCGAGATTGCATTCTATGATGCAATCCCGAAACTGCGTGAAACCTGCCCCGACCGTGCAATTTTGAGAGCATCCCATTTCTTCTCTGAAAACAGCCGTGCATTGCAGGAGGCAGAGGCACTGAAATCCGGAAATCTGGGCGAATTTCTCCGGCTCGTGAACGAATCGGGCAAATCTTCCGCACAGCTTTTGCAGAATCTCTACAGCACATCTCAGCCCACACAGCAGGAAATTCCCCTTGCAATTATGATGAGCAAGCGTGTTTTGAATGGTACAGGTGCGGTCAGAGTGCACGGCGGCGGATTTGCAGGAACAATTCAGGCTTTCGTACCGTTGGAACTCGCTGATTGCTATACAGAGGAAATGAATCGTATCTTTGGTGATGGTTCATGTCAGAAGCTGAGAATCCGTCCTGTTGGCGGCGTAGAAATCACAAAGGAGGAAGCATAATATGCGTATTCTGGTACTCGGCGGTGCAGGCTATATCGGCTCGCATACCGCACTGGAGCTTGTCAAGGCTGGACACGAGGTTGTGATTGCAGATAATCTGGTAACGGGTTATCGCAATGCGGTTCCAAATGGTGCGAAATTCTATGAGGGTGACCTCCGTGATTTCAATTTCCTTGACAACCTTTTTCAGCAGGAACAGATTGATGCAGTGATCCACTTTGCGGCATATTCTCTTGTGGGCGAGAGCGTGACGAATCCGCTTAAATACTACGACAACAATCTCTGCGGTACGAAAGTGCTGCTTGATGCTATGGTGAAAAACGGCGTGGACAAAATCGTGTTCTCCTCCACAGCTGCAACCTATGGCGAACCGGAGAACATCCCGATTCTCGAAAGTGACCGCACCTGTCCCACCAACCCTTACGGCGAAACAAAGCTTGCCATGGAGAAGATGTTCAAGTGGACGGCAAATGCACATGGTCTGCGGTTTGTGTCCCTGCGTTACTTCAACGCCTGCGGTGCGGATGCAAGCGGAAAAATTGGCGAGGCACATAACCCCGAAAGCCACCTGATTCCGCTGATCCTGCAAGTACCGAACGGTAAGCGTGAAACCATTTGTATCTACGGCACGGATTATGATACGCCCGACGGAACATGCATCCGTGACTATATCCATGTGACTGACCTTGCACAGGCACACATCCTTGCCGTGCAGTATCTGATGGACGGCGGGGAAAGCGACATTTTCAATCTCGGCAATGGCGTTGGATATTCTGTTCGTGAGGTGATTGAAACGGCAAGAAAGGTCACGGGTCATCCGATTCCTGCGACGGAAACGCCCAGACGTGCAGGCGATCCTGCAAGACTTGTGGCATCCAGTGAAAAGGCAAGAAAGATTCTCGGCTGGAACCCTGTGCATGATAGTCTGGAAGAAATCATTCAGAGTGCATGGAACTGGCATAAACACCATCCGAACGGATATGACGAATGAGGTGAAATTATGATTGATAATACAGTACAGAAACTCATTGACTATGCGATGAAAAATAAGCTTATCACAAGCGATGATATTTATGTTGTCCGCAATCAGCTGATGGAGGCATTAAAGCTTTCTGACTGGGAAGAAAATAATGCGGAATACAGCGGTGAATCCATTGACGAAATTCTTGCTCCGATGATCACATATGCCTGTGAAAACGGCATTATCAGCGATACCGCAAATTCCCGTGATCTCTTTGACACCAAACTCATGGGCATCCTGACGCCCATGCCGAGAGAAGTCATTGCCGAATATAAGAGAAGATATGCGGCCGTTCCCAAAGAGGCAACCGACTGGTACTTTGATTTCAGCAAGAAACTGAACTATGTCCGTGCCGGCAGAATTGCCAAGGATCTGAAGTGGACATATGATTGTGAATACGGTACTCTTGATATCACGATCAACTGTTCCAAGCCCGAGAAAGATCCTCGTGACATTGCGGCAGCGAAAACACAGAAAGCCTCTGCATACCCGAAATGCCAGCTCTGCCCCGAAAACGCAGGCTTTGCAGGTCATGCCACACATCCGGCAAGACAGAATCTCCGCCCGATTCCGATGACTGTGAATGGGGAAAAGTGGCAGCTGCAATACTCTCCCTACGGCTATTACAACGAGCACTGCATTGCCTTCAACGAAGCCCATGTTCCGATGAAAATTGACGCTTCGGTGTTCGGAAAGCTCTTCGGAATCGTGGATTACCTGCCGCATTATTTCGTTGGCTCCAACGCCGATCTCCCGATCGTCGGCGGTTCGATTTTGAGCCATGAGCATTTCCAGGGCGGCAATTACACCTTTGCCATGGCGAAAGCACCCATTGAACATGAGTTCAGCATCGAGCAGTATCCCGATGTGAAAGCAGGTATCGTGAAATGGCCGATGTCCGTGATTCGTGTATCCTCCGAAAACAGGGAGGAACTTGCAAAGTGCTGCAATCATATTCTGGAAACATGGAGAGCATACAGTGACGAGAGTGTGGGGATTTTTGCGGAAACAGACGGCGAACCTCATAACACCATCACGCCCATTGCAAGAAAGAACGGAGACTTCTACGAGTGCGATCTCGTTTTGAGAAACAACATTACAACACAGGATCGTCCGCTGGGTGTGTTCCATCCGAACCCCTCGCTGCATCATATCAAGAAAGAGAACATCGGTCTGATCGAGGTAATGGGACTTGCGGTACTTCCTGCACGGCTTGCAAAGGAAATCGCACTGCTTGAGGATGCGATGCTCAGTGGCGAGAATCTCTACGCTTGTCCGGAGCTCACACATCATGCTGAATGGGCAGAAGAGATTCTGAAGCGTTACCCTGATTTCTGCAAGGAAAATGCGAGGGCGATTCTGGAACAGGAGATCGGGAAGGTCTTTCTGGAAGTGCTTGAGGATGCCGGGGTGTACAAGAGAACGGAAGCGGGCAGAAACGCTTTTATCCGGTTTGTTTCGTCATTGTAATAGTACAAGCTCCTCCATCGGCAACATACTTCCCGATCGTTCCCCTGCCGGATAACCAGCTTTCGTTGTGATACAGTCAATTCAACACCTGACAAACCACCATTGGCGTTCATAACAATATCGCTTGCCTGCATAAATCGTACATCCGGCATTGACGAACCGGACGGATTGTGATATAATAACAAATGCATTGACATAATATTCATTTTCACAATTGGAGGTAACAGAATTATGGAATTTTCACTGGACAAACAGACGTTTGCGGATCCGAAGAAGCGGCTTCTGATCGGCGTGCTGATGATCATTATCTGCATCGTGTTCTTCAAGATCGGCGTCCTTCAGATGGGCGTATCGCGTGAGGAATGCCTGCAGGTGGAGGCAACACTTGACGAGTGCAAATCCAGATCTTCACAGACTGATCAGGGCGGATTTACCTATTACCTGACGTTTGAAGATCACGACCGCGAATATACGATCCATTCCAGCTGTGACCGGGGAGATCTGATCGACAAGCTGCTGGCACTGCGTTCCGGTGCAGAGATCGGGCTTCTGGTCGACGAACCCACCGGTATCATTTACGAGCTGGAAGTGAACGGCGAGCTCTGGCTTTCCTTCGACGACGCCAAGAAGCAGATCGAACAGAACATGAAGATCGGCAGTTACATTGTCTATGTATGCATGGCAGTGGGTGCGGTGTGCATCATCTCGGCAGGCGTTTCGTTTGTTATGGGCAGGAAGAAAGGCGATACGGAAGAATAATTTACAGAAACGAACAGTCCCTCTGACGGAAATGTGAATCCGGCAGAGGGACTTTCTGCTGCTCTGTGAAAAAGCTCCACACCTTTCCAAAATCCCCGCCCACTTCTTGACAATAAATCTCATATATGGTATAATTATGTCGAATAGACGCGGTTCTATGCAAAAAATGATATTAGGAGTGATGATGCTTATGTATTGTCTCAAATGCGGACGGGAGATTCCGGACAACGCGAAATTCTGTACCCATTGCGGTGCAGTGACAGCAAATGCGCAGACGTCCAATAGCCCCTACCCCAGAGGGCAGGAACCCAAAGGGCAGACGCCCAATGACCCCTACCCGAACGGGCAGTATCTGAACGATCCCTATTCCCAGAACCAACCACCCTATGATCCGTATCAGGATCCCTATCCCCCCTATGATGAACAGCCGCCCGTTTCCGGCTATACGGAACCTCCGATGCCGCCGAAGAAAAAGAAATCGAACGGTCTTACCGTCGCACTGATCTGCATTGCCGTATTCCTGATCGCAGGACTGACAGCGGTGGGTGTGCTGGTGTACAAGGAGATGTCCGGCGGTAAGAATGACACCTCCGACTCCGACTCCGACAAAAAGGACGATAAGGACAAAGACAAGGATTCCAAGGACGACAAGGACGATGAGGACAGCGAAGAGGAAGAAGAAGAAACCATCGATTACAGCTTGGATCTTTCTGAAGCAGAGGCGCTTCTGACCTCGTGCAGCTATGCGGATGCACTTGAGCTCCTTGAAAGTATGGAGATCGATGAGTCCCATGCGGACTACGAATACTTCAGCTCCATGATGCTTGCTGCAACCGCTGCACCGGAGATCGACAGTGTGGACAGCGATACCTATCCTTCTATGACGGTACGCCTCAATCATGAGGATCTGCAGGACTACGAACTGACGACCGAGAATGTTCTCCTGCTCGAAAATGACACGGAGATCACAAGCTATGAAGTCAGCACGGACGCTGACGGCAATACGCTGATCACCTACACGACGGATTCCACCGAATCCGGCGAAGATGTCACTGTAAATGTGGAGATCACATTCGGTACGATCACCATTCCGCTGAGTACGACCTTCACCGTTCCGACACTGGATCCGGCCAATATCGAATTTGTCAGCGCGGATGTCAGCGAATACCCTGTTGTAAAGATCTATCTGCGTGTGACCGATCCCAATACGGACGAAGCCATCGAGAATCTGCTCATGGAATCCTTTGTCGTTGAAGAACGCCTCGAAGGCGGCGAGTATCTTTCCCGTGAAGTCAACAATGCCTTCTCGCTGGAAGGCAATGCCGGTCTGAACACTGCGCTTGTTGCAGACAAGAGCGACAGCATCAGCGACTACGACATGGATAAGATCAAGTCCGTCATGACGGAGTTCGTCAACAGCATGGACTTCGATGCCGGCGACCAGGCCATGGTCATCGCGTTCGACTCCATCGTTCAGACCATGTGTACCTTTACAAACGATCAGGACCGCCTGAACCATGGTATCGAAAACATGTCCACAGACGGCAGAACTGCCTGCTATGATGCGATCTACAATGCGGTACAGAATGCTTCTTTCAAGGGCGGCGCACGCTGCGTGATCGCCTTCACAGACGGCTATGACAACGAGAGCATTCACACACCCGAAGAAGTGATCTACTACGCCAACACCATGCAGGTTCCGCTCTACATCATCGGCGTCGGCGATCAGTTCGACACCTATGAGCTGCAGAATATGGCATCCAGCACGAACGGCAGATACTGGGATATCGATGACCTGTACGATCTGGAAGAGATCTTCAATGCGATCTATGTGGAACAGAAGGATCTGTATGTGATCGAATACGAAAGCGATACTGATGCGGATGCGGATGCACCGAGAGATATCATTGTGGAAATGAACGGCAGCGGATATACCGCAGATCTGAGTACATCTTTCACACCCATTATCTCTGCGGATTCCTCCCACACATCACGCTATGAGATCTTTACAGCGGACGTTTCCTGGGAAGAGGCAAACGCACTCTGTATCCAGAACGGCGGTCATCTGGCAACCATCACGGATTCTGCCGAAGAGCAGGAACTGATCGAAATGGCTGAAGCTGCAGGTCTGGACTACATCTGGCTTGGCGGCTATACATCATATGACAGCTACAACAATGTCTTTGCACACTGGATCACCGGTGAAGAATTCAATTACCAGAACTGGGCCGACGGCGAGCCTTCCCGTCAGGATCTTGACGGCACGCCGGAATGGTACCTCATGCTGTGGAACATCGAATCCCTTGGCGGCTGGACATGGAATGACCAGCGAAACGACCCCGTATCCGAGGTCAGCTATATGAGCGGCAAGATCGGCTACATCTGCGAATATGAGTAAGCATTCAAAAATTGTCAAAGGATGAAGGAAAAGGATGAAAGAACATACAAAACTCAATAAGGGCCACCTGATCTTCGCGATCGCGATGATCTGCGTACTGGTTCTGATCATTATCGGCACACTGATACTGCTGCTGCCCGGGGCTTCCAAAAAGGAATCCCCTTCCGGCGATCACTCCTCCGTGCTGCTCAGCGCGGAGGACGGCAGCACGGAGGCAGCAACAGAAGCGGACACGGACACGGTTACGGAGGACAGTTCCGGAACGGCAACGGAAAGCTCTGCGGAATCAGAAGCTCCGGAAAGCAATGTGGACAGCACGGAGGCTGCTTCCGAGGAAGAAACCCTCTTCCCGGACAGCACACCGGATATTCCTGAAGCACCGGTTGGACTGGAAGCCTGCATGTTCGGCCTGACGCCGGATGAACAGGCAAAGGTCTATGAGATCATGGAGGGCATGACGCTCCGCGAGAAGATCTACCAGATGATGATCGTTCCCCCGTCACAGATCACAGGCGTAACCAACGTCGTGGCTGCCGGCAGCGGCACACAGAGTGCGCTTGCGCAGCATCCGGTCGGCGGTCTGTTCTACAACGCCACCAATATGGAGTCGCAGGATCAGGTCGCAACGATGCTCTCCAATACACAGAGCTACTGCGAGATCCCCGTACTTACCATGTGCGATGAAGAGGGCGGCGTGGTATCCCGATTGATGAAAAACGTCGGAACGACATGGGTCGGTTCCATGCTCGACTATGAGGAACAGGGACCGGACACCGCACGCCAGAACGCGCAGACGATCGCCTCCGATATGGCAAGACTCGGCTTCAATCTCGATCTTGCACCCGTAGCGGACGTCTGGTCGAATCCCTCCAACACTGTCATTGCAGAGCGCGCCTACAGCACGGATTTTGCCACTGCTGCGACACTGATCCCGGCTGCGGTGGAGGGCTTCCATCAGGGCGGTGTTGCATGCACACTGAAGCACTTCCCCGGCCATGGTGACACGGCAGCAGATTCCCACTATTCTACCGTTATTGTGAACAAGACCCTTGATGAACTGCGTGCCAACGAGCTGCTGCCGTTCCAGGCAGGCATTGATGCCGGTGCGGACGCGGTCATGATGGCACATCTCACACTGCCGCAGGTCGATGAACAGCCCGCACTGTTCTCCCACGCGATCGTTACGGATCTGCTCCGCACGGAGATGGGCTTCCAGGGCGTTATTATGACGGACGCGCTGGAAATGGCGGCTATTGCGGATTATTACAGTTCCGGAACGACTGCTGTCAAGGCGGTTTCTGCCGGCGTGGACATGCTGCTCGGCCCCGTCAGTCTGTCAGAATCCGTCAATGCACTGGAAAACGCGGTCAATGATGGTACACTTACCGAAGAACGCATTAACCAGAGCGTTGCGCGCATTCTTGCACTGAAGGTGCGGAGAGGAATTATTGACTAATATTCCACCCCCTGTCGGAGGATTCCGGCAGGGGGTTTTTATTTGTTCTTGCTGAAATTTTACAGTTTGATAACGCATTTTTGTGAGAAATGTGCTATACTGAAGGTGATATTGTATGTATACGGACAAAAATTCCATTTAAGGAGGTTTGTTTTCTATGAAAACATCCATCAGGAACAGAATGACCGCACTTGCATGCAGCCTTGCAATGCTCGCCGTCATGGGAAGCTCCGGCGTACTGTTTGCTGAGGAAGTGAATCTGATCACCAACTCCGACTTTACGGCGGGCATTGATGACTGGAGCATGTACCATCACAAGGACGCGGCTGCGGAGATCTATGCAGAAAACGGCATGCTTGCGATGACGATCAGCGAGCTGGGTTCGGTGAACTACGCGGTGCAGCTTTCTTCCAATGCCGTTGCACTGGAAAAGGATGCGTATTATCAGCTGCAATTCGACATTTCTTCGACGCAGGGGCGGTACGTGGACGCCTTCATTCAGCAGAACGGCGGAAGCTATCAGGCATACGCTGCGCAGGGCATCAATCTGACAACGGAGGTACAGACGATCACGGTCACGTTCCAGATGACGTATGACAGCGCCGAGGCGAAGCTCGTCCTCAACTGCGGCGACCATAACGAGACGCTTCCGGAACATACGATCTACATCGACAATGTCAGTCTGATCGAAGTGGACGAAAGTCAGGTCGAGACGTATGAACCCTACGAACCGCCCATCATGACCGATCAGGTCGGCTACCAGCCGGACGCACAGAAGATCGCTGTGTTCCGTGATATCAGCAATGAGACGGAGTTCTCGGTCATCAATGCGGAAACAAATGAATCCGTGTATACCGGTTCGCTCTACGGAGAATTTCAGAATACTGCGGCGGATGAAGTCAACTGGTACGGTGATTTTTCCGAGGTTACTGAACCCGGACGTTACTATATCACTTGCGGGTCGCTCGACGCCTCCTACCCCTTTACGATTTCAGAGACGGTCTACGATGCACTGCTTGATGATACGGTAAGAATGCTCTATCTCCAGCGCTGCGGCATTGCGATCGAGGACGATATCTTCGGGCATCCTGCCTGTCACACCAATGAAGCGACCATCTACGGGACCGAACAGACACTGGAGATCTGCGGCGGCTGGCATGATGCCGGCGATTTCGGACGGTATGTGGTTCCGGCATCCAAAACCATTGCCGATCTCCTGTTGGCTTATGAAGCCAATCCGGAGGTTCACAGCGACAGCGTCGGCATTCCGGAAAGCGGAAACGGTATCCCCGATATTCTTGACGAAGCGCGCTACGGCATCGAATGGATGCTGAAAATGCAGGATTCCGGCGGCGGTGTCTACCATATGGCGATCTGCGACGGCATGCCCGGCAATGTGATGCCGGATAAGGAAACGAGCATGCAGTACCTCATTCCGATCTCGACCACGGCGACGGCGGATCTCTGTGCGATCATGGCCATGGCGACAGAATACTATGCAGAGATCGATGCGGATTTTTCTGCGCGTTGTCTGGAGGCTGCAAAGCGTGCATGGGCATTTTTACAGAAGAATCCTGATCTGATCATGAACGTCGCGACGGACGTTTCCGAGGGCGCCTATTCCGATACACGGGACGGTGACGAGCGCTACTGGGCTGCCTGCCAGATGTACCGTGCAACGGGCGATGCTTCCTATCTGGATGCGATCGATGCCATTACAAGCACCTATTACAAGGACGGACTGGAATGGCACATGGTCGGACATTATGGAAACATTGCACTGCTGACGATGGAAGGCGTTGACACCTCCTCCAAGCACTATGCAAAGGCGGAGGAAATGCTGCTGAACTGGGTAAATGAATACGCCACTACAAGCACGGAGACCGGCTATCAGACGGCAATCGACCGGTATACCTGGGGCAGCAATATGTCCGTTGCCAATGCAGGCATCGTTCTCGCGATCGCCCATCGCCTGTCAGGCGATGAAAGCTATCTGGAGATGGCCAGAATGCAGCTGCACTATCTGCTCGGACGCAATCCCAACGGCATCTGCTATGTCACAGGCTTTGGTACTGCTTCTCCGCAGAATCCGCATCATCGGCCTTCCATTGCGATGGGACAACCGATGCCGGGAATGCTTGTCGGCGGTGTCAATTCGGATCTTGCTGATCCGGCGGCGCAGAAGTATCTTGCGGACATGCCTGCTGCGAAATGCTATGTTGACCAGAACGGCAGCTACTCTACCAATGAGATCACCACCTACTGGAACTCCCCTCTGATCTATCTGCTGACGCTTGCGACGGAAGCACATGACGCTGCTATCCGGGGTGATGTCAATACGGACGGTGCATTCACCGTCACAGATATCATCATAATGCAGAAATGGCTGCTCTGCGCGGGCGATATCACCGACTGGAAGGCCGGAGATCTATGCGAGGACGGTGTCCTGAACGGCTATGACCTCAGCATTATGAAACGTGAACTGATTACAGCAAATACATAACGCAAGAACGCCCCTGTATCACAGGGGCGTTCTTGTTTAGGAAGATAAATGCTCAAACATTTACTGGTTGTTGTAGGTTACCCACTGATAGCGTGCGGTCAGAGGAGTGGTACCGTCATAGGGTGCCAGCCACTCGTCCACGCCGGTGCCCGGCCATGTGTTCATCATGATTCTGCCGGGAGTGGAGGGGATGTTGTCATATGCGGTGTGTACTGCAACGCCATCGACATACCATGTGATATGATCGGGCTGCCAGTCAAAGCCGTAGGTATGGAAGCCTTCGGAAGCATCGAAGCCGAGGTCATAGAAGAACTCATGATTGCCGACGCCGTTGGTGTAGTAGTTGAACTGCACCTTGGTGGTATCCTTACCGAGGATCTCGATATCGATCTCATCCCAGGGGTTATTCTCGGAGGGGCCTGTGTAGGTGAAGAAGGAGGAGACTACGCCGGGGTTCTTGATGGCCTGCATGGAGGTCTCATAATAACCGTAGCTGTAATGACTGGAGGTTCTGTACTCTGCGCCGGAGTAGCTGTACTGTCCGGACCAGTCCTGATTGATGGTCAGATTCAGAACGCCGTTATCAAAGGAAGTATTCTGCTTATACCAGCCGCAGTCGAAGCAGCTGCCGTTGGTCCAGCCATCGGATGCGAAGAAGTAGGAGTTCTCACCCTTGCTGAAATCAGAAACCATGGTTGCATTTGCATTCATAGCAGTGCCGTAAACCGGATAGCCAGCCACGTATTCCTGCTGTGCCGGAGGTTCGGTTGCAGGCGGCTCAGTTGTGGGCTGCTGCTGCACACCGCCGATCGGAAGTGCATCGATCAGCTTAACAAGGTACTTCATGATGTTGAGCGTATCCGTGGTGTTGATGGTGCTGTTGAGGTCAACGTCAGCGTTCACGCTGCCCTTCTGGCTGAGCGTCTCAGCACCCATGATGCACTTGCTCAGGAAGATAACGTCCTGAATATTTACATTGCCGTTGCAGTCGGCGTCGCCGTAAACTGTGTCGGTAGTGTTATTATTGTCCTCTGTCGGTGCATCGGTGGGAGCATCGGTGGGAGCGTCCGTCGGTGCATCCGTCGGCGGCTCAGTCGGAATCTCGGGCTGTTCAGCTGCATCGCCGGTCAGAGCGATCAGATAGGTCAGAGGAGAGTTCCAGTAAATGGTGATCTCATTGGTAGAATAGCTCTCGGCGTTATCCACATAGCACTTTGCCTCTGCAACGCCGTTCAGATATGCCTTCGCTGCGCTGTCCTCCAGGTTGGAGTTAACACCGCCGACCAGCATACCGGGCATTGCCTGATTTGCTGCCATGGACGGGCGATGGTGCGGATTCTGCGGAGCAACCGTACCATAGCCAGTCACGAAGCAGGTACCGAGCGGATTGGTACCGAGCAGATAGTGCAGCTGATCCTTTGCTGCGTTCTGATACTTGGCTTCACCGGTCAGATCGCTTGCAAGGCTGAGGATAATACCGTAGTTTGCGATGGTCATATTGCTGCCCCAGTTGTACTCTGTCACTGCATTGCCGTAAGGACAGCTGTTGGATGCGGACAGGAAGGTGTCTGCCTGCTTCAGAACTGCACTCTTTGCATTGGAGTATGCAGTGCTGTTCTTATCGATACCGCTCATAGTCAGAAGCGCAATGTTGCCGTAGTCGCCGACTGTGGACCAGTCAAGACCGGTTCTGGAGTATGTGATCGCGTTCAGATACTTGGAATTGCCGGTGGTGCGGTACAGCTGTGCTGCTGCCCAGTAACGCTCGTCAAGGTCGGTCTTATCGCCGTATTCACCGGTCACGATATCGGAAGGATTCTGGAAAATGAAGTTCGGATTCTGTTCCAGATAACCCCATGCCTTTTCTGCTGCGGACAGGCATTTTGCAGCAAATGTGGAATCATAGGACTCGTATACCTCTGCAGCCAGTGCCATGGATGCTGCAAAGTCAGCGGTTGCAGTTGTGGAAATGGGAGTTACGATCAGAGCGCCGGTCTCATTCTGGGGCATTACATAACCCGGGAAGTTCACGCAGGTTACCTTGTGATATACGCCGCCGTCGGAAGCCTGCATCTTGAACATCCAGTCAAGCTCATACTTGACTTCATCGAGCAGGTCTGCCTTGCCGTTGCCGCTCTCCGGAATGCCGTAGTTATCGCCGTACAGGCTCGGATTTACCTGATATGCATAGAGCAGGTCAGCCACAGCCTTTGCTGCGGGAACGATATAACGGCCATAGTCACCGGCATCGTGCCAGCCACCGCTCACGTCGATCTGTTGATTGGTACCGTAGATGGTAGCCATGGAAGTGTGGCATGCCGGATGGCTGAACTTGCCGCCCTCTACTGCACAGCCGCAGCGCTGCAGGTACAGCATCTTCACGGATTCGTCCAGAAGATCATCATAGACGGAATCGGAAATGGTAAATGTATAGGAATTGTCCAGTCCGCTGCAGCTGATATAATAAGTGCCGGGAGTGGTCACTGAGGAGAAGTCACCGGTCTGGTCCGTCTCACCTGCGGAGGAATTGTAGGTGCCGCTGGAAAGATTACCGGTATAGACTACCTGACCGCTCTGTGCATTGACAACGGAGAAGGAACTTGCATTGTTTGCGTTTCGGATGACAGCGATCTTTTCATCGCCCGTACGATAGCCCACCTGGTTTGTCAGGATCGGAGCCTCATAGGGTCTTGTGGAACCGTAATCCACGTTGGAGTCATCGACCAGCTCAAGAGATACGTTGTCAAGATAAATTGTGTGATTGCCCAGGGTGCCGTCCTGTGTCTGAAGGCCGCAGTTGAAAACGAGCTTTGCCATGATATCGCTTTCAGCTTCCATGGTGAACTCATAATCCACAGTCTGCGGAGTCGGACTGATGTTCAGGCCCTTCCAGGTATATGCCTGATAGGTGCCGCCGTTCTGCTGGATCATACCCTCAACAAAACGGTTGGTGGAACAGGAGATATCGTACTTCAGACGATATACACCGTTCTGATACAGCGGAATGATGTCATAGAACATCTGTACGGAATAGGTCAGGGTGCCCGTGCTGCTGATATTCAGCGCAAGTCTGCCGGAATCGGTACCCAGAGTTGCGGCACCGCCGCTCTCTTTGTAAACTCCCCAGTCCGCAGAGCCACTTTCAAAAGTGGAGTTGCTGATGAGATTTGCTGCAGAAACCGTGGTCAGTGTCATTGGCAGCGCAGATGCCATTACGACACAGGCGGACAGTCCGGCAACAATTCTACGAAGCATTTGATTTTTCATAATACTTTCCCCTCTCAAAATTGTTTGAACCGTTTCCAGTCGGCAGCGAAACCGACTTTTTACACTTATATTTTAGCGCAGTGCATCCCAAAATGATACAAGATTGTTGACAATAATAGTAAAATATTGACATCAGGCACAAAAAAGCAGTGCAATTACTGCACTGCTTTTATCAGATCTCAGGTCCATGGAATTTTTTTCGGTATTCTTTCGGGGTCATGCCCATATATTTGCGGAACTGCTTGATAAAGTAGCTCTGCGAACTGAACGCAAGGAGACTGCTGATCTGCGCGTCGCTGTATCCGGAATACAGCAGGAGCTTTGCGGCATTTTCGATCTTTCTGCGGTTGACAAAATCACTGAAGGTACAGCCCGTCTCCGCTTTGAAAAGCCGCGACAGATATGCCTCACTCAGCTGCAGCGCCTCTGCTGCATCGCTGAGCAGGATCCTGCTGTGAAGATGCTCATTGATGTACTCGATCGTCTTGACGATCTGCTTGGAGAAGACCGTACTGCACCGCACCGCCTGCATGCGTTTGGTATAGCCCTCGAGCATCGCCCGGTGGACCTCGCGCACCTCGGCCTCGGTACGGCTCTCATCCGCCTGCATAATATACAGATCGCTCAGCTGATAGGCCATCTCCGGCGTCATACCGTATTTGATGCAGAACCGCGCCACCAGTGCCGCCGTAACAACAAGGTGATATTTCAGATTGCGAAGGGCATCCTTGCTCAACACACCGCAGCCCTCGCAGAACAGGGGCGCAGCAAAGAAACGCATCATTTCAAGGTCACCCGAGCCGATGCTCTCATAAAATGCCATCTCACGGTCAAAGGAGGCACGCTCAAATTGCTCCTCACGCTGGGCAAACAATGCATCAGCCAGCCGTTTTTCCGTTTCACGTTCCATTCTGCCGCCCCCTTTCCGGATCTTTCGCTTATATTATACCATTTCTGCAATGCCGTGTCAATAAAAATCATCTGCCCAAGCGCATTTTGAAGTCCTCGTAACCGAATGATTTGATCCGTTCAAGGGTCCCGTCCGCGTTGCGTCTCCAGATATCGGGCAGGGGCATGCCGTTGAAGGTATTATTTTTGCAGGTGGAATAGATCGCCATATCGCCGAACAGAAGCAGATCGCCGATCTGCAGTGCCTCCGGGAATCCGTACGCACCGATCACATCGCCGGCAAGACAGGTAGGTCCTGCAAGGCGGAAGGGTATCCCCTGCGCTGCGGTTTCATCCGCGCCATAAAGCGGCGGCATATAGGGCATTTCGATCACATCCGGCATATGGCAGGCTGCACTGACATCAAGGATCGCGATCCTCGTATCCCCGTTCTGCACGATATCCAGCACCCTTGCTGCGAGGTAGCCGGCGTTCAGTGCGACTGCCTCGCCAGGCTCGAGATACACCTGCACGCCCCATTTTTCCTTTGTATCGTTCAGAATTTTCTCAAGCAGGGGAAGATCGTAATCATCCCTTGTGATGTGATGGCCTCCGCCCATGTTGAGCCATTTCATACGCGGCAGCACATCACCGAAGCGTGCCTCCACCGCCTGCATCGTCACAGCGAGCGCATCCGCATCCTGCTCACAGAGGGTGTGGAAATGCAGTCCGTCGAGCAGTGCGGTCAGCTCCTCCGTCATGTGGAGCTCCCACATCTGACGGGTGGTACCGAGACGGCTGCCCGGTGCGCAGGGATCATAGATGGCATGTCCCTCCTGTGTGGAGCATTCGGGATTGATGCGCAGGCCGAGGCTCTTCCCTGCCGCCTTGGCTCTCGGGCCGAACTGACAGAGCTGCTGCGGAGAATTGAACACAATATGATCGGCATATTGCAGCAGTTCCTCGAATTCGGACTCGCGGTAGGCCGCGCAGAAGACATGCACTTCCTTCCCCGGCATTTCCTCCGCGCCGAGTCTTGCTTCGAAGAGACCGCTTGCCTCCGTGCCGGACAGATATCCGGACAGGAGCGGATAGCAATCATAGTTGGAGAACGCCTTCTGTGCAAGAAGGATCCGGCATCCGGTACGTTCCGCCAGTGCCGCAAGGATCCTGCCGTTGCGGTGAAGTGCGGCTTCATCGATGATATAGCAGGGGGTCGGCAGCGCACCAAAGCATTCCTCCGGTCCGGTTCCCTTCAGCATCCGGAAGGCCGGACGCTGGTCGATCAAGTTCCCCATCAGTCCACCAGAACGGGAGCGCGGTTTTCACTGCGCGGCAGACCGTACTGATCCAATGCGGCAAGGAACGGATCCGGATCGAACTCCTCGACGGTATGAACGCCGGGGGTATTCCATTTGCCCGTCAGCAGCATCAGCGCACCGCACATTGCCGGTACGCCGGTGGTGTAGCTGATCGCCTGGCTCTCGACCTCACGATAGCATTCCTGATGATCGCAGACATTGTAGATATAGTAGGTCTTGTCCTTGCCGTCCTTTTTACCAGTGAAGATGCAGCCGATGTTGGTCTTTCCATGGGTACGCGGACCGAGACTTGCCGGATCCGGCAGCAGTGCCTTGAGGAACTTGATCGGAACGATCTCCTGTCCTTCAAACTGAATGGGCGTAGTGGAAAGCATTCCGACATTTTCAAGGCATTTCATATGGGTCAGATAGCTCTGGCCGAAGGTCATGAAGAAACGGATGCGCTTGACTTCGGGGATATTCTGCGCGATGGATTCGATCTCCTCGTGATGGAGCAGGTACATATCCTTCTGGCCGACGCAGTCAAAATCGTATTCGCGCTTGATGCTCATGGCAGGGATCTCGACCCAGCGGCCGTTCTCCCAATAACTGCCAGGGGCAGAGACTTCACGGAGATTGACCTCGGGATTGAAATTGGTGGCAAAGGGGTAGCCGTGGTCACCGCCGTTGCAGTCGAGAATATCGATCGTGTCGATCGTGTCAAATTCATGCTTCTTGGCATGCGCACAATACGCCTGTGTCACGCCGGGATCAAAGCCGCAGCCGAGCAGGGCGATGAGTCCTGCCTTCTCGAACTTCTCACGGTATGCCCACTGCCAGCTGTAATCGAAATAGGCGGAGAAACCCTCCTCCTTGCAGCGCTTTTCGTAGATCGCTCTCCACTCAGGATCATCCGTGTCTTCGGGCTCGTAGTTCGCGGTATCCATATAATTCACACCGCAGGCAAGGCAGGCATCCATGATGGTGAGATCCTGATAGGGCAGCGCGATGTTCATGACAAGATCGGGCTGATAGGCATTGATCAGGTCAATGAGCTGCTGCACATCATCCGCATCCACCTGTGCGGTTGTGATCTTCGTTGCGGTCTTCCCTTCCAGCGCCTGCGCCAGCGCATCGCACTTGGACTTGGTGCGGCTTGCAATGCAAAGCTCCGTGAACACCTCGCTTACCTGACAACACTTTCTGATGGCTACATTCGCAACACCGCCGCAGCCGATAACCAATACTCTGCTCATTATTACATTCCTCCTATTTATTGTGATGGCTGAGCGCAAGCAGAAGCTCACGCAGGACTTTGCAGGCAACTGCCGTGGACATGCCGCTTGTATCCAGCATGGGGGCAAGCTCATTGATGTCCGCTGCCACTACATTTGTTTTGCATACTTCCAGAATGGCCTCCAGAAGCTGCATGAACGTCACACCGCCGGCTTCAGGGGTGCCTGTTCCCGGAAATACGGATGGATCAAGGCAGTCGAGATCGATCGTGAAATAGACCGGTACGCCCGTTTTCTTCAGCTCTCCGACACATTCCGCAAGACCATCGAATCCGAAGGGATGGATGTCCGTATGCGCTGCGGCAAAGCGGAATTCCTCGCGCTCACCACTGCGGATACAGAACTGATGGATCCTGCCGTCACCGATCAGGTCATGGCATCTGCGCAGCACGCAGGCATGGCTGAGCCGTGCACCGAGATAATCATCGCGCAGATCTGCATGCGCGTCAAAATGGATGATGTGCAGGTCGGGATATTTCGCAAGAACCGCACGAACGGCCCCCAGTGTTACCAGATGCTCGCCGCCGATCAGGAGCGGGAATTTGCCGTCGTGCAGGATCTGTGCAGCATGCGCTTCGATATCCTGCAATGCGGATTCCGCGGAGCCGAAGCACAGCTCGAGATCACCGCTGTCAAATATGGCGTAATCCGTCAGATCCTTGTCCTGATAGGGACTGTAGGTCTCCAGTCCGAAGCTCTCGTGGCGTATGGCGGCAGAGCCGAACCTTGCGCCGGGACGAAAGCTTGTGGTAGAATCGAAAGGTGCGCCGAACAGCACGATATCCGCCGCGTCATAGCTGCTGTCGCAGCCGATAAAGTTCTCAATATTGCGTTCCATTCTACTCCACCTCCTCAAGCATTTTTTCCAGATAGGCGGGCAGGTAGAATGCGCCTACATGGAGTTTGGTTGTATAATACCGTGTTCCAAGATGGAGCGATAGCCATTTGGATGCGTCGAAATCATCGATGGGATGGTATTTTTTGCTGGCAAAGCCGAACAGCCAGTAGCCGGCCGCGTAGGTCGGGATATGCGCCTGATAGACACGGCTGATCGGGAAGGTATTGACAATACGCTGATGGCTGCGCTGCATTGCCTCCGCATCATGTTTATAGAAGGGACTTCCCTGCTGGTTCACCATGATGCCGTCATCATGCAGGGCATTGTAGCAGATGCCGTAGAATTCCCTTGTGAAATAGCCCTCGGACGGACCAAAGGGATCGGTGGAATCCACGATGATGAGGTCGTACTCATCCGTGCATCTCCGGATGAACCGAAGCGCATTGTCAAAATAAATATGCACGCGGCTGTCATCCAGACGGCAGGCGTTTTCGGGAAGATAGCTGCGGCACGCGTCAATTACCTGCGGATCCATCTCCACAAGGTCGATGCGTCGGACGGAATCATACCGTGTCAGCTCCTTCACGACGCCGCCGTCTCCGGCACCGATCACCAGAACGTCCTGCACATTCGGATGAACGGACATAGGAACATGCGTGATCATTTCGTCGTAGATGAACTCGTCGCGCTCCGTCAGCATGACATTGCCATCGAGTGCAAGTACACGTCCGAATTCGGGCGTTTCGAAAATATCGATCTGCTGGTACTCGCTCTTCTCCGAATACAGATGCCGGTTCACGCGGATGCTGTGACGGACGTCGGGGGCATGGTATTCACTGAACCATAAATTCAAATTCAAGACACTTCCCTCCTAAACAAGAATGTTGATGTGCCGGATCTCGGGATCCTCCGGACCCGTCATGGAACATCCCTTGACCCTTGCATACTCGATGTAATCGAGAATTTCCTTGGTAATACGCTCACCGGGTGCCAGGATCGGAATGCCCGGCGGATAGCACATCACGAATTCGCTGCAGACGCAGCCGGCACTTTCCTGCAGGGGGATGCTCTTCTTCTTGGCGTAGAATGCCTCCTGCGGACTCATCACGACCTCGGGGTCGATGTACTCCTGACTGAGCAGGCCGCTGCTGTCGGTCTGGTATCTGCGGCGGATCTCGGCAAGGGCGCTGACGAGACGCTCCAGTTCCTGCGGACGATCACCGATGGAAAGATACGCAAGGATATTGCCGATATCGCCGAACTCGATCTGGATGTCGTATTCATCGCGGAGGATGTCATAGACCTCGATGCCGGCAAGTCCGATATCCCTTGTATGTACGCTGAGCTTCGTCGGGTCGAAGTCGTAGATCGAATTTCCGTTCACAAGCTCCCTGCCGAATGCATAATAGCCGCCGACGGCATTGATCTCTTCGCGGGCATAGTCCGCCATGCGGATGACCTTTGCGAAGACCTCCTTGCCGCGCAGCACAAGATTGCGGCGGCTGATATCGAGACTGGACATCAGGAGGTAGCTGCCGGAGGTCGTCTGTGTGAGATTGATGATCTGACGGACGTGGCCCTCGCTGACATTCGGGCCGATCAGCAGAAGGCTCGACTGTGTCAGGCTGCCGCCGCTTTTGTGCATGGAGACAGCAGCCATATCCGCGCCTGCCGCCATCGCAGAGACGGGCATATTATCGCCGAAATAGAAATGCGTGCCGTGCGCCTCATCTGCAAGGCAGAACATTCCGGCATCGTGCGCCATCTTCACGATCTCCCTGAGGTCACTGCAGATGCCGTAATAGGTGGGATTATTGACGAGAACTGCGACCGCATCGGGATTGGCTGCGATGGCCTTTGCTACCTGCTCTCGCTGCATGCCGAGCGAAATGCCGAGCCGATGATCCACCTCTGGGTTGACATACACGGGGATCGCACCGCAGAGAACCAGTGCATTGATCACGCTGCGATGGACATTTCGCGGAAGGATGATCTTATCGCCGCGTTTGCATGTAGAAAGCACCATGCTCTGCACAGAGCTGGTCGTACCGCCGACCATCAGGAAGGCATGTGCAGCACCGAAAGCATCCGCTGCCAGCATTTCTGCCTCGTGAATGACGGACACCGGATGGCAGAGATTGTCGAGCGGCTTCATGCTGTTGACATCGATCCCGACGCATTGTTCTCCCAGAAATGCCGCAAGTTCAGGGTTGCCCCTTCCGTGCTTGTGACCGGGTACATCGAACGGCACAACGCGCATCTGCCGGAATTTCTGCAGCGCCTCATAGATCGGCGCCCTGTCATGATTCATCTTGATTTCTTTCATGCTAACACTTCACCTCGTTAAAACAAAAAGCGCAAGCTGTGATATCACAACTTGCGCTGAAAATCCGAAAGGATCGTTCCCCTTATCTTGCTGCCGGAATCAGAAATTCCATGCGTTGTCGGGGAGGGCTGGGCATTGAGAGTCTATATAGCAATACTACTTTTACTACTCTTTATTGACCGTTTCACAAGTCTGCGTATTCACGCATTGGGTTATAAAGTAACCAACTTATAAAATTTGAGCTTTTAACTCAATCAATAAGGCGGTAGAACCGCCAATCGGCAGTGGACCCGGCTGTCCGTATGGCCTCGACTCCTGTGCGGAGTGGTCCGTAATCATCGCTTGGAAGGACTCTGTTGCCAAATTCATTCCAGATTCAATTGTTATTTGAAAAAGCCCGATGCAATCGGGCTTCTTCGTATATGGGGTGGATAATCGGATTCGAACCGATGGTCTTCAGTGCCACAAACTGACGCGTTAACCAACTACGCTATACCCACCATATGGCGCGCCTTATTGGACTCGAACCAATGACTTACTGCTTAGAAGGCAGTTACTCTATCCAGCTGAGTTAAAGGCGCATACTGTGTTGCATGGAGCGGACGACGGGAATCGAACCCGCATACTCAGCTTGGGAAGCTGATGCTCTACCACTAAACTACGTCCGCATTAAGGATGAAATGGAGCGGGTGATGGGAATCGAACCCACGTAACCAGCTTGGAAGGCTGGAATTCTACCATTGAACTACACCCGCATGCGACACGTGTTTGTTCCTCACAACATTTAATATTATACCACAAACCCGCTCCTTTGTCAAGCCTTTTTTTCAAATTTTCCAAAAAAATGATTCCGGCTCAGTTACAACGTAAAATAGCGGTATTCCGTTCGGAACACCGCTATTGTTGTTAAGAAAAGCTTACTTGCACTTCATCATCCGCGGTGATATTCACCTCATGGAAGATCGTTCCGTTGTCGATGATCTCCATTGCGATCGGATCCTCGATCCGTTCACGGAGGATGCGGCGGATATCACGGGCGCCGCTGCGCTTGCCATGTGCTTCGGCAGCGATCTTATCAAGGGCGGCCTGATCATAGTGGAGGGTGATCCCCTTCTCCGCGAGAGGTTCACGCATTTCCTCGAGCATGAGTGCGGCGATATTGGCGAAATCCTTCTCATCCAGGGGACGGAACACGATGACATCATCGATACGTCCGAGGAATTCCGGACGCAGGAAATCACGGAGCGCCTTCATGGCACGTTCCTTGGTGATCTCTTCCTGGGTCTTATTGAATCCGACGCCGCTGCTCTTATCGGTGGACCCTGCATTGGATGTCATGCAGATCACCGTATGGGAGAAGTTGACGGTTCTGCCCTGCGCATCCTCGATCTGACCCTCGTCAAGGATCTGCATCAGGATGTTCATCACGTCGGGATGTGCCTTCTCGATCTCATCAAACAGGATCACGGAGTAGGGCTTGCGGCGCACCTTCTCTGTCAGCTGACCGGCATCATCATAGCCCACATAACCGGGAGGCGAACCGATCATTCTGGCAACGGAATGCTTTTCCATGAACTCCGTCATATCCAGACGAATGAGCGGATCGGCGGTATCGAACAGCTCGGAAGCCAGCACCTTGACAAGCTCCGTTTTACCGACACCGGTGGGGCCAACGAAAATGAAGGATGCCGGACGGATCCTGCTGCTGAGCTGCACACGGGAGCGCTTGATGGCTCTTGCAAGTGCCTGCACGGCTTCGTCCTGACCGATCACCTTCTTGCTGAGGCGTTCTGCGAGGTTCTTCATGCGGGACAGCTCGGTCTCTTCGATCTTATTGGCGGGGATGCCGGTCCAGAGCTCCACGACCTTTGCCATATCGGATTCCTCAACGGAAATGGCAGCAGCCTTTTCCTCCAGCTCCTTGAGCTGCATCTCCATACGGCTGAGTTCGGCCTTGGATTCGGCAATTTTTTCAAAATCAGGGGTTTCGTTCTCCTCCTGCTCCTTCAGTGCATTCTGCTGCTGCTCAAGCTTCTTTTTGAGATCATCCAGCTCATGCAGCTCAGAAGCACGAATGCTGCGGTAGGCACAGCTCTCGTCGAGCAGATCGATCGCCTTATCCGGCAGGAAACGGTCTGTGATATACCGCTCAGAAAGAACGGCACAGAGCCGCAGCAGGCGGTCCTCGATCTTGACGCGGTGGTAATTCTCGTAATACTCACGGATACCGTGCAGCACCTCGATCGTATCATCGACGGTCGGTTCCTGTACGGTAACGGGCTGGAAGCGGCGTTCCAGCGCGCTGTCCTTTTCAATAAACTTGCGGTATTCCTTGAAGGTCGTCGCGCCGATCACCTGCACCTCGCCGCGGGAAAGCGCGGGCTTGAGGATGTTAGCGGCGTTCATGGAGCCTTCGGAATCACCGGCACCGACAAGGTTATGCACCTCGTCAATGAAGAGGATCACATTGCCTTCACGGACAACCTCACCGATCAGCCCCTTGACACGGCTTTCAAACTGGCCGCGGAACTGTGTACCAGCCACCAGTGCAGTCAGGTCGAGAAGATAGATCTTCTTGTCACGCAGATGGAACGGCACGGTACCCGCTGCGATACGCTGCGCAATGCCCTCGGCAATGGCGGTTTTACCAACACCGGGTTCACCGATCAGACAGGGGTTGTTCTTCGTGCGGCGCGAGAGGATCTGCACCACTCTTGCGATCTCACGGTCTCTGCCGATGATGCGGTCAAGCTTGCCTTCCTCGGCACGCTGGCTGAGGTTCGTGCAATAATTATTGAGAAACCGCAGTTCCTTTTCCTCTGCACGCTTTTTCTTGGGTTTATCCTTCTTCTTGCCTTCCTTGGCGGCATCGGGATTCGGTTCCTCCATAAAGGATTCGGTGTTCTGCCCATTGCTGAACAGGTTACGGAGGAAGCCGGGGATCGCATTGATATTCCCCATGGTGGTGGGTTCGCTGTCATCATTGCCCATGAATTCCATCATCTGATCGGATAACTCTTCCAGATCGGCATCGTCGATGCCAGCGCTCTTCAGATAGTCAGAGATCTGCGGGATCTGCAGCTGCTTTGCGCAGGCAAGACAGTAGCCCATGTCTTTTTTCTCGTCCCCGTGCAGGGAAGATACAAATACAACGGCAGGCCGTTTCTGACATTTACTGCATAAAATCATCAATCCTCATCCTTTCTGACATACAAACGTCAATCTATATTTTCTGATAAAGCCATTTGAATAACTGTGTTGCTTCAATTGTCGGTTCATTGAACAGCAGCATCTGGCCGCTTGTGCCATCCACGAGAAGCTTTACCGCAACGGTCATGGTTATCACGGCACAGGCTGCTTCCAGAATTCCGGCGACAAAACCGAGCAGTCGGTTGCAGCGTCGGATATGCATCATTTCTTCAAGGCTGCTTGCCATATTTGCGATCACGCTGATGATGATCACGATCACAAGCTCCAGCAGCAGGAATAACGCCATTCTGACAAGCTGCAGGTAACCTGCGCGGTAGTAATCGCGCTCGAGCGCGACTGCCGCCGCAAGCTTGGTCTCTTCGTTAAGGCTGCTGCGGAATTCTCGCAGGAAATCGGGATTCTCTGCGAACACCTGTGTCATTGCCATATCGTTCTGCGATGAAAGCACCGGATCGAGCAGATGCTGTGCAGCATTGCCGAGGGCATCGGAATACCACTGCGGCACATCGTCCGCTGCATTCATGCTCTGCAGAGCAGCGCTGTCATATTCTTCGGGAACTGTGCCGTCCTGCGTACTTTTGAGAAGCTGCGCCATTGTGTCATAGATCTGCTGTTCCTCAAGAACCTGCTGTACATTATTGATAATATTGTCCTGATAGATCAGTTCGTATACGGAGGGGGCAAGTGCCTTGCTGCCGAAGAATCCGACAACAAATGCGAGGATCGTGCTGATCAGCTGAAAGACGATCCTGTTAAAGCCCTTGGCCACCGCTGCATAGATGATCCCAACTGCCAGCGTTACTGCCAGCACATCGTAGAACCACCAGAATTGTGTACCCATTCCATCCCCTCCCTGCTACTTGACGCTGACACGATCGATCATGTCATAGCCGAGAAGGTAGAAATACTTTCCGTGCTTGATCACGGATTCGTAAGCATCCTCCACGGGGGTCTGTGTCATCTGCTCTCCGCTGAACGCATAACCGGTAACGCTGGCATTGTTGAGGAGATAGGCGGTATCGCCATCCATCGCAACGCCCTTTGCGATCGTATCGAACGAAACGCACACCGGTGCTGCGGAAGGCTCCGACAGCAGGATCAGCTCGGACTTACGGCGCTGCTCATTCTTGAGCAGTACAGCGGCACGGTTTTCGTCAAACGCAAAATCCGTCAGTGTACCGGTATAATCATAGGTACTCAGAAGTGCGCCCGTGCTGCTATAATATGCACATCTGGTATCACCGATTACAAGCGCACCGCCGTCCGCGAGTGCATACACATGAAGGCAGAGTGTAGGGAACGGTTCTGTGGACCACTTGACGCCCTCCTCCTCAAAGGAGATATACTGCAGGGTCGTTGTCAGATCACCGTCATCAGCACCGAGCGTTGCCAGAATACAGCCCTTCTCATAGATGCTCACATCCAGCAGGCGTTCCACGCAGTCACGGGTGTAAACAAGCTTTCCGGATGCATCATAGACGGACAGGCGGCAGGCATAGGTCGAAGACTCCGTAACGATCGCAACATAATTGTTTTTGCCGATCGCCGCAAACTGGATCGGAGAATCCATTGTCACTTCGTAGAGCTTTTTGCCGGGGGTATCCACACGGAAGTTAGTGCCGCCATGGGAATAGACCAAGCTTCTGGAATCATTTGTCTTTATGATCGCGTTACTGTACGCGTGCTGGCGGCTGTCCTTCAGGCTGCCGTCAGTTCCATAAATATAGAGGTATTTGTCACACAGAATGAACATGCTGCTTTCGATGAACTCGGCGTAAAAGTCCACACCGCCGGAAACGGACAGCGGAAAATAACCTTCCGCATCTGCATTTTCATTCTGTGTGATATTCTGGTACTTGGTACCGATATTTTCAAGCTTCGGAAACCAGACATTCCGTTTGGAATAAATAAAGGCACACACTGCGGCAACAAACACGACGATCAGCAGTTTTCCCAAACGTCGGCGTCTTTTTTTCCGCAGCCGTGCCTGAACAACATCCACTGTGTTTGCCATACAGCACGTCCTCCTTTTTTGTTCTGTTCACTGCTTTCTCTCTTTTCTGTGCAGTCATTCGTCTAATAAAACACCCTGTTCAGGTACAGACCATGGGGTGCGGCAGTCATACCGGCAAGCTCGCGCTTTCCGGCTGCCATGATCGCATCCAGCTCCGAAAGCGGGATCCTGCCCTCATTGACATAGAGCAGGGTTCCCACCATGATCCTAACCATATTATACAGAAATCCGGTGCCTTTTACAAGCATTTTAATGGTTTCTCCATCAATTTCTACATCGAAACTATGAATTGTCCGGACTGTGTTAGCAGTTTCTGCACAATTTGTACAAAACGAGCGGAAATCATGCGTTCCGACAAAATGCTGCGCCGCTTCCCTGACGAGATCGGCATGGAAGGGCCGGCGGTACAGGCACGCGAGATCCGTAGCAAAGGGATTCTTGCTCTCGCTGTTATGGATCAGATACAGGTATTCCTTGCCAAGACAGCTGAATCTTGCATGAAAATCCTCCGGTGCCTCCTCACAGGAGAGGATGGAAATATCATCCGGAAGCTCTCCGTTCACGCCGCGGACAAATCCCTTCAGCGGGATCTGACTGTTCGTCTGCACGGAAAAGCAGTACTGCTTGGCATGCACACCGGTATCGGTTCTTGAACAGCCATGAATGGTGATCGGTTCATTCAGGACCTTGCCTGCACAGCGTTCCACGACCTCCTGGATGGTCAGGGCATTATTCTGGCGCTGGTAACCGTGGTACGCTGTACCACGGTATGCCATCATTACTTTCAAATTTCTCACATTTTCCTCATTTCACAGGATCATTCATTGTTTTTCTTTAACTTCTTGTCATCCAGTTCCTCGGAGAGGATCTCATCGAGGTCCTTCTGTTCTTCGGAGACCTCAGCAGCTGCGATCTCTTCCGCAGCGGAAGCGCCGGCAGCAGCGGATGCAGCGGACTTGCGGCGGCGTTCAAGGTACCACAGCACAATAAGAACAGCTGCGCAGCCGATGGAGATGATCAGACCGGGGATAAAACCGCTGGGACTGTAATGCAGGGACACCTTATGGGTTCCTGCAGTGAGCTTTACACCGCAGATCGCGCCGAAGAGACGTTCCACCTCAACGGACTTGCCGTCCACCTTGGCGCTCCATCCGGTTTCATAGGGCATTGCAAGGTACAGGTAGCCATCCTCCTTCACGGTCACATTACCGCTGAACGATGTATCGGAGAATGCAGTCAGCTCCAGCTTTTCATCAGCCAGCAGTGCATAGCCGCGGTCGAGTACATCCTGATTGAGCTTGCAGAAATACACAGTGGCACTGCCGCGGACGGTCTCGTCCTTCAGATTGGCACGGAGGGTAACACGTTCGCCTTCTGCAAAATGGCCCACAGGTGTAATGTACGGCTGACGGCCAGTATTGTAACCATGGAGCTTGGTATCGCCCTGGTACACATCGAGGTAATCTGCATTGGAAGTAGAGTTGGCTGCTGTTGTCTGCTTGATATGGGTAAATGCGTAGTACATACCATCCTGCGGAGCAGTATAGTTATACTTAAGATAGAGGTTGGTCTTATCAGCATCCTCAGCAACAGTATACTGATACATTCCGAGACCGGTACGGGAAACATTGACGCCGGTATGTCCGACATCGGTGATATCGATCACAGTGAAGAGATCCTCATTGAGTCCGGTCATCTTCCGGAACAGGTCGTTCTGGATCTCAAATGCATTCATTGAGGTGTCAAAGGTGTAGGTACCCACTGCCTCGTCCATCATGTAGCCGATGGGGAGATAGTACTGGTTCTCATACATCTTCACAGCACCGCTCTGGCCGATCTCGGTCATGTTGGCATCGGCATTGTAGCCGTCCTTGGCAAGGACATAACGGATCGTCAGCATCATATTGGTCAGCGGAGAGGTATTGACATAGAAATAACGGTTGCCTGCCTCACCTGCGGGAATGCTCAGCATACGCATGAACGTCGTCACGCTCTTGTTTGCCATGGAAGAGAACTGGGACACGCCGTCGTAATTATAAAGACAGGGGTCATTGAGGGTATACCAGCTGGTCAGCTCCGTTCTGTTGAAATACTCACCGGAGGTCGCCTGTGCCTGATCCACGAGAACCGTGATATCACTGCCCTTGGAAGGATAGCTTTTGCGGTCGGAGCTTCCGACGGTATCCACACCATTGATCGCCTGGGTAGCCATTTCGAAGGTCAGCACTGCGGCGAGCAGCCACTGCACCACCTGCTTCGGGGCAAACTCACGGAGCAGGATGATGATCACATAAATGGCACCGAGGATCGCGCTTGCCCAGATATACTGCTTGCTCTCGTCGGGACGCGCATAGTAGGCTGCGGTGCAGAACACGATTCCGGAGATGATCATCATGATCCAGAGTGAAATACTGAACTTTTCGTTCAAAAGGATCTGGTATGCACGGTACGCTGCCACAAGAAGTACGAAGGAGAACAGGAACGAGAAACGATACGGCAGCATATTGGTAAAGTGGAAGCCATGCCAGATAAAGTTGAGGACATTCATATTGCAGCTGACGATCAGGAAGACCAGGATCAGTACAGCGGCAATTTTCTCGCGGATACGGATCTCCTTTGCTGCAAGGAATACACCCAGCAGCAGCACAGGGAGCAGGCCGCAATAGAGGTTCGGAAGACCGCTCTTGGCGGTGGGATCTGTGAAAGCGAGCATGTTGGAGATAATGTCCACCCAGCTTTCATAGTACTTGATCTTATCCGGGAAGGTATTGTTCGCACTGTTCGTCAGCTGCAGCGCCTGATACGTCGGGATCAGGAGCCATGCCGAAAGTCCTGCGCCGCACAGGGAACAGCCTGCGATCTGGGCAAAACGCTTGCCGAAGGTCTTGAGATCCAGCTTCTCAAACAGACAGAGACAGAAGAATGCGATGACAGTAAAGATACAGATAAAGTATGCGATATAGTAGTTCGTAAACAGTGCAAGTGCAAGGGAAATAACGTAGGTACGGTATTTTCCTTCACGCACCAGTGCAACGAGTCCAAGCATCACAAGGGGCAGAAGGGCAACGGTATCGATCCAGATGACGTTCCAGTAATAGCCCATCATGTAGCTGCAAAGCGCAAACATCACGCCGAACATGGTGATGGAAATGTCATTCTTTCCGAACACATAGCGCAGCATCTTTGCAAAGAAGAAGCCAGCAAAGGAAAGCTTGAGCATCAGGATCACTGTAAACGCCTCGCGCAGATGCTCTGCCGGCACGAAAATGGTCAGCAGATTCAACGGGCTTGCACAGTAATATGCCATCAAGGACAGGAAATTGGATCCCAAACCTGAACGCCAGGTATACAGCAGCGATCCGCCCGACTGCAGCTTTTCATGCAGTGTTTCAAGGAACGGATAGTACTGGTGCCACAGGTCCGTTACGAGGAACTGTCTGTCTCCGAACGGATGGATCTTTTCCATCGCAAAACCGATTCCCATGAGCAGGAACGGCAGAATGAACGCGAGGATCTCCCAGAAATGATTGTAGAAGAATCCGCTTCTCTGCAGCGTGACAACAGTAGAGCCGTCACTTCGTTTTTCTGTCTTCTGCACAATCTTGGAAACAGAACGCTGGTGTGCAGCCTTCCGTTTTTCAAGATTGCTTTTTACCTTCTTTGCCATAACATCATACTCCTCATTATTGATTCCCCGGATTTCCTATTTATATCCCAGCAATATTGATCACGATGGCAGCAGCCAGAAAGAGGATGCATACCATCAGGGCAGCATAGTCACGCGGTGCTGCCTTTAATTTACGAAGCCGTGTTCTTCCCTCTCCGCCGCGGTAGCAGCGGCACTCCATTGCCGTTGCCAGCTCCTCCGCTCTGCGGAAGGCGGACACGAACAGCGGAACAAGGATGGGCACCAGTGCTTTGACACGTTCCATGAGCTTTCCGTGATCGAGGGATGCGCCCCTCGCCTTCTGTGCAGCCATGATCTTATCGGTTTCCTCCAGCAATGTCGGAATAAACCGCAGCGCAATGGACATCATCATCGCCATTTCATGCACGGGAAACCTGATTTTCTTCATTGGTGACATCAACGCCTCGATTGCATCGGTCAGAAGGATCGGTGATGTCGTGTACGTCAGAAGCGACGACCCGACGATCAGCAGAATGATGCGTGCCATCATAAAGATGCTGGTCGTGATACCGCCCTCTGTGATCTCAAGAAACCGCCATTTCCAGAGTGTCTCGCCGTCATCAATGAGCAGCAGATTCAAAACAGCGGTAAATGCCAGGATCGGAACGATCGGTCGGACGCTTTTCCATATCATCTTTAACGGAATATGGGAAAGCTGCTGCGCCATCAGCACAAATACTGCGCCAAGCAGCAGTGTCCAGAAGCTCTTGCCGATAAAGAGCATCACAATGAACAGCATCGTTGCAATGATCTTGAACCGCGGATCCAAACGGTGCAGAAGGCTGTCCACCGGAAAAAACTGTCCTATGGTAATATCCTTCAGCATGCAGCGACGCCCCCCTTCTTCAGAAGCGGAAGCAGGACATCCCTTGCCTGTTCTATCGTGTAGACATCCTCGGGAATGGGATAGCCCCTGCGGCGAAGCTCCATCATCACGGAGGCGATCTGCGGCATCCGCAGACCCATTGCACACAGCTCCTCCCCTCTCCGGAACACAGCGGGCGTATCATCATAACAGAAGAGCTTTGCGTGATTCATCACGAGCAGCTTTTCTGTATACTGCGCCACATCCTCCATGCTATGGGAGACAAGCAGCACGGTACTCTTTGTTGTTTTCTGATAATTCCTGATCTGTCCCAGCAGTTTGCGCCTGCCCTTGGGGTCAAGACCGGCACTGGGTTCATCGAGCACAAGGACTCTCGGGCGCATCGCCATCACACCGGCGATCGCCACACGGCGTTTCTGTCCGCCGGACAGCGCAAAGGGCGAACGCTGCAGCAGGGATTCATCGAGTCCGATCATCTCGGCCGTTTCCAGAACACGCTTTTTGATCTCCGCCTCGTCCAGACCCATATTCTTCGGGCCGAAGGCAATGTCCTTGTAGACAGTCTCCTCAAAAAGCTGGTACTCCGGATACTGGAACACAAGACCGACCTGAAAACGCACCTCGCGCATTTTCTGCTTGTCCGCCCAGATGTCCCTGCCATCAAGCAGCACCTTGCCGGAGGTCGGACGGAGCAGGCCGTTGAAATGCTGCATCAGCGTGGATTTTCCGGAACCGGTATGACCGATGACACCCACCATCGTATTCTCTTCAATCTTCAGACTGACATGGTCCACCGCAGTCTTTTCAAAGGGTGTCCCCTGACTGTAGGTATATGTCAGCGCTTCGGTTTCTAAAATGCCCAACGGCTTCACCAATCCTATTCCTTATGCTTTGTCTGTTTTTGCAGGGGATCAGTTCTGCAGCAATGCATCGAGTGCCGCAACGCACTCGTCATTGGTGATGATCTCATCACTGATCATGATCCCCTCCTGCCGGAGCAGGTGTGCAAGCTCGGTCACCTGCGGAACATCCAGTCCCACGGATTTGAGCGTTTCTACTTGTTTAAACACCCGTCGGGGTGTGTCATCCAGAAGGACCCTGCCGCCATCGATCACGACCACACGGTCGCTCTGCGCGGCTTCTTCCATATAGTGCGTGATCAGAACGATCGTTACGCCCTTTTCACGATTCAGCCTGCGGATGGTCTCCATGACCTCCTGCCGGCCCTGGGGATCAAGCATGGCGGTCGGTTCATCAAGGACGATGCAGTCGGGCTGCATTGCGATGACACCGGCGATCGCCACACGCTGCTTCTGTCCGCCGGACAGCTGCGTGGGCGCATGGTTCCGGTATTCATACATCTTCACGGCCTTCAGAGCCGCATCAACACGCTGCCGGATCTCCGCAGGATCCACGCCGAGGTTCTCGGGGGCAAATGCCACGTCCTCCTCGACAATGGTTGCAACGATCTGGTTGTCGGGATTCTGGAACACCATACCGGCTTTCTGCCGGATCGCAAAGAGGTTCTCCTCATCGGAGGTATCCAGCCCCTCCACATAGACCTTACCCTCATCGGGCACAAGAATGGCATTGATATGCTTTGCAAAGGTGGACTTACCGCTTCCGTTATGTCCGAGAACTGCTACAAAGCTGCCTTTTTCTATCGTAATCGAGACATCCTTCAGCACCGGCTCGCTCTGCTTCTGTTCCTGCTCTTCCTCTTCAAAGCCGGCAGGATAGCGGAATACCAGATGCTTTGCCTCAATGATCGCACTCATCGGAACGCCTCGCTTCGGAATGCTTCGCTTGCATCCTCCCTGCACCATACAGCAGTGGAACCGCAGGGCAGGCACATGCCGCTTTCCTCAACGGGCAGACCGATCTCATCGAAATACACATGGCCGCCGAATTTCGGACAGAGCAGGCGATCCAGAATATAGCCCATCACGGACGGAGAAAGTCCGGTGGTATAGCTGTTGATCAGGAAAAACAACGGATTGTCGCTGAGGACATTCACACAGTTTTTCACAAGGTCAAAAATGCAGTTTTCGAGCTTCCACACCTCGCCGCCGGGGCCCCTGCCGTAGCTGGGAGGATCCATAATGATCGCATCATAGCGTTTTTCGCGGCGGATCTCACGGAGGGTGAACTTCTCGCAGTCATCGACGATCCAGCGGATGGGTTTGTCCTGCAGGCCGGACAGTGTTGCATTCTCCCTTGCCCACTGCACCATGCCCTTGGAGGCATCCACATGGCAGACGGACGCGCCTGCATTGGCGCAGGCAAGCGTTGCACCGCCGGTATAGGCGAAGAGATTGAGGACGCTCACGGGTCTGCCCGCGCCGCGGATCAGGCCATCCATAAAGTCCCAGTTAACGGCCTGTTCCGGGAACAGACCGGTATGCTTAAAGCCGGTAGGACGGATCTGGAACTTCAGATCCTTGTAGGGGAGCTCCCACTGCTCCGGAAGCTTTGCGTGGAATTCCCACTTACCGCCGCCGCTGCTGCTGCGATGGTAGTGGGCGTCCGCTGTTGTCCAGAGCTTTGCTGTCTTTTTTGTTTTCCAGAGTACCTGAGGATCGGGACGGATCAGACTTACGCCATTCCAGATCTCAAGTTTTTCTCCGTCGGAAGTATCAATTACACGATAGGCTTCCCAGTTTTTTGCTGCTCTCAAGCCATTCTCTCCTTATCTGCCAACTCGTTCACGGATCTTTTCCGAAATTTCCATTGCCATATCATTGATCTGTGTGAAATCCTTGCCTTCGATCATCACGCGAATCAGCGGCTCGGTTCCGCTCTCACGCACGAGGATTCTTCCTGCATCGCCGAGGAGCTCTTCCTTGCGGTCGATGAGATCGGTGATCTCGCTGTCATTCTTCCAGTTTTCCTTCTGGTGATTCGGGATCTTCACATTGATCATCACCTGCGGGAATTTTTCCATCACGCCGGCAAGCTCACTCATTTTCTTACCGGACGCCTTGAGGATCTCCAGCACCTTCGCACCGGAGAGCTGGCCGTCGCCCGTGGTCATTTCATCCAGGAAGATGATATGGCCGCTCTGCTCGCCGCCGATATTATAACCGCCGTCAAGCATTTTTTCCAGAACGTATCTGTCGCCGACATTGGCGGTGATCATTTTCAGGCCCTCTGCCTTAGCAAAATGTGTAAAGCCGAGATTGGACATAACAGTCACAACTACGGCATTTGCCTTCAGCTTGCCCTGATCCTTGTAGGCCTTTGCGCAGATGGCAATGAGCTTGTCGCCGTCCACCAGCTCGCCGGTTTCATCGACGGCAAGGCATCTGTCGGCATCGCCGTCAAATGCAAGGCCGATATCGCACTGGTTTTCCACGACAAATTCCATAAGATCTTCAATATGTGTGGAACCGCAGTCCTTGTTGATATTGGTACCATCCGGCTCCGCGTGGATGAGCATCACCTGCGCACCGAGGCGCTCGAAAAGTGTCTTTGCCGTAGCGGAGGCGCTGCCGTTTGCGCAGTCGAGCGCAACACGCAGACCCTCCGGCTTGGCTGCAATGCAGCTGTCAACGTAGGCAATATATTCGTCCGCTGCGTCTGCATAGTATGTAATGCTGCCGACGTCAGTACCGTCCACAAGAGCGATCTGCTCCGGATGATCCAGGATCAGCGCTTCGATCTCCTCTTCGATCTCGTCAGAGAGCTTATAGCCCGTGGAGGAAAACAGCTTGATGCCGTTGAATTCCACACTGTTGTGGGATGCGGAGATCATGACTCCGGCGTCCGCACCGCATTTTTTGACAAGATATGCCACTGCCGGCGTAGGAACCACACCGAGGATCTGCGCATCCGCACCGACGGAGCAGATGCCTGCACAGAGTGCTGCCTCCAGGATATCGGAGGAAATTCTGGTGTCCTTGCCGATCAGGATCTTCGGCCGATGGCTCGAATGCTTGGTCAGCACCATCGCTGCTGCTCTGCCGATCTGCATTGCCAGCTCACATGTCAGTTCTGTGATCGCAATGCCCCTTGCGCCATCCGTACCGAATAATCTACCCATAATAATAGTCTCCTTATTGTATATTAGTTCATAATCAGTCAACGAGCGGAAGCTGTCCGCTGTCGACGGGCTGCTCCGGTGCGACCGGATAGCCGAGATGCTCGTAGGCAAGCCTTGTGGCACAGCGGCCCCTTGGTGTTCTTGCAAGGAAGCCGAGCTGCATCAGAAAGGGCTCACAGACATCCTCGAGCGTGACTGCCTCTTCGCCGAGAGCAGCGGCGAGCGTTTCCAGTCCGACCGGACCGCCGCCATAGCCGCGGATGATCATATCCAGCATGCGTCTGTCGATGCTGTCAAGTCCGAGGTGATCGATCTCCAGACGATCCAGCGCAACACGCGCGATCTCCTCCGTGATCTCACCGTTGCCGATGACATCGGCAAAGTCACGCACACGCTTGAGCAGGCGGTTCGCAATTCTGGGCGTTCCGCGGGAACGTCCCGCAAGCTCCAGCGCACCGTCAAGTGTGCAGGGGATCCCGAGGATCATACTGCTGCGGCGGATGATGTCCGCCAGCTGTTCCGGCGTGTACAGCTCCAGGCGCTGTACGATTCCGAAACGGTCACGCAGCGGCGCGGAAAGCTGGCCGGCTCTGGTGGTTGCACCGACAAGCGTGAATTCCGGAAGGTCCACACGCAGGGATCGCGCAGAGGGACCTTTTCCGACGATGATATCGATCGCATGATCCTCGAGTGCCGGATAGAGGATCTCCTCAACGGCACGGCTCAGACGATGGATCTCGTCGATGAACAGAACATCTCCCGGCGAGAGATTGGTCAGGATCGCGGCAAGATCACCGGGACGCTCGATCGCAGGACCGGTCGTAATGCGAAGATTTACGCCCATTTCACGGGCAATGATCGCAGAAAGCGTGGTTTTACCAAGACCGGGAGGGCCGTAGAGCAGAACGTGGTCCAGTGCACCTTCACGACGCTTTGCCGCCTCAATATAGATTGCAAGATTCTCCTTGACCTTATCCTGTCCGATGTACTCGGACAATGTCTGCGGGCGTAGTCCCTTTTCGAGGGCACCATCCTCTTCGAATTCCTCCGCGGACACCAAACGGTTATCAATGGCAAAATCGCCTGTTTCAATCATGTACTCCGACTCCTGTTACTTACTTTTCAAAGAATCTCTTCTTGCGGACATAGAAGGGCGTAATGCCGTCCACTGCCTTCTTGGCGATCTCCTGCTCATAGCTCAGGAAGCAAAGGTGATCCGCACTCTTGGTCACCTTGGACAGGGTTCTTGCGAGCGGAACGAAGAGCTTTCTGGTATTGCCCAGCATATCCACAACGATGAGGATCTGGGGCTTCTCACTGCCGCGTACCATTTCCATGATATACGCGCTGTCCACGTTGCTCTGCGCTGCAAAGAACTTGGAGGCTGCTCTTGTGATATGGGACATGGAACGCTGCGGTACACGATAGCTGATGATCTCAGCTTCATTATAGGAAATTGCCTTGATGTGCAGGTTTCTTGCGATCATCAGGATGCTCTTGATCTCCTGGGAGCTGAATTCCTTACCGTAGGAGTTGGGGTTCAGTACCGCAGAAACATTCTGGATCAGGTCAAAGAAACGCAGGCAATTGAGCTTGTAGCATTCTACATAGCGCTTTGCAAACTGCTGCAGCGCACGGTAGCTGGTAAAGAACGGAATGAAGAGATCGCCCTCAGGATTCTGGATCGTGATCAGCTCCATCTGGACACCCTCATTGTTTTCGCCGTGCTTGACGGGCGCTTTGCAGATGACATAGATATCACTGCGGATCAGGGTCTGCAGGAATGCAGAGCGCTTGGACGGGTCGTTAATGGCTGCTTTCAGTAATTCGTCGAGATTCATAGTTGATTCCTCCATTTTTATTTTTTACGTCTTCCCATTTCACGCAGGGTCAGACGAATGAGTTCCTCGGGTGACAACTGCTCATCCTGCCGGAGCAGAACGGGCATGACTTCTTCCTGCCGGTAGCCCAGCACGCAGAGTGCCGCAAGTGCTTCGGAGATGCTGTCGCCGCCGCCTGCATTGCCCGCAGGTGCAGCAGCTGCCTGCATTGCCGGATTGGTTTTTGCAAGCTTATCCTTCAGGTCAACGACAATGCGCTCGGCGGATTTCTTGCCGACGCCCTTCACCTTGGTCAGGGCGGAGCTGTCGCCGGACGCAACAAGAAGTGCAAAACGATTCGGTGTCAGATCGGACAGGATGGCGATCGCGGCCTTCGGGCCAATACCGGACACTGTGATCAGCATCTGAAAACAGGAAAGCTCCTCCTGTGTGGCAAAACCGAACAGCTCCACCGCATCCTCGCGAACGGACATATGCGTGAGCAATCGGACATCACTGCCGATCGCGCCAAGCGCTGCAAGTGTTGTCTGCGTCGTACGGCATGCATAGCCGACACCGGCGCACTCCACCACAGCAAGCGTTGCTTCCTTATGGATCAGTTTTCCTGCTACACTGTAAATCATGGACATCTCCTCTTTTCCTATGCTTCCCCCAAATCAAGCCCATTATCTTCTGCCGCGGCAGCAGTGCCCGTGACAGATGGCAATGGCGAGTGCATCAGCAGCATCATCGGGCTTCGGGATCTGCTCAAGCTTCAGGATCCGGCGTGTCATATCCATCACCTGCCGCTTCTCCGCTTTACCGTAGCCGACAACGGCCTGCTTCACCTGCAGGGGGGTATACTCAAAAACCGGAATATTCCGCTTGGCTGCCGCAAGGATAAGGATCCCTCTTGCCTGTGCAACATCAATGGCAGTCGTACGGTTGGTCGTAAAGTACAGCCGTTCGATCGCCATGCAGTCCGGCTCGTACCGGCGCAGGATCTCCTGCATATCGGTATCGATCGCACAGAGGCGCTCCGTAAAGGGCGTATGTGCCTCGGTCAGAATGGCTCCGTATTCAATTGGTGCAAAATTTGCACCGGCATAATCCACTACGCCAAAACCGACGATCGCATAGCCGGGATCGATTCCAAGTATTCTCATTGTTTCACTCCTGAAGGCGCACTGAGGCCTGAACATTCTCATGCACTTTATATTATAACATAAAACCGTCTGCTTTTTCAATACCTAATCCCATTTTTATGTTGACTTTTTTGAAAAAATTATGTATAATATTGAATACAGCCGTTACTTCGCTCATTCGGGTGCCGGATACAGCGGATTTTTCAATTCTGAACGGGTGTCGAAGGGAGTAGCAACCATGAATCTGGATGAACTTCGTCAGGGAATCAACCAACTTGACCAGGAAATTATCGAAGCATTTTCAAAACGAATGGATCTTTGCCGCCAGGTGGCAATCTACAAAAAGGAACATCATCTTCAGATTTTTCAGAACGCGCGTGAGGAAGAGATCATCAAGCGTGTTTCCGATCAGGCACCGGAACCTCTCAAGGCCCCCACGGCACATCTGTTCAAGAACATCATGGACATCAGCAAGCATCTGCAGTACCGTGAGATCATGAAGCAGGAGGAACCCTATACTTATAACGCATTCCTTCCCTCTTCCGGCTGCAGCGTTGCCTGCCAGGGCACAGCAGGTGCCAATGCCGAAACTGCCGCAAAGCAGATCTTCGGTGAGGAATGTACTCCCATTTTCTATTCGTCCTTTGCAGACGTTTTTGAGGCTGTGCAGAACGGCGACACAAAATACGGCATCATTCCGATCCAGAATTCGACCGCCGGCAGTGTTGTACAGGCCTACGACCTGATGAGCAAATACAATTTTTATATCAGCAAGACCACTGTTGTCGAGATCACCAATTGTCTCGCGGTAAAGCCCGGAACCGGACTGGAGGACGTCCGCGAAGTATTCTCCCATCCGCAGGCGCTGATGCAGTGTTCCGAATTCATCGCAAAGCAGGGACTTACCCCGAACAGCTACGGCAATACCGCAACTGCGGCAAAGATGGTTGCGGAAAGTCCGGAGCCGTACGCTGCGATCTGTTCCGAAAACTGTGCAAAGCTGCACGGGCTTGAGATCCTTCGTGATCATATTTCCGATTATGTGCCGAATTACACAAAGTTCATCTGCATTTCCAAGGATCTGCTGCTTCCGGAGGATGCGGACTCGATCTCTGTCATGCTCAAGCTTCCTCATGAGGAAGGAACGCTCTATCGCCTGCTGAGCAAATTCGTCATCTGCGGTCTGAACCTCCAGAAGCTGGAGAGCCGTCCGATGCGTGACGGCAGCTTTGAAGTGATGTTCTACCTCGACTTCAACGGAAACATCCGTGACAAGCACGTCGGCGCGCTGCTCTCCGAGCTTGCAGAACAGCTTGAATACTTCAAATTCCTTGGCAACTACAGCGAAACCTGATCCATACCGGCCCACCATCATATGAGAAGGGCCTTCGATCCAAAATAAAAAGATATACGATTCCGGAGATAACACATGTATTATTGCTGCGCAATTACGGACAAGGGCATCCGTCCGCATAATGAAGATGCCTTCATGATTCACAAAACCGTTCTGACAGAGGGCATGACGGAGATCAACGCTGCTGCACCATTCCTGGCTGCGGTCTGCGATGGCGTTTCCGGCGAACAGTCGGGAGAACTGGCTTCTTCCATGTGCCTGAACCTGCTGAAGGATGTCAGCTTTTCCAGCCGTCTGAATATGACGGAGATCCTGACGGAGATCCATCATACACTCGCGGCGCACGGAAGACAGCACGCGGAGGATTTCAATATGCAGACCACGCTCTGCGGGATCGGCATTGATGAGAACGACCGCCTGCATACGATCAACGTCGGCGATTCCAGACTCTACCGGTACCGCAGCGGCTGCCTGACGCAGCTGTCACGCGACCAGTCACTGGTGCAGATGCTGTTTGATGAGGGAACGATCACCAAGGAAGAAAAACAGAATCATATCCATCGCAACATCATCTTCCCCGTTCTGGGAAATCTGTCCGCCATCCCCCAGCTTGACGTCCGTTGCAGTGAGGAGACAGTCGATTACGGCGATATCCTGCTGCTCTGTTCGGACGGGCTGTCCGACTACGCCGAGAGTACCGAAATTGAAGAGATCCTTGCGCTGCCAAAGCCTTTAGTGCGCCGTCTGCGAATGCTGACGGATCTTGCACTTGCCAATGGCAGTACGGATAACATCACCATTCTTGCCGTCACAAGGATACCCGATCCCAAAAAGAGATAGTTCTGATACCCTGCCAGAAGGCAGGGTATTTGTGCAATATACAGTAACGCTCCCCGTCTTACGGCGGGGAGCGTTTGCATTATCAGTCTTTCTTGGTCAGTTCCATTTCGTCGCCATAGGAATCTGTGAGGATCACGGTTTCACCCTCAAACTCATAGGTCATATCTTCGCTTTCACCGTCATAGGACATGGTCAGAGTATTATCACCGGTATACTCGCACTCTGTTGCCATGCCGAGCAGCATTTCTTCACCGTCGATGTAGAAATACATGTCCTCACCGGCATACATTGCAATGGACTCTTCCTCAGAATCCACCAGCGTGTAGCGGCCCTGCAGGGAATCTACATCCTGACCGTCAACAGCCTCAAGCACCAGGAATACCAATTCTTCCTCGGTCTCGAAGTTCACTGCCTTTACGACCAGCTGATCATCCACGATCTCTTCCTGGATCTCCGCAACGCCTTCTTCCTCGTCAACACCTTCGATCCAGAACTCGCCGTCTGTGAAGTGCATGGTATCCGTCATGTCAAAATAGATGATCATCTCGGAATCCGTGAACTGGATATAGCCGCTGTCGTACCCATCGTCAAAGTTCCAGAAGCCTGTCAGATCGCCGGTACCAGCGGAAACGCCGCCTTCATCCTCGCTGTCTTCGTCCACGCTGGACTCTTCTTCCTCGCGTCTGGATTCTTCTTCCTCACGTCTGGACTCTTCTTCCTCACGTCTGGACTCTTCTTCCTCACGTCTGGACTCTTCTTCCTCACGTCTCGATTCTTCATCCTCCGCCTCTTCGCGTCTGGAATCTTCTTCCTCTTCCTCGTCTTCCTTATCCTTCTTGTCCTCGTCCTCTTCGTCTTCGTCCTCGTCGTCCCTATCCTTGTCACTTACTTCGGACTTGTTGTCCTTATCTGCCTTGTCATCATCCTTCTTGCCGCAGCCGACTGTTGCGAGCATTGCAATTGCCATCATCATCAGAAGTACTTTTTTCAGATTCTTCATATTTTTCTCTCCCTCATTATGTTATTCACATCGAAAACATCCGATGTATTGTTAGATTATAGCATATTACCGCGCTAAAATCAAGAGTTTTCGCAAAAAATAGGAATATCGAACAAAAAATATCGAATCTGTACGAAGCGATTCATTCGAAATTCTGCAGATTTCACGAAAATGGCACATTTTATTCCATTTTCGTCAACACGTCAGTCTGGTCATTTTCATCCGTGATGACCAGTGCCTTTTCATGGATCTCATACTGCAGCGTCAGTGTATCACCTGCGCTGAACAGGAGCAGCTCCCCATCAGCGGCGTTGTAGAAGCCTGTTGTTCCGAGGAAGAGCTTCTCGCCTTCAAGGAGAATATAGTAATTCTCCGTCAGGACGCCGGCCACCGAATCGTACACATAGCAATCCTCCAGATGGTAGAGACCCTGCAGGGAGACGGAATTGGTTCCGGATTCAGGCGTCATATGCAGGATGGTTTCATTGTCATAGACCGCGGTCACTCCGTCAGCATCCGCACTGATGGAACAATCCATTTCACCGATGGAAAAGCAGCCGTCGTCAAAATTCATGACACCAGAGTAATCCACAAACATGACCATTGCATTCTGTTCCATGAGCTGTATACGGAAGCCATTCTCATATTCCCATGTGCCGATCAGAGCATCATCCGTTTCACCGGCAACAAAGGTCTCCGTTTCCTGCTCAGCCTCCTCCGACGTTTCTTCTTCGGATGCAGCAGGTTCTGTTTCTGTCGGAGAAGCTTCCGTCGTAACGGGAGCCGCGTCCGTTGCTTCTTCAGACGGAGCAGCGGCTGTTTCGGAAGGAGATTCTGTTTCTTCCGTAGAAGAAGCCGTTCCCTCCTCCGCACTCTCCATGATCGTCAGGGTGTAATCCGGCGCCTTGGAATCCTCTGTTTCTTTTTTCTGACAGCCAACGGCAGCCAGCGTCAGTACAGCAATTGCTGCAGCAGTCATTTTTTTCATAATCTTCTCCTTACATATGGCTCTTTACAAAATTAACAAGACCAATGACAAATACGATCAGGACAATGACCGGCAGGACATAGGTCATATAGCCGCGCATAAAACGACGTACCTTCAGACCCTTGCCGGCATTGGCTTCGTTTGTGAAATTCTCCCAGCCCCACCCCTTTTTGCTCGTACAGAACAGGATGAAAACGAGAGATCCGATCGGAAGGATCAGGTTGCTGACGATGAAATCTTCCAGATCCATAATGGTGCTGCCGGCTCCGAAGGGGGCTGCGCCGCTCAGAAGATTAAAGCCAAGTGCACAGGGCAGAGAAAGGACAAACATCAGGATGCCATTGACTGCGCAGGCTTTTTTTCTGCTCCATGCAAACAGATCGGTCGTACAGGCAATGATGCCTTCGAACACGGTCAGAACAGTGGAAAGTGCCGCAAAGGACATGAACACAAAGAAGAGACTTCCCCAGAGTCTGCCGAGGGGAATATGATTGAAAATATTCGGAAGCGTCACGAAGATCAGGCTCGGACCGCTGTCCACCTCCACACCGTAGGCAAAGCATGCCGGAAAGATGATCAGGCCGGAGCAGAGTGCTACAAACGTATCCAGCAGTCCCACATTGACTGCCTCGCCCATCAGCGCTCTGTCCTTGTCAATATAGCTGCCGAAGATCGCCATGGCACCCATACCGAGGCTTAGGGTGAAGAACGCCTGGTTCATTGCCGCGACAATGACATTTCCGAGGCCGACATTCTGAATTTTGCTGATATCGGGGAGCAGGTAGAATTTCAGACCCTCCTCGCCGCCGTCCATAAAGAAACTGTTGACTGCCAGAACGATCATGATCAGGATCAACGCGATCATCATCCACTTGGTAATGCGTTCCAGACCGTTCTTCAGACCGAAGGAACAAACGACAAATCCCAGCGCAACGGTAATTGCCATGAACAGTACCATGATCACAGGATCCGCAAGCACAGTGTCAAAATAACTGCCGACACCGGCGGCATCGAGCCCGACAAAATCACCTTTGGCAGTTGCCACAAAATAGTACAGCATCCATCCCGAAACGGTCGTATAGAACATCATCAGAAGGTAGTTACCGATGACGGATATCATTCCGTGCCAATGCCACTTCTGTCCCTCTTTTTCAAGTGCCTGGTACATTTTTGCAGGGCTTTTCTGGCTGGCGCGTCCCAGAGAAAATTCCATGGTCATAACAGGAACTCCCATCACGATCAGGAAGAACAGATAGATCAGCACAAACAGTCCGCCGCCGTTCGCACCTGCCATATAGGGAAATTTCCACACATTGCCGATGCCGATCGCACAGCCGGCACTCAGCAGAATGAAGCCTAAACGGCTTCCGAGTCGTTCTCTTTTCATCATTGCCTCCTATTATTGCCTTGGTGCATCCAATGAGCGATCAATGCCGCTGTTCCGATCAGAAACGCGATCCCTGCATTGATCAGAAGGATCACACCGATCCAGAGTGCAACATAAGTAAACAGAAGCCCCAGAAATCCCGTCAGCAGGGCAAGTATGATCAGAAGCACCGCCATCCTGCATGTGATCTGCGTGTAAAGCGTCTTCCAGAAATCCTCCATTACCGTTACACTCCTCTCCTCTGCGCATCCCTGCGCAGTCATCCTGTCTATTATACTATAAATGCGAAGGCTTGTCAATTCCGTACCGATGAGAGATGATGTCACGCCTGAACATTCTTGTAATATCAATACAAAATTATTGACAAACCAGCGGAAGTATGGTATACTATTAACAAGAGCAGCAATGGTACGCTGTTTTCACTGAACACCATTCCAGAATTTACTAAGGAGGATCTATTTTTATGGCACAGAGAATTGTACTGAACGGAACATCCTATCATGGCGCCGGCGCGATCGGCGATATCATCACAGAAGTCAAGAGCCGCGGCTTCCAGAAGGCTCTCGTCTGCTCCGACCCCGATCTGATCAAATTCGGGCTCACCGCAAAGGTGACCGATCTGCTCGACCAGAACGGCATGGCATATTCCGTTTTCTCCGATATCAAGCCGAATCCCACCATTGAAAATGTACAGAACGGCGTGGCAGCCTGCAAGGAAGCGGCTGCGGATTACATCATTGCTGTCGGCGGCGGCTCCTCCATGGATACTGCTAAGGCGATCGGCATCATCATCACCAATCCTGAATTTGCAGATGTGCGCAGTCTTGAAGGTGTTGCTCCCACCAAGAATCCCTGTGTTCCGATCCTGGCAGTTCCGACGACCGCGGGTACCGCTGCTGAGGTTACCATCAACTACGTTATCACTGACGAAGAAAAGAACCGCAAGATGGTTTGTGTGGATACCCATGACATTCCGATCGTTGCGTTTGTGGATCCCGACATGATGAGCACCATGCCGAAGGGGCTGACTGCTGCAACCGGTATGGATGCACTGACCCACGCGATCGAGGGCTTTATCACAAAGGCTGCCTGGGAAATGACTGACATGTTCCACCTCAAGGCAATTGAGATCATAGCAAAGTCCCTGCGCGGTGCAGTGGAGAACACTCCCGAAGGACGCGAAGGCATGGCTCTTGGCCAGTACATCGCCGGCATGGGATTCTCGAACGTTGGTCTCGGTATCGTACACTCCATGGCACATCCGCTGGGCGCACTGTATGATACACCCCATGGTATCGCAAACGCCATCATTCTCCCCGTAGTCATGGAATACAACGCAGAGGCTACCGGTGACAAGTACAAGTACATTGCAGCAGCAATGGGCGTGGAAGGCACCGAATCCATGAGCGTTGAAGAATACCGTGCAGCAGCGATCAATGCAGTAAAGCAGCTGTCCGCTGACGTTGGTATTCCTGCGGATCTGAAGGAGATCGTAAAGCGCGAGGACATCCCGTTCCTTGCAGAGTCCGCCTATGCTGACGCCTGCCGTCCCGGCAACCCGAAGGACACTTCCGTGGAGGATATCACTGCACTGTACGAGTCCATGCTGTAATCCATTCGTTTTGCATCAGAAAAGCCTCCCCGTCATGGGGAGGCTTTTGGTGTCAATGAAACAACATTAGAACCCGAAGCGCTTATTCCTTTGTAGCCATTTTTTCAAGTTCCGCCAAAGAACATCCAGCCTGATTTTTCCAGGTTCGCGGGCCGCTTACACTATATCCGAGCACAAAATCTGCCGCTGCAGAAGAACTGCTGAACAAGATATCTTCTGTAGTCATCAGGCTGTCAACCTTTCCGTCTGCAAACAATTTCTCTCTCAGCTTTGTTATTCCTGAACCCAAGGATTTTACAGAAGTCTTTTCATTCACCTTTGCGCCTTTGAACACAACAAAGCCTTCTGCTGTTACGATACCAATTGCGGAAGCATTACCAATATTGATATAGAGCTTCTCTTTTTCCGCAGCTGGCTGCACCAAAGCCGGTTGCAGCAGCGGTTCTAACACCTTATATCCCAAAGCATTGAGCAGAATTTTCACATTATCAACAAACTCTTCCATAACATCAATCTGGGATTCTTTCATCACCGTATTACGATATGTGTTTTTTGTTAGAATCCTGTAGCGGTTACAGCTTCGACCGATCTCCACCAATCGATTTTCAAGATAGCGGATAAGTGCTTTATTCAGATCGCGTCCGATAAAAATCACCGCTGTATTCCAATAATACCGTTCTTTCTCCGCCTGATAATCTCGAAGATGTTGTACCAATCGTTCTCTGACATTTTCAGCTTCACCAATATAGACCGAATCCGATCCATCATCCTCTTTGCAGAACAGAAAATAGACACCGGCCTGTACGATATCATCACGATGGCAAGGAACAACCTCAATACGAGGGATTTTCAGTGCTTTTCCATTCCAATTTGACAATTCAGCTGTAATCAGGCTATCTGCAGTACCATTTACAAGAAACAGCTCTATCGTTTTACCAAATGCCATTTGTACCTCCATTTTCAATCAACCAATAATCCCATTGATTTCCTTCTCATCGAGCATCTTTTGTCATCACTGCCACCACTTCACAATGCGCCGTATGTGGAAACAGATCCACGGGTCTCACCTTTTCAAGGCGGTAGCCCTTTTCTGTCAGGATGGCGGCATCCCTTGCGGCAGTCGCCGGGTTGCAGGAGATCATGACGATCCGTTCCGGCTGCATGGCTGTGACGGCATCGAGCGTTACCGTATCGCATCCCTTACGAGGGGGATCCAGCACGATCACATCGGGACGGATCCCGTCACGATGGAGCTGCTGCGCGACATTTCCGGCATCACCGCAGAAAAACTGTGCGTTATCGATACCGCTGCGCCTTGCATTTTCCGCGGCATTCTCCACCGCTTCCGGCACGATCTCCGCACCGATCACGCTGGCAGCACTGTCCGCCATGGAAAGGCCGATGGTTCCGGCACCGCAGTACAGATCGAGCAACACTTCCCTGCCGGTCAGCTGCGCATATTCCTTGGCGATGGCATAGAGCTGCTCCGCCTGGGCTGTGTTCACCTGATAAAACGACTCCGGCGAGATCGTGATGGAATTGCCGCACATGGTATCCTTGAGAACCGGAGCGCCGTGCAGCGTTTCCGTTCTGCTGCCGAGGATGACATTGGTGCGTTCGGGATTGATATTCTCACTGATACTCACGATCTGCGGAAAGCGCGCTGTTACAGCAGGGATCACCCTGCCAAGCTTGCGGCGAATGGACTTTCTTACCACAAAGCAGAGCATGATCTCCTCGCTGTGATAGCCGCGCCGCAGATAGATATGGCGCAGCAGACCCGTTCCCTGCTGTTCATCGTATGCGGACACTTCCGCTTCGTCCAGAAGCGGCAGCAGGAACTGCAGGATCTCGCTGAACACCGCAGGCTGCAGCGCGCAGTCGAGCTGCGGGATCACACGATGGCTGTGCTTTGCATAGAAGCCGCAAACGAGCTTTCCATCCTGCTTCGCAATGGGATACTGCGCTTTGTTGCGGTAGCCGTCCTGCTCGGCCGCACCGAGGATCGGTTCGAACACCGGAGAAAGGCCGCCGATCCGTGTAAAGGCGTCCTGCACCGCCTGCTCCTTATACCGCAGCTGGGCTTCATACCGGATATGCCGGAATACGCAGCCGCCGCACTGACGGAACACGGGGCAGTCCGCTTCCTTGCGATCCTTGGAAGGCTCGAACAGTGTCTCGATGATGCCGAAGGCATAATGCTTCAGAACCTTGACGATGCGCACGCGCAGCCGGTCGCCGACCGCTGTCAGGGGAACGAATACCGCCATTCCTTCAATACGGGCAACACCGCTGCCCTCCGAGGTCATGCCGGTGATCTCCGCTTCATAGATCTCATTCTTCTTCAGCATATTCGTTCTCCATTCGTAAAAGGATCTCTTCGATGGTCTGTTTCTTTTCCATGAGCTTGTCAAACTGCTGGATATACTCATAGGGGAATTTATAGTTATGCACGCGGGTGATCCTGCCGTTCTCTTCCACAAGCTTTGTGGAAGCACCGCATCCTGCGCCGAGGATCGTCTGGGTCTCGTCCATGATCAGGATATTGTAGAGATTCTCCTTGCCGGGTTTGGCATAACCGATATTCTCAAGATTGCCGATGGTATTCTTCTGACGGTACATATAATAGGGACGATAGCCGCCCTCTGCGAGATGCTGCGCGGAATGATCCACCATCGATTCCACCGCATGCACACGCTCGGCATGGCTGGTGCCATAGAGTTCCGCAGCACGCTTGAGCGTCAGGGTATGTACAGTAATGCTGTCGGGCTGCAGTGCCATGACACGCTGCAGCGTATCGCAGAAGCCCTCGTAGGTATCGGTGGGAAGGCCTGCGATCAGGTCCATGTTGATATCATCGAAGCCAAGTTCTCTTGCGATGCGGAACGCATCGTGGGTCTGCTGGGAGGTATGCCGTCTGCCGATGGCTTCAAGGACGCTGTCCTGCAGCGTCTGGGGATTGACGGAAATGCGTGTGGCTCCCAGATCACGGATCACACGGAGCTTGTCCTCCGTGATGGTGTCGGGACGTCCGGCCTCGACGGTGTATTCCCTTGCACCGGCGATGTCGATGTGCTGCGCGATTGCCTCCATGAGCATGCGCATCTGATCGGCAGTCAGGGTCGTGGGCGTTCCTCCGCCGATATAGACCGACTGCACCGAAAGATCATGACGGCGGATCATTTCTCCGAGAATCCGGATCTCATCACAGAGCTTTTCCACATAAGCAGGAATCAGATTGCCTGCACTTTCGATGGAATGGGAAACAAACGAGCAATAGCTGCATCTGGTGGGACAGAACGGAATGGATACATACAAGCCGATCTCCTTCCGGTTATGCGGAAGGATGGGGTACTGGACAAGTGCTGTCTCACGCGCGAGGCGGAGCTTCTCGTCGGAAATGCGGTAACGGTCCTGCAGGATGCTGCAGGCTTCGTCCGCGGTCTTGCCGGTATCCATCAGCTGCACGACCTTGCGCACGGGACGGATGCCCGTCAGCATGCCCCATGGCGGCGTATAGCCGGTCATTTCCCGCAGTACAAAATACAGCAGATGGCAGAGCGAATACTCCGCATCTCCTTCGCGGAGCAGTGCGGAGGCCTCCCGATGCTTACCGTGGAGATCGATCACGACCCTGCACATGCCATCGCCGATCTCGGTGAGGATGGTGTTCGGGACGTCCTCCGGAATCACGCCGTCGGCGCAGATCCGGAAGCGCACATCCGGAACAAAGAGCTTTGAGATCGCGTGTACTTCATATTCAAACTGATGATTGCGGAAGATCAATGCATATTCGTAATTCTGGTTCATAGCAGACTCCTCAGATAGGGATTGGTGCGGCGTTCCTGCTCGAGTGTCGTGGAACCGCCATGTCCAGGATGGACCGCAGCGTCCCCCGAAAGGGATGCCAGGCGCTTAAGGGATGCGCGCATTTCGGCCGGATCACCGCCGAGATCAGTTCTGCCCATGCTGCCTGCAAAGAGCGTATCCCCAGTAAAGAGAACATCCTTCACCCGATAGCAGACGCCGCCGGGGGTATGGCCGGGGGTATGCAGAACGGTGATCTGACAGCTGCCGATCGTGAGCACATCGCCCTCGGAAACGGTGCGGTATTCCTTCACGACCTCGTATGGCAGCGGTGTGATATGGCTTGCAAGATTGCGCTGTGCGCTCTCGAGCATGGGTGCATCCGCTTCATGGATATAGACCGTCGCTCCGGTCGCCTTACGGACGGCCTCCACGCCGCCGATATGATCATAATGCCCATGCGTCAGCAGGATCGCCGCAAGACGCAGCTCCTTGCGTTTCAGGAAACGCAGCAGCTGCTCGGGATCATTGCCGAGATCGATCGCCGCACAAAGACCGTCGCCGCAATCCAGCACATGGCAGTTGGCGGAAAGCTCGCCGAGCATCAGTGTTTCTATTTTCATAGGGTCTCACTCCTGTTTTCAATATCAGTTCCATTGTATCATACAAACCGCAAAAAATCAAGGCTTACGGCAGAAAACACCTCAAAAAAAGCAGCACCCTCCGATCAGATCAGGAGGATGCTCTTACGCCTTACAAATCGGATGATCCGCCGGTTTCCATTCCGGGATTGGCATCCGTAAACGGCTTGTCCTGTAAGCGCTCAAACACAATGTCATAGCCGTTGTTGCTCTGATAATTCAAAGAACGGTTGACGCGGCTGATGGTGGCTGTGCTTGCACCGGTAGCAGTCACAATATCACTGTACACATGATGCGCACGCAGCATCTTTGCCACCTGTAATCTCTGGGACATGGTCTGGAGTTCCAGAACGGTACACAGATCTTCAAAAAATGCTTTGCACTCCTCACGGGTCTTCAGGCACAGAACTGCGTCGTAAAGCTCATCGAGAACATCAGGATTGATCTTTCCACGTTTCATAGTATCAGATTCCTTTCTGTATATCGTTATTTATATTTTAACACAGTATCGCATAAAAGTAAAGCCTTTTTTGCAAATTTTACAATTTATTTTTGAATTCTGTCCAAAAACACGGTGCAGCATTCGTAATCATTAGTGAAAGGTCTTTCAGAATATCTGTAAGGAGAGGAGGTTCCGTATATGGAGGATCATCGGATCAGGCAAATGGTACTCCGGCGCGAAACGCATGCGATGGAAACGCTGCTGGAACTGCATGGCAATACCATCAAATCGGTTGTGTACCGGTATCTGGGTTCCCTTGTGGAAGTCAGGGAGGAATGCATCGGCGATGTACTGTGGAGCATCTGGGAGCATATGGAGCAATTCGATCCTGAACGCAGCACTTTGCGCAGCTGGATCGCGGCGATCTGCCGTTATCGCGCGATCGATTACCGGAGACAGCATCTCAGACGGCTGCAGACGCTCTCACTGGAGGAATGCACGGATCGCGGTATCGGCATTGCCGCTCCCGAACCAGAAGCCTTCTCCGCGGAAACCGAAGCGCTGCTTGACATCCTGCCGCCGGAGGATCGCACGCTCCTGATCGCACTATACGCTGACGGCGAAAGCGCAAGCGCACTTGCACAGAAACAGGGCATCTCAGAAAGCGGCATTTACAAGCGCGCTACCCGTGCCAAAGAACGCATCCGCAAGCAGTATCCGGAACGCGTGATCCCATCCGGTACACCCAGACCAAAGAAAGGATGAGCTTTATGAATCAGAATATTTATGAATGTATGAATGAATTCACCCATACCGAACCCATTACGGAAGAAATGTCCGCGCAGGAACGCGCGCAGTATCTTGCCGCTTTTGCCAAGCAGGAGACCAAGCCGATCCGGAGGAGCCATCGTCTGCGCAAGTGTCTGATCGCCGCTGCCTGTGTAGCAGTACTCGGTACAACGGCCGCCGTTGCGGTTTCCTCCGCAGTCGGCAGGAGCCGCATCCCGCTCACGGGCGGTGAGGTCAATGTTGCAGATGTGAACCGTACCGGAACGGTCGTCTCTGAGGGCGATGCAGCACCCTATCTTCTCACGCTGGACGAGCTGCTGTATGACTGCAACGGCTTCGGTCTGCTGTCATTCTCCGTCACCAATCCGGATGGCAGTGCCGTACAGAAGGAAAATTTTGATCTGTCCGTCATCGATTTTACGTTGGACCAGCCGGCCGGCGGCTATGGATTGTGGTTCGAGCATGACGGCGATGTCATCACCTCGCTGCAGGGGAATTTCTTCGCAGATACACAGCCGCAGTCCGCTGTCATCACCATTGCAGATACAGAATATCATTTCGAGGATATCCAGGTGACGGAAACCTCCGGGCTGCACTGGGAAAGCGACGGGCTGACACTCTCGCCGCTCGGTCTGACATTTGACCGATACTGCGATCTGAATGACGCCATCGACGCTTTTCTCTTCGGAGACAACGTCACAGATCACGCTTTTGCAGCCATTGCCGTGATCCGATACAAGGATGGCACAGAGGTGGAATGCTATTGCAAGGCTCTGGGCGGCACGGAGCCGCACACTGCCGATGAAGAAGACCGGAGCCAATGGAGGTGCCAGATGGAGCTCCAGCCCATGGATACGCTGGAGGATCCCGGCGTGACGACCCAGTACTGCATCGATGTTGAGAATCTCGAATCCATCACGATCGCCGGCATCACCTATAATGCTGCCGATGCACAGACCATAATGAACTGAACACAATGAAAGGGACTGCCTTTGGCAGTCCCTCAGTCTGTCGAAAAAGTCCCGTCCAGCCACTGCGCCTCTGGCGCAGGGCTGG